>NZ_VFPH01000001.1:2492275-3115344 GCF_006717045.1 Pseudonocardia cypriaca
GCTGTTCGGAGTCTTCCTGGCCGCCGTGAACCCGCCGATCACCAACTCGGCGGTGTCCGCGATGCCCCGCTCGATGGCCGGGGTGGCAGGCGCGACGGCGTCGGTCGGCCGGCAGACCGGTACGACGCTGGGCGTCGCGATCGCCGGCACGATCGTGGGGTCGGGCCTCGCCGGTGACGGCGCGGCGTTCACCAGCGCGGCGAGCGGCGTCTGGTGGCTGCTGGTGGGGCTGGGCGCGGGCGTCGTGGCCCTCGCGCTGCTCAGCACCGGACGGCAGGCGCTCGCGAGCGCACGGCGGGCACCGGCGTTGTTCGACTAGCCCGGCACGCCGTCCTCGAGGTAGACGGCGCCGTGGCCGCGGCGCGCCAGGCAGGCGCGTACCCGGGCCGCCCCTGCGGGTGCCAACACCGCGTCCAGGTCGTCCGGCGGGACGAACTCGAAGCGCTCCAGCTCGTCCGGCGGAAGCGTGATCTCGGCGATCTGCGCGGCCGGGAGCACTCCGCCGTCGAACAGGAACACGAGCCCGCCGTCCCACGGCGGGTTCGGCGGCACCCAGTCGAGGCAGAGCAGCTCGCCGAGGGGTGGGACGAACCCGATCTCCTCCCTCAGCTCGCGCCGGCACGCCGCGAGGGGTGACTCGTCCGGTTCCAGCGCGCCGCCGGGCAGCAGCCAGCCGTCCTTGTAGGTGGGGCGCACCACGAGCACCCGACCCCGCTCGTCCCGGATCACCGCCCCCGCCGCGGCCCGCACGCGCGTGAGACCGGCGATGTGGGCAAGATCGGCGTCGGCGGCGGCATCTGTCACGAGCTCGGGGCTCCACGTCTCCTCGGGCACGGAAGGAGACTATGGGTGGCGGCGCGGATGTTCAGCGCGCGGACCCGGCCCGTGCGTTCAGGACGGCCCGAACGCCCACCGCGAGGTAGCCGACCAGCAGCACGAACATGACCGTGCTGACCCAGACCGCCGACGGGCGCTGCGCCGTCCCGGCGATCGCCTCGCCGATCTTGATCGCGTTCATCGCCGACCCGAGCGCCCCGAGCAGGGCGACGGCCAGTGCCACGGCGAGAGCCGGGCGTCGCCACCTCGCCGAGCGGGCGACGGCCGCGCAGGCGAGCAGCGGGACCCCGACGAACGCGGGGATGAGCGCGGTGACGCTCACGGCCGACGTGAGGACGTAGGCGCCGACCCCGAGGATGACGAGTGCGACGCCGAGAGCCGCAGTGAACCGGACCATCGGGACATTCTACGGGATGTCGAACCACCGTCGATGGCGCAGGGCCGCGGCGCCGGTGATCGGGCCGGGTGGCCCGTCGATACGGTTCGAGGGTGACAGCAGGTCCGGACATCGCCGGCACGGATGTGGAGCGCGGTCTCACGGCCGTCGAGGTCGCCCAGCGGGTGGCGGAGGGTCGCACCAACGACGTACCGCTACGTGCCAGCCGGACGGTGGGGGAGATCGTCCGGGCCAACGTGTTCACCCGGATCAATGCGATCTTCGGGGTGCTCTTCCTGATCATCGTGTCCACCGGCTACCTGCTGGACGGGATGTTCGGGCTGCTGATCCTGGCCAACAGCCTCGTCGGCATGGTCCAGGAGCTGCGGGCGAAGAAGACCCTCGACGAGCTGTCGATCGTGGGGCAGGCCCGCCCGCGCGTGCGCCGGGACGGCCGTGCGCAGGAGCTCGCACCGAACGAGATCGTCGCCGACGACGTCATCGAGATGGGGCCCGGCGACCAGATCGTCGTCGACGGGCAGGTGGTGGCCGGTGAGGCCCTCGAGGTGGACGAGTCGCTCCTGACCGGCGAGTCGGACCCCGTGGTGAAGCAGCCGGGTGCGGTGGTGCTCTCCGGCAGCTTCGTGGTGGCCGGCACCGGGAGCTACCGGGCCACCAGGGTGGGGCGGGAGGCGTACGCCGCGAAGCTCGCCGAGGAGGCCAGCAAGTTCACGCTGGTCAACTCGGAGCTGCGCAACGGGATCAACCGGATCCTGAAGTTCATCACCTACCTGCTGGTGCCCGCCGGGGCGCTGTCGGTCTACAACCAGCTCTCCGGCGACCAGGCGCTGCCCGAGGCGTTGCGGGGCATGGTCGCCGCGCTTGTGCCGATGGTGCCCGAGGGCCTGATCCTCATGACCTCGATCGCGTTCGCCGTGGGCGTGGTGCGGCTCGGCAGGCGGATGTGCCTGGTCAACGAGCTGCCCGCGATCGAGGGCCTCGCCCGGGTCGACGTCGTGTGCGCGGACAAGACCGGCACGCTCACCGAGAACGCGCTGCGCCTCGCCGAAGTGCGGGTGCTGGGCAACGGGGACGGGATCGCGCCGGGCCGGGCGCTGGCCGCGCTCGCGGCCTCCGACCCGCGTCCCAACGCGAGCCTCGCCGCGATCGCCGACGCCCACCCGGACAGCCCGGGCTGGACGGTCGAGGCGGTCGCCCCGTTCTCGTCTGCGCGCAAGTGGAGCGGGGCGAGCTTCGCCGGGCAGGGGCACTGGGTGCTCGGTGCGCCGGACGTGCTGTTGCCCGCCGAGGGGCCGGGCAGCGCCGAGCGGGCCGAGGCCGAGACGATCGGCGCGCGCGGGCTGCGGGTGTTGCTGCTGGGGTGGGCCGAGCTCCCCGTCGACGGCCCGGGGGGTCCGGGCCGGGTCGAACCGGTCGCGCTCGTCGTGCTGGAGCAGAAGGTCCGCCCAGACGCGAAGGACACCCTCGACTACTTCGCCGAGCAGGACGTGACCGTGAAGGTCATCTCCGGCGACAACGCCCGATCGGTCGGCGCCGTCGCGGCCGCGCTCGACCTGCCCGGCGCGCATGCGCCGGTGGACGCGCGGAGCCTGCCGGAGGACGCCGCGGAGCTGGCCGGCGCGGTGCAGGGGGCGTCCGTGTTCGGCCGGGTGACGCCCGTGCAGAAGCGCGCGATGGTCGGCGCGCTGCACGCAGGCGGGCACACGGTCGCGATGACCGGCGACGGCGTCAACGACGTCCTCGCGCTGAAGGACGCCGACATCGGCGTCGCCATGGGCAGCGGCAGCCCCGCCACCCGCTCCGTGGCCCAGATCGTGCTGCTCGACAACAGGTTCGCCACGTTGCCGCACGTCGTCGCCGAGGGCAGGCGCGTCATCGGCAACATCGAGCGGGTCTCCACCCTGTTCCTCACCAAGACCGTCTACTCGGTGCTGCTCGCCTTCCTGGTGGGGATTCCCGGCCTCATCGGGCTCGACGCGCTGCCCTACCCGTTCCTGCCCCGGCACGTGACGATCACCGGCTGGTTCACGATCGGGCTCCCCGCGTTCGTGCTGGCGCTGGCGCCGAACGCCGAGCGCGCCCGCCCGGGGTTCGTCGGGCGGGTCATGCGGATCGCCGTGCCCGCGGGCGCGGTGATCGCGGCGTCGTGCTTCGTGTCCTACCTGCTCGCCAACCCTGGCAAGGGCGCCCCGCCCGCGGAGATGGTGCAGGCCAGCACCGCGGCGCTGGTCACGCTGATCAGCATGGCGCTGTGGGTGCTCGCCGCCGTCGCGCGGCCGTACGCGTGGTGGAAGGTCGCGCTGGTCGCGGTCATGGTGGTGGCCTCGGCGCTGATGTTCCTCACGCCGCTGACCCGAGGCCTGTTCCTGCTCGACCCGACACCCGCCCACACCGTCACGGCCCTGACCTGCGCCGCGGTCGGCGTCGTGGTCATACAGCTCGCGTGGTGGGCCGAGCGGCGGTTCGGCCGGACAGCGTCGCCTGCCGCCACCCCCGCAGCGAGTTGACGAGGGCGAGCTCATCGGCCCGGCGCAGGTCCGCCGGCCGGAGGACGCGCTCGCGCAGCACGCCGCGGGCGACGAGGCGGGCCCGCTCGATGCCGGGGAGGCAGCCGCTCTCGAGCGGCGGAGTCCACCAGTGCCCGTCCAGTCGGGCGGCGAGGTTGGCCGTGCAGGACTCGGTGACGTCGCCGCGCTCGTTCACCAGCAGCACGTCGTCGGCGGCCGGGTGCCGGGCCAGCCGGGACGAGTACGGCTCGCGCAGGCTGGTCTTGTGGTGCGGCCAGCACGCGGCGGAGTCGATCGGCTCGGGGTCGATCACGAGCCGGACGGGCTCGTCCGGAGGCCGGGGGAGCTCCTCGACGTCGACGCCGACCGTGCCGTCGCGGTAGCAGCGCAGCCGCACCCGGGCGTCACCCGCTCCGGCGAGCCGCGCGTCGAGGGTCGCCCGGACCGCGGCGTCGTCGAAGGGGAACCCGAAGTAGGCCGACGCCGCCGCCACCCGGGCCAGGTGGGCGTCGAGCGAGCGCAGCTGCCCGGACTCGTGCCGCATCGTCTCGACGAGGTGGAACTCGCGCGGGCGGGTGTCGAGCACGCGGGCCTTCGTGAGCAGCTCGGCGTACTCGGCGTCCGCCCGGGAGCCCCAGGTGATCCCGCCACCGGTGCCGTACGTGGCCACGCCGCGCTCGCGGTCGACCAGCACCGTGCGGATCGCCACGGAGAACCGCGCCCGGAACGGCGCCCCGGGCGGGGCGACCACGCCGACCGCACCGCAGTACACGCCGCGCGGCCCGTCCTCGACGTCGCGGATCAGCTCCATCGTGCGGGCTTTCGGGGCACCGGTGACCGACCCGCACGGGAACAGGGCGCGGAAGATCGCGGCCAACCCGGCGTCCGCGCGTAGCCGGGCGGTGACGTCCGAGGTCAGCTGGTGCACGGTGGCGAAGCGTTCGGCGTGCAGCAGGCGCGGCACCCGCACGCTGCCCGCGACGGCGACGCGGGCGAGGTCGTTGCGCACGAGATCGACGATCATGACGTTCTCGGCCCGCTCCTTGGGGCTCACCCGGAGCCGGGTGACGATCCGCTCGTCCTCGGCCAGCGTGCGGCCGCGGGCGGCGGTGCCCTTCATCGGGCGCATGAGGATCCGGTCGCCGGACAGCTCGAAGAACAGCTCGGGGCTCGCGCCTGCCACCACGAAGCGGCCGGTGTCGAGGTAGGCGTTGTACGCCCCTCGCTGGGCCAGCGCGAGGTCCCGGTACAGCTCCAGCGGGTCGCCGTCCAGGTGACGGGTCAGCCGCGTCGTGAGGTTGCACTGGTAGGTCTCACCCTCGGCGATCCGGGCGCGCACCTCCCGAACGGCCGTCCGGTGGCGGCGCTCGTCCCACTCGGCGGTCCAGCCCCCCGCCGTCCACCCGCCCGGCCCGGGCCGCACGACCGGTGCGTCCGCCGGGGCGGCGGTGATGCCGAACCAGGCGAGCGGCAGCCCGTCCACCGGATCCCGGGTGGTGAGGACGGCGTCGAGGCCGGACGCCGCCTCGTAGGCGACGAAGCCGAACGCCCACGCCCCCGCGGCCGTGCGGCGCTCCACCTCGTCGAGGACGCCTGCCACGTCGCCGGGCGCCCATGCCGCCAGCACCTGCTCGGCCTCGGGGAACCGCAGGGCGGAACCGGCCGCGAGGTCGTCGAACCGCGCCCAGGGCCGGGATGCGTCCACCAGCCGATCCTCCTCCCAGGCCCGTGGGGGCGGATCGGCCGTCCGTCGCGATCCGGCGTGGCGCGGACAGTGGGGCATCCACGACGGTCGTCATAGTGTGCGTTCTATGACAACCGTTATAGATCGGGAGCTCAGGTTCGAACGCGCCGGCCGCCTGCGCTGGTACGACCGGCAGGCGCCCCGGGTGCAGGAGCCGACCGATGCACTGGTGCGCCCGTTCCTCGCCGGCCGGTGCGACGGCGACACGCTGCCGATCCACCGCCCCGTCTCCCGAGCCCTGCAGGCCGGGCTGGCGCTCGGGCTGGTCGACCCCGTGGTCGGGCGGATCTGCGGCTCGGTCCCGTTCCGCGGCCCGTTCCCGATCGGGCACGAGTGCGTCGCGGAGGTCGTGGAACTCGGGGCCGAGGTCACGGGGCTGCGGATCGGGCAGCGCGTGATCGTCCCGTGGGCGGTGTCCTGCGGGAGCTGCCCGCGCTGCCTGCGCGGCTTGACCTCAGCCTGCGACCGCGCCGACGGCGCGCTCGCCGCGTTCGGGTTCGGCCCGTCCTGCGGGCCGTGGGGCGGCATGGTCGCCGACGCGGTGCGCGTCCCGCACGCCGCGCACATGCTCGTGCCGATCCCGCCCGGGGTTCCCGCGGAACGCGTCGCCGCGGCGAGCGACAACCTGGCGGACGCGTGGCGGGCCGTCGTCCCGGCGCTGTCCGACCGGCCCGATGGGAGCGTTCTGGTCATCGGGGGCGGTGCCCGCAGCATCGGGCTGTACGCGGCAGGCCTCGCCGTCGCAAACGGTGCGGGCGTCGTCGACTACGTCGACCGGAGCGCGACGCGCCGGAAGATCGCGGAGTCGCTCGGGGCACGGGTGCCAGCGCGTCCGGAGCCGCCGCACCGCGGTTACGACGTCGTGGTCGAGGCCGCCTCCACGGCCGCGGGGCTGCGCCTGGCCCTGCGCTCGGCGGCGCCCGGCGGCGTGTGCACGGCGGTGGGCTACTACTTCGCCAGCGGCACCCGGGTGCCGCTCATGCACATGTACGCCACCGACGTCACGCTGCACATGGGCGTCTCCCACGTCCGCGCGGTGCTGCCGGAACTGCTGGAGTTCGTGCGGCGCACGGGCTTCCCGGCGGAGCGGGTCACCACCGTCACGGCCGACTGGGACGACGCTTCCACCGCCTACGCCACCCGCACGACCAAGCTCGTCCTCCGTCGCGATCCGGTCTCAGCCGGCTAGCGCCTTCTCGACGGCATCCAGCTCGGCGGGGGAGAGGTCGACGTTGTCGAGGGTGTCGAGGTTGGCGTCGAGCTGGGCCACCGACGACGCCCCGACGATCGCCGAGGTCACGGCGTCGTGCCGCAGCACCCACGCCAGTGCCAGCTGGGCGATGCTCTGGCCGCGCTCGGCGGCGATCGGGGCGAGCCGCCGGACGGTCGCGATCCGCTCCTCCGTGATGGCCGACGTCGTGAGGTAGCGGCCGCCTGCCGCGCGGGAGTCGGTGGGGATGCCGTCGAGGTAGCGGTCGGTCAGCACGCCCTGCTCGAGCGGGGAGAAGACGACCGCTCCCACGGCCTCGGCGTCGAGCACGTCGAGCAGCGACGGCTCGCCGTCCTCGATGCGGCGGTCGAGCATCGAGTAGCGCGGCTGGTGCAGCACGAGCGGTGTGCCCAGGTCGCGCAGGATCGCGGCGGCCCGCGCGGTGTCCTCCGGCGAGTAGGAGGAGATGCCGGCGTAGAGCGCCTTGCCCGCGCGCACCGCAGAGGCCAGTGCCCCCATCGTCTCCTCGATGGGCGTGTGCGGGTCCCTGCGGTGGCTGTAGAAGACGTCGACGTAGTCGAGACCCATGCGGCGCAGCGACTGGTCGAGGCTCGCCGTGAGGTACTTGCGCGAGCCGCCGTCGCCGTACGGGCCGGGCCACATGTCGTAGCCGGCCTTCGTCGAGATGATCAGCTCGTCGCGGTACGGCGCCAGGTCGTGGCGCAGGATCTCGCCGAAGGTGCGTTCCGCGGCGCCGTAGGGCGGGCCGTAGTTGTTGGCGAGGTCGAAGTGGGTGACGCCCCGGTCGAACGCGCGGAAGAGGATCGCCTTCTGGACCTCGCGGGGCTTGTCCTCGCCGAAGTTGTGCCAGAGACCCAGAGAGATGCGGGGCAGGACCAGGCCGGACCGGCCGGCGCGCCGGTAGATGTCGTGCTCGTAGCGCTGCTCGGCGGCGATGTAGGGCATGACGATCAGTCTGCACCCTGGCGTGTGGACCCGTTCAGAAGTACTGTGGATCCAATCTGCCCGATCTAGGATGCATGAGGTCGCGCGATGTTGAAGCAGGCGGACAACGAGCGCGTCACGCGGTCCGGGCCGGGCACCCCGCTCGGGCGGCTGATGCGCGCCTACTGGCAACCGGCGGCGCTCGTGTCCGAGATGCCGGCCGATCGGCCCGTGAAGGCCGTGCGGCTGCTCGGCGAGGACCTGGTGCTGTTCCGCCGCGACGGCGGCTGGGGACTCGTGGGCCGGTACTGCGCGCACCGCGGCGTCGACCTGTCCTTCGGCCGGCTCGAGGGCGGCGGCCTGCGGTGCCTGTACCACGGCTGGCTCTACGGCCCGGACGGCCGCTGCCTGGAACAGCCCGCCGAGCCGGAGCACTCCACGTTCGCGTCGCGGGTGCGGATCCCGAGCTATCCCTGCGAGGAGCGCAACGGGATCGTCTTCGCCTACCTCGGCGAGGGGGATCCGCCCCCGTTCCCCGACTACGACTGCTTCACCGCGCCGGACGCCTACACTTTCGCGTTCAAGGGGCTCTGGGAGTGCAACTGGTTGCAGGGCGTCGAGGGCGGGATCGACCCGAGCCACGTGTCGTTCCTGCACCGCTTCGTCGGTGAGGACCCGCGTGAGGTGTACGGCCGGCAGTTCAGCGAGGTCGTCGAGGGCACCGACAAGAAGCTCTCGGAGCTGGTCGCCGAGAACCACCGCCCGGACATCGAGGTGGAGGAGGCCGCGCACGGGCTGCGGGTCTACGCCGTGCGCAGCCTCACCGACCGGCTCAAGCACGTCCGGGTCACGAACCTGGTCTTCCCCAACGCGTTCGTCGTGCCGTTCGGCAACGACCGGGTCTTCTGCCAGTGGCACGTGCCGATCGACGACGAGAACCACTACTGGTACATGATCTTCTACGACTTCGCCGACGAGACCGACAAGGAGACGCTGCTCGCCCAGCGCCTCTCCGAGGTGTCGCTGCCGGACTACCGGCCGCTGCGCAACCGCGGCAACGACTGGGGCTTCGACCCGGTCGAGCAGCGCGACCTGACCTACACCGGCATGGGCCTGGACATCAACGTCCACGACCAGTGGGCGGTGGAGAGCATGGGCCGGATCCAGGACCGCACGGTGGAGCGGCTCGGCGTCTCGGACCGGGCGATCACCGCGAACCGCCGCCTGCTCCTGCGCGCGATCGACGCGTTCGTGGCCGGGCGCCCGACACCGGGTCGTCCGATCGACGTCGCGGCGGCGCGGGCGCTCACCGGGCCCGCCGCGGTCGACACGCTGGCTCCGGCGCACGGGTGGGAGGAGGCGTGGCGTGACCGAGAACTGGAACGGCGGCTCCGCTCGCCGTGGGCCCGATCGAGCCGGGTGGGCGGTGCGTAGCGTGGACGAGCGCCCGGTCTCCGAGGCGGGCGGCGGGAGCGCCGTGCGTCCGATGCTCGCCGCCGACCGGGAGGGCTTCGTGGCCCGCCACGAGCTGTGGGACGACGCGAAGCACGCGGCGGCCGCGCAGCTGCGCCGGGTGGTCGACGAGCTGGGCGTCGAGCGGGTGCGCATCGGGTTCGCCGACCAGCACGGCGTGGTGCACGGCAAGACCGTCACCCGCGAGGCGCTTCCGGCCGCGCTCCGCTCCGGAATCACGGCGCCGTCGTCGTTGCTGCTCAAGGACACCTCGGGCCGGACCGTCGTGCCCGTCTTCACGGCCGACACCGGCCTCGGGGTCGCGGGCTTCGCGGGGGTGGGCGACGTCGTCCTGGTGCCGGACCCGACGACCTTCCGGGTGCTGCCGTGGTCGCGCGACACCGGTTGGCTGCTGTCGGACGTGCACTTCCCCGACGGGCGGCCGGTGCCCTTCTGCACCCGCAGCCTGCTGCGAGGTGAGCTGGCGCGGCTCGCGGGCACCGGGCTGGAGCTGACCGTCGGCGTGGAGCTGGAGTTCCACGTCTTCGGCGAGCCCGGCCCCGACGGTGTCCCGGTCCCGCTCAGCGGGGGAGGGCAGCTCCTGCACGAGGAGGGCCTCGACCGCCACGACGAGCTCGTCCGCACGCTGCACCGCGGTCTCACCGACCTCGACCTGCCCGTCCGCTCCCTCGAGCTGGAGTTCGGGCCGAGCCAGTTCGAGATCACCATGACGGCCCGCGACGCCCACCTCGCCGCCGACGACGTGCTGCTCGCCCGCGCCGCGATCCGCCAGCTGTGCCGGCGCGCCGGGCTGAGGGCCACGTTCATGTCCCGGCCGGCGGGCAGCACATCGGCCAGCACCGGGTGGCACCTGCACCAGTCGCTGCGGGACGGCACCGGGCGGGCCGTCATGGAGGCGCCGGGGCAGCTCCTCTCCTCGACCGGCCGGCACTGGCTCGGCGGCCTCCTCGGGCACGCCGCCGCGGGAGCGGTCTTCTCCACGCCGACGGTCAACGGCTACAAGCGGTACCTGCCCCAGTCCCTCGCGCCGGACCGGGTCGGGTGGGGCATCGACAACCGGGCCGCCATGATCCGGGTCCTCCCCGCCAGGGCCGAGGGGGGCGCGCGGCTGGAGAACCGGGCCGGCGAGCCCGCCGCGAACCCCTACCTCTACATCGCGGCGCAGGTGGTGGCCGGGCGGGACGGCGTCGCTGGCGCCGTCGATCCGGGAGAGCCCCTCGACGCGCCCTACAGCGCCCCGGTGGCGGCGCTGCCCCGCTCGCTCGGCGAGGCCCTCGACGCGCTGGCCGCCGACCCGGTGTTCGAACGGGCCTGGGGGCGCGAGGTCGTCGCCTGGTTCACCGCCATCAAGCGGGCCGAGTTCGACCGCTACCTCGCCCACGTCTCGGACTGGGAGCAGCGGGAGTACTTCGGGCTGCTGTGAGGTCGCCGCGAGCTCAGCCGCGGAACACCGTGTGGGAGCGTCGCTCGTACCAGCGGGCGAGCGCATCACCGGCCGCGACCACGTGCTCGCGCATCAGTTGGCGGGCGAGCTCGGCGTCGTTCGCCGCGAGCGCCTCGACGATCCGTTCGTGCTGGTCGACGTTGTTGGCGCGCAGCCGGGGATTGTCCTGGAGCACCAGCGCGGAGACGTTGCGCGGGAACGCGTCGTTGATGTCGCGGATGGTGCGGGCCAGCCGCTCGTTCCCCGCGACCTCGTGGATGAGCGCGTGGAACCGGTCGTTCGCCACGGTCGTGGGCGACCCGGTGGTCGGGGAGGTCGGCGCGTCGTTCCCGGGCGGATCCTCGCGCAGCACGTCGATGGTGCGGCGCAGCTCGTCGAGCTGCTCCGACGCGATCTCGCCGACGGCGCGCACGCAGGCCAGCCCTTCCAGCTCGGCCCGCACCTCGTAGGCCTCGCGGACCTCCCACGGCGCCGGCACCCGCACCACCGCACCCCTCCGGGGCAGTACCTCGATCAGCCCGCCCGCCTGGAGCTGGCGCAGCGCCTCCCGGACCGGGGTGCGGCTGACGCCGAGCGCGGCGGCCAGGTCGGCCTGGCGCAGCTGGGCGCCGATCGGGATCTCCCCGGACATGATCCGCGCACGGATGGCGGCAGCGGTCTCGTCGACGAGAGCGTTCGGTTCCCGGGCCTCGGAGTCCACGGTCAGCCCTTTCTTGGATACGCGCCCAACACTCCAGGATCCAATCACGCCGAGAGGCATCCGTCGGCCGTCGAGGCGGGCCTCGCCGTGCTCTGCGTACTACCGTGGGGAAGTGCAACGGCACGCCCGTCCGGGAGGGGAACGGACATGCAGGAGCCGCGCACGCCGGCGGTGGACGTCACCGCCAGCACGGAACCCGACCCCGCCGTCCTGCGGGAGTGGGACGCACTGGTCGACCACACCCCCGGTAGCGACGTCGCCCAGCTGTCCTCGTGGGCGAGCATCCGCCAGGAGTCGGGCTTCGACCCGCTGTACGTGTTCGCGCACGAGGAGGACCGGCTCGTGGGCGGGGCGCTGGTGCTCGAGCGCCCGCTGCCGATGATCGGCCGGGTCGGCTACGTGTCGAACGGTCCCGTCGTGTCGCCCGCCGCGCCGCGTGAACCCGTCGTGGACCGGCTCAGCGCGGCGATGGAGCGGCTGGCTCGCGGACGGTTGCGCGCGCTGTTCGTGCAACCACCCGCCGACGCGCGGGATGTCAGCGTGGCGCTGCGCAGGCGGGGGTTCCGGCGGAGCGAGTCCGGGATCGCGCCCGCGGCATCGATCCGCGTGGACCTGCGCCGTGACATCGAGGATCTCCGCAAGGGCCTGACCAAGGCCAACCGGCGGCGTACCCGGCACTGGGCGGAGCGCGGCGTCCGGGTGCGGAAGGGATCAGGGGACGACATCCCCGTCGTCGCCGACCTCGTCGGCCGCAGCGCGGAACACCAGCAGTTCGAGCCCCTGTCGGCCGGCTACATCGAGAACCTGCACCGGGAGCTGGACGCCGAGCAGCACGCCGCCGTGTTCGTCGCCGAGATCGACGGCTCGCCGGCCGCGGCGCTCCTGTGCACGCAATGTGGCGGGGTGGTCAAGCAGCGCCTGTCGGGGATGGAGCGGTCGGAACGGGCCCGCCGGGACGGCGTCAGCGCCGCAACGGTGTGGCGTGCGATGGAGTGGGCGAAGGCGAACGGCTACCACACCTACGACTTCGGCGGGATCAGCGTGCGGGCGGCCGATGCACTCCTCGGCGGTGAACCCGAGTCGTCGGCTCCCCTGAAAGGGACCGAGCGGTTCAAGACGTCGTTCGGTGGCGAGGTGTTCCGGTACCCCGAGCCGGTCGAGCTCCTCTCGTCCCCGACGCTCAGGCTCGCCTACGACATCTCGCGGCGAACACGGGCGGGCGGCCGACTTGTTCAGATCGCCAAGCGGATGCTTCGCGGTGGGCGCAGGAGCTGAGCTCGGATCCAGTGCCCCGCCCCGCAAGGTTCACCACGTAACTCCGCGGCCCAGCCGCCCGCCGGCCGCGTTGCCGCACGAGCCGAGTACGCCCGGTACGAGGCTCGTGCGGCGCCAGCTCACGCGAACGCCTGGATCCACCGATTCACGCGCCAACCTTCCGGGGCGGGGCACTAGTCGAGCGCGAGCGTGCGGATCAGCCGGCGGGCAGCGTCGCCGCCCGCGTCGATCGCGACCCGTACGGCGGTGGACACGTCGAGGTCGTCGAGGAGCGCGGCACGGACGCGCAACGCCGGCGCCTCGGTCCCGCCGCGGGTGCCTGCTGCGAGGTACAGCTCCTCGAGCAGTCGTGTCGCGTCCCGGAGCGCGCTCGGGTGGTACTCCCACGCCCGGTCCCAGCGCCTGTCCAGCAACATCAGGCGTACCGCTGCCCCCGGAGCACCGTTCAGGAGGTCGCTCACCAGCACGAGGTTGCCGGTTGACTTGGCCATCTTCGCTCCGTCGAGCCGGACGGTCCCCACGCGGAACTGTCGTCGGGCGAACGGTGTGGCGCCTGTTGCGGCCTGGGCCATCGCCACCTGGTACGCGTGGTGCGGGAACCCCAGGTCGGCGCCGCCGGCGAGCACATCCACCACGCCCCCGAGCGTGGCGAGCGCCATGGCCGCGCACTCGGCGTGCCAGCCGGGACGCCCCGGCCCCCACGGGCTGGGCCAGGCCGGATCGCCCGGGCCGGAGGGCTGCCAGACGGGCACGTCGAACGGGTCGTCCCGCACCGGGTCGTCCGGGCGGTCGCCGTACTCCGACGACAGTGCCCACGCCTCCTCCGCGGTCAGGCCACACGCACTCGGCAGGTGGGCCCCGTGGAAGAACACGTGCCCGTCGCGCTCGTACGCGGCCCCCGTGGCCAGCAGCGCCGAGGCCAGCCGGAGGACGTGCTCGACGTGGTGGCGGGCGTGCGGCGCGTGCGTCGGTGGCCGGACGTGGAGCGCGGCCATGTCCTGGTCGAAGTAGTACTCCTGGACGAGGCCGAACTCCTCGTACGGGCGACCTCGTTCGGCGGCCGCGCGAGTCAGGACGTCGTCCACGTCGGTGACGTTGCGCGTGAGGACGGTGTCGACCCCGGTCATCCGGATCACCCGCCTGATCACGTCGGTCCACACGAACACCGAGGCATGACCGAGGTGCGTCACGTCGTACGGGGTGATCCCGCAGACGTAGACACGGGCGGGGATCGTGAGCGGCAGCGGCTCGCCGGCCAGTCTCAGCGTCTCGGACGAGCCCGTCCCGGTGCGCGGTTCCTGAACGTGCGGATCCTGGGCGGCACCGCTCGTCGGTCCGATCACCGACCCATCGTGACACGGACGCCGGCTCGACGGGGTCCGCCGGCGTCGAGCGCAGCCCACGGGTCCCTTGAACACGAGCGCCGGTGACCGTAGGCTGCCAACATTCAATGGCAAATGAATTTTCCACTGATCGGAGGATGGCGATGTCGATCGACGACGAGGCGGCCCGGCGGCGGGCGGCGATCGGATCGGCGCTGTTCATGGCCGCGGGCCCCGGGATGGTGACGGGCTTCGTGCCGTGGCTGCTCACGCGCTGGAGGCCGCGGCGCCCCGTGCCGGGTGGTGTGGCCGCACGGGCTGCCGGCGCAGTGCTGGTCGGGGTGGGCGCATCGGTGATCACGCACTCCTTCGCCCGGTTCGCGAAGGAAGGGCTGGGCACTCCGGTGCCGGCGGCGCCGCCGACCGAGCTCGTCGTCGGTGGGCTGTACCGGCACGTCCGCAACCCGATGTACCTGGCGCTCGACTGCCTGATCGTCGGGCAGGCCCTCCTGCTCGGCCGGGCCCGCCTCGTCGCGTACGCGACCGCCGTTCAGGCCGCGGCGGCCACCTTCGTCAAGGTCTACGAGGAGCCGACGCTCGCGAGGACCTTCGGTGACCAGTACGAGCGCTACCGGCGCAACGTCCCCGGGTGGTGGCCGCGACTGCGGCCGTGGGAAGGCCTCGGCCGATAGTTTTTACCGATGAGTGTTGGCCAACCGATGATGTTCACCTGGAGGAGGGCCTGTTGAACTGAGGCGGCGGCCCGCCTCTTGACAAGCATTCTCGATTGCGATGAGGTATGCCTAACTTCAAGCGTACTGCGTACCCATCGATCGAGGTGTCCATGTCCGGTCCGTCCCGTCGGGCGCCGCTGCGCCCGCCAGGCCTCGAGGGCGTCGCCCATCTCGAACCCACGAGGAGGGTGGCGTGACCGTCACAGCCGTCCGGCCCGAGGAGGGCACACCCGTCGAGGAGGCGAGCGAGCCGCCGCCGGGCGCATCGTTGTCGGCCTTGACCGAGCCGGTACGGCCCCGGCTCGTCGTCGCCGTCGCGCTCGGCGCGGCCGGCGCGGTGCTGGGCGTCGCGGGGCTCGTCGCGCTGGCCCACGCGCTGCGCGAGCTGTTCCGGCCGGAGCCGGACAGCGGACTCGCGGTGCTGCTCCTGGTGGCCGCCGCGGTCGGGGTGATCGGCCGGTTCGGCCTGCGCGCGTGGTCGTTCCAGGTCGCCCACCTGGCCGCGTTCGACCTGGAGACGGTGCTGCGCACCCGCCTGTCGGCGCACCTCGGGCGCGTGTCGCTCGGCGAGGTGCTGCGCCTCGGGTCGGGGCCGCTGAAGAAGATCGTCCAGGACGACGTGCGGGCGATGCACAGCGCCGTGGCCGACGCGGTCCCGCTCGTGGGGTTCGCGCTGGCGCAGCCGGTCGCCGCGCTCGTCGCGCTCGCCGTCGTGGACTGGCGGATGCTGCTGGCCGTCGTCGTGATCGCGCCGGTCGTGGTGGTCGCGATGCAGCTGTCGATGCGCGACCACGCGGCCGAGCGGGCCCGCTACGACCGGGCGAACGAGACGATCAACGCGGCGATGGTGGAGTTCGTGCAGGGCATGCCCGTCGTGCGCACGTTCGACGACGGCAGTACATCCTTCCGCCGGTTCGCCGCGGCCGTGCACGGGTTCACCGAGGCCACCGCCAACTGGCAGCGCCGCAGTCGCACGCCGGGCCTCATCGCGCGGATCGCGATGACCCCCGTGCCGACGCTGGTCGTCGTGCTCGCGGCCGGGATCTGGCTCGTCGCGGGCGGGACGATGGAGCCGGCCGGGCTGCTGGTGGCGCTGCTGATCGGCACGCTGCCGATCGAGTCGATCCTGCCGCTGATGTACCTGAACAACTTCGTGAACGACTCGAAGGCCGGGGCGGCCCGGATCGCCTCGGTGCTCGCCCTGCCCGAGCTGCCGGAGCCGGCACGTCCGCGGCCTCCGCGCGACGGCTCGGTCCGCTTCCGGGGGGTGACGTTCCGCTACGGCACCGACCGGAACCGGCAGGCGCTCGACGGCGTCGACCTGGACGTCCCCGCCGGCTCCGTGTGCGCGCTCGTGGGCCCGTCCGGCTCGGGGAAGTCCACGGTCGCGCGGCTCGTCGCCCGCTTCCACGACGTCGACGCCGGCAGCGTCGAGGTCGGTGGGGTCGACGTGCGCGAGATCGGCACACCGGCCCTGCTGCGGCACGTCGCACTGGTCTTCCAGGACCCGTTCCTGTTGGACGACACGGTGGCCGAGAACATCCGGCTCGGCCGCCCGGACGCCACCGACGAGGAGGTGGAAGCCGCGGCCCGGGCGGCGGGCGCGCACGAGTTCGTCGTCTCGGAGCTGCCGGACGGCTACGCGACGCGCGTGGGCGAGCGGGGCGGGCTGCTGTCGGGCGGCCAGCGCCAGCGGCTGACGATCGCGCGGGCGATGCTGGTCGACGCGCCGATCGTCGTGCTCGACGAGGCCACCGCCTTCGCCGACCCGGAGAGCGAGGCCGCGATCCAGGACTCGGTCGCGGCGCTCACCCGCGGCCGCACCGTGATCGTGATCGCCCACCGGCTCGCCACCGTGGCCGACGCCGACCAGATCGTCGTGCTCGCGGAGGGCCGGGTGGCCGAGCACGGCACGCACGACGAGCTGCTCGCCGCGGGTGGTCGGTACGCGCGGATGTGGGAGCACCACGAGCGGGCGCGGGCATGGGGGGTGCGGGGATGAGCGAGCTCGCGAGCGAACCACGGACACAGCGACTTGGGCGAATGCCCGCGACGAGCGCCGGCGAGGAGCTGGCATGAGACGGATCATCGGCCTGATGCTGCGGGTCGCCGGCCCGTACCGGGACCGGTTCGCCACCTCCATCCGCGACTCCGTGATCGGGTCGCTCGCGCAGGCCGGCGCGTACGCCTGCGTGCTGCCGATCCTCTACGAGCTGTCCCGGCCGCAGGTGGACGCGGCCGCGGCGTGGCGGTGGTTCGCGGTGTTCGCCGCCTGCTACGCGGTGGAGGCGGTGTTCCGGTGCCGCGAGATCGGCTTCCAGTACACCGAGTGGGCCCGGGTGATCGAGTCGATCCGGCTGCGCCTCGGCGACCGGCTGCGCCGCATGCCGCTGCGCGAGCTGGAACGGCGGGCCACCGGCGACCTCACCACGGTCGTCGGGGGCAACGCGGTGAACGCCGCGCTCGGCGTCTCCGCCGTCGCCCTGGTGTTCCTGCAGATGGTCACCGTCCCGGTCGTGCTGATCGCCGTGTTCCTGGTGGTCGACTGGCGGCTGGGGCTCACCCTCGCCGTCGTCACGCCCCTGGCCGTGCCGTTCGTGCGGCGCATGCAGCGGATACTGGGGAGCGGGTTCCGGCGGGTGGACCAGGCCGACGCGGCCGCGGCGTCGCGGATCGTCGAGTACGTCCAGGGCCTGCCGGTGTTCAAGGCCACCGGGCAGGTGGGGGAGTCGTCGGTCCGCCTGCAGCGGGCGCTGCGGGAGCAGACCCGCCACCAGGCCGAGTCGCAGACCCGGGCCGCGCTGCCGGCGCTCTACGCAGCGGCGGTGGTGCAGCTGGGGGTGGTCGCCGTCGCGGCCGTCGGCACGGCCCTCGTGCTGGGGGCGGACCTGACGGTGCCGGTCCTCGTCGCCGTCGTGGCGGGCGCGGTGCGCTTCGCCGAACCCCTCGCCACCGCGACGACGCTGACCGCCATGTTCGAGATCACCGACGCCGCCGTCGAGCGCGTCGTCGAGGTGCTCGACACCCGGCCGCTCGACGCCGACCCGGACGCCCGGATCACGCGCTTCGACGTGGCGTTCGACGAGGTGGGGTTCGCCTACGCCGAGGGCGGCGCGCCGGTGCTGCGCGGCGTCACGTTCGCCGTGCCTGCCCGCAGCTTCACCGCGCTCGTCGGCCCGTCCGGATCGGGCAAGACGACCGTGACGAAGCTGCTCACCCGCTACGCCGACCCGGACGCCGGGACCGTGCGGATCGGCGGTGTGGACCTGCGAACCGTCGACCCGAGCGAGATCTACCGGCACGTCTCCGTCGTCTTCCAGGACGTGTACCTGTTCGACGACACCATCCGCGCGAACATCGCGATGGCCCGCCCCGACGCCACCGACGCCGAGGTGGAGGCCGCGGCCCGCGCGGCGAACGTGCACGGCTTCGTCGAACGGCTGCCGCGCGGCTACGAGACCCGCGTCGGCGAGATCGGCGGCTCGCTGTCCGGCGGGGAGCGGCAGCGGATCTCCATCGCGCGGGCGATCCTCAAGGACGCCCCGATCGTCCTGCTCGACGAGCCGACCGCCGCGCTCGACGCCGAGAGCGAGGTGGCGGTGCAGCAGGCGATCGACGCGCTGGTCGCCGACCGCACGGTGGTCGTGATCGCGCACCGCATGTCCACCGTGGTCGGGGCCGACCAGATCCTGGTGCTGGCCGACGGCCGGATCGCCGAGCGGGGCCGGCACGCCGAGCTGCTCGCCGCCGGTGGGCGGTACGCGCGGATGTGGGAGGCGCAGACCAGGGCCCGGAAGTGGCGGGTCGGCGCGGAGGTGGCCAAGGTGGGCACGGATGGATGAGCGAGCTTGCGAGCGAATAATCGTCACAGCGCCTGCGCGAAGCGCCACCCGAGCGCAGCGAGGGTGAGCGATGAGCGAGAGGGCGGGGCCGGCTCCCCGGTGGACCGGCGGGTGCTGCTGCTCCTGCTCGGCGCGGTGCTCGCGGCGTTCACGGGTCAGCAGCTGCTCGGCCCGGTGCTCGCCCCGCTGTCGCGCGAGCTGCGGCTCGGCGAGGTGCAGCTCGGGATCGTGATCACCACGGCCGCGGCCGTGCTCACGGTGGCCAGCCTCTTCTGGGGACGGGTGTGCGACCGGTGGGGGCACCGCCGCGTCCTGCTCACCGGGCTCACGCTCTGCACCGCCGGGCTGGCCGGGTTCGCCGCCGTCGCGGCGTGGGCGATCGGCACCGAGAACCCGCCTGCCGCGGCCGTGCTCACCGGGATGATCGTCATGCGGAGCCTGCTGTTCGGTTTCGGCGTCGGCGCGGTGCCGGTCGCCGCGCTCGCGTACGTCGCCGCTGCCACCGTGGGCGAGACGGAGCGCACGCGGGCGGTGTCGCTGGTCGGGGCGGCGCAGGCGTTCGCGCTGGTCCTCGGCCCGGGCTTCGGTGGCCTGCTCGCGGCGGGCACGCTGCTCGCCCCGCTCTACCTCGCGCCGGTGGTGCTGGCGCTGATCACCGTCGTCGTCGCCGTCGTCCTGCCGCGGGAGGCGCGCGCCGGGGGGCGGCGCACGTTCCCGCCTGCCCGGACGCTCAGCCCGCTCGACCCGCGGCTGCGGCGGTTCCTCGCCATCGGGTTCCTGCTCTTCCTCTCGCTCGGCACGATCCAGATCGTGCTCGGGTTCCTGTTCCAGGACCGCCTCCGGCTGGACGCCACGGCCACCGCGGCCGCGACGGGTGGCGCCGGGTTCGCCACCGGGCTCGTCCTCGTCGCGGTGCAGGGCGGGCTCGTCCCCCGGCTGCGGTGGGGGCCGGTACGACTGCTGCGCGTCGGGTCCCCGGTGGCCGCCGCCGGGTTCGGCCTGCTCGCCGTCGGGCCCGGCTTCTGGTCGATGACCGCGGGGATGATGGTCGCCGCGCTCGGGCTCGGGATGGCGTTGCCGGGCTACACCGCGGGCCCCACGCTGGCGCTCGGCCCCGCCGAGCAGGGGGCGGTGGCCGGGCTGGTCAACGCGACCAACGGGAGCACGTTCATCGTCGGCCCGCTGATTGGCACCGCGCTCTACGCGGCCGGGCCCGCCCTGCCGGTCGCGCTCAGCAGCCTGCTGTGCCTCGCGGCGGGTGCCCTGCTCGTCCGGCCGTTCCGCCCGACCGCGCCGGCCGCCGAGGTGCCGGTCGCGGAACGAGGCCAGGGATGATGTGGGTGTGAGCGTGGCAGGACCGGCGGGCCGTGGCCGTCCGTTGCGCAACGGCCGCGGCCTGCTCGACCGGCAGGCGATCGTGGCCGCGGCCCTCGCGGTGGCGCGCACCGAGGGCCTGCCCGCGGTGACGATGCGCCGGATCGCCGACGAGCTCGGGTGCGGGCCGATGTCGCTGTACCGCCACGTCGCCGACCGCGACGCGCTGGTGCTGGAGATGCTCGACGTCGTCGCGGCCGGGATCGACGTCCCACCGCCGTCACCCGACCCGCGGGCCGAGCTCACCGGCCTGCTCACCGCCGTGCACGCCGCACTCGCCGTGGACCACTGGGCCGTTCTCCCGCTGGTCGCCGAGGGGTTCGCCAGCCCGCGCATCCTCCCGGTGCTCGACCGGGCGCTCGCGGCGCTCACCCGTGTCGGGCTGACCGGGCGGGCGCGGCTGGCGGCGCACCAGATGCTCTGGCAGTACGTGTTCGGCGAGCTGCTCTGGACCCACCACGACCAGCCGGACTCCCTCGGCAAGCGGATGGTGCGCGCGGCGTCGCCGCAGGACTTCCCCGCGATCGCGGACGCCGTGCGCACCGCGTCCGTGCACCCGGCCGAGAACTTCCCCGAGAACCTGCAGCGCCTGCTCGACGGCGTGCTCGGCGGCGGGAGCCGCTGAAGTCGGTTGCCCGCCCCGTGGCCACCCGCTCGAATGGGAGTCGTGCCTTTCGACGCGATGTCCTTCGACCCGCGCACGAGCTTCGGCCCGCAGGTCGCCGCCCTCTACGACGACAAGCCCCTCGGTGACGAGGAGGCAGCCGTCACCCGCCTCGCGCAGCTGGCCGGGGCCGGGCCCGCACTGGAGCTCGCGATCGGCACCGGCCGCATCGCGCTGCCGCTCGCCGCCACCGGCGTGCGGGTCGACGGCATCGAGCTGTCGCAGGCGATGATCGAGCGGCTGCGCGCGAAGCCCGGCGGGGACGCGCTGCAGGTCACCTGCGGCGACATGGCCGCGGTCGAGCTGCCGGACCGGTACCGGCTCGTCTACCTCGTGTTCAACTCGCTGATGAACCTGCTCACCCAGGACGGTCAGGTCGACTGCGTCGTCAACGCCGCCCGGCACCTCTCCGACGACGGCGTGTTCGTCGTGGAGAACGTGGTGCCCGACCCGATGTACGGGCTGCGCCACGACCGCGGCGGCGTCGACCAGTACGTCAACGCGACGGGCATCGACGGCGAGCGCGTCTCCCTCGAGGTCGGGCGCTACGACCGCGTCTCCCAGCGCGTCGACAAGAACCACATCAGGCTCACCGACGGGGGCATCAGCCTCGAACCGCTCGCGCTGCGGTACGTCTGGCCCAGCGAGCTGGACCTCATGGCCCGGATCGCCGGACTGCGCCTGCGCGCCCGCTGGGGCGGGTGGTCGGGAGAGCCGTTCGACTCCCGCAGCCTCCGGCACGTCTCGGTCTACGGCCGCGCGTAGCGCGCCCGGTAGCCGCGCAGGCGCTCGAGCCCGGCCGGTGACGCGGCTCCGTCGACCACCGCGCCCTCGCCGAGCAGCACCGCGGCGAGGTCGTCGAGCACCCACAGGGCCCCGAGCGCGCACGACATCGTCGCCCAGCGCATCACGTCCACCTCCACCACGCGGCCGCCCCGCACCGCCCCGAGCCGCTGCCACAGCGGCTCGTCGCGCAGGAACGCGGGGTCCGCCGTCGGTCCGGTGAGGAGCAGGACGAGGTCGGCGTCGTGCTCCGTGATGCGCTCGGTCGACACCGGGACGAAGGGGGCGGCGGGGTCCGTCGGACCGCGCTGCGCCGCGGGCCGAAGTAGGCCCAGCGCCGCGACGACGGTGCCGGCGGGCGTCCCGGCGCCGAGCAGGTAGAGCGACTGGCCGTCGAGGCCGGGCGACAGCACCGACACCGTGGGCGGCGAGGCGCCGCGCAGCCGGGAGGCGAGGTCGGCCGTCCGGCGGTGCACGTCGTCGATCAGGGCGCTCGGGTCGGCGTCCATGCCGGTCGCGAGGGCGCGGCAGTCGGCGTCGGCGTCGCCCGTCCGGTCGACGGTGCGCACCGTGGCCAGCCGGCCGATGGCCGGGTCGGCGCCGGAGGTGCGGAACCCGACCACCCGGTCCGGCCGCAGCGCGGCGAGCCGCTCGACCTCGACCCCGCCGCCCGCGCCCGACACGTCCACCACCGGTGCGCCCTGGAGCTGCGTGATGGCCTGCACGAGCGGGTCGGCGGCCAGGAAGGAGGCGGTGCCGACCTGGTGCGCGCCCAGCAGCAGCGCCAGTGCCGCGGTGGCGCCGTCGAGGGTGACGAGCCGGCCGGTCGACCCGCCCTCCCCGCTCCCGCCGGCACATGCCCCGAGCAGCGTCGCGGCCGAGCAGGCGAGCAGTGACCGGCGGGACAGGTGGACAGCTCCGCTGCGCATGCACTGGAGGTCGTCGCGTGATCCGCTCCGGTTCCCGGCCCGTGGATCCGTTGATCGGCGGTGTGCCGGTTCGCAGACCCGTCCGCCGCTCGGCGGCCTGTACGAGGAGCTGGCCGGTACGAGGAGCCGACCGTGGTCACGTGCCCGGAGTGATCACCTCGACGGTGCCGCGGCTGCCGTCGACCCGCACCCGGTCGCCCGTGTGCAGCACGCTCGTGGCGTTGCCCGTGCCGACGACGGCCGGGATGCCGAGCTCGCGGGCCACGATCGCGGCGTGCGACAACGGCGCCCCGACGTCGGTGACGACGGCGGCGGCGCGGGGGAAGAGCGGTGTCCAGCCGATGTTGGTCACGGTGGTCACGAGGATCTCGCCGGGCCGCAGGTCCCCGCCCTCCTCGGCGGAGCGCAGCACCCGCACGACCCCCTCCACGACGCCGCTCGCACCGGGGAACCCGGTCACGTCCCCGCCCGCCGCCGGCGGCGCCGCCGATGCGTCGTGGAGATCGGAGCGGCGGCCGGGGTCGGCCGCCCAGGCGAACGGGTCGAACGAGCCCCTGATCAGCGACGGGTACGGCGGCAGCGCGGCGTAGCGCTCGTATGCGGCGCGCCGCTCGGAGGTGTCGGGAGCGGGTGCGCCGTGCAGGACGGCGGTGACCTCGTCGACGTCCAGCATGAAGACCTCGTCGCCGAGCCCGGTCAGTTCGCCGGCCCGCAGCAGGTAGGCGCGCGCCACCGCGAACGTCCGGATCACCTCGGTGCGCGCCTGCTCGCGCTTGCTCGCGGCGCGGGCCCAGCGCTGCAGCCGTTTGCGGGTGGCCGCCACCTGCTTCGGGTGGGCGGCGACGAGCCGTTCCCACGCGGCGCGGTGGGCCGCCTCCTGCTTCCGCAGGAGCTCGAGGGGGTCGGCGCCGGCCTCGCGCAGCGCGCCGAGCTGCTGCTCCACCCAGCCGGGCTGCTCGGCGGGGCGGGGCAGGGACACCTCGAACTCGTGCGGCCCGCGGTGGCCGTAGCGCTCGGCGTAGGTGGCCTCGTCGATGTCCCCGCGTTCGAGCAGCGCGAGGCCCACGACGGGACCGAGGCTCGCGAGCATCTCGCCGTCGACGGTGATCGCCGACGTGAGCGCAGCCGCGTCGGCGTCGCCGACCAGCTTCCGCAGCCGCTTCTGCACGGTGAGCAGGGCGATCGGGTCGCTGCGTCCGGCGGCGGCCAGCATGTCCGACGCCATCACGACGAGCGGGCGCAGCTCGTGGTCCCAGAGCCGCGCCAGCGCCGCGGGGTCGGTGGTCGCCCTGATCCGGTCGGTCAGCTCGGCGCAGTGGCACCGGTTGCCCGCCACGAACGCGGGCAGCCGCCGCAGCGTGCCGGGCACGCTCGCCATGAACCGGGCCGCGGTGGGCACGAGCGAGCGGAGCACCTGCATCCGCGAGAGCGGGACCGGGGGGATCGCGACGCCGGCCGGCAGCCGGCCGAAGGTGTTCTCGGTCAGTGACCGGAAACGCGGCTCGGAGATGCCCACGAGCGCCGACATGGCGGCCGACAGGCTCAGGTTCAGGTAGAACCGCCCGCCGATGTTGCCGTACCCGCGGAAGCCGGGCAGCGAGAGCGTCGGCATCGCCCGGGACATGAACACCTGCACCAGCGACCAGGTGCACGGTGTCATGACGTCCGGGATGGCCTCGCCGAGGTTGGTGCCGGTCCACAGGTAGTCGCCGAGGCGGGTGTCGTTCCACGGGTCGCGCAGCCCGGTGATCGGACGGGCCTGCACGATCGCGAACGTCCCCTCGGCCAGGGTCCACTCGACGTCCATGGGGCGGCCGTAGTGGCCCGCGATGCGCCTGCCGAGTGCGGTCAGGTCGGCGCTGCGCGCGTCGTCGAGGACGGGGGCGCGGCGCCGGTCGTCGGGCACCGGCTGCTCGGCGGGACCGTCGGCGGTGCGGACGGTCATGACGGCCTTGTCGCCGGTTCGCCGCTCCAGCACGGCGCCGGTGGCCGGGTCGAGCACCAACTCGTCGGGGGTGACCTGCCCGCCCACGAGGGACTCGCCGAGCCCCCACGTTGCGTTGACGACCATCCGGTCGGTCGCGCCGGTCACCGGGTCGGCGGTGAACAGCACGCCTGCGGCGTCGGCGTCGACCAGCTCCTGCACGACCACCGCTAGCGCGACGTCCGCCGGGTCGATCCCCTCCCGCCTGCGGTACTCGATCGCCCGCGCGGTCCACAACGAGGCCCAGCAGCGGCGGACCGCGTCCACGACGGCGTCGGCGCCGCGGACGTCGAGGAACGTGTCCTGTTGCCCGGCGAAGGAGGCGCCGGGCAGGTCCTCGGCGGTCGCAGAGGAACGGACGGCCACGGCCGGCTCGCCCAGCGCGGCGTAGGCCGCCCGGATCGGCGCAGCGAGCTCGTCGGGCACCTCGTGCGCCGCGAACAACGCGGCGATGGCGTCGGCGTCCGCGGCGCCCGCTGCGGCGACGATCCGGTCCTGCAGGCCGTGGTGGGCGACGAACCGCCGGTAGGCGGCCGTGGTCAGGTGGAAACCGGGCGGCACCGGCAGGCCGGCGCGCATCAGCGTGGCGAGCGAGGCGCCCTTGCCGCCGACGGTGGCGAGGTCCGCCCCGGCCGCGTCCAGCGCGAGGACGTACGTGCTCTGCGCGTACGTGGTCATGCGGTCTCCTCAGTCGTCAGGGCGGCGTGCAACCGCTCCTCGGCGCCGGCCAGCGCGCGGACGACGTGGTCGCGCACCGCCCGGTCCATTGCCGTCACCTCGTCCGGGGCGAGCGGTTCGGGGCGCTCGAGGGCGCGCCAGATCGCCTCGGCCACCAGGCCGGGCACCGCGTCGTCGGCCACCCGGAACTCGTCGGGCATGAGCGGAGCGGTCACGAAGTAGCCGAGGTACACCGTGCTGAGCACGGTGACCTGCTCGGCGAGGGTGCGGTCGGTGCGCACCAGGCCGTCCGCGCGCAGCGTCACGAGGAGCTCGGTGATCCCGCCCGTCGGCCTGCCCTCCTCGGCGGCGGCCCGTGCGAGGCCGCCGAGGATCTCCGTGTCGCGGGTCAGCACGGCCGTGACGAGCGGGCTGCGCTGGTAGGCCCGCACGCTCTCGGCGAGCAGCAGCTCCAGGTCGGCCGGGCGACCCGCGGCGTTCAACCGCTCCATGATCTGGGTGAGGAGGACCGCCTGTTCCCGGCGCAGCAGCGCGAGGAAGAGCCGGTCGCGGCTGCGCCAGTGCGCGTACACGCTGCCCTTCGCGACGCCGGCCTCGCGGGCGATGTCGTTGATGGTCGTGCGGTCGTGGCCGTAGCGCAGCAGCAGCCGCGCCGCGGCGTCGAGGATGCGGCCGGCCCGCTCGGCGGGATCGACGGGGACTCCCCGTGGTGACACCGGCACCTCTCATGATGACCAGATGGACGGATCTGGTCATCATGGTGCCACAAGTCGGTCAGGAACTCTCGCGGGGCACGACCCGGAACCCGACGTCGCGCACGGGCTCGGCGACGGGCCTGCGCTGCATGCGGTCCAGCAGCAGGCTGCCCGCGAGCGTGCCGATCTCCTCCGCCGGCACCGCCACCGTGGTCAGGGACGGCACCACGTGGGAGGCGATCTCGAAGTCGCCGAACCCGGTGATCGCGAAGCGCTCGGGCACCGGGATGCCCCGCCGGGTGCAGGCGAGGAGCGCGCCCGCCGCGAAGACGTCGCTCGCGAAGACCAGCGCGTCGGCGTCCGGGTACCGGCTGAGGGCCTGGTCGAGCAGCTCCACGCCGGTGGCCATGCTGACGGGGCGGTCCTCGGCGGCGCAGATCCGGGGCTCGGTGCCGAGCATCTCGCGGACCGCCGCGGCGAACCCGTCGCGGCGCTCGGCCGCGCGGAAGTCCCCGGACTGCAGGGCTCCGGCGAAGACCGGGCGGCGCCGTCCGCGCTCGACGAGGTGGCGCACCAGCGCCGCGGTCGCCGCCGCGTTGGAGAACCCGACGAGCAGGTCGACCGGGCGCTCGGTCCAGCCCCAGGTCTCGACGACGGGAACCGCCGCGGCGGCGAGCAGCGAACGCGTTCCCGCGGTGTGCTCCGTGCCGACGACGAGCAGGCCGTCCGGACGACGGCCGAGGAAGCTGCGGACGAGCCGCTCCTCCTGCTCGGGGTGGTACTCGGTGCTGCCGACGAAGATCTGGTAGCCGTGCGGGGTGAGCGCCTCTGAGAACGCGTGCACGGTCTGGGCGAACACCGACGCGTTGATCAGCGGGATGATCGCCGCGACCGCGCGGCTGCGGTTGGACGCGAGGTTGCTGGCCGCGAGGTTCGGCACGTAGCCGGTGGCGGCGACGGCCTTCTCGACGCGCTCGTAGGTCTCCTCGGCGACCGACTCCGGATCGCGCAGCGCACGGGACACCGTCTGCGGGGAGACGCCCGCGGCCCGCGCCACGTCGTCGAGGGTGACCGAGCTGGTCCGCCTGCGCGTGCGGCGAGGCGTGGGGTCCACGCGCGGAACCGTAGCCAACGCCGGATCACCGCCTGCGGAAGACCGGCGCGCGCTTCTCGGTGAACGCCCGCCTGCCCTCCGCGGCGTCCTCGGTGGCGAAGCAGATCGTCTGCAGGTCGCGCTCGTACTCGAGGGCCTTGTCCTCCGGCATGCTGTACGCGGCCCGCAGGTTGATCTTCGCGGTCTCGGCGGCGATCGGCGCCCTGCACGCGATCGTCGCCGCGATCTCCCGCGCCCGCGCCGTGAGGTCCTCCGGCGGGGTGACCTCGCTGACGAGGTGCCAGCGCAGCGCCTGGCCCGCGTCGATCGGGTCGCCCGTCATGATCATGAGTGCGGTGTTGCTCGGGCCGATGGCACGGGAGAGGAGGCTCGTCATGCCCCCGCCACCGATCCAGCCCAGCTTGATCTCGGGTGCGGCGAAGGTCGCGGACTCCGACGCGATCCGGATGTCGCAGGACAGCGCGGTCTCCAGGCCGCCGCCGAGCGCGTAGCCGTTCACGGCCGCGATGGTCGGGGTGCGCGCGGCGCGGATCGCGTCGCAGTAGTCCGTGCGGTTGCGGAAGTCCCACGGGGTGGCGTAGCGGTCGAGCTCGCGGATGTCGGAGCCCGCGCTGAAGGCGCGCCCGGTGCCGGTCACCACGATCGCCCGCACCTCGTCGGTGCCGTCGCACCACTCGACGGCGCGGACGATCGCCGCGGACATCTCCGCCGTGACCGCGTTGAGCTTCGCCGGCCGGTCGAGGGTGAGCGTCGCGACGCGATCGGCGACTTCGAGGAGCACGTCGGCCGTGCCGAGATCGATCATGAGATCCGCTCCTTCTCGCGGTAGAGCACCTGGAGGCGGGCGAGGGCGCGGCGGTGGTCGAGGGCCCCGGCGAGCGCGTCGCGGACCAGGGCCGAGGCGGCCGACTGGAAGCCGATGTAGCCCGCGTACCGCGGGCGCACCCACGCCGTCTCGCAGGTCCGTGCCGTCCCGCGGTAGAAGCCGCCCGCCGCGGCGTCGACGCTGTCGTCGGCCCAGGCGGCTCGCGCGCTCGGCTGCCCGGCGTGCGTGGGCAGGAACCGGGTCTGCGCCTCGGTGCTCATCAACCACCGGATGTGGTCGAGCAGCGCGGCGGTGGGCGTGCACCGGGCGCTGACGGCGATGCCGGTGCCGCCCAGCGTGGAGCCGGGGCGCCCGCCCGGCGCGGCGGACGGGGCGTCGCCGAACGTCAGGCGCCCGGCGTAGTTCACGTACCCGTAGACGAGGGGGCAGAGCGCGAGGTCATCGGTGGTCGACATCAGCTCCAGGAGCCCGATGGGGTTGAGGGCGCGGGTCGGTGCCGCGGCGCGCGAGTCGATCGCCGCCATCAGGTCGAGCGCCTCCAGCCCGGTGCCCGTGGACAGCAGCCGATGGGGGTCGGTGGCGGGCTCCTCGCCCAGGGCGACCGCGATCGAGGCGAAGGTCAGGAAGGCGTGCGGCCCGGCGAGCGACAGCGCCACCGGGGCGGTGCGGGAGATCCGCTCGACCTCGTCCCAGGTGGCGGGTGGTTCGCCTGCGAGGTCGGCGCGCACCGCGCACACCTGCGTGGCGGCGTCGAGCGGGAGCGCCCACTGCCGGCCGTCGCAGGCGTAGGAAGCCATGGTGGGGCCGATGCTCGCTGCCGCCCACGCCGCGAGATCGTCGGCGGCGAACAGGTCGTCGAGCGGGGTGAGGCTGCCGGTCGCGATCGCGTCGCCGAGGTGCGGGTGGTCGAGCACGACCAGGTCGTAGCGCGCGCACAGGTCGTCGATCGGGTGCGACTCGAACCCCTCGAGGGACTGCGTGTCCCAGGTGATGAGGTCCCCGGCCGCGGCCTTCAGCGCCGCGTAGCCGCGAGGGTGGTCCCAGGTCAGCCCGACGAAGGTCACGCCGTCTCCACCACGAAGCCGTCCGCGAGCAGCCGGTCGATCTCGGTGGCGTCCAGGCCGAGCTCGCCGAGCACCTCGCGGGTGTGCTCGCCGGTCAGCGGGGCGCCGCGGTCGATCCGCGGCGGGGTGGCGGAGAACCGGTACGGGAAGCCGGGTGTGGTCACGCGGCCTTCCGTCGGGTGGTCGTAGGTGACGAACGTGCCGTTGTGCCGGACCTGGGGGTCCTGCAGGAGGTCGGCGTAACCGTAGACGGGTCCGGCCCAGATGCCGGCGGCGGCGAACGCGTCGAGCCAGTGCTGCGACGGCTTCGTCTCCAGGTGGCGGGCCGTCGTCGCGAAGATCTGGTCGCGGTGGGTCCAGCCGTGCTCCTCGTCGACCATGTCGAGGAAGGAGTCCTCGCCGAGCACCTCGCCGAGGGTCTTCAGCGGCGGGAAGGCCAGCACGACGTAGCCGTCGGCGGTGCGGAACGCCCCGTAGGGCGCGCGGATGTAGACGTGGGCGTGCGGCTCGTCGGACCGCGTCTGCGGCAGCCCGCCGACGGTGTGCACCGACAGCTCCTGCATCTGCAGCGTCGTGATCGCGTCCAGCATGTTGACCGTGACGAGCTGGCCCTCCCCGGTGCGCTCCCGGTGCAGCAGCGCGGCGAGGACGCCTTCGAACGCGGTGGAGGCGGTGACCGCGTCGACGAGGTACTGGCCCGCGGCCCGCGGTGCCTCGCCGGCCCGCCCGCTGGAGAGCATCGCGCCGGACATCGCCTGCAGCAACAGGTCCTGCCCCGGGCGCTGGGCGTAGGGGCCGTCCTCGCCGTACCCGGAGATCGACACGTAGACCAGCGCCGGGTTGACCGCGCGCAGGCTCTCGTAGTCGACGCCGAGCCGCGCCGCCACGCCAGGCCGGTAGTTCTGCAGGAAGACATCCGCAGAGGCCACGAGCTTGCGCAGCACGTCGCGTCCCGCGTCGGTCTTCAGGTTCACGGCCAGGGAGCGCTTGTTGCGGTTGAGCGACAGGAACGAGACGTTGATCCGGTTGCCGCCCGCCCCGCCCGCCGCCGCGTGCCGCTGCCACTCGCCGGTGACCGGCTCGACCTTGACGACGTCGGCACCGAGGTCGCCGAGCCGCTGCGCGGCGAACGGGCCCGCCATCGCGATGGAGCAGTCGAGGACGCGGTAGCCGGAGAGCACGCCCGGCCGCTGGTCTGTCACGAGGAACTCCTCTGGTGTTAGCGCTACCGCTAGCGCTAACATCACGCTAGGCAGCCGCCGGTCGAGGTGTCAACGGGAGCTGTCGATCTGTCGAGAGAAGAGGGTTCATCGATGAACCGTTCGTTGTCCCACGGCGGCCGCTCGTGACGGCCGCGCTCGTCACCGGGGCCGCGGGCGCGCTCGGGCGGGCCACCGCGGCCCGCCTGGCGGCCGACGGGTTCGACGTCGCCCTGCTCGACGTCGACGAGGCGGGGCTGGAGGCGACGGCCGAGGAGGTCGTCAAGGTCGGCGGGCGGGTGCTCCCGCTACCGGTCGACCTGCGCGACGCGGAGGCGATCGAGGACGCCGTCGACCGCACGGCCACCGAGCTCGGCCCGCTCGGAGTGCTGGTCAACAACGCCGCGATCTACCCGAGCCGGCCGTTCCTCGAGGTACCCCTCGAGGAGTACGAGCAGGTGGTGGCGGTGAACCAGCGCGCCTACTGGATCGCGGCGCAGGCCGCCGCCCGGCGGATGGTCACGGCCGCGGAGGGGGCGATCGTGAACATCGCATCGATCACCATGCACGGCGGGTGGTCCGACCTCGCCGCCTACGTCTCCACCAAGGGTGCTGCGGCCGCGTTCACCAGGGCGCTCGCGCGCGAGCTCGGCCCGCACGGCGTGCGCGTCAACTGCGTGTCGCCCGGCGCGTTCCCGACCGCCGCGGAGGAGATCCACGAGAACCCCGAGGAGTACCAGCGGTTCGTGCTGGACCGGCAGTCGCTGAAGCGGCGCGGCCGCGCCGAGGAGCTCGCCGCGGTCGTCGCGTTCCTCGTCGGACCGGACTCCTCTTTCGTCACCGGGCAGTGCATCGAGGTCAACGGAGGGTGGGTGATGGCGTGACGTTCGATCGAGCCGAGCTCGCGCGGCGAGCGGGGGACATCGGCGCCGCGGGCGGCGTGCGCGCGGTGGTGCTGGACGACGGCGCCGAGCGCGGCATCCGGGTGCTGGAGTTCCGCACCGGCGGCGGGCTGGCGTTCGACGTGCTGGTCGACCGGGCCATGGACCTCGGCACCGCGGAGTTCCGCGGGAACGGCTTCGGCTGGCGCTCGGCCACCGGGTTCCGCCACCCCGGGCTGCACGAGTACGCCGACGAGGGCGGGCTCTCGATGCTGCGCAGCTTCTCCGGGCTGCTGCTCACCGCGGGCCTCGACCACACGCTCTTCACCGCCGAGGTGGACGCCTCGCAGTACCGCTACCCGCACCGCGCGGCCGTCTGGAACGGCCTCCACGGCCGCGTGGCCAACATCCCCGCCCGGCTGCACGGGTACGGCGAGCGCTGGATCGACGACGAGCGTTGTGTGCTCTGGGCCGAGGGCGAGGTGCGCCAGGCCGCGATCTTCGGCGAGCACCTGCGGCTCACCCGGCGCATCGAGGCCGACCTCGGCGGCACCGAGATCCGGCTGATCGACACCGTGCGCAACGCCGGCTTCGACCCGACGCCGCACATGTACCTCTACCACGTCAACGTCGGCTGGCCGTTCCTCGACGAGGGCGCTCGCTACGAGCTGCCGCTCGAACGCACGCTGTGGCAGAGCGACAGCGTCGCCGAGCAGGGCGCGTCGAACGTGGAGATGCCCGCGCCGCAGAAGGGCTTCGTCGAACAGGTGTACGAGCACGAGCTCAAGCCCGACGCCACCGGCAAGGTGCGGCCGCGCCTGGTGAACGAGCGGCTCGGCGTGTTCTTCGAGCTCGAGTACGACTCGGCGCAGTTCCCGGCGTTCTTCCAGTGGCTGCACCTGCGGGAGGGCGCCTACGCCGTGGGCTTCGAGCCGTCCACCCACCACGTGCAGGGCGAGCCCGCCGCACGCGAGGACGGGTCGATGACGTTCCTCGAACCGGGCGAGGAGCGGCGCTACGAGACGACGTTCCGGGTGGGGGAGCTGTGAGCGCGTTGGTACCCGACCAGTCCATCCGCAGCCGCGAGTTCGGCATCGGCGCCGTCGGCGCCGGGTTCATCATGGCCGACGTCCAGCTCGACGCGTACGCCCGCGCCGGGTTCCCGGTCCGCGCGATCACCTCCCGCACGCGGGCGAACGCCGAGGCCGTCGCCAAGCGGTGGGACGTCCCGGCCGTGTACGACAGCGTCGAGGAGCTGGTCGCCGACCCGTCCGTCCAGATCCTGGACGTGGCCTACCCGCCGCACCTGCAGCCCGACGTCATCCGCGCGGCCCTGCGCCACGACCACGTCCGCGGCATCCTCGCCCAGAAGCCCCTCGCACTGGACCTGGCGGCGGCCACGGCGCTGGTCGAGGAGGTCGAGGCCGCGGGCAAGGTCATGTCGGTCAACCAGAACATGCGCTACGACCAGTCGATCCGCGTGCTCAAGCAGCTGATCGACCGCGGCGAGCTGGGTGAGATCGTGACGGCCACCGTGGACATGCGCGCGGTGCCCCACTGGCAGGAGTTCCTGCGCGGCTACGACCGGCTGACGATCGCCAACATGAGCGTCCACCACCTGGACGCGCTGCGGTACCTGTTCGGCGAGCCCGAGGACGTCTACACAGCGGTGCGCAAGGATCCGCGCACCTCGTTCGAGCACGTCGACGGCATCGTCGCCAGCACCCTGCGGTTCGGCAGCGGCGTGCTCGCGCTCTCGTTCGAGGACGTCTGGGGCGGCCCCGTCCAGGAGGGCGTCGAGGGCGACGTCGCCATCCGCTGGCGGGTGGAGGGCACCCGGGGCCTCGCCACCGGCACCCTTGGCTGGCCGGACTACCCCGACGGCAGCCCCTCGACGCTGCGGTACTCCAGCGAGTCGACGGACGGGTGGGTGGAGCCCACCTGGACCACGCGGTGGTTCCCCGATGCCTTCGCGGGTGTCATGGAGCAGCTGCAGCACGCCCTCGCCTCCGGCGAGCCACCCGCGCTCCCCGCGCGGGACAACCTGAAGACCATGGCCCTCGTCGAGGCCGCCTACCGATCGATCGCCGAGCGGCGCGCGGTGTCGCCCGCCGAGTTCCTCTGACCTGCCCAGCCCACGAAGGAGTGGCCCCATGCTGCCCGTCGGCATCTTCTCCGGCATCTACCAGCACGACCTCGACGAGGCCGCCCGCCGCGCCCGCGCGCACGGGTTCGGCTGCGTCCAGTTCGACCTCGACTTCACCGACCCCCGCTTCACCGAGCAGGGCCTGACGGAAGCCGAGTGCAAGACCATCCGAGACACCTACCGGCGCCACGACCTGCCGATCGTGTCCGTGTCCGGCTACACCAACATCATCCACCCCGACCCGGCCGAGCGGCAGCTGCGCCTCAACCGGCTGCGGGCCCTCATCCGCAACGGCCGGAACCTCGGCACCCCGTACGTGATCAGCGAGACCGGCACCTACAACACCGGCAGCGACTGGGCCCCCGACCCCCGCAACCTCACCGAGGCCGGCTACGCCGAATGCCTCGACGTGATCGGCGAACTCGTGGAGGAGGCCGCCAAGCACGACGCCGTGTTCTGCGTGGAGACCTACGTCAACAACGTCATCGGCACGATCGACGCCACGCTGCGACTGTTCCGCGACATCAACAGCCCGAACCTCGGGCTGGTCATGGACCCGACCAACTACTACGAGGACCACAACATCGACGACATGGACGGCGTGCTGCGCCGCATGTTCGCCGAGCTCGGGCCGTTCATCAAGATCGCGCACGCCAAGGACGTGGCCCGCGCGTCCGACACGAGCGAGAAGCACGCCGACACCGGCGCCGCCGAGTACCTGTCCTTCCGCGGCGTCGGGGCGATGGAGCTGCACGGCCCCGGTCACGGCGCACTGAACTACCCGCTGTACCTGAAGCTCCTGGCCGCCCAGCACCCCAACATGCCGGTGATCATCGAGCACGTCACGGAGGAGGAGGTCCCGGCCGCGAAGGACTTCGTCTACGGGGCGCTGATCGAGGTGGGCGCGTAGCGAGCTTCTTTCCGACGAACGGCGCGTTGGTCGGAACCTATCCGACGAACGCGCCGCTCGTCGGAACGCTCGGAAGGGCGTAGAGCCTCGGGCGGGGACGCATTGCCGCCTGTGCGTGGGTGCGTTCCAGTTCCCCGAGCACCAGGGTGGGCTCGCGCGTGATGCGGCTGGGTGCGGTGGCCACCACGAGGATCCCGGCGGCCGTCATCGCCGAGCGGCGCGCGAGGGTGGCGGCGTGGTCGGCGGGGCTCAGGTGGAACTCGTGCGAGTCGATCTCCCAGGCCATCGCCACGCCGTCGAACCACGCGTCGGGCTTCGCGATGAACCGTCCGTGCTCGTCGACGATCTCCGCGTTCCACACCACCGGCGGCAGCGCCCTGGACTGTTGCAGCAGCGCCCGGGCCTTCGCCTCGGCGACGGACCGGATCCCGGCACGCACCTCGCACAGAACCTCGCGGGGAAGCCGGGAACCGCGCTGCGCTCCGGCTTCCAGCTCAGCTGCCAGCTGGGCCGGGGAGCGCAGGCCTCGTTGCACCGTCTCCGCGATGATCGAGCGCACGACGTCGCGCTCGCGCATCCGGCGCACGGCGTCGATCACGGCACGTTCGAGCGGTGCGACCGGTAACCGTCCGGGACCCCGCGCCGGGAGCCGGTCCGTGCGCTCGATCATCACGAGCCCGTACCCGCTGCGCCGACGCTCGGTGGGTACGAGCAGGTGTACGGGCCCGCTCGGCCGGGGCGCCCGCTCCAGCCCGTGCAGCTCGAGAGCGTCGAGGCCGGTGATCAACGATTCTGGCCCGGCATGCAGCAGCCCGCCTCGACGGCGGTCGTCCCGAGTGGGCGGCCCGTTTCGCAACAGCACGAGACCGGGCGCCAGCCGGCGCCACGGGCCGCCCGGGCGGCACCGGTACGCGATGGTGTCGCGGTGCAGCCCGAGCTCCACCAGGTCGCGCACGAGGACGACGAGACCGCCCCGGTAGGCGACGAGGTCGTCGAGGTCGGGGACATCGGTGCGGCGCCGTGGCATGCGCTCACGGTGCGGCCGGATCGAGGCCGAGACCAGGCGAACCGCAGATCTGTGGATGCACGAGGTGCGAGGTGGAAAGAGCGCTCTTCCGACGAGCGGCGCGTTCGTCGGAACCTATCCGACGAACGCGCCGTTCGTCGGAACCCGCTCAGCGCTCCAGACGCGCCGCGCCTTTCGTGTCGCCGCGGCGGGCCAGCCAGGCGTCCGTGATGTGGCGGGTCATCGCCGCCGCCGCGCCCTCCGCGTCGCCTGCCGCGATGCGCTCGTAGATCTCGCGGTGCCCGCGGTTGGAGGCGATGCAGCCGTCCGTGTCGGGCTGGCCGACGTAGCGCGCGGTGTCGGCGGCCTGCGACTCCAGTGCGCGGACGACGCCGCGGGCGATCCGGTTGCCGGACGCCCGCATGATCACGTCGTGGAACGCCACGTCGGTCGGCTTGTAGCGGGGCCAGTCGGCGACGAGGGTGTCCATGAGGTCGACGAGCTCGCGTAGCCGCGTCAGCCCGGCCTCGTCGATGGTGCGGGCGGCGACGAACGCCATGTCGGCTTCCAGCAGGCGCCGGGTCACCACGAGGTCGTCCAGGATCCCCGAGTCGCGCTCCGAGCCGATGCTGGCGGCGAGCACCTGCTCGTCGAGCAGGTGCCACGAGTCCGGATCGGTGATCACCGTGCCGGAGCCCTGGCGCACCCGGACCAGGCCCTTCTCCTGCAGCATCTTCACGGACTCGCGGACGACGGTGCGGCTCACGGAGAACGTCTCGCAGAGCGCGGGCTCGGTCGGCAGGGTGCTCCCTGGCGGATAGGTGCCCGCGACGATCCGCTGGACGAGCTCGGTGGCGACGGCGCGGGACAGCCCGGCGGGCCGGCGCGTCCAGGCCGGTGCGTCCCCGTCGACGGGTGCGGCCGCCATCCGTTCCTCCTCCGGTCGCGTGGCCGCACAGTACCCCAGCACCATCGTTGACATCAGTCGTCATACGAATTACGTTTCGCTCACCCATACGAGGAAGGCATCGCGATGAGGCGAGTACTCGCAGCGACCGTCGGGTTCGTCGCGGCCGTCGCGCTGTCGGCGTGCGGCGGCGCAGCCGGCACCGGATCCCTGCCGCAGGGCGGCGGGGACGGGAAGAAGCTCGTGGTCTGGGACTGGAAGTCCGGCGACGCGACCACCGCCGGCTACTTCGACGCCGCCCGGGCGGCCTTCGCCGCGCAGCACCCGGACACCGAGGTCGAGTTCGTGGCGCAGCCCTACGAGCAGTACTACACGCTCCTCGGCACGGCCATCGAGGCCGGTCAGGGCCCGGACGTGGTGCTGTTCAACGGCGGCGGGCAGATCCGCGACCGCGCCGACGCGCTCGTGCCCCTCGACCCCTACCTCGGAGCCGAGGAGCAGCGGCTGACCGGCTGGGACGCCTTCCGGTCCGGAGACGCCACCCTCGCCGCGCCCGTGACGCTGCAGGGGATGCCGATCTACTACAACAAGGCGCTCTACCGGCAGGCCGGGCTCGACCCCGAGCACCCGCCCACCACGTTGGCCGAGTTGCAGGCGGCCTGCGCGGCGCTCGAGGAGCGCACCGGCACCAGCTGCTTCGCGGCCGGCAACAAGGAGGGCTACGGCATCCAGTTCTTCATGTCGGCCTTCGGCCCGGGCATCCTCACGCCGCAGGAGTACGACGCCTGGCTGGCGGGGGAGCGCGACTGGAGCTCCCCGAACGTGAAGCGGATCTTCGAGCTGTGGAAGCAGTTCGAGGACGCCGGCTACAACAACCCGGGCGTGAACTCCACCGCCCTGTTCAACGACGCCTTCTCGGTGTTCTCCGGCGGCCGGGCCGCGCACGTCATCGGGCTCATCTCCGACGTCGGCAACTGGAAGGACCTCGGCGAGTTCCTCGGAGCCGACCTGGGAGTCACGGTTGCGCCGACGATCACCGACGGCGCCGCGCCCACGCTGGCCTTCGACGGGGGCATCGGATACGGCGTCACGAAGTGGACCGCCGATCCCGCGCTGGCCGCTGACCTCGTGAAGGCCCTGACCGACCCGCAGGCGCTGCGCGCCTTCTACACCGGTGCCGGCGCGGTGCCCTCGGATCCGGGTGTCGACACCTCCGACGCGGGTCCGGTGCTCGGCCGGCTGGTCTCGGACCTGCCCACCGGCAAGCCTGCGCTGCACCTGGCGCTGTCGGCGAGCACCCAGGACCTGATGGGCCGGCTGTCGCAGGAGCTCCTGTCCGGCTCGGTCACCGTCGACGACGCGGTGCGCCAGCTCGCGGCGGCCGACGCGGCATGACCGTCGGTACGGCGCCGGCCCCCGCTCGTTCGGCGGAGCCGGCGGAAGCTCGCCGCTGGGTGGTGCCCGAGCGGGCGTGGCCCTACCTGCTGGTGGCGCCCGCGGTGCTGGTGCTGGCCGTCTTCCGCTTCTACCCGCTGCTGCTGGGCGCGAACTTCTCGCTCACCGGCGACGGCGAGCTGAACGGCCGGTTCATCGGCGTCGGCAACTACGTCGAGATCTTCCGCGACCCGGTGTTCGGCTCGGCGCTGCGCAACGTCGGGCTGCTGATCCTGCTGCTGCCGGTCGCCGTCGCCGTACCCGGGCTGCTCGCGACGTTCCTGTTCCTGCGCGTGCCGGGGCACCGCTTCTACCGCAGCGTCTACTTCTTCCCGGTCGTCCTGTCGCCGGTGATCATCGGGGCGATCTTCGACATCGTCCTGGCGATCGACGGGCCGGTGAACGCGCTCCTCGCCGCGGCCGGGCTCGGCCCGGTCGAGTGGCTCGGCGACCCGCGTATCGCGATGCTCTCGGTCGTCGGGGTGCACATCTGGGCCACGTTCGGGATGGCCCTGGTGATCTTCCTCGCCGGGTTCGCGACGCTGGACAGATCGCTGCTCGACGCCGCCCGCGTCGACGGCGCGAACCTGGCCCAGACGATCCGGCACGTGATCGTCCCCGGGCTGTCGCGGACGATCCAGTTCGTGGTGGTCACCACCATGATCGGGATGCTGACCTCTATGTTCGGTCTGCTGTACGTCATGACCGGCGGCGGGCCCGGGTCCTCGACGTACCTCCCCGAGCTCTACATCTGGGTGCAGCAGGGCGAGATGAACCGGCCCGCGCTCGCGGCCGCGGCGTCGATGGTGCTGTTCGTGCTGATGATCGTGATCGGGGCCGCCCAGATCCGGATCCTCCGCCGCGCGACGAGGGAGGTGTGACTTGCCACGAATCGGCCGCTGGGTGATCGCCGTACCGATGGTGCTGCTCGCGATCGCGACGATCTACCCGATCGTCTTCACCACCAACGTGGCGTTCAAGTCGCGGCGCGAGTACGTCCTCGACCGGTTCGCGCCGGCCGGGTCGTTCGGCTGGGACAACTTCGCCACCGCGTGGACGCGCTCCGGGCTCGACCGCTACTTCGTCAACTCGCTCCTGGTCACGGCCGCGTCGGTGCTGCTGCTCGTCGTGATCGGCTCGATGGCGGGGTTCGCGTTCAGCCACCTGAGCTTCCGCGGCAGCCGCCTGCTGTTCGCCGGGTGCCTCGGGGCGCTGCTCGTGCCGTTCCAGGTGATCATGGTGCCGTTCTTCCGGGTGCTCGTGGACACCGGCCTGCTCGACACCTACCCCGGGCTCGTGCTCGCCTACGTGAGCCAGTTCCTGCCGTTCACGATCTTCCTGATGACGAGCTACTACGCCGGTATCCCACGCGACGTCGTCGAGGCCGCCCGCATCGACGGCAACTCGCCGTTCGGCGTCTACCGGCGGATCATGCTGCCCCTCGGGCGTCCCGCGCTGGTGTCGGTGGCCATCCTCAACGCGTTGTACTGCTGGAACGACGTGCTCGTCGCCCTGCTCGTGATGCAGTCCTCCGACCACCGCACGCTCATGGTCGGCATCACCGCCCTGCGCGGGCAGTACTCCTCCGACATCCCGACCTTCGCCGCCGGGGTGCTCATCGCGGCCGTCCCGCTGCTGCTGGTCTACCTGGTCTTCCAGCGCCAGATCACCGAGGGCGTCACCGCCGGATCGACGAAGGGCTGAACGTGCGTATCACCGGATACCGGACGCTGACGACCGTGCACGAACGCGGGCGTCCCCTCGGCGACGCCAACGGCGTCATCGCCGACGGCGTGACGGTGACGCCGATCGTGCTGGTGGATACCGATGCGGGCATCACCGGCGTCGGGCTGGGCCCGCACCCCGAGCTGGACCGCGTGTTCCCCGCGATCGAGGGCGAGGACCCGCGCGCGGTCACCGCGCTCTACGACCGGATGCTCGACCGCGTCTTCAAGGCCGGCCATGGCGGCGCGGTGTTCGGCACCATCGGCGCGCTCGACACCGCGCTGTGGGACATCAAGGCCAAGGCCGCGGGCGAACCGCTGTGGCGGCTGCTCGGCGCGCGCTCGCCCCGCGTGCCCGCCTACGCGTCGGGCATCGACATCGCCCTGTCCGACGAGGAGCTCGGCACGCTCCACAAGCGCTACGCCGAGCACGGCCTCACCGCGGCCAAGCTCAAGGGCGGGCTCGACGTCGAGCGGGACCGCGCGCGGCTGGAGTTGGTGCGCGACGTGCTCGCCGACGCAGGCGTCCGGCGTCCGGCGCTGATGCTCGACGCGAACGAGACGTGGTCGCGCAAGCAGGCCGTCCGCCACGTCGCCGAGCTGGAGCGGACCCTCGACCTGACGTGGGTGGAGGAGCCGGTGCGCCGCTGGGACGCCGAGGGGCTCGCCGCCGTCAGCCGGGGGATCCGCGCGTCCGTCGCGACCGGGGAGAACCTCACCGGCCTCGAGCAGTACCGGCCGCTGCTCGCCGCGGGCGGCGTGGACGTCGTGCAGGCAGGCGCGGTCTGGGGGATCACCCACTTCCTGCGGGTCGCGGTGCTCGCCCACGCGCACGACCTGCCGGTCAGCCCCGTCGGCGGCACGCCGAACCCGCTCGTGCACGCCGCCGCCGCGGTGCCCAACCTCATCGCCTGCGAGCTGCAGGACCTCGACGACCCGCTCGGCGTCCACACCGACCTCCAGGTGTGTGACGGCGCGATCGTGCTGGGCGAGCGCGCGGGCATCGGCGTGGAGCTGGACGAGGCGGCGATGGTGCCGTCGACGAGGGCGGCAGACGGGGCGGGACCTCACGTGCGCCCACCCGACGCGGGCCGCCGGCTGGGTTGAGGGAGCTCGTCCAGGCCCAGGACGCGGTCCAGCAGGCGGAGGCGGTACACGAGGGTCAACGCGGCGAACCAGAGCGCGAGCGCGGGGAGGACGGCGCGGAACACCGGCGGCGCGGGCCCCGTCAGCCCGAAGTAGTCCGACAGCGCCGGCACGAACAGCACCGCGGCGAACGCGACGACGAGCACGGCGACCAGCACCGCAGGGCGCCGGTCGCCGGTGGGCCGGGTCCAGGCGGCGAAGAACCGGGTGGGCGGGAAGAGGAACAGGATGAGCACGAACGAGGCCAGCCCGACGAACGTCGAGAGGCCCGTCTGCGCGCCGATCGTGGCAGCGGCGTCGGCGAAGTCCGTGTCGGTCCCGTAGGACAGGCCGGTGTACCGCTCGAACTCGCTGATCACTTCCTCCGGCGTCCGTCCGGTGCTGAAGCCCTGCGAGACCACCTTGTAGAGGTAGGCGTAGACGGCGGTGCCGAACGCAGCCGTCACGAGCGCGGCCGGGATGACGAACCGGGCGAGGTTGCCCAGCAGCCGCTCGTCGGGCCGGACGGGCCGGGCCCACAGGGTGAGGAACAGCGTCGGGACGCCGACCGTGAGCAGCGTCAGCCCGACCTGCGTGGGGGAGTAGGGGAAGCCGAGCCCGAGCATGGTGACCGCGAGGATCACCACGCCCTGCGTGGCGACGCGGGTCAGGAACACGTACATCGACGCCGCGACGCCTGCGATGATGCGCCTGCCTTCGGCCCTGGCGGGCAGCAGCGCGGCGAACGAGTCGTCGAGGAGCACGACGTCGGCGACGTCGCGGGTCACGGCGCTCCCGCTGCGCATCGCCACCCCGACGTGGGCGCCCTTGAGCGCGCGGGCGTCGTTCACGCCGTCGCCGATCATGGCGACGTGGTGGCCCTGGCGGCGCAGCGACGCGACGATCCGCTCCTTCTGCTCGGGGGCCACCCGGCCGAAGACGGTGGTCCGCGCGACCAGCCGGTCCAGCGCCGCATCGTCCGGCGCGTCGAGCTCGGCGCCCGCGACCGGGACGCCGGCCCGCAGGCCCGCCTGCGACGCGAGCGCGGCGACGGTGCGCGGGTCGTCACCCGACAGCACCTTGAGCGCCACGCCTTCGCCGGCGAAGCGCCGGATGCTCTCGGCCACCTCGGGACGCAGCTCGTCGGCCAGCGCGACGATCCCGACCGCCTCCAGCGATGGCAACGCCGCGCGCCCGTCGCCGTCACGGAGGCCGGCGTCCGGGTCGGTGGCGCGGGCCAGCACCAGCACCCGCAGGCCCATCGACGCGCGCCCGACGACGGACGCCCCGATGTCGGTGCCCCTCAGCTGCGGAGCGAGCGCGTCCGGCGCACCGAGGACCCACGCGCCGTCCGTGGTGACCACCCCCGACCAGCGCAGCGAGGATGCGAACGGCACCTCGTCGCGGACCTCCCACGCCGTGCCGGGCAGGTTCGCGGCCAGCGCGACGGTGGTGAGGTTCGGGGTGGTGGCCGTGCGCGCGAACGACCCGACCGCGGCCTCCACCTCCGCGGCGTCCCTCCCGCCGAGCGGCTCGATCTCCTTCAGCGTCAGGCGACCGGTGGTGAGCGTGCCCGTCTTGTCGGTGCAGACGACGTCGACGTGGCTGATCGACTCGACGGCGTTGACCTGCTGCACCAACGCCCCCCGGCGGGCGATGAGGGCCGCCCCCCGGGTGTAGGCGAGCGTGATGAGGAAGAACAGGCCGTAGGGCACCAGCCCGGACAGCACCGCCGTGATCTGCACGACGCGCAGCAGCGTGAACCCCTCCAGCGCGGCCTGGGCCAGGATCGCCCCGCTCATCAGCACGACCAGCGCCATCACGAGCCGCACCACGAAGTCGATCCGGCGCTGCAGCGGGGTCTTGTCGGTCGTCACCCGGCGCGCCTCGGCGGTGAGCCGGCCCGCGTAGCTCGCCGCGCCCACCTCACGGGCTTCCTGGTACCCCTCCCCGGCCACGCAGAGGGTCCCGGAGCGCAGGTCGTCGCCCGGCTCCTTCACCACCGGCTCGGACTCGCCCGTGAGCAGGGACTCGTCGGCCTCGATCCAGCCACCCGGGAGCAGTGGTCCGTCCACGACTATCTGGTCGCCCGCCCGCACCCGCACGACGTCGCCGCGCACGACCTCGGCCGGCGCCAGCGGCACGTCGGCGCCGTCGCGGACCACGACCACCTGCGCCGCGTCGAGCAGCTGCAGCCCGTCGAGCTTCCGCTTCGCCCCGATCTCCTGCGCCGCGCTGATCACGGCGTTGACCAGGCCCAGCCCCACGCTGACGAACGCGTCGTTGTAGCGGCCCATCGCGAGGAGTGCCGCGCCGATGACGAACAGGATCGAGTTGTAGAAGGAGAAGACGTTGGTGCGCAGAATCGTCGCGTAGGTGCGTGACGTGCTGCTGACGGGCGTGTTCGCCTCGCCGGCGCTACGCCGCGCGGCCGCCTCGGCCGAGGTCAGGCCGGGAGGTGCCGCCACGTCCATGGCCGGCACAGTAGGTCAACGAGCTGTGCGCGACGTGAGTAACACGGCCGTGGTGTTCGCGCTGACGACGAGCGCGATGGCGAGCCAGTCGAGCGGGGCGAGCGCCTCGCCGAGCACGACGGCGCCGATGGCGGCGGCGAACACGGGGCTCAGGCTCATGAACAGCCCGAAGGAGTGAGCGGGGACGCGGCGGAGCGCCAACAGATCCGCGAGGAACGGGACGGCGGACGACAGCACACCGGCGGTCGCCGCGCAGGCGAGCGCGGCCGGGGTCGGCGGATGCGCGACGAGGACACCGACCCCGATCGGCACGTACACGAGGCCCGACACGGCACCGGCGGCGGCCGACCCCTCCAGGCCCGGCAACCGCCGGCCAACCGTGCGGTTGAGCAGGATGTAGATCGCCCAGCAGAGCGCCGCGAGCAGCCCGAGGCCGACGCCGACGTAGTCGCTCGACGGCTGCGGCCTGGTGAGGAGGACGACCCCGGCCGCGGCGAGCACCGCACAGCCCAACGTGACGTGGCGCCGTGCGCCGGCCACGGCGACGGTGAGCGGGCCGAGGAACTCCAGCGTGACCGCGAGCCCGAGGCCGATGCGGTCGATCGCCGTGTACAGCGAGACGTTCATGGTGGCGAACACCGCGGCGAGCCCGAGCACCGGCAACCACTGGCGCCGCGTGAACGCCCGCAGCCGCGGCCGCCCGACGGCCAGCAGCACGACGCCTGCCACCCACTGCCGTACCGCCACCACGCCGACCGGCCCGATGACGTCGAAGGCGAACGCGCCGACGGCCGCCCCGGTCTGGCTCGACAGGCTGCTGGCGAGCATCAACCCCACGCCGGCGGCGCTGCCCGTCTGCCGCGACCGGATCTCGGTTTCCATGCGGCCAGAATGCGCTCCGACCGCTCATTCTCAAAATGCATCCACTGCTTTCTCGATACGCTGGACGTATGGACGTCGAGCTGCGTCACCTCCGCTGCCTCGTCGCGATCGTCGACGCGGGCGGGTTCACCGGAGCCGCCGCGGCGCTGGGCGTCACGCAGCCGTCCGTCTCCCGCGCGCTCGCCGCGCTCGAGGACGCCCTCGGGGTGCGGGTGCTGCGCCGCACCAGCCGGGAGGTCGTGCTCACCGCGGCGGGGGAGCGGGTGCTGGCCCGGGCCCGGCGGGTGCTCGCCGAGGTCGACGACCTCACCACCGAGGCGCGCAGCGGCCACACCCGGCTCCGGCTCGGCCACGCGTGGGCGGCCCTCGGCGAGCACACCGTCGAGCTGCAACGGCGGTGGGCGGCGGAGCACCCGGAGGTCTCGCTGCACCTGGTGCGCACCAACACCCCGACCGGTGGACTGGCCGAAGGTGCCTGCGACATCGCGGTGGTGCGCACCCCGTCCGGCCCGGATCGGCTCGATCCCGCCCGGTTCGCCGGCGCCGTCGTCGGCCTGGAGGCCCGCTACTGCGCACTCGCGGCGGACGACCGCCTCGCCCGGCGCCGCCGGCTGCGCCTCGCCGAGCTGGGCGACCGCACCCTCGCGGTCGACCCGCACACCGGCACCACCACCGTCGACCTCTGGCCGCCCGGCGCGCGCCCAGCCGTGGAGGAGATCCACGACGTCGACGACTGGCTCGCGGTCATCGCCAGCGGCCGCTGCGTCGGCGTCACCGCGGAGAGCACGCTCACCCAGTACCGGCGTCACGGCGTCGTCTTCCGCAGGCTGCGCGACGCGCCGCCGGTCCCGGTGCGGTTGGTGTGGTGGCGGGACGACCCGCATCCGGCGGCCACGGACGTGGTGGGGCTGCTGGCGGAGCTCTACCGGCGGCGGGTTCGCCCGAGCGGCGCCCCCGCATAGACGGCGTTGATGCCATCCATCCCGACTATCTGTTTCCGGTCCCGCGAACTGGTTCCTACCGTGCAATGCATGCGGATCGTGGTGTGCCGGCTCGACGAGTTCCCGCCGGGTGAGCGGCGCATCGTGCAGGCGGGGCGGCGTTCGATCGGCGTCTTCCGGGTGGGCGACCGGTTCTACGCGATCAACAACTACTGCCCGCACCAGGGCGGGCCGCTCTGCCTCGGGCGGACCAAGCCGTGGGTGAGCTCGTCGGGCCCGGGGGAGTTCGTCCTCGCGGAGGACGACGCGCTGCTCGCGTGCCCGTGGCACGGATGGGAGTACGACCTCGCCACCGGCCAGTCCTTCCTCGGGCCGGGTGAGCCGCCGGTCCGCACGTACGAGGTGTCCGTCGAGCCCGATGCGGCGCCGGGGGCCGAGGCACGCAACGGGCGGATGCCAGGGCCGTACGTCGCCGACACGTTCCCGGTGCACGTCGAGGACGCCTACGTCGTGGTCGAGACCACTCCCCGCCCGGCAGCGGAGCCGGGCGTACGCGCAGTCGCAGGAGGTTCGGAATGACGAGCACGCTGCCGAGGGAACGGAGCGCCGGTCCGCGCACCGGCTACCCGATCGTCGACTCGGACATCCATCCGCACGCGCTGCCCCGCGACATCCTCCCGCGGCTGTCCGCGCAGCACCGCAGGCGGTTCGAGATGTTCGGCAGCCGCGTGCCGGGCCCGCCGGAGATCTACCCGCGCGTGCGGAACTCCGGGTTCCGGCTCGACTCGTGGCCAGAGGGCGGGTTCCCCGGCAGCGACCTGCAGATGGCGCGTGACCAGCTGCTCGACGAGTACGGGATCGACCACGGCGTCCTCATCCCGCTGCAGGGGCACAGCTGGGGCGTCGAGCAGCCCCACTACGCCGCGGGGCTCTGCCGGGCGCTGAACGACTGGATCACCGAGGAGTGGCTCGACCGGGAGCCCCGGCTCCGCAGCTCCATCGCGATCCCCATCGAGTCGCCCGACCTCGCCGCCGAGGAGATCACCCGCCGGGCGAGCGACCCGCGGTTCGTGCAGGTGCTGCTGTCGACGGGCGGCGAGTCCGGCTTCGGCGTGCGCCGGTACTGGCCGATCTACCGGGCGGCCGCCGAGGCCGGGCTGCCGATCGCGGCGCACACCGGGGGGCTGGAGCAGCACCGCGGGGCGGGCTGGCCGTCGTTCTACCTCGAAGAGCACGTGTGGAACGGCAACACGATGGCCTCGCTGGTGACGAGCATGCTCTGCGAGGGGGTGTTCACCGAGTTCCCGGACCTGCAGGTGGTCTGCGTGGAGGGCGGGATCGCGTGGGCGGGCCCGCTGATGTGGGCGCTCGACGAGGCGTGGTCGCAGCTGCGCGAGGACGTCCCGCACCTCACGCGGCCGCCCTCGGAGTACATCCGGGAACACGTCTGGTTCACCACCCAGCCCGTCGAGGAACCCGACGACCCGGCGCACCTGGAGACCGCGCTGCGGCACATCGGGATGAACGACCGGATCATGTTCGCCTCCGACTACCCGCACTGGGACTTCGACTCGCCCCGCCAGGCGCCGAAGCTGTTCCCGGCCGCGCTGCGCCGCGACATCATGGGCTCGAACGCCTGCCGCCTGTACGGGCTGCCGGAGCGGGAGGCGGCGGCATGACCGGCGTCCAGACGGCGGTCATCGACACCGACGTCCACTGCTCGCCGAAGTCGCTCACCGACTTCGCGCCCTACCTCGACGCGTACTGGCGCGGCTACATCACCGAAGGCGGGCTCGCGCTCTCGCCCACGCAGGGCGGGGCCTACCCGCCGGCGGCGCCCACGAGCGGCGCGGCCGCGCCCACGTCGGTGGAGCAGCTGCGCGAGGGCTTCCTCGACGTGCAGGGGCCACAGCTGGCCGTGCTGAACTGCACCACCTCGTTCCACTGCAACCGCAACCCGTACTACGAGGCGGCGCTGTGCCGGGCGGTCAACGACTGGCTGGTGGCCGAGTGGCTGGAGCGGGACGACCGGCTGCGGGCGAGCATGGTCGTTCCCATCCTGAACACCGAAGCGGCCGTGGCCGAGATCGAGCGGATCGGCGACCACCCGCGGATCGTGCAGGTGCTGCTGCCCGTGCGCACCGACGCGCCGTGGGGCAACGTGCGGCACCGGCCGCTGCTGCGGGCCGCTGCCGAGCGCGGCCTGGCCGTCGGGCTGCACGCGTGGGGCCGGATCGGCAACGCGCCGACGTCCAGCGGGATGACCCACACCTACCTCGAGGACTACCTGGCCAACTCGCAGATCGTCGTGCAGGCGCAGGTGACGAGCCTGGTCACCGAGGGCGTGTTCGCGCAGCTGCCGGACCTGCGGGTGACGCTGCTGGAGTGCGGGTTCTCGTGGCTGCCCACCCTGCTGTGGCGGTTCGACAAGGACTGGAAGGGCGTCTGGCGCGAGGTCCCCTGGCTGGACGCGAAGCCGTCGGAGACCGCGCGGCGCCACCTGCGCCTCACCACGGCGCCTGCCCACCTGCCGCGCGACCCGGACCAGGTGCGGGAGGCGCTCGACCTGGTCGATGCGGGCTCGATGCTGCTCCACGCGAGCGACCACCCGCACGCCCACGGGTCCGGCGGGGAACGGTTGCTCGCGGCGCTCTCCGACGAGGAGCGGGAACGTGTGCTGGGCGGCAACGCCGCCGCCTGGTACGCCCTCGGGTGATGCTGGAGGGATTCGCAGCCACTGACGTCCGCACGCCATCGGGTGCGCGGATCCGGGTGCGGACGGCGGGCAGCGGTCCGCCGGTGGTGCTGCTGCACGGCTACCCGCAGACCTCCGCGATGTGGCACCTCGTCGCCCCCGAGCTGGCGCGCGACCACACGGTGGTGCTCGCCGACCTCCCCGGCTACGGCGACAGCGCCGCGCCACCCGATGCGCCCGTCGAGGCGTTCGGGAAGCGTGCGATGGCCGCCGTGATCGCGGCGGCCATGGCTGAGCTGGGGTTCGACCGGTTCGCGGTGGTCGGGCACGACCGCGGCGCCCGGTGCGCCTACCGGATGGCGCTGGACCACCCGGAGGCCGTCACGGCGCTCGGCGTGCTCGACATCCTGCCGACCGCGGACGTGTTCGCCCGGGTCGACGCCGCGTTCGCCCGCGCGGCGTGGCACTGGTTCTTCCTGGCGCAGCCCGGCGACCTGCCGGAGCGGTTGATCGCCGCCGACCCGGACGCGTTCTTCCTGCGTGGTCCGACGCCGTTCACCCCGGAAGCGGTGGCCGCCTACCGCGCGGCCTGGTCGCGGCCCGAGGTGATCCACGCGATGTGCCAGGACTACCGGGCGGGCGCGACCGTGGACGTCGCCGATGACGAGGCCGACCGCGGGCTGCGCACGATCGACTGCCCGACGCTGGTCCTCTGGGGGACCCGTGGCCCGGTCGGCCGCGAGCCCGACGCGCTGGAGAGCTGGCGGGCCTGGGCACCCTCCGCCACCGGGCAGGCGCTGGAGTGCGGGCACTACGTCGCGGAGGAGCGCCCGGCCGAGACGATCGTCGCGGTTCGGGAGCTGTTAGGCAGATCCATACTGGACGGGTGGTGAGGCGAGCGACGTCGCTGGCGAACCTCGACCTGAACCTCCTGGTGATCCTGCGGGAGCTGCTGCGCGAGCGGAACGTCACGCGCGCGGCGCGCCAGGTCGGGATCACCCAGCCGGCGGCCAGCGCGGCGCTGGCCCGCCTGCGCCGCCACTTCGGCGACGAGCTGCTCGAACGCACCCGCGGGGGCTTCGTGCTCACCCCGCTCGGCGCGCACCTCGCCACGCAGATCGAGACGGTGTGCGCAGGCGTGGAGCGGCTCTTCTCCACCGATGCCGCGTTCCGGCCGGAGGACTCCGAGCGGGAGTTCGTCGTGCTCGTGCCGGACTACGTGCTCGCGGCGCTCGGGGAGTCGCTGTCGCGGGCCATGCACGAGGCGGCGCCCCGCACCCGGCTGCACGTCAAGGTGGTCCACGAGTCGATGCCGGCCGACCTCGCCGAGGCCCTCCGGGTGATCGACGGCATCGTGTCCGTGCCGATGCCGCGGTTCCAGGTGGCGGGGATCCGCGGCATGGAGGTCTTCCGGGACCGGTGGGTCTGCGTGGTGGCGGCGGACAACCCCGTCGGCGACCGCCTGGAGCTGGCGGACCTCGAACGCCTGCCGTGGGTCGTCCCGCACCACCCGGACGGCGAGTACCCGCCCACCTCGCCGCTCGCACCGCTCTTCGCGCGGCTGTCCGCGCGCCCCCGGGTTGCCGTGCGGGTGGACAGCTACCAGGCCACCCCGTACTTCGTCGCGGGTACGGACCGGGTCGCGGTGATGCAGCGGCGGCTGGCGCTGCGTCTCGCCGACCGGCCGGACCTGCGGGTGCTCGAGTGCCCCGGTGACCCGCCGCCGATCGTCGAGACGCTGTGGTGGCACGCGAAGAACGACGAGGACGAGGCGCACACCTGGTTCCGGTCCATGGTCGCGCGGGCGGCGGAGGACGGCGACGGGCGCCACCGCCCCCGGTAGGCGAGATCAGCTGGAGCTTGTTGGCGACAATCGTTCCCAGTAAGGTGACTGTCGGTCAGTCGTAGATGGGGGACGTTGGTGCTCTGGAAGATCGAAGCTCCTCGGGGATCGGCACGTGGTCGTCGGCTCGCGGTCGTCGGCTCGCTGTTCCTCGTCTCCGACATCGGGTACTCGTTCCTCCTCGCCGCCCTCGCCACGATCCTGCTGCAGCGCGGGGTGGCGCTCGAGACCGTTGGCCTGATCAACCTGCTGGGCACGATCTACTTCGCCCGCTTCCTGGTGGGCCCGCTGGTCGACCGGTTCGGCCACTACCGCAGATGGCTGATCAGCACGCAGGTGGTGCTGGTGCTCGCGTTCTGCACGCTCTCGGTACTGGATCCCGTGGGCGACCTGCCCACGGTGCTCGCGGTCGTGACGGTGCTGCTGGTGGTGTCGGCGGTCCACGACACCGCCTTGGGCGGGTTGTCGGTGCGGCTGTTGCCGCCGGCCGAGCGCGGAACCGGCAACGGCGTGCAGGCGGCCGCCGCCGTCGCGTCGATCTTCATCGGGGGCGGCGGCGCCCTCCTGCTCTACGCGTACGCGGGCTGGACGGTCACCACGCTGGTCGTCGCGTCGGTGTTCACGGTGCCGCTCGCGGTGCTCGCCCGGTTCACCGAGCCGGTCCCGCCGCAGGACGCGGTCCGGGGAAGGGGCGCAGGCTGGCGAGACCTGCTCGCGGTCCTCCGCGTGCCACGGACCGCGTTGTGGGCCCTCGCGGTCATCCCGTGCTTCGTCGTGGGGATCTTCGTGGTGAACGCGGTGCAGACGGCCATGCTGCTCGCGGCCGGGTGGAGCGTCGACCGGATCGCCTTCGTGCAGTACACGCTCGCCGTGGTCGCCGGCATGGCGACCGGGGTCGGCACCGGGGTGGCGATCAGCCGGTGGGGCAGGCGGCGGACGGTCGTCGTGATCGGGGTCGGGATCGTCGTCGCGGTCGCAGCACACCTTCCCCTCGCAGGCGGCGACGGAGGCCCGCTCGCGGCGATCGCCGTGGTGCTGGCCACCGCGGTCTACTGCGCACAGGCGACGTGGATCTACACCGTGTGCATGGATCTCTCCCGCGGATCGGCGGCCGCAACCGACTTCACGGTGCAGACGTCCGTGAGCGGGTTCGTCCGGATGGTCACCACCGGACCCGCCCTGGTGCTCGCCGGGCAGATCGGCTACCCGTGGCTGATCACCGGCGCGCTCGGGCTCGCGCTCGCCGGTGCCGTGGTCACGGCCGCATGGGCTCGGACGCACACCGTGCCCTGAGCGCGACCGCCTTCCGCGTTGCGAAAGCTGCGTCGAGGCGGGGGTCGTGCGCGGGCATCGTGAGGTGCATGAGCATGACCACCCGCGCCGCGATCTGCCGGGAACCGCGCACGCCGTGGGAGATCACCGACGTCGAGCTCGACGACCCGCGCGCGAACGAGGTGCGCATCCGGTTCCACGCCGCGGGGATGTGCCACTCCGACGACCACATCCAGAAGGGCGACGCCCGGATGCGGTTCCCGGTCGTCGGTGGCCACGAGGGGGCCGGGGTGGTGGAGGCCGTCGGCGCGGGGGTCACCCGGGTCGCCGTCGGCGATCACGTCGTCTGCTCCTTCATCCCCGCGTGCGGGGCGTGCCGGTACTGCTCGACCGGCCGGCAGAACCTTTGCGACGCGGGCAAGAACGCGTCGACGGGGGAGTTCCCGGACGGGACCTTCCGGTTCCACCTCGACGGTGAGGACCTCGGCGGGCTGTGCGTGCTCGGCACCTTCTCCCAGTACGCGGTGGTATCGGAGTTCTCGTGCATCCCGATCCCGGACGACATCCCGTTCGACGTCGCCGCCCTGGTGAGCTGCGGGGTCCCGACGGGCTGGGGCTCTGCGGTGTACGCGGCGGGTGTGCGGGCCGGGGACACGGTCGTGATCTACGGCGCGGGTGGTGTGGGCAGCAACGCCGTGCAGGGCGCGCGGTACGCGGGCGCGAAGAACGTGGTGGTCGTGGATCCGGTGGCGTTCAAGCGGGACATGGCGAAGGTGTTCGGGGCCACCCACACGTTCGCCGACGCGAAGGCCGCGCACGACTTCGTGGTGGAGACGACCTGGGGTGAGCTCGCCGACCACGCGATCATCACCGTCGGCGTGCTGCACGACGAGGTCATCGCGAACGCGCTCCAGGTCGTCGGCAAGAGCGGACAGGTGACGATCACCGCCGTCGGCAACGGGTCCCTCGCCGCCCCGGCAGGCATGCTGATCGGCTACCAGCGCCGCGTGCAGGGCGCGATCTTCGGCGCCTGCAATCCGCTCCACGACGTCCCGCGGTTGCTCGGCCTCTACCGCTCCGGCGACCTCAAGCTCGACGAGCTGATCACCCGCCGCTACCGGCTCGACCAGGTCAACGAGGGCTACCAGGACATGCTCGACGGCAAGAACGTCCGCGGCGTGATCATCCACGAGCACTGAGGCCGGTCGATGACCACGGTTCGGCTCCGGGTGCTCATGGAGCCCCGCCACGGCGCCCGCTACGAGGAGATCCTGGCGCTCGCGCTGGCCACCGAGGAGGCCGGGTTCGACGCGTTCTTCCGCTCCGACCACCTGATGGGTGTCGACCCGGACGACCCGGCCTACCGGCCGACCGAGTGCTGGACGACCCTCGGCGGGCTGGCCCGCGAGACCAGGCGGGTGCGGCTGGGCGCGCTGGTCACGGCGGCGACGTACCGGGAGCCAGGGCTCCTCGCGGCGATCGTGGCGTCCGTCGACGAGATGAGCGGGGGGCGGGTCGAGCTGGGGCTGGGCACCGGCTGGTACGAGCGCGAGCACGCGGCGTTCGGGATCCCGTTCCCGCCGCGGGCGGAGCGGTTCGACCGCCTGGAGGAGCAGCTCGCCGTCGTCACCGGGTTGTGGTCGGGCCCCGGGTTCTCCTTCACCGGCACCCACTACCGGGTCGAGGACAACCGCACGCCGCCGCGACCGGTCCAGCGGCCGCACCCGCCGATCATCGTCGGCGGCAGCGGACCGAAGCGCACCCCGGCGATCGCGGCGCGGTTCGCGTCGGAGTTCAACGCGGCGCTGACGGTCGACGGCGGCGTCACGGGGCTGCGCGAGCGGTTCGCCGGGTTCGCCCGCGCCTGCGAGGCGATCGGGCGCGACCCGGGCGACGCGCGCCTCTCGGCGGTGCTGCCGGTGGCGTGCGGCGCCACGGCGGCCGAGACCGACCGGCGGGCCGGCGTGATGAGGTCCGAGCTGATCCGGGCGAACGCCGTGATCGGTTCGCCCTCCGAGGTGACCGAGCGGATCGGCAAGGTCGCCGAGGCCGGTGCCGACACGGTCTACCTGCACATCTACGACATCCACGACCTCGACCACATCGCGCTGATCGGCGCCGAGGTGCTGCCGCACGTCGCGCTGTCCAGAACGGGGGCCTCTGCATGAGCGAGCTTGCGAGCGAATCAATGTCACAGCGTCTACGCGAAGCGTCGGCCGAGCGCAGCGAGGCCGAACGATGAGTCTTACGACCCGCGCCGCGATCGCGCGGCAGCCGCACACCGGCTGGGAGCTCGTCGACCTGCAGCTCGACGAGCCCAAGGCGCACGAGGTGCGCGTGAAGTTCGCCGCCGCCGGCCTGTGCCACTCCGACGACCACATCACGCAGGGCGACGCGCCGGTGCGGCTGCCGATCGTCGGCGGTCACGAGGGCGCGGGCGTCGTGGAGTCGGTCGGGCCGGACGTGCGGCGCGTGCAGCCGGGCGATCGGATCGTCTGCTCCTACATCCCGGCCTGCGGGGCCTGCCGGCCGTGCTCGACGGGGCACCAGAACATGTGCGTGAAGGGCCTCAACGCGGGCACCGGGATGTTCCTCGACGGGACCTTCCGGTTCCACCTGGGAGATGAGGACCTCGGAGGCTTCTGCACCGTCGGATCGTTCTCCCAGTACGCGGTGGTGTCGGAGTGGGCGTGCATCCCGCTGCCCGACGACATCCCGTTCGAGATCGGTGCCCTCGTCGGGTGCGGGGTGCCCACCGGATGGGGTTCGGCGGTTTACGCGGCGGGCGTGCGGGCCGGGGACACCGTGGTGATCTACGGCGCGGGTGGCGTGGGCAGCAACGCCGTGCAGGGCGCGCGGTACGCGGGCGCGAAGAACGTGGTCGTGGTCGACCCGGTGGCGTTCAAGCGGGACATGGCGAAGGTGTTCGGGGCCACCCACACGTTCGCCGACGCGAAGGCTGCGCACGACTTCGTGGTGGAGACGACCTGGGGCCAGCTCGCCGACCACGCGATCTGCACCCCGGGCGTGCTCACCGCCGAGGTCGTCGACGCCGCCGTCCAGGTCGTCGGCAAGGGCGGCAAGGTCACGGTCACCGCCGTCGGCAAGCTGGGCGAGAACGCCGTCACCGTGCACGCCGGGCAGATGATCATCTACCAGCGGCAGGTGCGCGGCGCGCTCTTCGGCGACTGCAACCCGCTCCACGACGTCCCCAAGCTGCTCGGGTTGTACCGCTCCGGCGACCTCAAGCTCGACGAGCTGATCACCCGGCGCTACTCGCTCGACGAGATCAACCAGGGCTACCGGGACATGACGGATGGCAAGAACATCCGCGGCGTCCTGGTCCACGAGGGCTGACGGGTGGACGTTCCAGGATTCCTGGCAGCCGACGACGTCGACGCCGTCACCGAGCTGCTGCGCGCGCAGCTGGAGGGGCTGCCGGCGAGGTCGCCGCTCTACGCCGACCACCTCGCCGAGCACGGGGTCACCCCCGCGGCCTTCGCCACGCTCGACGACCTGCGCAAGTTCCCCTTCACCACCAAGCAGATGCTCCGCGACTCGCAGGCCGCCGCGCCGCCGCTCGGCCGGCACGCGGGCGTGTCGATGAGCGAGGTCGTGCGGGTGCACGCTTCCACCGGCACCACCGGGCGGCCGAGCTGGGTGGGCGTGACCCGGCGCGACGCCGCGGCCTGGACCGACATGGTGGCGCGCGCCTTCCGAACGATGGGCGCCACCCGGGAGGACGTCGTGCTGCACGGCGCGGGCCTCACGCTCTTCGTCGGCGGTCTGCCGATCCGCGACGCGCTCGAGCGGATCGGCTCCACCGTGGTGCCGATCGGGACCGGGGCGTCGGAGAAGGCGGTGCTCGCGCTGGAGACGCTCGGCGTGACGGCCCTGCACTCCACCCCGTCCTACGCCCGGTACCTGGCCGAGTACCTCCGGGGCCTCGGCCGGGACCCGAAGGAGTTCGGCCTGCGCAAGGTCTTCGTCGGGGGAGAGCCCGGTGGCGGCGAACCCGCGTTCCGGGCGCACGTCGAGAGCGAGTGGGGCGCCCCGGTGACCGAGGGGCTCGGCAACGCCGACATGGCCCCCGTCCTGTTCGGCGAGCAGCCGAGCAGCGGCGGGATGCGGTTCACCGGCGGCCGGCACGTCGTCGTGGAGCTGATCGACCCCGACAGCGGCGAGCCGATCGGCGCCGAACCCGGCGCGACCGGCGAGCTCGTCTACACCGCGGTCGACCGCGAGTGCTGCCCGCTGGTGCGCTTCCGCACCCGCGACCGGGTTCTCGTCACCGGCCGCGCCGCCGACGGGGCGCCGCTGATCCGCTGCGTCGGCCGCACCGACGACATGCTGATCGTGCTGGGCGTGAACGTCTTCCCCTCCGCGGTGCGCGACCTCGTGCAGACCCTGCACCCGCGCACGACCGGAGCCGTGCAGATCGTGCTGCCGGAAGCCGGACCGCGCGTGGAGCCGCCGCTGCGGGTGGACGTCGAGTGGGGCGAGCAGCCCGGCGACCGCGAGCAGCTCACCCGCGACGTCGAGGCGCTCGTCCGCAACCGCCTGTCCGTGCGCGCGGCCGTCACGCTCGTGCCGCCCGGCTCGCTCGAACGCTCCGAGATGAAGTCCCGGCTCACCCGCCTCGCGAGCTGAAGGAGGTCGCTCATGCCGAACGCGATCCTGGATCCCACCGGCGGCGCGTCCCCGGTCGCCGCCCCGTTCGCGCCCGCCCCCCGCAAGCACGACCTCGCGGGCGCCCGCATCGGGCTGCTGGAGAACACCAAGCAGAACGCCGCGCTGCTGCTCGACGAGGTCGGCAAGCTGCTGGTCGCCGAGCACGGCGCGGCGGCCGTGACGCTCGTGCGCACCAAGACCGCGTTCGCCCTCCCCGCCTCCGACGAGCTCGTGGCCGAGTACGCAGGCGAGTGCGACGTCGTGATCACCGGCGTCGGCGACTGCGGGTCGTGCAGCGCGTCGGCCGCGGCCGACGGCGTGGCGTTCGAGCGGGCCGGGCTGCCGGCCGCCGTGATCTGCAGCGACGCCTTCGTGGCCACGGCCGACGCGATGGCCGCACTGCGCGGCGCGCCCGGCTACCGCTACCTCACCACGCCGCACCCCGTCGCGATCCTGACCCCGGACCAGGTGCGGGAGCGGGCGGCGCAGCTCGCGGGCGAAGTCGCCGGGCTGCTCACCGGGAGCGGCGCATGAGCGAGCTCGACCCCGATCTCGCGCAGGCCGCGGTCGAGCACTGCTACGACCAGGGCTGGTCGGACGGACTCCCGCTCGTGCCGGCGTCACAACCCCTCGTGGACCGGTTCCTCGCCACCACCTCCCGGCCGCCCGACGAGGTGATCGGGCGCCTCGCGCAGGTCGACCGCGAGGTCACCGTGGAGCTCGCCGCGATCAACGCCGCCATGGCCGGCTGCCGGCCGGAGTACTTCCCGGTGGTGCTCGCGGCGTGGGACGCGCTGATGCGCGAGCGGGCCACCACCGGCGGGGGCTGGCAGTCGACGAGCGGGCCCGCCCCGCTGATCGTCGTCAACGGCCCGGTGCGCGACGAGCTGGGGTTCAACAAGGCCGGCGGCGTGTTCGGCCCCGGCTTCCGGGCCAACGCGACCGTGCCGCGGGCGATCGGGCTGATCGTGCGCAACGCGCTGGGCATCCACCCGCACGTGTTCGAGCAGGCCACGCAGGGGCTGCCCGGGCGATGGTCGATCTGCGTGGCCGAGAACGAGGAGGAGAGCCCCTGGGAGCCGCTCTCCGTCGAGGCCGGGCTGCCGGCCGGGACGTCCGCGGTGGCGGCCACACTGCTGCGCACGTCGGAGTTCGTGGACAACCGGCACACGAGCGACGCCGAGCAGCTGCTCGCCGACTTAGCCGACACCATCTCCCGCACCGGGGCCTGGATCTTCCGGCACGCCTCGGCGGGCATCGTCTTCTGCCCCGAGCACGCCCAGCTGCTCGCCGGCGCGGGGTTCGACCGGGCGAAGGTCCGTTCCTGGCTCGCCGAACGCTGTGGCCGGACCGTCGGCGACCTCGCGGACGTCGGGAAGGACGGGCTGGGCGACAACGGCGTCCGGCACGCGAGCGGCGAACGTCCCGACGGCTTCGACCGCTTGCTGCCGGCCGACGACCCGAAGCACCTGCTGATCGCCGTCGCGGGTGCCCGCAACGCCGGCATCTCGATGGTGGTGCGCCTGTTCAGCGACTGGTCCGCCACGGCGGTCCCGGTCGAGACGAAGGAGCTCGCATGACCGACACCGTCCGCGCGGCAGTGCAGGTGGCGCCGCGCCAGATCGAGCTGCGCGAGTTCCCGCGTCCGGCGATCGGCCCGGACGACGGCCTGCTGCGCGTCGAGGCGAACGGCATCTGCGGCAGCGACGTCGAGGCGTACCGCGGCCACCTCGCGATGGGGCGGGGGCCGACGATCCCGGGCCACGAGCCGATGGGCATCGTCGAGGAGATCGGCGACCGCGCCGCGGAGCGCTGGGGCGTGCAGCCGGGGGACCGGGTGGCGCTGGAGGTGATCGTCCCCTGCCGGTCCTGCCACGACTGCCTGACCGGCCGCTACCAGGCCTGCCGCAACCGCAAGTTCGGCCACGGCGTCACCGGGATCGACGTGCCGCCGTCGCTGTGGGGCGGCTTCGCCGAGCACCTCTACCTGACGCCCGGCGCCGTGCTGCACAAGGTCGACAAGACGCTCCCCGCCGAGCTGGCCGTCATGTTCAACCCCCTCGGGGCCGGTGTGCGCTGGGCGGTGCACCTCGGTGAGGTCGGCCTTGGCGACACGCTGCTGATCCTCGGCGCAGGTCAGCGCGGCCTCGCCTCCGTCATCGCCGCTCGGGCGGCGGGGGCGGGGACGATCATCGTCACCGGTCTGGAGGCCGATGCCCACAAGCTGGCACTGGCCAGCGAGTTCGGCGCCGACCACACGATCGTCGTCGACGGGCCGGACGCCGAGGACACCGTCGAGCGGGTCCGGGAGATCACCGACGGCGCCATGGCCGACGTCGTGCTGGAGCTGACCCCGATGGCCGCCGCCCCGGTCACGCACGCCCTGCTGGCCGCCAAGCACGGCGGCCGCGTGGTGCTCGCCGGGCTCAAGGGCGGCGCCGAGGTGCCGCTGCGAACCGACCTGATCATCAACCGGGCGCTCACCGTGCGCGGCGCGTTCGGCGTGGACGCCCGCGGCTACGCCGAGGCGATCGCGATCATCGAGTCCCGCCGGTTCCCGCTGGAGAAGCTACACACCCACACGTTCGGGTTGGACGACACCGACCTCGCCATCCGGACGCTCGCCGGCGAGGTGCCCGGCGAGGCCGCGGTGCACGTGTCCGTCCACCCCCATCTCTAGGAGGTCGGGTGCTCGTCGACGCCCACGCCCACCTGCTGCCGCGCGACTACCCGGCGGATGCGCCGGAGTGCTTCCCGCGGATGGAGCCGATCGACGGCGACACCGCGCGGCTGCTGCTGTTCGGGACCATGCGGTTCCGCGCGCGGGACGCGTTCTTCGACGCCGAGCGTCGCATCGAGGAGCAGGCCGCATCGGGCGTCGACGCCGAGGTGCTCAGCCCCATGCCGCCGCTGCTGCGCTACGACCTGCCGGCGGCCGACGGCCTGTCCCTCGCGCGGCACGTCAACGAGTTCACGGCGGAGCTGTGCGCCGCCGCACCCGACCGGCTCGTCGGGCTCGGCATGGTGCCGCTGCAGGACCCGGACGCCGCGGCCACGGAGCTGAAGGCCGTGCAGGACCAGGGGCTGCGCGGGGTCGAGATCGCCTCCAACGTGCTCGGCACCTCGATCGGCGACGAGCGGTTCCTGCCGTTCTTCACCGAGGCGCAACGGCTCGGGCTGGCGGTGTTCGTGCACGCGATGCCGTCGCCGACGCCGCGCCTGCCCGCGTCGGCGATGGGCACCTACGTGGTCGGCCTCGAAGGGATGCTCGCCGCGGCCTCGATGATCACCGGTGGCACCGCCGCCGCCTGCCCGGACCTGCGGATCTCGTTCAGCCACGCCGCAGGCGGCTTCCCGCTGGTCGTGCCGAGGGCGCAGTACTTCTGGGGCGGCACCTGGAACGAGGAGCCCGCCGTGCCGGAGCGCGCGATCGCGCACGACGACGGCCCGTCGCCGCTGGAGTACGCCCGCCGGTTCTACTACGACTCGATGGTGTTCGACCGGCGGGCGCTGCGGTACCTCGTCGACCTGCTCGGTGCCGACCGGCTGCTGGTCGGGTCCGACTTTCCGGCCATGCCCCGGGAGTCTCCGGCGGGCGCGACCCTGCGCTCCCTCGACATGGAGCCGGAGGTGCTGGAGCGGATCACCTGGCACAACGCATGGCGGTGGCTGGGGGTAGATCCGCCCGCCGGGCGATAGGTGCCCCCGGGCGCCGTCCGCGGACGACGAGGCCTCGAGGCCACCGGTGGCGCCGCGCATTCTGCGGGGCCGCCCCTCACAGGTAAAGGGCGCCTGCGGCGTCGCTTCGCGATCGCTTCGCGACCCTTGACCTGCGAGCCTCTGCGGCCCCTGAGGGCAAGCTTCGCGGGCAGGCCAGGGGCCTGCCCTCTTGGTGCGCGGCGCCACCGGCGGCGGTTACGGCCATGATCGAGGCTTCGGCGCAAAAGCGGACTTCGCACATCTAGTGGTGGCTTCGCACGAGGCGGGCCCTGTGCGAGGTGGCCACTGGATGTGCGAAGTGCGGTCGGCGCGGCGGAGCCGTCGCTATCGGCGGGGGGAGAGGGCCCTCGTGATCGCTCGCGAGGCCTGTTTCAACACCGCCGCCAGTTCCCTGGGGCGGGCGCCCTCCGTCTCGACCACCACGCTGATCGCGGCCGTGACGTCACCCCCGGGGTCCAGCACGGGCACCGCTACCACCAGGTCGGGCATCGTGATCTGGCCGCGTGCCACCGCTACTCCGGTCTGGCGGATGTGGGCGAGCGTGCGGCGCAGCTCGGCGGGGTCGGTCACCGTCATCGGGTTGAACCGCTCCAGCGGTGAGCGCAGCACCGCCTCCTGGAAGTCGGGCTCCGAGTGGGCGAGCAGCACGAGCCCGGTGCCGGTCGCGTGCATCGGCCAGCGGTCCCCGACCCGGCTGACCACGGGGTTGCGGACCCGGGCGCGGATCGCCTCGACGTACACGACCTGCATGCCGTCGCGCACGGCCAGGTGCACGTTGCCGCGGGTGATCTGGTGCAGGTCCTCGAGGTGCGGGAACGCGGCCTCGCGCAGCTCCAGGCCGCGCGGCGCGAGCGCCGACAGCTCCAGCAGTCGCAGCCCCACCGAGTAGCGGCCTGCGCTGTCGCGTTCGAGCGCGCCCCAGTCGACGAGCTCCCGGGTGAGGCGGTGCGCGGTCGGCAGGGTCAGCCCGGCCCGGCGGGCGATCTCGGAGAGCGACAGGCACCGGTGCCGCGGGCCGAACGCGTCGAGCACCGACAGGGCCCGCCCGGCGGCCGTCGGGCGTGGACTCCCCGGGCCACGGCGCCGCACCGCGGCTCGCGGTGCCGCCGCCGGGACTTCCGGGCTCAGGGTCATGTCGCACCTCCGTAGGTGTCGGGCGGGCTGACGAGGCCTTCGCGGATGGCGACCAGTGCGGCCTGTGTGCGGGAGGTCAGCTGGAGCTTCGCGAGGATGTGGCTGACGTGCGTGCGCGCGGTGCGCTCGCTGATGTAGAGCTCCGCCGCGATCTGGTGGTTCGACATGCCGCGGGCCACCAGCGCGAGGATCGAGCGCTCCCGCGCGGTGAGGGCGGCCAGGCCCGTGGGCGGCGAGACGAGCCTGCGGGTGAGGCGGCCCGCGACGGTGGGGTCGAGGTGCACCTCGCCGCGGTCGGCGGAGCGGATCGCGGCGGCGACCTCGTCCGGGTCGGCGTCCTTGAGCAGGTAGCCGGATGCGCCGGCCTCCAGCGCGGCGTGCACCCGTTCCAGCTCGCCGAAGCTCGTGAGCACGACGACGCGGACGTGCGGGTGCGCGGCGAGCACCGCGCGGATGGCGGTGATCCCGTCCATCCGCGGCATCAGAACGTCCATCAGCACGACCTGCGCAGGCCTGCCCTCGGCGACGAGCCGCTGCAGCTGGTCGAGAGCGTCCTTGCCGTCGACGGCCTCGGCGAGGACCTCGATGCCGTCGGCGCTCTCCAGGTACGCGGAGAGCCCCCGCCGCACGACTGCGTGGTCGTCGACGACGAGCACGCCGATGTCGCCGGCGGGACCGGGCTGCGCAGCGGTCCCCGTCATCGGGCGGGACCCGGCCCGGCCACCGGGACGCAGACCCGCACCAGACATCCCCGTCCACCGGGATCCATGCTGCCGAACTCGATCGAACCGCCCCATCGCTCCGCTCGTTCCCGCATCGACACCAGACCGAGCGCCCCGGCCCGAACCTGGGCGGTCAGCCCGATCCCGTCATCGCTGACCTCGACGACCACCCGGTCCGGTGGCCCGTTCGTGCTGATGTGCACCGACGCCCTCGTAGCGCCCGCGTGCTTCACGACGTTGTGCAGCGCCTCCTGCACCACGCGGTAGAGATCCTCCTGCAGCTCGACCGGCAGGTCACCGACGTCCGCACTGAGGTCGACGTCCACCTCGACGTCGAGCCCGGAGGTGCCGCGCACCGACTCGGCGTGGCTGCGCACCGCGCCCGCCAGCCCGCGCTCGACCAGCTCGACCGGGTGCAGCTGCAGCACGAGGCCGCGCAGGTCGGCGAGTGCGGTCTGGGCCAGCTCGAGGAGCTCGTCGGCCACCGCCTGCACCCGTTCGGCGCGGATGGTGCGGCCGGGGGCCACCTGCGCCTGCAGCGCCTTGGCCTGCATCCGCATCGAGAACACCTGCTGGACGACCGAGTCGTGCAGCTCGCGGGCGAGCCGGGCGCGCTCGGCGAGCTGGGCGTCGTGCCGGGACTTGGAGAGCAGGTCGGCGGAGTCGACGGCGGTGGCTGCCTGGTCGGCCATCGCCTCCAGGAACTCCAGGGCCGCGGTGCTCGGTGGCTCGCCCGGCTTGTAGAAGGCGTTGAGCACGCCGACCGCCCGGCCGCGCACGACCAGCGGGACGGCCGCGAACGCGTCCCACTCGGGGGCGGCCATGATCCGGTGCAGCGGCGCCCACGTGGGGTCGGCCATCACGGCCGCCTTGCGGTGCGGCACGACGATCGGCCGGCAGGTCCGGAAGGCCTCGACGAACATCAGCCGCGCGCCGAGGCGCCTGCAGTCCTCGAGCCGGTCGGTGAAGTCGTCGGCGTCGGTGAAGCCGGCCTTGCCGACCACGCGCATGGTGCCGCCCTCGACGCGCAGGATCTGCACGGCCGCGATGTGCTCGGCCTGCACCACCTCGTTCGCGACGACGTCCAGTGTGACGCTGAGCGATGCGGCGTCGGCCACGCTCGACGCCGCCCTGGCGATGGCTGCGAGCCTGCGCTGCCCGCGCCGCGCCGCTTCCGGGTCGACCGGGTCCAGGGCACCTCCGCATTCCGGGCACCGCGAGCCGCCCGGGACCCGCTCCTTCCGCATGAGCACTTCCGTCACGCCGACCCCTTCGTCCGCGTCATGGAGATGAGGCCAGTCTCACCACTGCGGGAGCCCGGTCACAAGTGCTTCGGGCGCCGTTGACGATGTCGTCCGCGGCGACCCGTGCGCGGTAGGACATATGACCGATGCGCGTTGCCGCACCCGAACATGTCTTCCGCCCCGCGAAACCTCCCTGCACGGTTCGCGCCGCCCCTGGCGAGGCTGGTCGGCGCCTGGGGTGAGCCGGGTCACTGCGCGGTGTCACGTCGCTGTGGCTGGTCCCTCGGGCCTGCAACGGAACGGGGGACCTCGTGAGACGACGCACGCACGCGGTGCCACTGCTGCTCGCCGCGCTCCTGCTCCTCGCCGCGTGCGGGGGCGGCGGCCGCGCGGCGGGCCCGGCCGCGCCGACCGGGCCACCGCAGCGCGGTGGTGAGATCACCGTGCTCGAGAACGCGTCGTTCGCAGGTGGCTGGCCGACGGGGCTCGACCCGGCCACGAACACCACGGGCGGCGCCAACATCGCGCAGATGAGCGCGATCTACGGCGGGCTCTTCCGGCTGCAGGCCGCCGACGACGGGTCGGGCGCGCAGGTCGTGCCCCACCAGGCCGAGGGCTACGAGCTGCTCGACGGCGGCACGACGGTGCGGATCAAGGTCCGGGACGGCATCCGGTTCACCGACGGCACCCCGTTCGACGCCGAGGCGGTGGCCTTCAACTTCCGGCGGGCCGTCGACTCCCCGTGCACGTGCTCCCCGACGTGGCCGCTCGCCGAGAACGGGATCACGACCGACGGCCCCCGCACCGTCGTGCTGAGGTTCACCCGGCCATTCGCCGCCGTGATCAACGCGTTCCCGGCCACCAACGTCAACTGGATCGCCTCGCCGACGGCGGTGCAGCAGATGGGGGAGGAGCAGTTCGCCCTGAAGCCGGTGGCGGCGGGCCCGTTCAAGGTCGTGTCCAACCAGCTCAGCTCGCAGCTCGTGCTGGAACGCAACCCGGAGTACTTCAAGGAGGGGCTGCCCTACCTCGACCGGCTCACGTTCCAGTCGATCGGCGGTGACCAGCCCGCCTACCAGGCCCTGCTGGCCGGCCAGGCGCAGGCCTACGAGGGTCTGAACACGACGCCGCTGCTGGACCAGGCGCAGGAGGCGGGGCGGATCACGGTCACCGTGCAGCCGCCGACCTCGCCGTACGTCGTGCAGCTGAACACGCAGCGCGCCCCGTTCGACGACCAGCGGGCCCGCGAGGCGATCTACCACGCCACCGACTTCTCGGCGATCTCGCAGGGCCTGTTCCGCGGGCGCTACCCGGTGAGCCAGAGCTTCACCGGGCCCGGCGGCCTGTTCCACCACGAGACCGTGGCCGGCTACCCCGCCCACGATCCCGCGCGCGCCCGGCAGCTCGTCGCCGAGCTCGGCGGGCTCACCGTGCGGCTCGGCACGCTCAAGGGCTACGTGGCCGAGCAGGTGATGACGGCGTTGCAGACCCAGTGGCAGGAAGCCGGGATCACCGTCCAGATCGAGAGCTACGAGCTGTCCACGCTCATCCAGGAGTTCCGTTCCGGTGAGTGGGACTCGATGCTGCAGACGGCGGGGGCGTGGGACCCGGCGGCCGGTGTCGGGGTCGCCTTCCGCTTCTCCTCGAGCTCGCCGTTCACCGGGGTGAAGGACCCCGAGCTGGACACCATGCTCAACACGGCGGCGGCCACCCTCGATCCGGCGGAGCGGGAGAAGCTCTACGTCGACGCGGGCCGCTACATCAGCGAGCACGCCTACGCGCCGTTCGGCCTCGCCTTCGCCCCCGCCAACCTCGCGACGGAGGGGGTGTACGGGCCCGGGTTGACCACGAAGATCCCGCCGATCGTCGTCAACACCGGGGTCCTCTGGGACGAGGTCTGGAGGGCGCCGCGATGACGGCGGTCGCCGTCCGCCCCCGCTGGTCCCCACCACCGAACCTGCGGCTGGTGGGCCGCAGGCTGCTGATGGTCGTCCCGATCATCCTCGGGGTGAGCATCCTGACGTTCTGGGTGCTCGACCTGATCCCCGGCAACGCCGCTCAGCAGCTGCTCGGGCCCGAGGCCACCCCGGAGCAGCTCCGGGCGCTCGAGCTGGAGCTCGGGCTCGACCGGCCCGCGGTGCTGCGCTACCTGGACTGGCTCGGTGGCGCGGTCACGGGCGACCTCGGCACCTCGCTGGTGAACGGCCAGTCCGTGACCGGCCTGATCGCGGAGCGGATGGCCGTCACCGCCGAGCTGGTGGCGCTCGCGTTCGTCGTCTCGCTCGGGCTGGCCGTGCCGGTGGCGCTGCTGGCGGCGTACCGGCCGAACCGGCTCTTCGACCGGGTGAGCATGCTGGTCAGCATCACCGGCCTCTCCGTGGCCAACTACGTGCTCGCGCTGCTGCTGGTGCTGCTGTTCGCGGTGGAGCTGACGCTGTTCCCGGCCATCGGGTTCGTCCCGCTGTCGCAGGGCGTGGCCGCCAACCTGCACTCGCTGGCGCTGCCGGCCGCCGCGATCGCGTTCCCGCTGTTCTGCTTCTACACGCGGTTCCTGCGCGGCGACCTCGTCGACCAGCTGCAGGGGGAGGACTACATCACCACGGCGCGGGCCAAGGGCATCGGGCCGTGGCAGGTGCTGCTGCGCCACGCCTTCCGCAACTCGGCGTTCGGCCTGATCACCGTGGTCGGGCTGAACCTCGGCACGCTGCTCGGCGGCACCGTGATCGTCGAGCAGATCTTCGCCCTCCCCGGGATGGGCCAGCTGATGCTCCAGGCGATCAACACCCGCGACGCCACGGTGGTGCAGGGCTGCGTCGTGGTGTTCGCCGTGGTGGCCGTGCTGGCCAACCTGGCCGCCGACCTGCTCTACGCCGTGCTCGACCCGAGGATCCGCTATGGCAGTCGTTGAGGCCGTTCCCGCGATCGCCGCGCCGGAGGGAGCGCGGCGATCGGGGAGCCTGGTGCGCAACCTGGAGATCGCGTTGCCGGCCGCGGTGCTGCTGTTCATCGCCGCCGCGTGCTTCCTCGGGCCGCTGGTGCTGCCGGTGCCGCCGCCCGTCGGTGGGAGCGTGCTCGAGTCCTACCTCGACGCGGGCTCGCCGGGGCACCTGCTCGGCACCGACCCGAACGGCAACGACATCCTCTCCCGGATCCTGCACGGCGGGCGGTCGTCGCTGGTGGTGGCGGTCGCGGTCAACGCGCTCGGGCTGCTGGTCGGCGGCACGCTCGGGGCGCTGTCGGGGTACCTGAGCGGCGCGGTCGACACGGTGATCATGCGGGTGCTGGACGTGCTGATCGCGTTCCCGTCGCTGGTGCTCACCCTCGCCGTGGCGCAGAGCCTCGGCGCGAGCCAGACCAACACGATCCTCGCGCTCGCCTTCTTCTCGATCCCCGCGTTCGCGCGGATTTCCCGCGCGGCGACGCTGCGGCTGCGCGAGCTGCCGTTCATGGCGGCGGCGCAGCTCGCGGGCACGCCGGGGTGGCGGGTGCTGCTGCGGCACATCGCCCCGAACATCACCCCGCAGCTGATCACGTTCGGCATGCTGGGGATGGGCATCGTCATGGTGATCGAGGGCGCGCTGTCGTTCCTCGGCCTCGGCATCCCGCCGCCCGCGCCAAGCTGGGGCAACATGATCGCCCAGGGGCAGCAGAGCCTGTCGGCCACCCCGATGCTCGTGGTCTGGCCGTGCCTGGCGCTCTTCGTCACGGTGCTCGCCTTCAACCTGCTCGGCGAGACCCTGCGCGCGCGGTGGAGCGGCCGGTGACCGGGCCGATGATCGCGGGACGCGTGGCAGCCGAGCCGGCGCTGGAAGGGCGCGAGCCGGCGTCCCTGCTCGAGGTCACCGACCTGCGGGTGCGCTTCACCCGGGCCGGCCGCGCTGTCCACGCCGTGACCGGCCTGTCCTACCGCCTCGCCCAGGGCCGGATGCTGGCGATCATCGGCGAGTCGGGGTCGGGCAAGAGCGTGAGCTCGCGGGCGTTGATGGGCCTGCTGCCACCGACCGCGCACGTGAGCGGCTCGGCCCGGTTCGACGGCACGGAGCTGGTGGGCCTGCCGGAGCGGGAGATGCGGCGCCGCCGCGGCGCCGACATCGCGATGGTGTTCCAGGACCCGGCCCGCTCGCTGAACCCGACGATGCGGATCGGCACGCAGGTCACCGAGGCGATCAACGCCCACGCCCGGCTGGACCGCCGCGCGGCGCGGGAGCGGGCGATCGAGCTGCTGCAGCTCGTGCGGCTGCCCGCGCCGGAACGCCGCTTCCACGAGTACCCGCACCAGCTCTCCGGCGGGATGCGGCAACGCGTGATGATCGCGATCGCGCTCGCGGGCAGGCCGCGGCTCCTGATCGCCGACGAGGCCACCACCGCGCTCGACGTCACCACGCAGGCGCAGATCATGGAGCTGCTCGTCGACCTGCAGGAGCGCCTCGGCATGGCGGTCATCCTGATCAGCCACGACCTGGCGCTCGCCGCGAGCTACGCCGACGACGTCGTCGTCATGTACGGCGGGCGGGCCGTGGAGCGGGCATCGGCCGACACGCTGTTCGGTTCGGTCCGGATGCCGTACACGCGCGCCCTGCTGGGCGCGATCCCGCTGCTGGAGCGGCCGGCGCACACGCTGCTGCCGGTGGTGCCGGGGCAGCCGCCGGACCCGGCCGCGCTGCCGGACGGGTGCCCGTTCCGGCCGCGTTGCGGCTCGGCCGACGACGCGTGCGCGACGGCCCCGCCCTTCGACGAGCACGAGCCGGGGCACTGGTGGGCGTGCTGGCACGTGAGCGGCCTCGAAGACCCGCGAGCCGCCGGAGCGCAGCGGAGACCATCAGGCCCGGAGGAGACATGAGTGCGCTGACGGAACCGCTCCTGCAGGCCCGCAACATCGTGCAGGAGTTCCCGGTGCGCGGTGCAGGGGGCCTGCGCGGCGGGGTGGTGCACGCGGTGTCGGACGTGTCGTTCGACGTCCACACGGGGGAGACCCTCGGCATCGTGGGCGAGACCGGCTCGGGCAAGTCCACCCTCGCGCGGTCGCTGGTGCAGGCCCCGCGGCCGAAGTCGGGCCGGGTGCTGTTCCAGGGCAGCGATCTGGTGCGGCTGCGCAGGCGGCACCTGGTGGCCGCGCGCCGGCACGTGCAGATGGTGTACCAGGACCCGTTCGGCTCGCTGAACCCGCGCTGGCGGGTCACCGAGCTGGTCGAGGAGCCGCTGCTGGGCTACGGCGTGAAGGGCGCCGAGCGGCGCCGCCGCCGGGTGGCGGAGCTGCTCGACCTGGTCGGGCTCGATCCCTCGGTGTTCGGCGCGCGCAGGCCGCGGGAGCTGTCCGGCGGGCAGTGCCAGCGCGTGGCCATCGCCCGCGCGATCGCACTCGACCCCGCCCTGGTGATCTGCGACGAGGCGGTGTCCTCCCTCGACGTGCTGATCCAGGCGCAGGTGCTGAACCTGTTCGAGCGGCTGCGCGCGGAGCTGGGGCTGTCGTACCTGTTCATCGCGCACGACCTCGCGCTCGTCAAGCAGGTGAGCGACCGGGTGGCGGTGATGCACCTCGGGCAGCTCGCCGAGGTCGGTCCGGCCGACGCTCTGTACCGCGCGCCGCTGCACCCGTACACGGCCGCGCTGCTCGACTCCGTGCCCGGCCTCGACCCGGTGACCGGGCGGGCCCGGCGCCCCGTGCCGCTGCGCGGTGAGCCCCCGTCGCCGCTCGACCCGCCGAGCGGCTGCCGGTTCCGCACCCGCTGTCCCCGTGCGCAGGCGCGGTGCGCCACCGAGGAACCGGTGCTGCACGATCGCGCGCCCGGCCACAGCGTGGCGTGCCACTTCCCGCTGGACGCACCGGACCGGGAACCGCGACATCTGACCCGTTCCGAACCCGACACCCCGGCCGGACCGCGCGGACATCTGCAGGTCGAGCCGCTGCCGGGCCGTTCATAGCATCCGAACTGGACACCCGGCACCGACGCCGTCAGAGAGTGGGTTCCCGATGCGTGTGCCATCCCCGCCCCACCGCCACTTCGGCCGAGCCCTCGCCGCGCTCGCCGCGGGGCTCGCCCTGCTGCTCGCCGGCTGCGGCGGCTCGGCCCCGGGGGGTGGCGCGGCGGGCGGAGGTGGCGGCACGCCCGTCACGTTCCTCAACGTCCTGCCCATCGAGAGCCTGACGTTCACCCCGGAGATCGTCGCCCAGGCCGGTGGCTTCTTCGAGCGCGAGGGCCTGGACGTGCAGTTCCAGGTGACGCGGGGCAGCGCGCAGGCGATCCAGACCGTGATCGCGGGTGGTGCCCTGGTCACGCGGGTCAGCGACACCGAGATGATGGTGGCCGTCGGCGGGCGCAACGCCCCGGTCAGCGCGTTCGGGCAGCCGTCGCAGCAGTCGACGCTGCGCATCGTCTCCGCGGCCGACGACCCGATCCGCGCACCCGCGGACCTGCGTGGCAAGACGATCGGCATCCCGTCGGAGGGCGGCACCAGCGAGACCCTGGTGGACACCCTCGCCGCCACCGCGGGGCTCACCGATGCCGACGTGAAGAAGCAGGTGGTGGGACTCGCCCCCGGCGTCTACGAGCTGGTGCAGCAGGGCCGCATCGACGCCTACGTCGTGGCGATGGACACGGCGGTGACGGTCCAGCGCCAGCAGCCCGACGCCGTGGTGCTCGACCCCTCGCAGGTGATCGCGGGCGGCACCCAGGTCTACCTCACCTCGCAGCAGGCGCTCGCCGACCCGGCCCAGCGCGACGTGCTGCAGCGCTTCCTGCGGGCGGTGCGGGCCGCCCAGGAGTCGGTGATCGCCGACCAGCCGCTCGACGCGACGCTGAAGACGCTCGGCGACGCCTACGACATCCCGATCCTGCGTGACCCCGACGTGGCCAGGGAGACGCTGCGCACCTACATCGCCAGCTGGCAGGCCGGTGGCGAGGGCCTGCTGAAGATCTCGCCCTCGGCCTGGTCGCGCGTCTACGACGAGTCGGTGGCGGTGCAGCTCGTGCCCGGCGGGCTCGATGCGAGCAAGTGGTACACGAACGACCTGCTGGGGGCGTCGTCGTGAGCAGGCTGTCGGATACCGCGCGCGCCGCGGAGTCGCTCGCGGGTCCCGGGGCGGACACGGCGGAGCTGGAGCTGCGCGATGTCGACAAGATCTACAAGGGCCGGCGCGGCGCTGCCACCGAGGCGCTGCGGGGCATCTCGCTCGCCGTGCGGACCGGTGAGTTCGTCTCGCTGGTCGGCCGCTCCGGGTGCGGCAAGACCACGCTGCTGCGGATCCTCGGCGGCCTGGTCACCCCGTCCAGCGGGCAGGTCCTCATCGGTGGCTCGAACCTCTGGAAGGGCAGCGGCCGGGATCCGGCGGCCCTCGAGAAGTTCGGGATCGTCTTCCAGGAGGCGAACCTGTTCCCCTGGTTCTCGATCGAGGACAACATCGCTCTGCCGCTCAAGCTGCGCGGGGTGGACAAGCGCCGCCGCCGCGAGCGTGCGGCGGAGCTGTGCGAGCTGGTCGGCCTCGGCGGGTTCGAGAAGGCCTACCCGCGGGAGCTGTCCGGCGGGATGCGGCAGCGGGCCGCGATCGCCCGCGCCCTCTCCTACGACCCGTCGATCCTGCTCATGGACGAGCCGTTCGGCGCGCTCGACGCGCTCACCCGCGACCGCATGAACCTGGAGCTGCAGCGCATCTCCGTGGTCACCGGCGCGACCGTCGTCTTCGTCACGCACTCGATCACCGAGGCGGTGTTCCTCTCCGACCGGGTGGTGCTGCTGTCGCCGCGCCCGGGCCGGATCCGGTCGGTCACGCCGGTCGGCTTCCCGCGGCCGCGGTCGCTCGACGTGGAGACCGAGACCGGCTTCCAGGAGATCGTGCGCCGGTTGCGCCGGGAGCTCGACGAAGAGGGGGAGCAGGACTGATGGACCTCGAGGAGGAGCAAGGCGGCGTCTCCAAGGGCCCGCAAGCACGCCGGAGCGAAGCGGAGGCCGTCGAACGCAGCAACTGGTTGCCCTGGGTCAGCACGCCGATCGTGCTCCTGCTGGTCCTCGCGGTGTGGACCCTCGCGGTGACCGCGTTCGGGGTGTCCCCGTTCATCCTGCCGACGCCCGCCGACGTGGGGGAGGCGGTGCTGCGGATGCTCGCCGACGCGTCCACCTGGGGACACGTCGCCATCACCCTCACCGAGGTCGCGCTCGGGTTCCTGGCGGCGCTGGTGTTCGGGCTCGTCGCCGGGGTGGTGCTGGGCCGGGCCGAATGGCTGGAGCGGGCGCTGCGCCCCGTGCTCGTGGCCGTGCAGGTGGTGCCGAAGGTGGCGTTCATCCCGCTCTTCGTCATCTGGTTCGGCTTCGGCGTGACCAGCAAGATCATCATGGCGGCGACGCTGGCCTTCTTCCCGATCATGCTGAACGTGATGCTCGGCGTCCGCTCGGTCGAGCGCGGCCACCGCGACGTCATGCTCGGGCTCGGCGCCCGGCGCTGGGCCACCTTCCGCGATCTGGAGCTGCCCAGCACATTGCCGTACGTGTTCGCCGGCATGGAGGTCGCGGTGGTGTTCTCCGTGATCGGGGCGGTCGTCGGCGAGTTCCTCGGGGGCAGCGAGGGCCTCGGCTACCTGGTCGTCGTGAGCCTGAACGCGCTCGACGCCCCGCAGCTGTTCGCGGTGATCCTGCTGCTCGCCGCCCTCGGCTGCCTGCTGTACCTGGTCGTCAACGGGGCGAAGCGGTTCGTCATCCCGTGGCACGAGTCGGTGCTGACCGCCGACACACCCTGAGCCGACACACCGTGAGGGGGACCCGATGTTCGAGGCGATGATCGATCCCACGGCCGGTCCGTCCGCCACCGCCGCCGGGCCACCGCGGGCCGGGCGGCCCGAGCGGCTCGACGGGCTGGTCGTCGGACTGGTGGCCAACCCGAAGAAGAACGCCGAGCCGTTCCTCGACGCCGTCGGCGAGCTGCTGGCCGCCGAGCACGGCACCGCGGGTGTGGTGCGCACCCGCAAGACCAGCATCACCGACCCGATCCCGCCCGCCACCCTCGACGAGCTGGTGCGGCGCTGCGATGTCGTGCTCATCGGAGTGGGCGACTGCGGCTCGTGCAGCGCCGCCGCCGTCGCCGACGGGATCGCCTTCGAGGGTGCCGGCGTGCCGGCCGCCGTGATCTGCACCGACGCGTTCCGGGTGAGCGCCGACGCGATGGCGCGCCTGCAGGGCAGCCCCGGCTACGCCTACGTCACCACTGCGCACCCGCTGGCACCGCTCGACGCCGACGCCGTCCGCGAGCGCGCCCGGCTCGCCCTCCCGGAGCTGGTCGAGTTGCTCACGAGCGCAGTACCGGTGGCGGCGCGGTGACGGCACTCCGGGAGGACGTCGAACGACTGCACTTCACCCGCGCGGCGATCGAGCACGCCTACGCGCAGGGCTGGACCGACGGGCTGCCGGTCGTGCCGGTCACCGCGGAGGTGGTGGAGGAGTTCCTCGCGACCACGCCCCGGCCGCGCGACGAGGTGGTGGCCGCGGTGCCGCACCTCGGGCGGGAGTGCACGGTGGAACAGGCCGCGGTCAACGCCGCCATGGCCGGCTGCCGGCCCGAGTACCTGCCGGTCGTGCTGGCCGCGTGGGACGCGCTGATGCAGCAGCGGGTGGTGACCGGCGGCGGCTGGCAGAGCACGAGCGGCCCGGCGCCGCTGATCGTGGTGAACGGTCCGATCCGCGCCGAGCTGTCCATCAACTGCGCGGGCGGTGTGTTCGGGCCCGGGTTCCGGGCCAACGCGACGATCGCCCGCGCCGTGGGGCTGGTGGTGCGCAACGTGTTCGGGATCCGGCCGCAGGAGCTCGAGCAGTCGACCCAGGGCATCCCCGGCCGGTTCACGCTGTGCATCGGGGAGAACGAGGAGGAGAGCCCCTGGGAGCCCCTCGCCACCGAGCTGGGGCTGGCACCCGGCACCGATGCGGTGTCGGCGCTGCTGCTGCGCACCTGCGAGTTCGTCGACAACCGGCACACGTCCGATCCCGAGCAGGTGCTGTGGGACATCGCCGACACGGTGGCCCGCACCGGCGCCGCCATCGGGCGGCACTCCTCGGCAGGCCTGGTGCTGGGCGTCGAGCACGCCCAGCTGCTCGCGGCGGGCGGCTTCTCGAAGGCCGACGTGCAGCGCTGGCTCTCCGAGCACGCCTTCCGCACCCACACGGAGATGCGGCTCGCCGGCAAGAGCCTCGCCGGGCAGGAGGGGCCGGGCATCGACGAGCACGGCCTGCACGTCGTGCCCGACCCGGAGCAGATCCCGATCGTCGTGGCCGGCGCCCGCAACGCCGCGATGTCGATGGTCGTGCGCCCGTTCGGCTTCGGCGGCTGGTCCCGGACCGCCCACCCGATCCGACGTGCAGGAGGTTCCACGACGTGAGCATCGACGAGAACGCCCTCTCCGGGCTGCGCAGCACCCTGGCGGCGGACGACTACCGGATGGCGGTCACCGAGTCCGGGGGCTCCGTAGAAGTGACGATCACCGCGGGCCCGGACGCGTGTGCCGACTGCCTGGTCCCGAAACCGATCATGCGCAACATCCTGCACGCGGCGCTCGGCGTGCCCGCGGACTCGATCGTGCTGGTGTACCCGGCGGACGCGAGCTGATCATGTCGCCTCCGCTGCTCGACGTGCGCGACCTCGCCGTGCGGTTCCCGACGCCGTCCGGGCCGGTCGAGGCCGTGTCCGGGGTGTCGTTCACGGTGTCCGCGGGCGAGACCCTCGCCGTGGTCGGCGAGTCCGGTTCGGGCAAGAGCGTGTCGTCGCTCGCCGTGCTCGGGCTGCTGGGCGGCGGCCGGGTGACCGGCGGCTCGATCCGGTTCCGGGGCGAGGAACTCGTCGGCGCCGACCCGGAGCGGCTGCGCCGCCTGCGCGGCGCCGACATCGCCATGATCTTCCAGAACCCGATGAGCTCCCTCGACCCCCTCTTCACCGCAGGGGACCAGGTGGCCGAGGCGCTGCGGGTCCACCGCGCGATCTCGCGCCGCGACGCCCGCAGGCGCGCGGTCGAGCTGCTCGCCGAGGTCGGCCTCCCGGACCCGCAGCGCCGCGTCCGGTCCTACCCGCACGAGCTGTCCGGGGGGCAGCAGCAGCGCGTGATGATCGCGATGGCCCTGGCCTGCGAGCCGGCGCTGCTCATCGCCGACGAGCCCACCACGGCCCTCGACGTCACCGTGGAGGCGCAGATCCTCGAGCTGCTGCGCCGGATGCAGCGCGACCACGGCACGGCGCTGCTCTTCGTCACCCACGACATGGGCGTCGTCGCCGAGATGGCCGACCGCGTGCTCGTGATGTACGCGGGCCAGGTCGTCGAGCAGGGTGCGGTGGACGACGTGCTCCGCAGGCCCCGCAACCCCTACACCCGCGCCCTGATCGAGTCGATCCCGACGCCGGCCACACCGCGGGACCTGCCGATGCCGGCGATCGGGGGGAACGTGCCGCACCCCTCCGATCTCCCCGGCGGGTGCCGCTTCCACCCGCGTTGCCCGTCGGTGCTGGACCGGTGCGCGACCGACGACCCGCCGCTGCTCGACCTCGGTCCGGGCCGGACGAGCAGGTGCTTGCGGCACGAGCGGGCCACGGAGGTCGCCGGTGTCGGCTGATGCGCTGTTCGAGGCGCACGACCTCGTCAAGCACTTCCGGATGCGGCGCGCCGTCGTGAAGGCCGTCGCCGGGGTCTCGTTCACGATCCCGCGCGGCCGCACGGTCGGGCTGGTCGGCGAGTCCGGCTCCGGGAAGTCGACGGTGGCGCGGCTCGCGCTGCGGCTCCTCGACCCGACGGCCGGGCGGCTCTCGTTCGACGGCGTCGACCTGCTGCGCGCCTCCCGCGGTGAGCTGCGTGCGCTGCGGCGGCGGATGCAGATCGTGTTCCAGGACCCGTTCGGTTCGCTCAACCCGCGGATGCGCGTGGTCGAGGCCGTCGGCGAGCCCTTGGCGGTGCACCGGCTGGCGCGCGGCAAGGAGCGGACCGACCGGGTGGTGGAGCTCCTCGAACGCGTCGGGCTGGGCGCCCGCGACCTGCACAAGTACGCCCACCAGTTCTCCGGCGGGCAGGCCCAGCGGATCGGGATCGCCCGCGCGCTCGCCACCGGACCGGACCTGATCGTCTGCGACGAGGCCGTGTCGGCGCTCGACGTCTCGGTGCAGGCCCAGGTGCTGAACCTGCTCAAGCGGCTGCAGGCCGAGCTGGGGCTGTCCTACCTGTTCATCGCGCACGACCTGAACGTCGTGCGGTACATGGCCGACGAGGTATGCGTGATGCACCTCGGCGAGATCGTCGAACGCGGCGACGGCGACGCCCTGTTCGCCGACCCGCAGCACGCGTACACGAAGACGCTGGTCGGCGCTGTGCGAAGTCTCCCCGCCCCGGAGGCGTCGTGATCGCCTACACGTTGCGCAGGCTGGGCTACGGCCTGGTCGTGATGGCCCTGGTGACCGTGTTCGTGTTCGTGGTCATGCGGCTGGTGCCGGGTGACGCGGTCTCGCTGCAGCTGCAGGAGACCGGCGTGAGCGCCGAGGAGGCCGACGCGCTGCGGGCGCAGTTCGGCCTCGACCAGCCGGTGTGGGTGCAGCTGGGGTCCTGGCTGGCCGGCGCCGTGCAGGGCGACCTGGGCACGTCGTTCTACGGCGGCGAGCCGGTCACCGAGCTGTTCCTCGCCCGCGTCCCGGTCACGCTGCAGCTGGGCCTGCTCGCCATCGTGATCGGCGCACTGCTCGGGATCGGGTTCGGCATCATCGCGGCCGTCACGCGCGGCACCGCGGTGGACGCCGCCGTGCGCGTGTTCGCCGTGGCGTTCCTGTCCGTGCCCAACTTCGTGGTCGCGCTGCTGCTGCTCACGTTCCTCGCGCTGTGGTTCGCCTGGTCGCCGCCGATCGTCTACGCGGGGTTCGAGGAGGACCCCTCGAGCTGGCTGCAGCAGATCGCGATCCCCGTGCTCGCACTCGGCACCGGTGGCATGGCCGCCATCGCGCGCATGACCCGCTCGTCGATGCTCGAGTCGCTCGGCTCGGACTACATCCGCACCGTGCACGCCAAGGGCGCCCGGCAGCGCACGGTGGTGTTCAAGCACGCCCTGCGCAACTCGACGATCGCGGTGCTCACGCTGCTGGGCCTCGAGCTCGCCACCGTGCTGGGCGGCACGGTGATCCTCGAGCAGATGTTCGCCATCCCGGGCACCGGCCAGCTCGTCTACCAGGCGGTCCTCGACCGCGACTACCCGGTCGTCGTGGCCTGCACGATCTTCTACGCCGGCCTGTTCGTCGCGACGATCATCGTGATCGACCTGCTGTACGCGCTCGTCGATCCGCGGATCCGGACCGGGAGAGCTCTCTCATGAGCGCCTTGCGCCAGTTCGCCCGGGCCCAACGCCTCGGTGCGATCGCCCTCGTGCTGATCACCGTGTTCGTGCTGGCCGCGCTCCTCGCGCCGTGGATCGCCCCGCACGACCCCCTGGAGCAGTTCCGGCGCGACATCCTCGCCGAGCCATCGGCGGAGTTCCCGCTCGGCACCGACGACCTGGGCCGCGACGTGCTGAGCCGCGCGATCCACGGAGCCCGCACATCGCTGCTGGTCGGCGTCGCGACAACGGCGGCGAGCCTCGTGCTCGGCACCGCGATCGGCGTGGTCTCCGGCTACTTCGGCCGCGCGGTCGACGTCGTGCTGCAGCGCGTCATGGACGCCGTGCAGGCCGTGCCGGGGATCGTGCTGCTGCTGTTCATCGCGGTGGTGCTGGGCCCGTCGGTGCGCAACACCGTGATCGCCCTGACCGTGGTGATCACGCCGTCCTTCAACCGGATCGCCCGCGGCGAGACGCTGAGAATCCGGGAGGAGCGCTACGTCGAGGCCGCCCGCGCGACCGGAGCGGGCGTGCCGCGGATCCTGGTCAGGCACGTGCTGCCCAACCTGCTGGCGTCGGTGCTGACCCTGGGCAGCCTGATCTTCGCCGGGGTGATCATCGCGGAGTCGGCCCTGTCGTTCCTCGGCATCGGCGCCCCGCCGCCCACGCCGTCGTGGGGCGCGATGCTGTCCGAGGGCGTCCGGTACGTCGAGCGCGCCCCGTGGATCATCCTCGTGCCCGCGGTGCTGCTGTCGCTCGCCGTCTTCAGCTTCAACCTGCTCGGCGACGCCCTGCGCGACCACCTCGACCCGCGCCTGCAGCGCCCTGTGGTCGACGGGGCCGCCCGGCGGTGGTGGAAGGGCCGGCCACCCGCGGCACTCGCGCCCAGTCTCGATCGTCACGGCCTGGCCCGACAGGACGACTGAAGAGGGGAGCAAGGTGGAGATCTCGCTGGAGGGCAAGGTCGCCCTGGTCACCGGAGCGGGCCCGAACATCGGCAGCGGCATCGCGCTGGCGCTCGCGCGCTACGGCGCGAAGGTCGCGTGCAACGACATCGACGCCGCGGCCGCGAAGACCGCCGTGGACCGCATCGAGCGCAACGGCGGCACGGCGATCGCGGTGCCCGGAGACGTCACCGAGGAGGAGCAGGTCACCGGGTACATCGCCCGCGTGATCGAGGAGTTCGGGCAGGTCGACATCCTCGTGAACAACGCCGCGCTGCTCGGCGGCAAGGGGGTGCTCGACGAGAGCACCGAGTTCTTCGAGCGCGCGGTGCGGGTGGCGGCGCTGGGCAACTTCCTCAACACCAAGCACGTCGGCCGGCACATGGCCGAGCGCGGCATCCGCGGCTCGATCGTGGCGATCTCCTCGTCCAACGGCTGGTCCGGCTCGGCAGGCGTGATCGCGTACGCGTTCCACAAGGGCGGCGTGAACAACTTCGTCCGCGCCGCGGCGATGGACCTCGCTCCGTACGGCATCCGCGTCAACGGCTTCACTCCCACCGCGCCCACGCCTGACAACCCCGAGCTGATCAAGGAACGCGGTCCCGGCGGCGTCCTGGAGCGGCCGCGCGCCCACGGCATCGGTGGCGAGACCGGCGACGAGGAGTGGCGCCGCCCGTCCCGCTACACCGGTCAGCGGGCGCCGCTCGTGCCGATGGGCACGACCGGCACGCCGACCGACATCGGTCACTGCGTCGCCTGGATGTGCTCGGACTACGCCCGCCTGATCACCGGCTGCGACTTCGTGGTCGACGGCGGGGCGCGCGCCAAGAACTTCGCCTACGCGCCGGCGCCCGCCGCGGATCTCGCCGGGCCGCTGCCGCTGATCCCCCTGGACGTCACCGGCGAGCTGGACCAGGAGCTGGCATGAGGCCCGTCGACCGCAGGACGTTCCTGCTGGCCACCCTCGCCGCGTCGGGCGCAGTGGGGCTGACGGCCTGCGGCGGCGGTGGGCGCAGCCGGTCGGGGCCGGTCGGGGACCCGCGCCCCGGCGGCAGTCTCGTGGTGCAGCAGACCTCCGAGGTCAGCCGCGGCGTCAACCCGCTGACGACCAGCGACCCGACCACGATGGGGATCGTCTCGGGCACCGTCTACGGCAAGCTCGCCGAGTTCCGGACCGGCCCGGACGTGAAATCGCTGGAGATCGTGCCCGACCTCGCCGAGTCGTGGGAGATCGCGCCGGACGGCCTGACCTACACCTTCCACCTCCGGCGCGACGTGCGCTGGCACAACATCGCACCCGTGAACGGGCGTCCGTTCGTCGCCGACGACGTCGTCGCGACCTTCGAGGGCCTGAAGCAGGCCACCGGCGTGCACACGTGGATGATCGAGCCGGTCACGAGCATCACCGCGGCCGACGACCACACGGTGGTCTTCAGCCTCGAACGGCCTTACGGCCCGCTGATGGAGTACTTCGCCTACCACTTCAACATGATCCTCCCGAGGGAGGGCGTCGAGGGGCAGTACGACCTGGAGACCCAGGCGATCGGCACCGGGCCGTTCATGCTCGACTCGCACACGCCCGACGTGGAATGGGTGCTCAAGCGCAACCCGGACTACTTCATCCCCGGCCGGCCCTACCTCGACGAGATCCGCCGCCCGATCCTCTCCGACACCGCGGCCATCACCGCCGCCCTGCGCAGCGGCCGCCTCGACGCCGGCATCACCAGCGACGTGAACGTGGCGGAGGAGTTCAGGTCGCGCGGCGGCTTCACGGTGACCGAGACACCGGGCGCGCCGATCAGCATCTACCTCAACCCGACCGTGGAGCCGCTCGACGACATCCGGGTGCGGCAGGCGGTGATGGAGGCGGTCGACTGGGTCGGGATGGGCGAGAACATCCGTGGCCACTTCAACCTGACCTCCCTGCTGCGGCCGGACACCAGCGCCGCCGCGCTGACCCGCGAAGAGGTTCTCCGGATACGCCCGTTCGACCCCGCGCACGCGCGGGCGCTGCTCGCCGAAGCGGGCCTGCCGAACGGGTTCACCACGTCGTTGCTCGTGCAGCGCGTCGACGACGAGGACGTGCGCGAGGCGCAGTGGATCCAGGCCGACCTCGCCGAGGTGGGCATCCGGGCCGAGATCGAGATCGTGGACCCGGCCACCGGGATCGACCGGCGCCGCAACCACGACTTCGCGATCACCAAGGCCCTGCGTGGCGTGCACCTGCCCGACCAGGTGTGGCGCGACTTCGCGCCGGACTCCATCGAGAACTACGCCCTGGTCGACGACCCGGAGCTCAACCGGTTGGTCGAGCAGTCCCGTGCGACGGTCGACGAGGCCGCGCGGGCCGACATCTACCGGCAGATGCAGGTTCGGATGGAGACCGCGATCCGGCAGGCCTTCTACCCGATCCAGAAGTTCGACTACGCGATCGCGAACGAGCGGGTGCAGGGCCTGTGGCCGAGCCCGATCTACCAGGGCCGGCGCCTCGCGGATGTATGGCTTGCCGATAGCGAGGCGTGAATGGGACAGATGACGTATTCCACTAGCGCCCCCGCGCAGGTGCGATGCGCCCGGCGCTTTGCTTGGATCACCTCAGCCGGCGTCCGAAGGAGTGCGCAGCCGTGACAGCACCCGCGACCAGCCCGTCCCGCAGAAGCATCTTCGTGGCGAGCTTCATCGGCACGTCGATCGAGTGGTACGACTACTACATCTTCGGCACGGCCGCCGCCCTGGTGTTCGGCCAGCTGTTCTACCCGTCGTTCTCGCCGGCGGCAGGCACCCTCGCCGCGTTCGCGACCTTCGCGGTCGGGTTCGTCGCGCGCCCGCTGGGCGCTGCCGTGATCGGCCACTTCGGGGACCGCCTCGGCCGCAAGTCGATGCTGGTGCTCACGCTGGTCCTGACCGGCGGCGCCACGTTCCTGATCGGCGTCCTGCCCACGTACGCGGCCATCGGCCTCGCCGCACCGATCCTGCTCGTCGTGCTGCGGCTCGCGCAGGGCTTCGGCGTGGGCGGTGAGTGGGGCGGGGCGGTGCTGATCGCCACCGAGCACGCCCCGCCGGCGAAACGGGCGATCTACGGCAGCTTCGCGCAGTTCGGGGTGCCCGTCGGGGTGCTGACGTCCAACCTCGCCTTCCTCGCCGTCGCCCCGCTGTCCAACGAGGACTTCCTGTCGTGGGGCTGGCGGCTGCCGTTCCTCGCGAGCATCGTGCTCGTCGTCGTCGGGATCCTCGTGCGCAGGCGCCTGCAGGACGCCCCCGAGTTCGAGCGGCTGAAGAAGGAACGGACCGTCAGCAAGGTCCCGGTGGCCGAGCTCTTCCGGCGGGAGCCGCTGACGCTGGCGCTCGCGAGCCTCGCCGCCATCGCGCCCCCCGCGATCGGCTACTCCGTGATCGTCTACATGCTGACCTACGGAACCCAGGTCATCGGCTACGCGCGGCCCCTGCTGCTCACGCTCATCCTGCTGTCCACCGTGGTGTGGATCGCCACGATCGTCGTGTCCGCCGTGCTCGCCGACCGGTACGGCCCCAAGCCCATCTACCTGATCGGCACGGTCACCGCCGTCGTCTGGCCGCTGCCGATGTTCGCGCTGGTGGACACCGGCAACGCCGGGCTGGCGTTCCTCGCGTTCTGCGTGGCGGCGGTCGTGCAGGGGCTCATCGTCGGCGCGCAGGGCCGCCTGTTCACCGAGATCTTCGACGTGCGCGTCCGCTACAGCGGCGCCTCGATCGCCTACCAGATCGGCGGGATGATCGGCGGCGCGATCACACCGATCGCCGCCACGGCGCTCTTCGCCACGTACCAGTCGTCGACGCCCGTTGCGATCTACCTCACCGCCATCTGCCTGCTCAGCCTCCTGGCGATCCTGGCCCTGCGCGTGCCCCGGCACGTCCGGCACACCGAGGCATCGGTGCCTGCGGCGACGGACGGGTGAGGCAGGCGCGCCGCCCGGTTGCTGGTGTCGCCGCGAGACGCGCGTGAACCGAGGTGCGGGCGGGCGGCGTCCGGCCTGACCGAATGGTGCGCGTGGGCGGTCGTCCACGGTCTCAGACGCCCAGCGGGTCCGTCAGCGGCGTCCCGTGGAGGCGGGCCGCGTCGGCGCCGGGCGGCGCGCCGAACATCCGACGGTACTCCCGGCTGAACTGCGACGGGCTCTCGTAGCCCACCGCGAATGCAACCCCGGCGACGTCGTGCGGCTCGGCGATCAGCCGGGCGCGCGCCTCCTGCAACCTGATCTGCTTCTGGTACTGGATCGGCGTCATCGTGGTGACCGCCCGGAAGTGGCGGTGGAACGAGGTGACGCTCATCCCGGCGACGCGGGCGGCGTCCTCGACCCGGAACAGGTCGGCGTAGTTCTGCCGGATCCACCGAACCGCACGGCTGATCTGCGCCAGTCGGCTGTCAGCAAGGCCGATCTGGCGGACGACGGCGCCCTGCTCGCCGGTGATCAACCGCCACACGATCTCCCGCTCGATTGCCGCAGCCAGGACCGGCACGTCGGCCGGGTGGTCCAGCAGCCGCATCAGCCGGACGACGGGATCGAGCAACTCCTCCGGCGCCGTGCTGAGCGCGATGCCCGGCGTCGTAGCGGAACGGCGCCCAGCCGTCGTGGCCGTCTCCAGCAGCAGACCGGCGATCAGAGCGGGCTTCAGCCGCAACCCGAAGACCACGTACGGTGCCTCGAGGACGTGGGCCGTCAAAGGCAGCTCCACCGACACCACGAGGTACTGGCCTGCGCCGTAGTCGTACACGGTGTCGCCGAGGATGGTGCGCTTCATCCCCTCGCCGACCAGGGCGAACACCGGATCGGACACGTCGGGCATCGGCTCGGTCACGGACTTCGCGGCCTTCACCACCACCGACGGCAGCAGCGTCTGGTCGGCGTGCCGGTGCAGCAGCCGCTGCAGCTCGGGAAGAAGGCTCATGGAGCCGATGCTGGCGAGATTGGAAGGATCAGGCAAGCGGCTGGCACCATCGATCTACCACCTCCGGCCCGTCCGGCGCTGTACTCGAGCCATGCCACTCGACTCCTACGTCTCCCTCGGCCGGTCCGGACTCCGGGTCAGCCCGTTCACGCTCGGCGCCATGACGTTCGGCGAGGACCACGGCTGGGGCTGCTCACCGGAGGAGGCCGCCTCGATGATGGCCGAGTACATCGGCCGGGGCGGCAACTCCATCGACACCGCGAACATCTACACCAACGGTCACTCCGAGGTGATCATCGGCGACTACCTCGCCGGCAGCCCGGGGCTGCGCGACCGGCTGGTGATCGGGACGAAGTTCTTCGGCAACCTCTGGCCCGGCGACCCCAACGGCGGTGGCGCCGGCCGCAAGGCGATCGTCGCCCAGGCCGAGGAGTCCCTGCGCCGGCTGCGGACCGACCACATCGACATCTACTGGCTGCACAACTGGGACCGCACCGCCCCGATCGAGGAGACCATGCGCGCCCTCGACGACCTGGTCACCGCCGGGAAGATCCGCTACGTCGGCCTTTCGGACCTGCCTGCCTGGAAGACCACCGAGGCCCAGATGATCGCCGGGTTCCGTGGCTGGACCCCGGCGATCGCCCTCCAGCTCGAGTACTCCCTCCTCGCCCGCACGATCGAGGGCGAGCACATCGCGATGGCCCAGCAGCTGGGCCTGGGCGTGATGCCGTGGAGCCCCCTGCGCCACGGCTTCCTCTCCGGGAAGTTCTCCCGCAGGCGCAGCGGCTCCGTCGACACCCGGCGTACCACGCTGGTCGGTGAGCCGACCGAAGCGGAGCACGAGGTCATCGACGTCCTGGAGGACGTCGCCGCCGAGGCAGGGGTCGCACCGGCAGCCGCAGCCCTGTCCTGGGTCCACAACCGGCCCGGCGTCTCCTCGACGCTGGTCGGCGCGCGCCGGCTCGACCAGCTGCGTGCCAATCTCGACGCCGTCGACGTGCACCTGAGCCAGGCCCAGACCGAGATCCTCGACAAGGTGTCGGCTCCGAGCCTGAACTTCCCCGCCGGGTACGTCCAGCTGTCGCTCGATCTCGGCTTCGCCGGGACCACCGTGGACGGGGTGCACTCCCAGATGACGCCCATGCTGGCGCACAGCCCGGCCCGGTACTGACCGCTCCGACCGGGCCGCGCCGTCCTCGACGGGACAAGGCCGGCGACGCCGATCCGGGTGGATTCGATGAGCGGGGGAGCGAGCAGCGCAGGGAAGTCGGTGCAGTCAGCCCAGCGGGCGCAACTCCGTCGGCACTGGTACCTCCACCAACCGTGGGCCGGCCGCCGCTGCAACGTCCGCAAGGGCCGCCTTCAGCTCGCGGGCACCCGAAATCCGGCAGGCCGGCACCCCGTAACCCTCGGCGATCCGCACGGCGTCCAGGTCGGGCAGGTCGAGGCCCGGTGCGTTCTGCACGCCCAGCTGGTCGACGAAGCCGCGCAGGGCGCCGTAGCCACCGTTGCGCAGCACGAGGAAGGTGACCGGGAGCCGGTGCTGGGCGGCCGTCCAGAGGCCGGTGATGCCGTACTGCGCGGCGCCGTCGCCGAGCACGGCCACGACCGGGCGCTCGGGGTCGGCCAGCGCCATGCCGACGGCGGCCGGCAGGCCGAAGCCGAGCCCGCCGGCCGCGGGGAAGAGCAGCGAGCGGGGCGTGCGCAGGTCCAGGTGCGTCCAGAACTGCGCGGTGTTCGCCGTGGACTCGTTCACCAGCCGCGCGTGCGTCGGCAGGGCCTCGGTGAGCGCGGCGAACAGGGCGTCGGCGGGGAACGGGGCCTCGTCGGGCAGCAGGGCGTGGGGGATCGCGCGCGGTTCCGGCGCGGCTCGTCCTGGCTCCTCGGGGAGCGCGTGCAGCAGCTGCCCGGCGATCGCGGCCACGTCCCCCACCAGCGCGTCACCGAACGGGGCTCGTGCCGCCGACCCGGGATCGGAGCCGACGGCCACCAGCTCGGTGCCGTCGGGGAGCCACGGGCCGGGCCGGTGGGCGTGGTAGCGGAACACGGGCGCGCCCAGGACGAGCACGAGGTCGTGGCCGGTGAGGTGCTCGGCCACCCCGGCGATGCTCGGCGGCAGCACGCCGCGCCATTGCGGGTGCCGCGTGGGGAACGGGCAGCGCGGCGGCGTCGGGGCGGTCCACACCGCGGCCCGCCAGCGCTCGGCGAGCGCGACCACCCGGTCGAAGGCCCGCTCGTCGTCGACCTCGGGCCCGACGACCAGCGCGGGCGTGCGCGCCGCCGCCATCCGTCGCGCCAGCCCGGCGACGACGTCCGGATCGGCCGCGCCGGCCCACCCGACCCGGCGGCCCGCCAACAGGGCGACGGCGTCCGGGTCGGCCGGCTGCGCCCAGTCGTCCATCGGCAGCGAGACGAACACCGGCCCGGCGGGCGGCAGGGTCGCCCGGTGGAACGCCTCGGACAGCGCGCGCGGCACGTCCTGCGCGGTGGCGGGCTCGCACGCCCACTTGACCTGCGGCTCGGGCACCCGCACCAGCTCCGGCTCGCCGAGCACGGCGTTCAGGCCCACCATCGAGCGGTTCTGCTGCCCGGCCGTGACCACGAGCGGGGTCTGGCTCGCCCGAGCGTTGGCGAGGTTGCCCACCGCGTGCCCGAGCCCGGCGGCCGAATGCAGGTTCACCAGGGCCGGGCGGCCGCTGGCCTGGGCGTACCCGTCGGCCATCGCGAGCACGGCGCCCTCGTGCAGGCCGAGGACGTAGCGGAAGTCGGGCGGGAAGCCGTCGAGGAACGGCAGCTCGTTCGAGCCAGGGTTGCCGAAGACCGTGGTGAGACCCCACGTCCGCAGCAGACCGTGCACCGTCTCCCGGACCGTCGACACGGCTCCCCGCCCCCGCTTCCTAGACGGTCGCCTTGGAGCGCCAGCCCGGCTTGTAGCTCTCGCGGACGATGTCCGCGTACGGCGCCGGGCTCACCACCGCGCGCACCGCGAGCTGCTCGTGCGGCTGCACCGTCGGCTTGCGGGTGCCGCCGTCGGGCTCGCCCCAGATCACCTGCACCTCGGCGCCGAGCGGCACGTCCGGGGCGACGGTCGCGAGCGACAGCACCTTCTTCTCGTTGGCGCTGAAGCCGGTGAAGAGCGAAAGCCCCACGAGGGTGCCGTCGGAGTCGACGACGGAGTCGAAGTTGGACGGCCCGTAGTTGGCGTTGGGCAGGTCGAAGAACTGGTAGTCGGGGCCGTCGCTGACCGGCGAGGCCAGCAGCTTGGCGACGTCGTCGGCGTTCCAGGCGAGGGTGACCTTGCGGCGCTGCTTCTCCGGCTCGATCGCCTCCAGCGCGGAGCGGCCGACGAAGTCGTGGTCGAACTTCACGAACGACCCGTAGCCCATCTCCCACGGGTTGAGGTAGTAGTCCTCGATCCTGTCCGCCACGTAGCTGCCGGCGATGGCGTTGGTGGCCTCGTAGCTGTCGGCGGGCAGCCACTGGCGGTAGTCCCGCAGCTCCTCGCTCGTGTAGACGGCCGGCAGCGGCGAGGGGATCCAGCCCGACTCGAGCGTGTTGCACGCGTACGCGCGCGACCCGCAGGGCTCCAGCCCGAACTCGCGGCCGGCCTCGAGGATGGTCTCCCGCACCCGGTCGTAGCTGTCGTACGGTCCCCAGATCTCCAGGCCGGGGGCGCCCGCCATGCCGTGGCGCAGGGTGCGGACGTCCTCGCCGCCGATCTTCATGTGGCCGAGGGTGAAGAACCGGGTCTGCTCGACCGGGGCGCCGTTGAGCTTCTCGATCACGTCCCAGGCGCGCGGGCCCTGGATCTGGAAGCGCCACAGGTCGCGGGTGACCGCCTTGCCGTACGGCCGCATCGGGGAGCGCTGGTCGACCTTGATGTCGACGTCGTAGCCCTGGGTGGCCCGGAACGTGAGGTAGTTGGCCACCGGGGCGCGGCCGACGTAGATGAACTGGTCCTCGGCGACCCGGAAGAGGATGCCGTCACCGATCACCCCGCCGTCGGGGGACACCGGCACGAACTGCTTGGCGGTGTCCACCGCGAACTTCGCGGTGCTGTTGATGCCGTTGTCGGTGATCAGCTTCAGCGCGTCGCGGCCGGAGATGAAGAGGTTGACCATGTGGTGGCTCTGGTCGAACAGCACGGCCGTCTCCCGCCAGGCGATGACCTCGCGGCGGAAGTTGGTGAACTCGGCCGGCACGACCGGGTAGATGTAGGCGCCCAGCTGTGAGTTGCGCAGCAGGTCGACGACGTCTCCTGCCTGGTCCAGCACTTCCTGGAGGTTCTTCGCGCTCATGCGTGCCACCCTCGTTTTGGCTCCTACGGTCTCCGGGGCCACGCTAGGAACGCGTGCACCTGCGCGGACACTGGGAAATGGCGCGAACGGGACGGCCAACGCAACGTCGCGCGACGCGTCATTTGACGTACCGCGTCGCGGGGCCGGAATGATGGGGCGGTGAACGCACCCCTGCGAGTGCTGGTCGTCGACGACCACGCGGTGGTCCGGCGCGGGGTGATCGCCTACCTGGACGTTCTCGACGACGTCGAGGTGGCTGGGGAGGCCGCCGACGGAACCGCAGCGCTGGACGTCCTCGCGCAGCTCGCGACGCTCGGCAGGCTGCCCGACGTGGCACTGATGGACCTGCAGATGCCGGGCATGGACGGGGTCGCCGCGATCGCGGAGATCCGGCGCAGGCACCCGTCCCTGCAGGTCGTGGTGCTCACCAGCTTCGGGGAGATCGAGCGGGTGCACGCCGCCCTGCACGAGGGCGCGGCGGGCTACCTGCTGAAGGACGCGGGACCGGGGGAGATCGTCGCCGCGCTGCACGCCGCCGCGCGCGGGGAGGTGTTCCTCGACCCGGCCGTGGCCAGGCGCCTCGCCCAGGAGATCCGGGCGCCGCGCAGCGGGCTGCGCGCCCTGACCGCCCGTGAGCGGGAGATCCTGCGGCTGGTGGCCGAGGGCCGGTCCAACAAGGAGATCGCCGCGAAGCTCGTGATCAGCGAGCGCACCGCCCGCACGCACGTGAGCAACCTGCTCGGCAAGCTCGGGCTCGCCTCCCGGACGCAGGCGGCGCTGCTCGCGATCCGGGAGGGGCTGGTCCCGCCCAGCGGGTGAGACCGGCCTGTCGTCACCCGGGCGGGTGATCCACACTGGCGGCATGCGCAGGGCCTCCGCGGCGATCGTGGTGCTCACCGGACTCGTCTGCATGCTGGTCGGCGCGTTCCTCGACCGCCGGGGTCTGGGTGGGTGGGACCTCGGCACCGACCTCGACCGGCTCACCGCCGGCACGTCGGCCGTCATCGCGGCCGCGGGACTGCTGTCACTCGCGGCGGCCCGCAACGCCCGCGTCCTCGCCGCGATCTGCGCGGCCGCGGTCGTCGTGCCGGGAGCCCTTGCCGTCACCGGGGCTGTGGAGTCGGGGCTTCCGGGCCCGTCGACGGGGGTGCTCGGGGTCGGTTCCGCCGTGGTCGTTCTCGGCACGGTGGCCCGGGCGTTCGAGCGGGAGGGCACGACCGGCGGCGCGCACCGGCCGCGGGCTGCGGTGGTCGCTGTGGTGGCGGTCGCGTGCACCGCGCTCGCCGCCTGGGCAGCAGCCGGCGTGGTGGTGGACGCGCCGGTCCGGTCGAGCACGGCGGTGACGGCGGACGCGCCACCCGACGCCCAGCGGGCGGACGGGGTGCGGTGGGAGTGGGATGCGGACGGACCGGTGCGCGACGTGCGCGCTGCCGGCACCGGCGTGGTCGTCGCGGGCACGGACGGCGTCACCGCGCTGGACGGGGCGTCCGGCGCGCCGCGGTGGGAGTTCGCGCGGACCGGCGCGCGCGTGGCCGACCTCGTCGTGAGTCCGGACCGCCGCTCGGTCGTGGTGGTGCACGAGGGGGCGGCGTCGCGGGTCGCGGTCGTCACCGTCCTCGACGCCCTCACCGGCGCCCGGCGCTGGGAGAGCGCGCTCGACCGGCGCCCCGACCTGCTGGTCACCGACACCGTCGTTGCGCTGGCCGGCTACGAACGCCCGGACGACGACGCGGACGACCGGCAGCCGCTGCGCGCCCGCCTCGCGGCCCGCGACCTCACCACCGGCTCCGCGGTGTGGACCTGGGAGTCGCCGCAGGGCTGCGGCACCTCGCTGGTGCGCTCGCTCGCCGCCGTCCGCGCCGTGCCGATCGAGACGGAGTGCCCGGACGGCGCGACCCTGCACGGCGTCGACGAGCGCACCGGGCAGGACGCCTGGTCCCTGGCGGTCCGTCCGTTCTCCGCCGCGGTGTCGGACTACCCGGTGCGCGCCTCCGACGGCGGGGGGCTGGTCGTCACCGCGGGCGCCGGTACGAGTCACGTCGTCGTCGAGGCGGCGACCGGCCTCGTCGTCGGCCGCCTCGACACGGAGGCCTTCCCCCTGCCGGCGCCCGACGGTCGGGTCCAGCTACTGGACGGCGATCCGGAGCGGGTGGTCGCGGCGGTCGACGGGAGCGGAGCGCTCGTCACGGTGCCGCCCGGCTGTGACCGCGAGGCCGCGGTCGCGGTGACCGGCGCCGCCGTGCTGCGCCTGTGCCGCACCGAGCGGCACCTCGAGCTGCAGGTGGACGGCGGCGCCGCGGTCCCGCTCGACCTGCTGCCCGGCGATCAGTTCGCGGGGATCGACCTGCTCCGCGACGCGTTCGTCGTGCCCGCGCCCGGCGCGGTGGTCGTCGCGGTCGCGAGCAGCCGCGGGACGGTGCTCGGGCTCGCTTGATCACCCCGCGGGGCGGACCTCCCGCAGGCCTAGACTCCCGCCGTGGTCGCTCCGGCGCCCGAGGCGCAGTCGGACCCGGGTCAGCAGCACTCCCAACGGCTGCTCGGCACGCTGCTCGGGGACTACTGGTTCTGGCGCCCCGAGCACCTGCCCTCGGCCGCGCTCGTCGAGCTGCTCGGGGAGTTCGGGCTGGCGGAGCCGGCCGCGAGGGCCGCGATCCGCCGGGCCGCCACGCGCGGGCTCGTCGTCGCATCCCGCGCCGGCCGGACCACGGCCTACGGCGTGCCGGAGCGCACCCACGAGCTGGTGATCGCGCACGTCACCCGGCTGATGCGGTTCGGCGCGGGCGACCGGACCTGGGACGGGCGCTGGACGTTCGCCCTGTTCTCGGTGCCGGAGGAGCAGCGCGAGGTGCGCCGAACCCTGCGCACGCGGCTGCGCTGGCTGGGCTGGGCCCCCGTGTACGACGGCGTGTGGGTCACGCCGTGGGACGGGGGCGACCAGGCCCTCGACGTGCTCGCCGAGCTCGGCGTCGACACCGCGACGGTCGCGCGTGCTGATCTGGCCGACCGGCTCCCGGCGCGCGGGCACCCCCTGCGGGCCTGGGACCTGGACGCACTGCGCGCCAGGTACGACGACTTCCTCGACCGCTACCGCGGGCTCGCCGAGCGGGTGCGGACAGGTGCCGTCGGGCCGGCCGAGGCGTTGACCAGCCGCACGCGGCTCATGACGCACTGGCGGGAGTTCCCGGACCTCGACCCGGAGCTGCCCGCCGAGGTGCTGCCGGCGGACTGGCCGCGGTCGGCGGCGCGGGAGTGCTTCGTCGCTATCTACGACGGCCTCGGGCCGCCGGCCGAGCGCCGGTTCGCGCAGCTCCTCGCCCGGCACGCGCCGGATCTCGCCCCGCTGGCGGCCCACCGCACGAGCGAGGACGTGCGCCGCGGCGAGCCTGCCGAGCCCGCGCCCTCGCCGGGCGCCGGCGGGCGAGCCGGCTGGGCCGGACCGCTCGGACGGCGATAGGCAACACCTGCTTGTCCGCTCGGACCAGCGGCCGTACTGTGTGAGACCTGCTCGCCGTCTCACCGTGGAGGCTGCCGTGCCCTCGTCCCCGTCCCGCTCCTCGGGCCTTCGCGCCCTGCTCGCCGGCCCGGTCGGCATCTGCCTGGCCAACTACGAGTTCGGCGTCTACGGCACGATGGCGGCGCTCGTGATCAACGACCTGTTCTTCCCGACCCTCGACCCCGCGGCCGGCACGCTCGCCGCGTTCACGACGTTCGCCGCCGGGTTCCTGGCCAAGCCGGTGGGCGGGCTGCTGTTCGGGCGGATCGGCGACCGGTTCGGCCGGCGGGTCGTGGTCGTGTCCGGCCTGCTGCTGATGGGGGTCGCGACGATCGGCATCGGCCTGCTGCCCACCTACGAGACCATCGGGGTGGCCGCGCCCGTCCTGCTCACCCTGCTGCGCCTCACGCAGGGCCTGGCCGTCGGTGGGGAGTGGGGCGGCGCGGCCACGCTCGCCGTCGAGCACGCGCCGCGCCACCGCAGGGGCCGGTGGGGTGGTGCCGTCGGCGTCGGCGGGCCGATCGGCTCGATCCTCGCCGCGCTCACCGTCCTGCCGCTCACCGCCCTGCTGTCGCGCGAGGACTTCCTCGCCTGGGGCTGGCGGTTGCCGTTCCTGTTCAGCGCCGTGCTCGTCGGCGTCGGGCTGTGGATGCGGCTCGGGGTGGCCGAGTCGCCGGTGTTCCGCGAGCGGGTGGCCGGGCGCGCCTCCGACCTGCCCCGGGTGCTGCGCACCAACGGGCGCCCGATGACGCTCGTGTTCTTCCTCGCAGGCGCCGCCGTCACCGGCATCTACCTGTTCAACACCTACGCGCTGTCCTACGCGGTGCAGCACGCGGGCCTGGAACGCACCGCGATGCTCGCCACCATGACCACCGCGCAGGTGATCGCGGTCGGCGCCGCGATCGCGCTGCTCACCCGGATCGACCGGATCGGGCTCGCCCGGCTCTACCGGGTCAGCGCCGTGGCGCTCGCGGCCACGGCCTGGCTCCTGTTCGCCGCCATCGACTCCGCCGCCATGCCGGTCGTCCTCGTGGCGCTGTGCCTCGGGCAGATCGCCGTGAACGGGATGGTCGTCTCGTCGGTGCCGATCTACGTCCTGCTCTTCCGGCCCGAGGACCGGGTCACCGGTGCCGGTGTCAGCTTCAAGACCTCGGACGCCGTCCTCGGCGGCACCACGCCGCTGATCGCGGGCCTGCTCGTGCAGGCAGCGGGCGGGGCGTCCTGGGTGGTCGCGGCCTACGTGACCCTGCTCGTAGCGGTGGCCGTCACGGCGTCGCTGCTCGGCAGGCGGCTGCTCGCCGACCGCACGGGCCCGTCCCCGGAGGAGGTGCCGGTCACCGCATGACCGAGCAGCCGAGCTCCGCCCCGCGTCCCGCCGAGCCCGGCGAACACGACTTCGACCCGCTCGCGGAGGAGACCTTCACCAGCGCCCACGCCACCTACGCCGAGCTGAGGGAGCGCTGCCCGGTGGCCCGCAGCGCCACCTACGGCGGGTTCTGGGCGCTGTTCCGGCACGCGGACGTGGTGGCGGTGCTGTCGGACCAGGACACGTTCACCACCAGCGTGCAGAACGTGGTGCCGAAGTTCGCCTTCACCGGGCGGCGCCCGCCACTGCACCTGGACCCGCCGGAGCACAGCGACTACCGCCGGGTCATCAACCGGTTCTTCACCCGCTCCCGGATGGACGCGCTGGCGCCCGCGGTGCGCGGGCACGTCGTGCGGCACCTGCAGCGGATGATCGACGCGGGGCACGCGGACGTCGGCCCGGACTACGCCCAGACGATGCCGGCGCACGTGTTCGCCGAGTTCTTCCACCTGCCGCTGGAGCTCACGAACCGGATCGAGCAGATCAGCGCCGAGTACGTGCGCGCGATCCAGGTCGTCGACGACGCGGAGGTGCGCCGCGGCAGCCGGCTGCTCTACGCGATCGCCGAGGACGTGATCGCCGCCCGGCGCGCCGAGGGCACCGACCCCGAGCACGACCTCACCGCCGCCCTGCTCGCCGCCCGTCCCGGCGGCCGGCCGCTGCCCCCGGACATGGTGCTCGGCTGCGTGCGCCAGCTGCTGGTCACCGGCATGGTCGCGCCCAGCGTCTTCATCGGGACCATGCTCGCCCACCTCGCCGAGCACGAGGCGCTGCAGGCGCTGCTGCGCGCGCAGCCCGAGCGCATCCCGGCTGCCGTCGAGGAGTACCTGCGGCTGTTCACCCCCTACCGCGGCATGTCCCGCACGCCGCGGCGCGACGTCGTGATCGGCGGGCGGCTGATCCGCGCCGACGAGCCGATCGCCCTGGTCTACACCTCCGCCAACCGCGACGAGGCCGTGTTCCCCGACGGCGAGGAGTTCGTGCTCGACCGGCCGAACCTGCGCGCCGCGATCCCGTTCGGCGCAGGCGTCCACGCCTGCCCGGGCGCCCCGCTCGCGCGGATGATGCTGGTGATGACGCTGGAGGAGCTGCTCGCCCGCACCAGCGGCTTCGCCGTGGCCGGGGAGATCACCATGGCCCGGTGGGCGGAGTGGGGCACCCGGTCGGTCCCGATGCGGTTCACCCCGGCGTGAGCGTGCCGGTCAGCCCGGGAAGGGGCGGTTGAACCGCGGCGGGTCGTAGCGGAGGTAGCGCGGGGCCTGCTCCGTACCCGCCTGTTCCGCCCGGGCGTTCATCGCGCGCGGGTCCGTGGCCGGCCACCGTCCGGTCTCGAGCCGCTCGGTCATGACGCGCAGCGCGGCCTGCTGCTCGGCGGGGGAGAAGGTGCAGTGCCCGGCCGACTCCACGTACGTCTGGCGCAGCAGCGGAGCCGCCCCGGCCCGGCGCACCTGCGCCTCGTAGGACTGCTGCTGCGCCACCGTGGAGATCTGGTCGCCGATGTTCGAGACGGTGAGCACGGGGATCCGCAGGGCGCCGTCCAGCACGATGCCGCGTGCGAAGCGCTCCACCGCGGCAGGGTCGGCGGCGATCCGGGGCGCGGCGGCGAGCGTCCGGAGATCGGCGTCCAGGTCGAGACCGGCCGTGCGGTAGAGCTCCCGCACGGCGCGGCGCAGGTCCGGCTCGGCCGCGCGCAGCTGGGCCCCGTAGTCGACGCCCACGTTGGTCGACGGGTTCCCGCCCGCGACCGCGGTGATCTGCCGCCGGCTGCTCATCGCCTGCCCGACGTAGGGGAGCGGGCCACCCGCCAGCGCCAGGAAGACGCCTTCCTGCAGGGCCGGGAGGTCGCCCTTGGCCGGCGGCGGGGGCGTGCTGCCGTCCGGGCGCACGCCCCACGCCGGCAGCTGCCCGATCGCGCCCGCGAGCGCGATGCGGGCCCGGCCCTCCGGAGTCTGCTGAGCCTTGGTCAGCGCGTCGATCCAGGCCCGCTGGGCCCCCGGCACGTCGGCGGGGATGTCGATCACCGGAAGGCCGGGTGCGACGAGCCGCTCCAGCACGAACACCGTGTCGAGCTTCTGGTTCCACTGCGCGACCGAGCCGCTCAGCCCGCCGCAGAACGGCACCGCCGCGTCGAAGACCTCCGAGTGCACCTGCGCGACCCCGGCGGAGACGAACCCGCCCATCGAGGTGCCGGACGCGATCGCGTACCGGGCCGGGCCGTAGGCCGCCTCGAACCGGGTGAGCGCCTCGGCCTGGTTGTCGATCGCGTCCCGGATGTTCCACCCCGTCACCGTGCGGGCCGTGCCGCCGCGGGCGACCCCGTCGGCCAGCAGGCGGCCGGTCAGCGGCTCGTCCGGCCCGCCTGCGGTGTAGTCGAGGGCGACCACGACGGTGCCGTTCCAGGCCGCAGGCACGGCGAACGCGTAGGGGGTGCCGTCGTCCAGGGTGCCGGAGATGCAGGTCGGCTGCGCGGGGGAGCCCGGCAGGCACGGCGCTCCGCCGGGCGGAGCGGGCGGGGCGGCGAGCCCCGTTCCGGCACCCGCGGTCATGGCCAGCGCGACGGCCGCGAGGACCGCGGCAGCGGTCGCGGCACGCCGCGGGTGGAGGGGTCGTGGTCGGGCGGGCATGGCGGAACCTCTCGGGGACGGGGCTCAGGCCGGGGCGATCGGGAGCTGCACGAGCGAGGGGCGGTCGGGGGCGGTGAGCACCTCGATGCGCGCCCCCTGCGCGTCGGGCAGCGGGGCGGAGGCACGGTGGTCGGCGCCCGTGACCGTGATCTGGATGCGGTGTCCGGCGCGCACGACGTAGGAGGTGGGCAGCATCCCGATGCGCAGCCGGGCGACCTCGCCCGCGGCGAGCGGGACCGCGTCCTGCGCGTACGACCGGTGCCACGGCACACCGTCGGGCAGGCGGTAGGGGGCCGGGTGCTCGGCGCGCAACGACGCCTGTAGCCGGCCTTCGGTGATCACGGTGACCGTGCCGTCCGGTGCGACGTCCTCGAGGTGGGCGAACACGTGCGCGTCGGGACGGTCGACGCGGACGTGCACGTCCGCGACGGGGGAGCCGGTCAGCCATGTGTCGGCGGCCAGGACGGGCCCGGTCCAGTTCGTCCCCGCGCCTGCGACGTGGCACGGCTGGGCGAGCGGCCCGCTGCCCGCGGTGGGGCACGTGCCGTCGGCGCCGACGGTGAACGCGCGGCCACCGGCGGCGCCGGAGCCGAGCACGCCGTCACCGCCGAGCGGCGTCGGGGTCATCGTCACGACGGCCGGGGGCCAGGTGTCCGCCGTGCGCCACGGCAGGCCGGTCGCGTCGGGGACGTCGGAGTCGGGTGTGGCGTAGTGCACGCGGGGTTCGCCGTCGATCCCGGTGTCGATCCCCTTGAGGTGCCGGTCGAAGAACCGGTGCGCCTCCTCCACGAGCGCGAAGCCGGCGTTCTCGCAGTGCTTCCACGGTCCGATCAGCAGCCGCGACCCCGGCACGTTCAGCAGTGCCGCCACGCCCTGCCCGCGCAGCTCGTCGCGCCAGCCGCCGACGACGTAGAGCGGCACGCCCGACGCCCGGATCTGGTCGCCGTAGGACCCCGCGCTGCCCTCCGACCAGAACCGGGACAGCACGAGCGGGGAGAAGCTGTCGCGGAACGGCATCCCGCGCCACAGCTCGGCCAGCGGCGGGGAGCCCTGGTGCTCGAGCGCGGCCTGGTGCAGCAGCGCCCGGTCCTCGTCGCCCGCCACCGGCTGGTTCTGCATGTCCTGCTCCACCGTGCGGGACGGCCCGGTGCCCCACTGGGCGGCGATCCCGCCGACCCGCCACGCGTCGTACTTGTCCCACGCGAAGCACCCGGCGAACGCCGCCGCGAGGTGGGGTGGGCGCAGGGTGAGCGCGTGCAGGGCCGCGTCGCCGGTGTTGGAGCAGCCGTAGGTCCCGACCTTCCCGGTCGACCACGGCTGCGTCGCAAGCCACTCGGTGACCTCGTAGGCGTCGTGCGCCTCGACGCGGTCGTTGTAGCCGCGGCGCACCCCGAACGACTGCCCGTTCCCGCGCCGCGCGACCTGCGCGACGACGTACCCGTGCGCGGTGAGACCGGGGACGGCCGAGAAACCGCCCGCCCCGTCCTCGGGCTTGCTGTCGATCGAGAGGGTGTGGTGCCACAGCACCGGGAACGGCCCGGGTGCCGGGACGCCACCCGCGGCCGGGCGGTCGAGCCGCACCGCGAGCCGCGTGCCGTCGCGCATCGGCAGGTAGAAGGTCTCGGTGATCCGCTCGGCGAACTGCGGGGCGGGCCGGTGGTGCCCGAACGACGACCCCGGCGCAGGCGGCGGGGCCGCCTGCTGGGACGCCACCTGCTGGGGCGCGCTGCAGGCCGCCGCGAGGGCGAGGAACGCGGCGAGCAGCGCCGACGCGGGTCGGAGCATCACGACCTCCTGCGCAGCACGACGGACTCGAGCCAGGCACCGACCTGCTGATCGAGGGCGCCGGGTTCGGCTGTGCGGGAGTCGACGTTGTCGGCGTGGAGCTCCAGCACCGGGAACCCGGCGGCCTCCAGGGCGCGGGTGGTGAAGAAGCTGCCCCGCGGGTCGTCGGAGACCAGGTGCACGACCCCGTCGACGCCGTGCAGCCGGGCCTCCTTCACGTACCACTCCACCGACCAGGGTGGGGTGTAGAGCTGGTCGGAGAACGCGGCGAACCGGGCCGCGAGCGCGCGCAGCGGTTCGCCGCCGTACCGGGCGTACCCGTCGGCGGCGACCGCCAGGTACATCGACCACACGAACACGGCGCCGTAGCGCTCCTGGAACCGCCGGTAGAAGCCGAGGTCGAACCACAGCCCGCGGCCCACCCACATCAGCCGGGCCCGCTCGTCGACGCCGACCCCGGCGCCTGCGGCGACCCGCTCGGCGACCTCGTCGTGCAGCGCCCGGGCGGCGTCGCGGGCCCACTCGGTGCCGCGGTGCCACTGCGGCACCATCACGGCGGGGATCCCGTCGGTCACCTCGATCGGGCACGGGCGCGCGGCGGCGATGAGGTCCCGGGTGCGCCGGTTCCACTCCGCCTGCTCGTTGACCAGGTCCAGCACCGCCCGGAACCGGGTCTCCGAGAACGCCCGGCCGGTGGTCGTCTCCAGGAACCGGACCAGGCCCTCCAGCTCGGCCACGAGCAGGTCCAGCCGGTCGGAGCCGACGGCCTCCTCCCAGCGGTCCGGCACCAGCTCCCACCAGCGCGGCGGCACCGCGTTCGCCGCGGCGCTCTCCAGCGCGTAGAAGACGGTTCCGGGCCGCTCGCCCCAGAGGTCGAAGACCTTGCGCGCGGCGTCGCCCGTGGTCTCGGCGAGCACGATCGACGGCTGCGGCAGCCCGCCCCACGGCGGGTCGTCCGGTGGCGGGTCGAGCGCCCCGCCGAGGGGGAGCGCGTTGTACTGCTCGCTGTCGTCGGGGTAGCCGTGCGCCCGCAGCGCTGCCAGGTGGTCCGGGCCCCGCCGCTTCGCGGTGATGATCGACGCCCACCACTGGTTGACGACGTACGGGATGCCCATGGCGCGGAACACCTCCTGCGGGGCGTCCGCGTTGACCAGCGCGAGCGGGGCGCCCGCGGCCACCTCGGCGCGCAGGTCGGCGAACCACTGCCGCTGGTGGGCGGTGGCCCGCTGCGCGCTGGCGAGCCGGGTCACGCCGCCACCTCCGCCCGGAGGGCGCCCATCGCATCGAGATCGACCCGCCCGTAGGGCTGGTGCTCGAGCAGCACCGCGGGCAGGCCGGTGGCCGCCCGCTGGGCGGGGAAGTCCCAGCGCGGGGCGTCGTCGCGGATCCTCGCGTAGGCCGGCAGCGCCTCGGCGCCGCAGGCGCGCGCGGCCGCCGCGGTGTGCGCGGCCCGTTGCCTCATCGACGCCCGCGCCGCCGTCGGCCCGTTGTGCTGGTAGCGCTCGGCGATCGCGAGCTCCAGCAGCGCCGGGTCGGGCGGCGGGTCGACGCGGCGGTGGTGCAGCAGGTCGCCCCAGTCGTGGTCCTCGCCGACGACGAGCAGGCCGGCCTGCTCCAGCGCGGCGTAGACGCCGGGGTGGTCGTGGCTGCTCCCGGTGAGGAACACCCGGGTGCCGGTGACATCGGGCAGGGGCTGCGCGAGCAGCCCGTCGAGGAGCTCGGCCGCCCGGTCGGGCGGCAGCGCCGTGGTGGCGGCGACGACCGCGAGCGCCTGCATCCCGGAAAGCCGGGCCGGCCGGACCCGCCGCAGCGTGGCCACGCGCCCGAGCAGCGTCCGCACCCGGTCGTGGGCGGCCACGGCGGCGGCCAGCGCGTCGTCGGCGACGTCGTGGCCGCTCCAGCGGGCCACCTGCGCGCGCAGCTCGCGCACCTTCGCGAGCACGTAGGCGGTGGTGCTGCGGTGCGGCAGGTGGAGCACGTCGACCAGGTGCACCGGCGGGAGTGCGGCCCCGTCGCCGGTCCGGTGCAGCTCGCGCACGGCGTAGAACAGCCGCAGCGACGCCTCACAGTCCCGGGACACGACGAGCGCGGCCAGCGGGCCGTAGCCGCCGTCGAGCAGGCAGGTGAGCACGGAGCGGGCCACCGGGTCGACGCCGCGGCCGAGGATCAGGTCGCCCGCGTCGCTGGGTGCATCGGGGTCGCCGGCCAGCCGCAGCGGCAGGAACCCGGCCGCGGTGAGGACCTCGACCGGGACGTCGGCGCCGACGCACCCCACCACCGGCAGGCCCGTCGCGTGCGCCGCGGCCGGACGGTCGCCCGCCACCTGCAGCAGCTCGTCCAGCATCAGATGACCGATTCCTCGGCGAGCTCCGCGAGCCGCTCCGGGCTGTAGCCGAGCAGCTCCCGGTACACGTGGTCGTTGTGCTCGCCGAGCTCAGGGGCCGGACGCTCCAGCGAGGCGCGGGCGCCGGAGAAGCGGATGGGCACCCCGGTGGCCGACAGGTCGGCGACGGCGCCGAAGCGCGGGTGTGCCAGCGGCACGACCTCCTCGCGCTCGCGCACGAGCGGGTCGCGCACGGCGGCGGCCGGGTCGCGGACCTCGGCGGCGGGCACGCCCTCCGCCGTGAACGCCGCGACGACCTCCGCGGTCGGGCGCACGCGGGACCAGCTCCGGATCAGCTCGTGCAGCTCGTCGGCGCGGCGCACGCGCTCGTCGCGGGTGCGGAAGCGGTCGTCGGCGGCGAGGTCGGGCCGGCCCATCGCGCGGAAGACGCCCGCGGCGAACGCGTCGGTCGGCGCGCACAGCGCGATGTGCCCGTCCGCGGTCGGCAGCACCCCGAACGGCGCCAGCCGCGGCACCGTCGCCCCGGTGCGCTGTGCCAGCCCGACCGCGTCGAACGCGTCGAACGGCTCGCACGCCATGAGGGAGGTGAGGGCGCCGAGCATCGAGACGTCGACGTGCTGGCCCTCGCCGGTGTGCTCGGCCTGCAGGAGCGCCGACACGGTGCCGATCACGGCGAACAGCGGGGCGAGCAGGTCTCCGATGGGCAGGCCGAAGCGCACCGGGCCCTCGTCGGGCTCGCCCGCCGTCAGCATCACGCCCGAGAGCGCCTGGATGATCGAGTCCATCGCCTTGCCCGAGCCGGGACCGCCCTGCGCGCCGAACCCGCTGATCGAGGTGTAGACCAGCCGCGGGTTGACCTCCCGGACGGCGGCGTAGTCGATGCCGAGCCTGCGGGTGACGCCGGGGGAGTAGTTCTCGACGACCACGTCGGCGTCGCGGACGAGGTCGTGGAACACCGCGCGCCCGCGCGGGTCCTTGAGGTTGAGCGTGACGGAGAGCTTGCCGCGGCCCCGCACGAGCATCGACACGGACATGTCGGCCTCGCCGGTGCGGGCCAGTGAGAGACCGTGCTCCCCGAGGTAGGGCGCGTTGTTGCGGGACACGTCCCCGCCGGCCGGGTTCTCCACCTTGATCACGGTGGCGCCGAGGCCGGCGAGCAGGAGGGTGGCGTAGGGGCCGGCCAGCGCCGTGGTCAGGTCGATCACGGTGCGCCCGGCGAGGGGCTGGTCGCTCATGCGGTCCTTCCCAGCGGCACCAGTACGTCGGCGCCGCGCACGGTGAAGCCGGCGTCCCAGCCGGCGGCCTCGGTGATCGACCGGACGTAGCCGTCGACCCCGCGGTGCTCCGGCCCCTCGGGCAGCGGCACCGGGCGGCCGCGGTCGTCGATCCAGCACGGCACGTACCCGGCCTCGACGATCCCGCCCGCGTCGAACCGGAGCAGGGCGAGCACGGTGTTCCGGCTCTCCGGGTGGAACGGGTAGTACGGCATGTCCGGGTCGGGCGCGAACCCGTACAGCGCCTTGCGGCGTTCGGCCCACGCCCGCGTCTCGACGCTGCCCGTGCCCTCGGCGGGGGTCAGCGCGCGGGTGACGGTGACGAAGTTGCCCAGCCCGTGGAAGATCGGGCGGCCGCGGTGCACCTCGATGCCCCGCATGATGTGCGCGTGGTGGCCGAGCACCGCGTCGGCGCCCGCGTCGATCGCCGCGCGCGCCACCGGGCTCTCGTACATCGCGACCGCGGCCGGGGTGTGCCCCACGCCCTTGTGCAGCGCCACCAGCACCACGTCGGCCTCGGCGCGCAGCCGGCGCACGTCGGCGGCCATCCGCTCCAGGCTGTCGGGATCGGCGAACGTGTAGACCCGCGGCGGGCCGCCGGGGCTCGCGTGGTCCAGCTCGTAGTGGGTGAGCACGTGCACGTAGGCGCAGCCGGGCTTGCGGGAGGTGGCCCACGACTCGCGGGGACCCACGCAGTTGTAGGACAGCACGCCCACCCGCAGCCCGCCGCGTTCGACGACCGCGGGCGCGGTGGCCTCGTCCAGGTTCGCGCCGGCGCCGGTGGGCACGAGCCCGGCCTTCCGGGCGTGCGCCACGGTGTCGGCGATGCCCACGTCGCCCGCGTCGTAGATGTGGTTCCCGGCGAGCGTCACCACGTCGAACCCGGCGTCGGCGAGCGCGCCGAGCGCGGCCGGGTCCGCAGGCGGGGCGGGCACGTCGGTGCTGACCTGGACGGTGGTGGCGGAGTGCGGCACCTCGACGTGCCCGACCGCGACGTCGGCGGCGCGGAGCAGGGGAGCGGACGGCGCGAGGAAGGACGCGGGGTCGGGCTCGTCGAGGATGAGATCGCCGACGGCCGCGACGGTGATCATGAGATGCCTTCCTTCGTGTGGCGGGACAGGAACGCGCGCAGCCGCGCGGTGCGCGGCCGGGCGAACAGCTCGGCGGGCGGGCCGCTCTCGACGACCCGCCCGGCCTCCATGAAGACCAGGCGGTCGCCGACCTCCCGGGCGAAAGCCATCTCGTGGGTGACGACGACCATGGTCAGGCCGTCGGCGGCGAGCCCGCGCAGCACCGCGAGCACCTCGTCCACCAGCTCGGGGTCCAGCGCTGACGTCGGCTCGTCGCACAGCAGCACGCGGGGCCGGACGGCGAGCGCGCGGGCGATCGCCACCCGCTGCTGCTGCCCGCCCGAGAGCTGCCGCGGGTAGTGGTGGGCGCGGTCGTGCAGGCCAACGCGCTCCAGCAGCTCCATGGCCTCCCGCTCGGCGTCGGCCCGGCTCGCCCCGTGCACCCGCATCGGCGCCTCCGCGACGTTGCGCAGGGCCGTGAAGTGCGGGAACAGCTGGAACTGCTGGAACACCATGCCGATGCGGCGCCGCTGTGCCGCGACGCCCCGCTCGCGCAGCGGGCGCAGCCCGCCGCGGTGCGGCTCGTAGCCGAGCAGCTCGCCGTCCAGGTGCATCGAGCCGCCGTCGATCGCCTCGAGCTGGTGCACGCAGCGCACCAGCGTCGACTTGCCCGACCCGGACGGCCCGACGACGACCACGACCTCGCCCTCGTGCACGTCGAGGCTGACGCCGTCGAGCGCGGCGTGGTCGCCGAACCGCTTGCTGACGTGGTGCAGGCTCAGCACCGGTGCGCGTTCGCCGCCGGTCGCTGCCGGGGCCTCCGTGGCGATCACCTTCCCGCTCACACCGCCTCCCGCACGTGCCCGCGCGCGAACCGGCGCTCCACCCGGCGCTGCACCGCGGTGAGCGCGGTGACGAGCGCCAGGTACCAGATGCACGCCACGATCAGCAGCGGCACGATCTGGTAGTTCCGGTTGTAGATCACCTGCACGGCGTGCAGCAGGTCGGACATCGCGATCACGCTGACGAGCGCGGTGCCCTTGAGCACGCTGATGAACTGGCTCCCGGCGGGCGGGAGGATCATCCGCATCGCCTGCGGCAGCACGATCCGCCCCTGCGTCTGCAGCGGCGTGAAGCCCATCGCGCGGGCGGCGTCGCGCTGGCCCGCGTCGACGCCGAGCACGCCGCCCCGGATGATCTCCGCGAGGTAGGCCGACTCCACCAGCGACAGCCCGACCACGCCCGCGGTGAACGGGGTGATCACGTCGTTGGCGTCGAAGGATGCGAACGTCGGCCCGAACGGGATCCCGATCGGGATCCGCGGCAGCAGGTACGCCAGGTTGAACCAGAAGATCAGCTGTACCAGCGGCGGGATGCCGCGGAACACCCCGACCCACAGCGTCGCGGCCCAGCGGGCGGGCGCGAAGTCCGACAGCTGCGCGGCGGCGACCAGCGCGCCGACGACCGAGCCGATCAGCATGGCGAGCACCGCGACCAGCACGGTCGTGCCGACGCCCGCGACGATGCTCGGCTCGAACAGGTGCGCGGCGACGACGTCCCACGCGAAGCGCTCGTTGCCCACCGCGAACGCGACGAGCTGAGCCGCGACCACGGCGAGCACGGCGCCCCCCACCCACCGCCACGGCTGCGCGCGCCGGTGCGCCGTGGCGACGTCGACGGGCGCGGCCGTGGCGGCGGCCGCGCCGGGGGCGGTCACGGCGTACCGCCCTGCGAGCCCGCGTTCAGCACCGGCTCGGGTACTGCGACGTCCTGCAGGCCCCAGCGCTGCATGATCTCGGCGTAGGTCCCGTCGGCGAAGAGCCGGGCGAACGCGTCGCGCACCACCGGGCCCAGCCCGCCGGTCTTCGGCACGTACAGCGCGAGGTTGTCGACGCTGGCGCCCTGCTCCTCGGTCTGGGTGACGTAGGTGAACTCGCCCGGCCGCTGGGTGGTGACGTCGATGGCGGCGGCCTGGGTCATGCCGGCGGCGTCGGCGCGGCCGGACTGCGCGGCGAGCAGGATCTCGTTGGTGTCGGCGAGGCCGATGGCCTGCGCGGCGGGCCGGCCCGTCCGCGCGCACGACTCCGACAGCTTCCCGAGCTGCTCCTCCACGACGCTCCCGGCGGTGACGGCCACGCGCTTGCCGCACAGGTCCTCCGGCCCGGCGATACCGGCCTGGGAGCCGGCGGGCACCACGTAGGAGGTGCGCGTGGTCATCCAGGTGACGGTGTCGAACTGCTGCTCGCGCTCGGCGGTGGCCTTGACCGGCCCGTTGAACGCGTCGTAGCGGCCCGCGAGCATGCCCTGGAGCGCGGCGGGGAGGCCGTCGACGATCTGGGTCTCGGTGCGCACCCCGAGCACGCGGCCGAGCGCGTCCTGGAAGTCGCGGTCGATCCCGGTGACGGAGCCGTCCGGCTGGACGGTGCGGTATGGCGGGTGCGAGTCGCCCGCGAAGCGGATCACGCCCGCCTCCCGGACCTCCTCCGGGAGCGCCGCGTGCAGTGCCGGATCGGCGCCGGCGGGCACATCGGTTGCGGTCGGCGCGTCGGACCCGCAGGCGGTCGCGACGAGGAGCGCTCCCGCGGTGGCGGCGAGGGCGCACACCCGGACGGCACGGTGCATGGCGGTTCTCCCGGCGTTGGGTCGGCCTTGCCAGTCAGGAATGAGGACGAGCGTCGCGATTCCTGTCGCCAATGTCAAGGGTCCTGATACTCGGCGATGCCCGTAGATTCGGTCGGCATGGCGGCGATCGACCTACCGCGTGCGCAGAACGGCCGCGAGGCGCAGCTCCTCCTGACCTCGCTGCTCGGCGACTTCTGGTACTGGCGCGACGAGCACATCCCCTCGACCGCGCTGGTCCGGCTGCTCGCGGAGTTCGGCATCACCGCCGAGAGTGCGCGGGCGGCGATGCGCCGGCTCGCCGCCCGCGGCCTGCTGACCGTGTCGCGCAGCGGCCGGACCACGGCGTACGGCATCCCGCCCCGCACCTCCGAGGTGATCGTCGAGCGGACGCACCGGATGTTGACCTTCGGCGCGGCGGCGCCGAAGTGGGACGGGCACTGGACGGTGCTGGCGTTCTCGGTGCCGGAGCAGGACCGGGAGGTCCGCTCCACGCTGCGGGCCCGCCTGCGGGTGCTGCGCTTCGCCGCCCTCTACGACGGGCTCTGGGTCAGCCCGCACGACACCGGCGCCGCCGCCCGCGCGGTGCTCGAGGAGCTCGGGGTCGCAACGGCCACCGTCCTGCGGTGCACGGAGGTGCCGGGTGGTTCCGCGGCCGGCAGTCCGTGCGCCGCGTTCGACCTCCGGCCGCTCGCGGCCGAGTACCGGGACTTCACCGCTCGCTACGAACCGCTGCTCGCCGAGGTCGAGGCCGGCCGGATCGGCCCGGCGGAGGCGCTGCGGCTGCGCACCGGGCTGCGCGTCGACTGGCGGCACTTCCCGGAGACCGACCCGGACCTGCCCGCCGAGCTGCTGCCGCCGGACTGGCCGCGCCCGGCTGCGCAGCGGGTGTTCGTGCAGATCTACGACCAGCTCGGCCCGCTCGCCGAGCTGCGCTTCCGCGAGGTGCTGGCCGGCAGCGACCCGGCGCTCGCCGCGCTCGCGCAGCACCACGACTCCGCCACCGTCGCCGAGCTCTACGCCGGCCTGGGCGACCGCCGGGCCCGCGGCGACACGCCCTTCGAACGCGCCGCCGCGGCGCGCAGGCTCGCCGAAGCGTCCCCGGCGAGCAGGTGAGCCGGCACACGCAGGCGAGCGCGGCCTTCCGTCGTTCCGGTTCGGCGGGTTAGGGTACGGCGGTATCAGGAAGCCTGTCATTCGGCGGAGGTTCCATGGACAGCGCAGCGTTGCGGCACGCGTCCGCCCCGGGGCTGGGCAGCTGGCCGTCGCGGCGCGCGCGGATCGCGCCGCAGCGCCCGGCGCTGGTCGAGGGCGAGCGCACCCTCACCTACGCCGAGCTGGCCGAGCGCACCGCCCGGCTGGCCGCCGTGCTCGCCGAGCGCGGGGTCGGGCCCGGCGACCGGGTCGCCTACCTCGGCGTCAACGCGATCAGCGTGTTCGAGACCTACTTCGCCACGTGGCTGCTCGGCGCGATCGCGGCGCCGCTGAACTACCGCCTCGCCGCCGCCGAGATCCGCTACATGCTCGGGGACTCCGGTGCGGCGCTCCTCGTGCACAGCGCCGACACGGCCGCCCTCGTCGAGGCCGCCGGTGCGGACGTGCCCGTACTGCGCGTCGGGCCCGAGTACGAGGACGCGATCGCCGCCGCGGAGCCGCTCGCGGACCCGCCCGTCGTCACCCTCGACGACCCGGCGATCCTGCTCTACACCTCCGGCACCACCGGCCGCCCCAAGGCCGCCGTGCTCACCCACGGCAACCTCACCTGGAACACCGTCAACCAGCTCGCGCACGTGGACGTGGTGAGCACCGACCACGCCCTCTGCATCTCCCCGCTCTTCCACTGCGTCGGGCTCGGCCAGGTCACGCTGCCCACGCTCTTCAAGGGCGGCTGTGTCGAGCCGCTCGCGAGCTTCGACGCCGGCCGCGTGCTCGCCCGGATCGGCGAGGCCGGGATCACCAGCTTCTCCGCGGTGCCGACGATGCTGCAGATGATGGTGGAGCACCCCGGCTGGGAGAGCGCGAAGCTCGACACGCTGCACACCGTCCTCTACGGGGGCTCGCCGGTGCAGGAGCGCGTCGCGCGGGCGTGGCTCGACCGCGGCGTGCAGGTCCAGCAGGGCTACGGCATGACCGAGGCGTCCCCCGGCGTCTACATGGTGCCGCGGGGGGCCGACGCGGACCGGCCCGTGTCGGTCGGCGTGCCGCACCTCGCCACCGAGGTCGCCATGCTCCGCGACGGGGAACGCGTGCCGGTCGGCCCCGAGCCCGCCGAGCTGCTCGTGCGCGGACCGCACGTGTTCATCGGCTACTGGAACCGGCCGCAGGAGACGGAGGCCGCGTTCGTCGACGGCGAGTGGTTCCGCACCGGCGACGTGGTGCGGGTCGCGCCCGACGGCTGGGCCGACGTCGTCGACCGCGTGAAGGACGTGATCATCTCCGGTGGGGAGAACATCTACCCGGCCGAGGTCGAGGCCGTTCTGGTGCAGCTGGACCCGGTGGCCGACGCCGCCGTCGTCGCCGTGCCCGACGCGAGGTGGGGCGAGGTCGGCGCCGCGTACATCCAGCTGAGGGAGGGCAGCGAGGTCAGCGAGGACGACCTGCGCGCCCACCTGGAGGCCCACCTCGCCCGCTACAAGATCCCGAAGTACCTCGTGCGGACCGACGCGCTGCCTCGCAACGCCACCGGGAAGGTCCGCCGGGTCGAGCTGCGCCACCGCGCGGCCGACCTGGTCCCCGACGCCGAAAGGTCCTCATGAGCAGCTCCGCAGTGCCGTCTCACAGAGCAGTGCCCTCCCGCAACGGGGCGCTCCCGCCGACCCTGCACGTCGAGCGGGACGGCCCCGAGGACCCCGTCGCCGTGCTCCGGCTCGCCCGAGCCGCGAAGCGCAACGCCCTCGACGACGCCACCGTGCTCGGGATCGAGGCGTTCTTCGCCGCCCCGCCGCCCGGGGTGCGCGCGGTCGTCCTCGAGGCCGACGGCGACCACTTCTCGGCCGGCCTCGACATGGGCGAGCTCGCCGACCGGGACGCGTTCGCCGGGATGGAGCACTCGCGGATGTGGCACCGCGCGTTCGAGCGGATCGAGCGCGGCAGCATCCCCGTGGTGGCCGTGCTGAAGGGGGCCGTCGTCGGCGGCGGGCTGGAGCTCGCGAGCGCCGCCCACGTGCGGGTGGCCGAGCGCAGCGCCTTCTACGCGCTGCCGGAGGGCCAGCGTGGCCTGTTCGTGGGCGGCGGCGCCGCGGTGCGCGTGCAGCGGCTCATCGGCACGGCCCTGATGACCGACATGATGCTCACCGGTCGCGTGCTGGACGCGACCGAGGGGCAGGCGGCCGGCCTCTCCACCTACCTCGTCGAGGACGGCGCCGGGCCGGCCACGGCGCGGGAGCTCGCGGGCCGGGCCGCGGCGAACTCCCCGGTGACGAACTACGCGGTGTTGCAGGCGTTGCCGCGGATTGCCGAGACCGGCCGTGACGAGGGTTTCTTCCTGGAGGCGCTGATGGCCGCGGTGGCGTCCAGCAGCGGCGAGGCGCAGGAGCGGATGCGGGCGTTCCTCGCCGGCCGGGGCGCGAAGGTGCGGCCTTCGTGACCGTCGTGACTCCGCCGCCCGGCACCGAGATCGCCCGGTTCCTCGACTGGCTGCGCACCGTGCGAGGCCTCGGGTTCACCTCCTACGCCGACCTGCACGCCTGGTCGACCACCGATCTGGACGGGTTCTGGTCGGCGGTCGCGGAGTTCTTCGCGGTCCGGTTCCACACCCCGCCCGCCGCGGTGCTCGCGCGCCGGGAGATGCCGGGCGCGGAGTGGTTCCCGGGCGCCACGCTGAACTACGGCGAACACGCCCTGCGCACCACGGGCGACGCCCCGGCCGTCATCGCCTACTCCCAGACCCGGGACCGCGTGGAGCTGTCCTGGGACGAGCTTCGCGACCAGGTAGCCCGGGCCCGGGAGGGGCTGCGCAGGCTCGGTGTGGAGCGCGGCGACCGCGTGGTGGCCTACGCCCCGAACATCCCCGAGACACTCGTCGCCTTCCTCGCCACGGCGAGCCTCGGCGCGGTGTGGGCGAGCTGCGCGCCCGAGTTCGGCGCCCGCAGCGTGATCGACCGGTTCGCGCAGGTCGAGCCGTCCGTGCTGCTCGTCGTGCCCGGCTACGTCTACGGCGACAAGCCGATCGACCGCACCGCGGAGGTCGCGGCGCTGCGGGCCGGGCTGCCAACCGTCCGCCACGTCGTCGCGATCCCCTACGGCGCGGGCGACGTACCGGACGCCCTGCCGTGGGACGCGCTCCTCGGGGAACCGGGCGAGCTCGCGTTCGATCCGGTGCCGTTCGCACACCCGCTCTGCGTGCTGTTCTCCTCCGGCACCACCGGGCGGCCGAAGGCGATCGTCCACGGCCACGGCGGCATCCTGCTCGAGCACCTGAAGAACCACGCGCTGAGCTGGGACCTGCAGTCCGGCGACCGGATCCTCTGGTTCTCCACCACGGCGTGGATGATGTGGAACGCGCTGGTCTCGGGCCTGCTGGTCGGCGCGGGCGCCGTGCTGATCGACGGCAACCCGGTGCACCCCGACCCCGGCTGGCAGTGGCGGCTCGCCGAGGAGACAGGGGCCACGCTGATGGGCGCGTCCCCCGGCTGGCTGATGGCCTGCCGCGCCGCGGGCGTCGAGCCGACCCGCGACCACGACCTCTCGCAGATCCGGCAGATCGGCGCCGCGGGCAGCCCGCTGCCGGCGGAGGGCTACCGGTGGGTCGCCGACCGGTTCCCCGGCGCGCTGCTCAACGTCGGCAGCGGCGGCACCGACGTGTGCTCCGGGATCGTGCAGGGCGGGCCGTGGCAGCCGGTCGTGGAGGGCGAGATCTCCGGATCCGCGCTCGGCGTGGCGGCGGCGGCGTTCGACGCAGACGGCAAGCCGGTCGTGGGGGAGCTGGGCGAGCTCGTGATCACCGAGCCGATGCCGTCGATGCCGGTCGGCTTCTGGGGCGACCCGGACGGCAGCCGCTACCGGGCGACCTACTTCGACCTCTACCCCGGCGTCTGGCGGCACGGGGACTGGGTGCGGTTCTCCGAGACGGGCTCCGTGGTCGTCGCCGGCCGCTCGGACGCCACGCTCAACCGCGGCGGGGTGCGGCTGGGCACCGCCGAGTTCTACCGGGTGGTGGAGGAGCTGCCGGAGGTCGCCGACAGCCTGGTCGTGCACCTGGAGGACCCGGCGGGCGGCAACGGGGAACTGCTGCTGTTCGTCGTGCCGGCGCCCGGGGTCGAGCTGGACGACGCCCTGCGCGCGCGGATCGCCCGGGAGCTGCGCTCGGCGCTGTCGCCGCGGCACGTGCCGGACCGGGTCGTCGCCGTGCCGGCGGTGCCGCGCAACCGCACCGGCAAGAAGCTGGAGCTGCCGGCCAAGCGGATCCTGCTCGGCGCCGCGCCGGAGGAGGTGGCGAGCCGGGACGTGCTCGCCGACCCCACGTCCCTCGACGCGTTCGTGGAGCTGGCTCGATGAGAACCGTCGCCGTCGTCGGAACCGGCGTCATCGGAGCGAGTTGGGCCGCGCTGTTCCTGGCCAACGGCTTCGACGTAGTGGCCACCGATCCGGCCCCGGGTGCCGAGGACCGGCTGCGCGCGGACGTGGCGGCCACCGGCCTCGACGCACGCGGCCGCCTCTCCTTCGTCGACGACGTCGCCGAGGCGGTGGCCGGCGCGGACTTCGTGCAGGAGAACGGCCCCGAGCGCATCGAGGTCAAGCACGACCTCTACGCGGCGATGGACGCGGCGGCCCGCCCGGACGTGGTCCTGGCCAGCAGCTCCTCCGGGCTGCTACCCAGTGCGATCGCGACCGCCTGCACCGCGCACCCGGAGCGGGTGCTCGTGGGGCACCCGTTCAACCCGCCGCACCTGCTGCCGCTCGTGGAGGTCGTACCGGGGGAGCGCACCGGCGAGGAGGCCGTCGAACGGGCAATGGCCTTCTACACCGGGCTGGGGAAGAAACCGATCCGGCTGCGCCACGAGCTGCCGGGCCACGTCGCCAACCGGCTGCAGGCCGCGCTGTGGCGGGAGGCGTACTCGCTGGTCGACCGCGGTGTCGCCACCGTGGCCGACATCGACACCGCGATCGCGAACGGTCCTGGCCTGCGCTGGGCACTGCTCGGGCCGTTCGCGGTGCAGCACCTGTCGGGCGGGCCGGGCGGCATCGCCCACGTGCTGGAGCACCTCGGCCCGCCCACCGAAGCGTGGTGGCGCGACATGGGCGACCCGTCACTCACCCCCGAGCTGGCGGCCAAGATCGTCGCGGGGGTCGATGCCGAGCTGGACGGCACCGACCAGGCCGAGCTGGTGGCCCGCCGCGACGCCGCGTTGCGCGCCCTGCTCGCCAGCAAGGCCGAGCACCAGCTGCCTTAGGAGGAGACGATGGACCTCGCCTCGCTGGACGCCATCGACGTCCACGTGCACGTCGAGCAGGACGGGCACGGTTGCCTCTCGCTCGACCAGGAGCTGATCGACGCCTCGGCGAAGTACTTCAAGGCCGACCAGGACCGGACCCCGACGGTGGCCTCGATCGCCGAGCACTACCGCGCCCGCCGCACCGCGGCGGTCGTCTTCACGGTGGACGCCACCGCGGGCACGGGCCACCCGGCGCTGTCCAGCGAGGAGATCATCGACGCCGCGGCCGAGCACGCCGACGTGCTGATCCCGTTCGGCTCGGTGGACCCGCACGCCGGCAAGGCCGCCGTCGCGCGGATCCGCAGGCTCGTCGAGCGCGGCGCCCGCGGGTTCAAGTTCCACCCAGCCTGCAGGTGTTCGAGCCGAACGACCGCACGTTCTACCCGCTCTACGAGGCCATCGCCGAGCTCGGCGTCCCGGCGCTGTTCCACACCGGCCAGACCGGCATCGGCGCCGGCCTGCCCGGTGGGCGCGGGATCAAGCTGCGCTACTCCGCCCCGATGCTGCTCGACGACGTCGCGGCCGACTTCCCGGAGCTGACGGTGGTGATGGCCCACCCGTCGGTGCCGTGGCAGGACGAGGCGATCTCGATCGCCACCCACAAGGCGAACGTCTACATCGACCTGTCCGGCTGGTCCCCGCGCTACTTCCCGCCGCAGCTGGTGCGCGCGGCGAACGGGCTGCTCAAGCGCAAGGTGCTCTTCGGCTCCGACTTCCCCCTGATCACGCCGGAGCGGTGGCTGCGCGACTTCGCCGAGCTCGACGTCAAGGACGAGGTCCGCCCGCTGGTCCTCAAGGAGAACGCGGTGCGGATGTTGGGACTGGGCTGAGCGCTCGGCCGTTCCGGCTACGCTGGCGACGTCGGCACCCAGAACCTGAGCTTCACGCCCCGCTGGTCCTCGAACTCGCCGCCGCACGCCTCGATCACCTTCCGGGAGCCGAGGTTGTCGACGTCGCAGGTGATGAGCGCGCGGTCGATGCCGAGACCGGCGGCGATCGGCAGCGCGGCGCGCAGCATGGCGGTGGCGTGGCCGCGGCGGCGAGCGCTCGGGCGCACGTCGTATCCGATGTGTCCGCCGACGTCGAGCAGTTTCGGGGTCAGCCGGTGCCGGATGGCGAGCCGGCCGAGGTACTCGGCGCCCTCGACCCACCACAGCGTGGTGGCCGGCACGATGCCGGCCGGTCGTGGCCTGTCCGCCTCCGCCTCGGCGCGCAGGTCCCGCACGTACCGGGCGAAGCCCTCCCGGGTGTGCCAGGTCGGGCCGTACCTGCGGATCTCCGCGCCGATCACGGTCTGGTCGTCCGGCCCGCCCCTGCCCTCGGCCTGGAACTCGGCCATCGCCGCCACGTACGACTCGCGCACGTGTCTCACGGGACGGACCAGCTCGGGCGCGTGCGCAGCCTAGTGATCCCCCGGACTCGCGATCATGTTGCGGACCCACCGGCGACCAGCGGGACCGAGCGCTCCTGGGGCACCGGCTCGGCCCGTGGCACGTGGTCGAGCACGGGCTGCAAGGCGGGGCACCAGCTCGTCTACGCGAAGTCGGCGGGGGAGTACTCCTTCGGCTCGACGAGCACCATCCAGTTGCCGGAGTTGTCGCGGGCCACGGCCTCCACCCCGTACGGGCGCTCCTCGGGCGGCTGGATGAACTCGACGCCCTTGGCCTGCAGGTCCTCGTAGGTCTTGCGGCAGTCGTCCACGTTGACGCCGATCCCGAACATGTTGCCCGCGTCGAGGGCGCGGTTGATGGAGGCCACCAGGTCGTCCGGGATCGGCGGGCCGGGCACCGTGAGGTGGATCTGCAGGTCCGGCTGGGTCGGGCTCTTCACGGTGCACCACCGGTAGCCCTCGCCGAGCGTGATGTCGGTGTGCTCCTGGAAGCCGAGCACATCGATGTAGAAGGCCTTGCTGGCGTCGACGTCCTTGACGAACACGCTGGCGATCGAGACGTTCGTGATCATGCGGTCAAGGCTAGGAGCCGGGGGCCTCCGGCCGCTTCTCCTCGCTTGCGCAGTCCTGTTCCTCGGGGCCGCGCCGCTCGGCGAGTCCCCACATGAACACGAAGCACCCGGGGATGCGCGGCGCGCCGGTGGCGGCCCACCGGCGCTGGAACTCGCTCGGTGACTCGCCGACCAGCTCGCGGAACCGGCTGCTGAACGAGCCGAGACTGGAGAAGCCGACGGCGTGGCAGACCTCGGTGACGGTGAGGTTGGTGGCGCGCAGGAGGTCCTGGGCGCGCTCCACCCGGCGCTGCGACAGGTGTGCGGCGGGGGAGACGCCGTAGGTGGCGGTGAACAGCCGCTGGAAGTGGTACTTGCTGATCCCGGCGACCGCCGCGATCGCCTCCAGGTCGAGCGGCTCCGTGTAGTGGCGGTCGACGTGGTCGCGGGCGCGGCGCAGGTGCACCAGCAGGTCGGCCGGTGCCCGGCGGGTCGGGGCGCTCACGACGGCCGAGTCTAGAACGCCCCGACGGGTTCTACTTGGGAGTGGCGAAGTCCTGCGTCCAGTAGCCGTCGGCAACGCCGACGCCGATGTTCTTTAAGGCGCAGTTGAGGATGTTCTTGCGGTGGGCGTCGCTGTTCATCCACATCTGCATCGCGTACTCCGGCGACGTCGTGCCCATCGCGACGTTCTCCCCGACCTTCCGCCACTTGTAGCCGGCCCGGGTGACGCGCTGGCCGAGCGTGGAGCCGTCCGAGCCGACGTGGGTCATCGTCTCCGTGTCCGCCTGGTCCTGCGAGTGCTTCTGCGCCGCGGTGGTCAGGCGGCTGTCCACGGTGACGGGCTTGCAGCCCGCCTCGGCGCGCTCCTGGTTGACCAGGGCGACCACGGTGTCGGTCCCGCCTGCGGTCGTCGCGGCGTAGGCGGCCGTGGTGGGCACCGTGCATGCGACGGCGACCAGAGCGGCGACGAGCGGTAGGCGGGCGGCGCCGCCGGTGCGTTCTCTCACGCCCTTACAACCCCCGAACGGGCGAACGGGATACGCCCTTTGTCACGTGGCGTGACGCGACGTGTCGATCACGGCTCCCGGCCGGGGGAGGATGCGGGCATGCGCGTTCTGATCGCCGCCCTCGGCTCACGGGGCGACGTCGCCCCCTTCGTCGGGCTCGGGCAGCGCCTGGCCACTGCGGGGCACGAGGTGACCGTGGCGGCCCACACCGAGTTCGCGCCGCTCGTCCGCTCTGGTGGGCTCGGGTTCGCCGGCGTCGCTGGGGACGCCCGGTCGATCTCCGACTTCCCGCGCGGCTGGCGGTCGTCGCCCCGGTTCCTCGCCGAGCAGGCGCGGCGCATGACGCGGTACCTCGAGGACGCCGCGGTCGACCTGCTCGCGGCCGCGCGGCACGCGGACGTCCTGCTCGTCAACCTGACGGCGATGTTCGGCTACGAGATCGCCGACGGGCTCGGCATCCCCGGCATGGGCGTGTACTGCCAGCCGGTGGAGCCGACGGGTGCCTTCCCGCCGATCTTCCTCCACTCCGCACGCTCACTGGGGAGCCTCGGCAACCGGGTCGCCGGACGGGTCGCGCTGGCCTCGCTCACGCCATACCACCGGGCCGCGGCGCGGGTGCGCGCCGAGCTCGGGTCACCGCCCCGGTCCCGCCGGGACCGAGCGCGGCGCAGGCGCGAGCAGCGGTGGCCCGTGCTGCACGGCTACAGCGCTCACGTGCTGCCGCGCCCAGCGGACTGGCGGCAGGGGCTCGAGGTCGTCGGCTACTGGCCGGCGCACCAGCCGGCCGGCTGGAGCCCGCCCGCGGACCTCATGGACTTCCTCGACGCGGGGCCCGCCCCGGTGTTCATCGGCTTCGGCAGCATGGCCGCCGGTCAGGACGGCTGGCTGTCCGAGACCGTCGCCGAGGCGGTGCGGCGCGCCGGCGTGCGGGCCGTGGTGCAGGCCGGGTGGGCCGGGCTGGAGAGCGCCGGCCCCGACGTGCTGACCATCGGCGACGTCCCCCACTCGTGGTTGTTCCCCCAGATGGCCGCCGTGGTGCACCACGGCGGCGCCGGGACCACCGGTGCCGCCTTCATCGCCGGCACGCCGTCGGTCGCGGTACCGGTCTACGCCGACCAGCCGCTCTGGGGCGAACGGATCCGCGCGCTCGGCGCCGGCCCGGCACCCCTGCCGTTCACGGCGCTGACCGCGCAGACCCTCGCCGAGCGCATCCGCGACCTGCAGACCGGGCGGCACCGGACCGCGGCGGCCGAGATCGGCAGGCGCGTGCGCACCGAGGACGGCGCGGCCCGCGTGGTCGAGGCGCTCAGCACGCTCCCCGGCTGAGGCGGCTCAGCAGGGCTGGTCGACGCCCGCGGGCGCGTCCTCGCCGAGGCTGCCTCCCCGCACCTCGTTGCCGCACATCTGCCCCTGCTGGGCATTCGACTCGACCTGGAACGCCTCCGTCGCGACGTCGGAGATCTGGTTGCCCTCGACGACGTTGCCGCCCTTGTCGTAGCCGCTGTCGCTCTTGACCTTGATGGCGACGGCCTCCGAGCCGCTGATCGTGTTGTTGCGCACGACGTTGTTGTGCCCGCGCAGCTCGACGTTGCTGCCGTCGAACTCGGCGCTCTCGGCGTTCCCGAAGCACTGGTTGTTCTCGAACACGTTGTCGTGCGCGTTCTCCTTGACGTTGAAGCACTCCGAGCCGAAGGTGCGGATGATGTTGCCGGTGACCTGGTTGCCGGAGCTCGGGTCGTTGTCGGCCATCGGCTGGCCGTCCGACTTCGGGCTGGTGCCGATGTAGACGCCCTCGCCGTTGTGGAACTCGAACCGCTCGCCGCCGTCGCTCTTCTTGCCGAACAACCCGCAGTACTGGATCACGGAGTCGGCGATGATGTTGTCGGTTGCGTTGTTGCGCAGCCGGACGCACTCACCGCCCGCGCCGCTGAGGAACATGTTGCGGATCTCGATGCCGGTGATGTCGCGCGCCTGGTCGGACGCACCGACGTAGATCAACCGCCCGTCCTCGACGTCCCTGGCCACGCTCTGCTTGAACGCCGTGATCGCCGACAGGTCCTCGGGGAACGGCCGGCCCTTCAGCTTCTCCTGGCCGTCGATCGTGAAGCCCTCGAGCACGTAGTAGCTGTGGTCGATGCTGAAGACGCGGGCGGTGCCGTACACGGTGGCCTGGTAGCGGCCGGACCGGTCCTGGCCGGTCTCCGGGCCCTTGATCGTGATCGGCGCGCCCGGTTCCCCGTCGCGCTGGGTGGCGAGCTGCTCGCGGTACTCGCCCGGCGCCAGGTTGATCGTCGTGCCGGGCCGGGCCTCGTCCAGCGCCTTCTGGATGGTCTGGAACGGCGCGCCCTGGGAGCCGTCGCTCGAGTCGTTGCCGGCGGGGTCGACGTAGAGCTGCGGCCCGGTGGGGACGGGCGCAGGCGTCTGGCCGGGTGGTGGCGGGGGCGGCGTGGCTCCAGGGGTGATCACCAGCAGCACGGCGACGAGCACCGCAGCGGCCGCGGCGGCGCCCAGCGCCAGGTTGCGCCACAAGCGGGACTGCCGGGCTACGGGCCCGGCGGGCGGCGTGTTGCGGACCTGGACCACAGATTCCCCGATCGTTCCGGCGTGCTCGGGTGCACGCTCTGCGAACGATGATGCCCGCACCGTGCTGAGCCCATCACCAGAGGGGCCCATCCGGGTGACGGGTCAGGTCGCTGTTATGCGCCCGCGGGAGCGTGGGAGGTCACGCGTTCGGCGGAGGTGCTGTGCTCTCGCGGACGATCAGGTCGGTGGCGAGCTCGACGCGGCGCAGGGGCGGGTCCTCGCCCCTGGCCAGCTGGAGCAGCATCGTGGTGGCGGTGACGGCCTGGGTGCGCAGCTGCTGGTCGACGGTGGTGAGCGCGGGCCCGGTCCAGCCCGCGAGGGGCAGGTCGTCGTAGCCCACCACGGAGAGGTCGCGCGGCACGTCCAGGCCCAGCTCGCGGGCGGCGCGCAGCACCCCGAGGGCCTGCATGTCGGAGCCGGCGAACACGGCGGTCGGCCGGTCGGCACGGCCGAGCAGCTCCTTGCCGTGCCGGTACCCGCCGTCGACGGTGAAGTCGCCGTGCCGGATGAGCGCGGGGTCGACCGGCACGCCCGCCTCGTCGTGGGCGCTGCGGAACCCGTCGATGCGCGCCCGCGAGCAGAGGACGTCCTCGGGTCCGGAGATGACCGCGAGGCGCCGGTGACCCAGGCCGATCAGGTGCCGGGTGGCCGCGAGGCCACCGCCCCAGTTGTTGGAGCCGACGGTGGGCACGCCACCGGGTAGCTCGCCGGAGGTGTCGACGACCACGAACGGGATGGACCGGCTCTCCAGCTGGTACTGCTGCTCCTGCCCGAGCGTGGACAGCACGAGGATGACGCCCTGCGGGCGGCGGGCGAGCACGGCGTCGACCCATTCCTGCTGCGGCCGGTGTGCGCCGCCGAGCTCGGAGAGCACCACGCCGACGCCCGCTGCCGCCGCGGTGGTCTCCACCCCGCGGACGATCTCGATGGCCCACGCCGAGTCGAGCTCGTGGAAGGCGAGGTCGAGCAGCGGAGGACCGGCGGTCGCGGGGCGGCGGGGCCTGCGCTTGTAGCGGTGGCGGGCCAGCGCGGCCTCGACGCGGGCCCGGGTCCCGGGTGCGACGTCGGAGCGGCCGTTGAGCACCTTCGACACGGTCGGGACGGACACGCCGACCTCCGCGGCGATCGCGGAGATCGTCGCCGCGGGACGGGGGATGGGGTTGGGCATGCGGGACACCTCGGAGGATGGGCGTCGCAACTATCGGGGGGACGGTAGCAGGAGCAGGGGGTCAACGGTTCGTTCGCGACCACCTCCTGGGTCGGCCGACGACATCGGGGGCAACACCGAAACTTGCGGCATCCGCGTCCCGCGGATGGCGCCGAGCGCCGGCGAGGGGTGAGTAACCGGAAACCTGGGTATATATGGTTACTTCACGTCAGCGACTCACGGAGGTTCGGCGATGAGCACGGACGAACGCGGTAAGGCGCGAGCAAAAGGCGCCCTCGACGTCCGGGAGCTTTGCGCGAAGACCTGGGGCGACTTCGAGCGCGTGCTCGGTTCGAACGGCGGCGCTCGCGGGTGCTGGTGCATGCACTGGCGGCTGTCGATCTCGGAATGGATGGAGGGCAAGGGCGAGGGGAACAGGCGGGCGATGAAGCGGCTGGCCTCGCGCCGACCGGCTCCCGGCGTGCTCGTGTACGACGGAGACGAGCCGGTGGCCTGGTGCGCCATGGGTCCGCGCAGCTCGTTCCCGCGGGTGGAGCGTTCACCCGTGCTGGCCGGCATCGACGACGAGCCGGTCTGCGCGATCCCCTGCATCTTCGTCCGTCGGCAGTACCGCGGCGCCGGCCTGCTCCCCGCCGTCCTCGATGCCGTCTGCGATCACGCCGCGACGCTCGACCACCGGATCGTCGAGGGATATCCCGTCGAGCCCCGCTCCGGGCGGCGCGCGGGTTCCGACACCGCGATGACCGGCGTCGCGAGCGCCTTCCTCGACGCGGGCTTCACGGAGGTGGCCCGGCGGAAGGCCGATCGCCCGATCATGCGCCGCTCACTCGGCTGAGCCCGCCGGGCTCACGTCGCCGGCCGGGCCACCTGGCGGTGGCGGCTCGCCTTCTCGCGGTTCCCGCAGGTGCTCATGCTGCACCAGCGTCGGCGTCCTCCCCGCGACGAGTCCAGGAACAGCCAGCCGCACCGCCCGCACCCCCGGACCCGGTCGGCGGGCAGCGTGAACACCGCGTGCACCGCCAGCAGGGCCAACGCCGTCGCTATCGCACCGGGAACGGCCCGGTCGGCGGCCAGGTGGCGAAGGTCGACGTCGATGTCCGGGACGTGGCCGGCGCGGAGGCCTGCTCCGCTCCGCTCCAGGAGTGCGCCGAGCGGGCCGGTGGGGACGGGCTGTCCGCGGGACACCGCGTCGAAGACCGCCCACGCGTGCTCCCGGACGTTTCGGACCTCCTCCACCAGGCCGGCTGCCGCGTCGCCCGGCGTCGGCGCGCTGTCGAGGAGTCCCACCGACTCGCACCATGTGAGCACGTCCGACGGTGTCTTCAGCAGCTCGTTGTCCGGTGCCGGGTGGGCCCGGTCGAACACGGTGTTCGTGAGGTCCAGCATCGGATGACCGCCGACGAACTGCGCGTCCACCCAGGGTGCGCGCGCTCGGGGCGTGGCGAGAGTAACCATTGAAGTCATTTTATGTGGTTGGTCAGTGGTCATCGGTGCGGCGGCGTTCCAGGAAGACCGTGTCGTGCCAGACCCCGTCGAGCTGGCCGATGCGCTCGCGCACCCCCAGGGTGCGGAACCCGGCCGACCGGTGGAGGGCGATGGCCGGGCGGTTCTCCGGGAAGAGCGAGGTCTGCAGGGTCCACAGCCCCGCGGCGTCGGCGGCCGTCACCTGCCGGTGGATCAGCGCCGTGCCGACGCCGCGGCCGCGGTGGTCCGCCCCGACGCACAGCGCGGTCTCGGCGACGCCCGCGTAGCCCGGCACGGGCCTGGCCGCGGCCCACCCGAGCACGCGGCCGCCCTCCTCGGCGACCCAGCGGTGTTCGGGCAGCCAGGTGCGGTCGAGGGTGCGGCGGTCGGGCACCTCGGTCTCGAAGCCGGCGTGCCCGGTGGCGAGGCCCTCGGCGTAGATGCGGCGCACGTCCGGCCAGTCGTCCGGGTCGAGGGCGCGCACGGTGACGCCCGGGGGCGGCTCGGTGGGGCAGCAGGGGCGGGGCGCGAGCATGCCCATCACGGCGTCGGCGGCGTGCGGCAGGCCCGTGCAGCAGGCCTGGTTGACCGACACCAGGGTGGCGGTGCCCTCCTTGCGCAGGTGCACGAACCCGACGTCGGCGAGCTTGCGCAGGTGGTGCGAGCAGGTGGACTGGCTGATCCCCAGCCGCTCGGTGAGCGCGCCGACCGTGACCTCCCGGCCCGCGACGGCGATCGCGTGCAGCAGGCGCACCCGCATGGGCTCGGCGAGGCACGCGAACCAGTCCGCGTAGGTCTCCGCGTCGCGCGGAGCGAGCAGGGGCGTTTCCACCGGCACAGCATCGACGAGAATCGATGGTTGTGTCAATCGATGGCGGTCGATACTCTCCTGACTCAATCGATGGTTGTCGATGGAAGGTGGTCGGACATGGACGCGGTGGTCGTCATAGGGGCTGGGCCGGTCGGGTTGGCGGCCGCCGCCCACCTGATCGCGCGGGGGATCGAGCCGCTGGTGCTGGAGGCGGGCCCGACGGCCGGTGCGGCCGTGCGCGAGTGGGGTCACGTACGGCTGTTCTCCCGGTGGGGCGAGCTGGTCGACCCCGCCGGGGAGAAGCTCCTCGCACCCACCAGGTGGCGGGCGCCCGACCCCGATGCCTACCCGACGGGCCACGAGTGGGCGAGCGCGTACCTGCAGCCGCTCGCCGACGTGCTCGGTGGCCGGGTCCGCTACGGCGCCCGCGTCGTCGGCGTGGCGCGCCGCGGCTGGGACCGGCTCGTCGACGCCGCGCGGGAGCGGGAGCCATTCACCGTGCGGGTGCGGACGGCGGCGGGGGAGGAGCGGATCGGCGCGCGGGCCGTGATCGACGCCTCCGGCACGTGGGAACGGCCCGGCCCGCTCGGCGGCGACGGCCTGCCCGCGCTGGGTGAGCAGGCCGCGGAGGAGCGGATCCGTTACCGGCTGCCGGACCTGGCCGACCCCGCCGAACGCGCCCGGTACGCCGGCAGGCGGGTGGCGGTCGCCGGGAGCGGGCACTCCGCGCTGACCGCGCTCGTCGCGTTCGCCGAGGCGGGCACCCGGGTCGACTGGCTGCTGCGGCGGGACGCGGTCGGCGACACCTTCGGCGGCGGGGACGCCGACCAGCTCCCGGCCCGCGGCGCGCTCGGGCAGCGGGCCGCGCGGGCCGTCGCCGCGGGGCACATCAGGACTGTGACCGGGTTCCGGACCGCGGCCGTGCACCGGGAGGCGGACGGGCTCGTTCTGGAGTCGTTCGACGGGGCGCGGCTCGCGCCGGTGGACGAGGTCGTCGCGCTCACCGGCTTCCGGCCCGACCTGGACTTCCTCGCCGAGGTGCGCCTGGACCTCGACCCGGTGCTGCAGGCGCCGCGCGCGTTGGCCCCGTTGATCGATCCCAACGTGCACTCCTGCGGCTCAGTGCCCCCGCACGGCGCGATCGAGCTCGCCCAGCCCGAACCCGGCCTCTACCTGGTGGGGATGAAGTCCTACGGGCGCGCACCGACGTTCCTCGCGCTCACGGGCTACGAGCAGGTCCGTTCCGTCGTCGCCGCGATCGCGGGTGACCGGGCGGCTGCCGAGCGGGTGGAGCTGGTGCTGCCCGAGACCGGGGTCTGTTCCGGGGGCGGTCTCGCCGACGAGGCGGTGAGCGTCGGCGGGTGCTGCGGGCCGGTTGCCGTGGAGCTGACGCGCGGCGCTGCGCGCCGCTGATCGCGGGTGCAGCCTGGATCGGTGGGCGAGACGGGCACGCTGGACCGGAGCGGGTTGCGCCGGGTGCTCGCGGTGCTGTGCGGCACCCAGATCGTCAGCTGGGGCGTGCTCTACTACGCGTTCCCGGTGCTCGCCCCGGCGATGGTCGCCGAGACGGGCTGGTCGCTCGGCACGGTCACCGCGGCGTTCTCCCTCGGCCTGGTCGTCGCCGCGGCGGCGGGGATCCCCGCCGGACGGTGGCTGGACCGGTTCGGCCCGCGGCGGGTGATGACGGCCGGGTCGGTGATCGCGGTCCCGGCCGTGGTCGCGATCGCCACCGCACCAACGCTGCCGTGGTTCTTCGCGGCGTGGGCGCTCGCCGGGCTGGCGATGGCGGGCGTGCTCTACCCGCCCGCGTTCGCGGCCCTGACGCGGTGGTGGGGTCCGCGCCGGGTCACCGCGCTGACCTCGCTCACCCTGCTGGCCGGCCTGTCGAGCACGATCTTCGCGCCGGTCACAGCAGCGCTCGTGGCGCACCTGACCTGGCGGCAGTCCTACCTCGTCCTCGCCGCCGTGCTGGCCGTGATCACGGTGCCGGCGCACCTGTTCGGGCTGCGCGGACCATGGCCCGCGGCGGACCGGCCGGACGACGCGGGCCCCGCCCCGGCGGCGATCGCGCGCAGCCGACCGTTCCTGCTGCTCGTCGTGGCGATCGCCCTCGGCACGTTCACCGCGTTCGCGGTGGTGGTGAACCAGGTGCCGCTGCTCGTCGAACGGGGCCTGTCCACCACGGTCGCCGCCTGGGCGCTCGGTCTCGGCGGGCTCGGGCAGGTGCTCGGCAGGCTCGGCTACCCGGCGCTGACGCGGCGCACCGGGGTGCGGATGCGTTCCGTCCTCATCATCGGGGGCGTCGCCGGCACCACCGCGTTGCTCGCGCTGCTCCCCGGTCCCGCGGTCGCCCTGGTCGCCGCCGCCGTGCTCGCGGGCGCGGCCCGTGGCGTGTTCACGCTCCTGCAGGCCACCGCCGTCAGCGAGCGCTGGGGCGCGGAGCACTACGGCCGCCTCAACGGGCTGTTCCTCGCGCCGGCGATGGTGGCCACCGCGCTCGCGCCGTGGGCGGGGGCCGCTCTCGCGGAGGTGTTCGGCGGTTACCCCGCGGTGTTCGTCCTGCTCGCCGCCCTCGCCGCGGTGGCCGGCGCCCTCGCCGTGGGGACCGTCCCGCGTCGCTAGGCCGGGTGCATCGGCGACCCGGTCGGGGGATCCACCCGGCGCGTCGCCTTCCGCCCTGGTGACGATGCGGGGGTGGGGGACGTGCGGCACGGCAGGAGTCGGACCGGTGAGTGGTTGCTCCTCGCCGCAGCGCTCGGACTGGTACTCGCGTTGCTGGCCGCACCGGAGGCGCCGGAGCCCGCCGAGGCCGCCACCCCCGTCCCCGTGCCGGCGGCCGGTCCCGTCGACGTGCAGGTGGACCGCGCGGCCACCCGGCTCGCAGCCTGGATGCGACCGCTCGCGCCGGGCGAGCGGCCCCCGCAGTTCGTCCTGTTCTCCTTCGACGGCGCCGGGTCGCACCGGCACTGGCAACGCGTGCTCGCCCTCGCGGGGGCGTCGGAGGCGCGGATCACCGCCTTCCTCTCCGGCGTCTACCTGGTGCCCGACGGGGAGCGGCGGCGCTACCGCCCGCCCGGACGGGCGGCCGGCACCTCGGCCGTCGGGTTCGGCGGGTCGGATGCCGAGGTGGACGTGCTGATCGGGGACCTCATGGAGGCCCGCAGGCGGGGCCACGAGATCGGCACGCACTACAACGGCCACTTCTGCGCCGGGGACGAGCCCAGCGTTGGCCGGTGGTCCACCGCGATGTGGGACGCAGAGCTCGACCAGTTCTTCGCGTTCGTCGAGGCGGCCCGCGCGCGTGGGCTCGATCTGGGCGCGGTGCGGGGCGGACGGACCCCGTGCCTGGAAGGGCGGTGGGCCCAGGCCTACCCGGCCATGCGGGCGCACGGGTTCACCTACGACACCAGCCGCCCGACCGACGGGATCGTCTGGCCCACCGAGGAGCACGGGATCCGCGAGTTCTGGATGCCGTCGGTGCGGGTGCCCGCCCTGCGCAAGCAGGTGCTGCTCATGGACTACAACCTGTGGATGGCCGTGAACGGCGGGCGCGACGAGCCGGAGCGGGCGGCGGAGTTCAGCGACACGGTCCTCGGGGCCTACCGCGCCGCGTACACCGCCGCGACGAGCGGCAACCGGGCGCCGCTCGTCATCGGCAGCCACTTCAACCGCTGGTCGGGCGGCGGGTTCTTCGACGCCGTCGAGCGGTTCATGGCCGAGGTGTGCCTGCGGCCCGAGACCGTGTGCGCGACGCACTCGGACGTGAACGCGTGGATCGACCTGCAGGACCCCGAGGTCCTCGACGTCTGGCGCACGATGCCACCCGCCCACGTTCCCCGCCCGTGATCAGCCCGACCTGGTGCCCCTGGCGGTCCGCATCGCGTCGACGAACGCGGCGATCGCCGGGTTGGCGCCGGCACCGCGCCGGTGGGCGGCCAGCGTGCGCCGGTGCATCGGAAGGGGGGTGAGGGCGACGTCCGGGTCCGGTGCGGTGATGCCGAGCTCCGGGACGAGCGCGACCCCGCCACCGATCCCGACCAGCGCGAGCACGGCCGGGAAGTCGTCGACGACGTGGCGGGCGTCCGGCGTGAAGCCGGCGGCCTCGCAGGCCCGGACGGTCATCGTCCCGCAACGCGTGTCGGCGGGCGCGACGATCCAAGGTGCGTCGCGCCAGCGCCGCAGCGGGTGCGGCTCGCCGGGCAGCGGGGTCAGCGCGCGGGGCGCCGCGAGGAACATCGCCTCCTCGAACAGGGCGACGGTCTCCACGCCGGGCTCCGCGGGCACCGGGACGAGGTCGTAGTCGTGCACGAGCGCGACGTCGACCTCGCCGGCGCGCAGCGCCCCGGCCACGGCCGCTGGGTCGAGCTCGCGCAGCCGAGGCTCGAGGGCCGGGTGTGCTCCGGCGAGTGCGGCGAGCGCCGTGGGCACGACGGCGCGCGCCGCCGACGGGAACGCGCCGATCCGCAGCGGGCCGGCGGGCCCCGCCCGGCTCGCTGTGAGGTCGGCCTCGGCCTGTTCGAGGCGCTCGAGCACGGCCTCGGCGTGCGCCACGAGCCCGTGAGCGGCGGGGGTCAGCTCCACCCGCCGCCCGCTCCTGGCCAGCAGCGGGGTGCCCGTCTCCCGTTCAAGGGTGCTGAGCTGCTGGGACACGGCCGACGGCGTGTATGCGAGCGCCTCGGCGACGGCCGCGATCGTGCCGCGGTTGGCCAGTTCGCGGAGCAGCCGCAGGCGCCGGACGTCGAGCATCAGCACAGCTTACGAACAAGTGCAGGAACGTGAACTGGATCTGACGCTCGTGGCGGCCGACGCTGTCGCCATGGAGCTCTCGGGGGTGTACGTCCCGCTGATCACGCCGTTCACGCCGGGCGGGGAGGTGGACCCGGCCGCACTGGACCGGCTGGCGCGCGAGGCCGTGGCGGCGGGCGCGGCCGGGATCGTGGCGCTGGGCACCACCGGCGAGCCCGAAGGACTGGAGGACGCCGAACGCCGCGCCGTGCTCGACGTCTGCGCCGCCGTGCGCCGCGACACCGGAACGACCCTGGTCGTGGGCGCGGGCGGGAGCGGGACGCGGCGCAGTGCCGCCGCGCTGGCGGCACTCGCGGCGTGGCCAGAGGTGGACGCGGCGCTGGTGCCCGTGCCGGCGTTCGTCCGGCCGACCGAGGCGGGCGTGGTGCGCCACTTCGAGGACCTGTGCCTGCGCAGCCCGGTGCCACTGATCGCCTACCACGTCCCGCACCGCACGGCCCGGCCTCTCGGCGGCCCCGCGCTGCGTGGCCTCGCCGCGCTGCCCGGCGTCGCCGGGATGAAGCACGCCGTCCCGGCGCTGGATGCCGACGCCGTGACGCTGCTCGCCGACCCGCCGCCCGGCTTCGCCGTGCTCGCGGGCGACGACGTGATGGCCGCCCCGTTGCTGGCACTCGGTGCGGCAGGCGGGATCCTCGCGTCGGCGCACCTGTGCACGCCACGCTGGGTCGCGATGGTGGACGCCTGGCGCGCCGGCGACGCGGCGCGGGCCCGCGAGCTGGGCGCCCCGCTCGCGCCGCTGGCTGCGGCCCTGTTCGCCGAGCCCAATCCCACGGTGATCAAGGCCGTGCTGCACGCAACCGGCCGGATCGCCTCGCCCGACGTGCGGCTGCCGCTGCTCCCACCCGATCCGGCCACGGTCGCCGCTGCGCTCAACCGGCTGGCGGCGACGGAGCTAACGTGCGGGAGTGACTGAGCTGACGATCGGACTGGGAGCGCCGATCTCCGGCGCGTGGGCGACCCCGGAGAACCTCGTGCGGGTGGCGGCGGAGGCAGAGGAGCTGGGGTACGCGTCCCTGTGGACGCTGCAGCGGCTCCTCGTGGGAACCGACCAGGACCTGCATCCGGTCTACCACAGCGTGCTGGACCCGGTCGCCGCGCTGGCGTTCGCCGCCGCCCGCACCTCCCGGATCCGGCTGGGCATCGGCGTGATCAACCTGCCGTTCGTCCCGCCCGCGTACCTGGCGAAGCAGGCGGCCACCCTCGACGTGCTGTCGGGCGGGCGGCTCGACCTCGGGCTCGGGGTGGGCTGGTCGCCCGCCGAGTTCGCGGCCTCGGGGGCCTCCACCGAGCGGCGCGGGCCGCGGACCGTCGAGTACGTGCAGGTCCTGCACACGCTGTGGGCCGACGAGGTGAGCGAGTTCGACGGCGAGTTCTACACCGTGCCGCCGAGCCGGATGCTGCCGAAGCCCGTGCAGCGGCCCGGCCCGCCCGTGCTCCTCGGCGGCGGCGTGCCGGCCGCGCTGCAGCGCGCGGGACGCATCGCCGACGGCTGGATCAGCAGCAGCGGCGCCGACCTGCGGCGGCTCGCCGACGACGTCGCGCTCGTCCACAAGGGTGCTGAGGAAGCCGGGAAGGACCCGGCGGCGGTCCGCGTGATCGTCCGGGGTGTCGTGCGCGTGGACGGGCCGGCCGACCGGCTGCTGTCCGGCCCCTACGACAAGATCCGCGAGGACGCGGCGTGGCTGGCCGGGCAGGGGGTCACCGAGCTGTTCTACGACCTCAACTACGACCGTGCCATCGGGAGCCCGGAGGCGGACCCGGCGGCGGGCCTCGACCGGGCTTTGACGATCCTGCACGCGCTGCGGCCCTAGCCGTGGGCCCCGCGCCCACCCGCAGACCCGCCGCGATCACTCCAGGGAGCGCAGGAACTCCTTGACGGCGGCGTCGGTCTCGCCGGGCCGCTCCAGGTGCGGGGCGTGGCCGCAGTCGAGCACCTCGAGCGTCACCGGCCCGGCGGCCCGGTCGCGCACCGCTTCCACGTGCACCACCGTTCCGTACGGGTCCGCCGTGCCCTGCACGCCCAGCACCGGGCAGGTGATCCCGGCCAGCTCGGGCCGGATGTCCCAGTCGCGGAAGGCGCCGTCGAGCCAGCCGTCGTTCCAGTTCCAGAACGTGACGTCCGGGTCGCGGTGGTACCGGGCCATCCGGGACCGCAGGTCGCCATCGACGTAGTCGCGGCGGGCCTGCTCGATGCCGCGCAGCCCCGCCTCCTCGACGAAGACGTGCGGGGCGAGGACGACGACCCCCTCGACGGCCGCCGTGCCCGCGTGCAGCAGCGCGATCGAGCCGCCGTCGCTGTGCCCGACGAGCACCACCCCGTCCAGCCCGAGCGCCGCGCGCACCGCCGGGACCACCTCGGTGGCCTCGTCGTGCATGTAGCGGGGCGTCCGCTTGCCGGGCGGGAGGTCGGACCCGCCGTGGCCGAGGCGGGAGAAGGCGACCGCCCGCCGGCCGGTGGCGGCGGCGAGCCGGTGGTGGAACCGTCGCCACAGCCGCACCGAGCCGAGGCCCTCGTGCAGGAAGAGCAGCGGGGCCAGGGCGCGGTCGCCGGGCACGTCCTCGTACTCGACGCGCCCGCCGGGCACCTCGACGAGCGGAAGGTCCATCCCGGCCAGCCTGCCCGGCGCTACGCAGGCTCGTCCAGCCGGGCCACGAGACGCTTCGGTGCCACCTGCCGGTAGTCGTCGGTGACGATCTCCTCGATCTCGCTCCAGTCCACGCCGGGCACGTCGAGGTACACGCCGACCCACCCGCGGCCGCCGACGTACGGCGGCCGGAAGAAACGCCCCGGGTCGCCGCCCACCAGCTCCTCCTGCGCGCCGGGCGGGCCGGCGCGCCCGTGGCGCGTCGTCGCGCCCGGGCACCGGCGGAGATCGGGTCGCGCTCGTCGACCCGGCCCGCAGCCGCACGGAACGATTCTCCCGTCCGGCGGGCCTCCTCCGGACAGAACGAACGTTGACCAGGAGCTCCACCTCGTCGGCGCTGTAGACCTCGACGGTCACCGGGACCACCGCAACCGTGGCCGGATCTCCCTTCCCGAGCTGCGCGGAGAGCGGGCAGGCCCGCTCCTGCGCGGCATACCTCGCGACCACGCGCCGTCGCCACGTCGCCCAGTCGGCCCACGTGCTGCTGGTCGCGTAAGCGCCACGTAGCCCTCGTGCTCGTCGACGTCGCCCGGCGGGCTCTTCCGCGACACCGGCCCGGAGGACGCGGCCACCGCGTTCCTCGCCGCGTGGTCGAGGTCGGCGTGGACGAACTCGCGCGGCCGCCCGCCGCGCGAATCCGCTCCGATGGCCCGTCCCCGGCAGCCGGCCCGGTACGTGCGCACCGGGCCGCGCCGTTTCAGCCACGTGGGCAGGAGGCTGCACCTCCCGAGGTGCCCGCGAAGGGCGTCGACGGCGCTGTCGAGCAGCCACTGGTCGCGGTACGGCGGGTGCATGCTGCGGAAGGTCGCCGGGCCTCCCACGTAGTTCAAAGCGTGGTCGGCGAGCGACCTGGCGGGCGGTTCGTCGGGGGGACGACTCGCGACTTTCTGCCGCCACTGGTCGACGTGCCTGCCGAGATCCTCGGAGATCTGTCGCCGTCCGGTGTCGTCGTCGGGACGACGGGCTACGCAGGCGGTTCGAGAACCTGCAGCGGACGGTGCCTGCCCTGGCTTCCTTCCACGTCTTGGACCCGGATCACCTAGCCGCCCTCTATGACTATTCATGGGCTGTGAGCGATGACGTGGTCCTGCACCCTGGTTGGAACGCCAGGTTGCGTCAGCTCCACCAGACGTAGAGCTCCTGCGGGCCTTCACCTTCGCTGTCAGGTCAGGCCAGGCCGTGACGCCCGCGCGTTGAACGTGCGCGCCAGCGGGTCGAACCCGTGTGCCGTCCGACCGTTGGGCCCGCACTCACACGGTGGATGTCGCGCGACGCTTCGCGTCGGCGGTCTGCCGTAGTGCGCCGAGGGCGGCGTCCTGCAGCGGGGAGAAGTACTTGGCCGTCCGGTGGTAGAGACCGATCCCCTCGACGAGGGTCGCGTCCCGGATCCGCACCGTACGAAGCCGACCGGCCGTGACGTCGTCGGCAACGCAGTAGGCCGAGGCCAGACACACCCAGCCGTTGAGGGCCACCGCCTGCTTGATCGCCTCGGCGTGGCCGAGCCTGATCACGGTCGGCAGCTCGCCGATCCCGTGGCGGCGCAGCTGGTCGTGCAGCATCTTGTGGAACGCGACCCCTGACGGCACGCCGACCAGCGGCAACGTCGCGACCTCAGCGAGGTCGACCGAGTCGACCGAGGGCGGTCCGTGGGGAGCGGCGCAGAGGACGAGTGGCTCCTCCCACAGCTTCTCCGCATGCAGCGTCTCCGGCCCAGGGTCGTCGAGCCAGGTGGTGACCGAGAAGTCGACCTCCCCGATCTCGGCGGCGCGCAGGGCGGCGGCGGGCTCGCTGATGTGCACGGTGATGTCCGCCCCCGGCCGGTCCTTCCGCAGCTGGGTCATGAGCGGCGGCAACAGGTAGGTGCCGATCGCCATGCTCGAGGCGACCCGCAACGACCCGGCGACGCCCCGGGCGAGGTCATCGATGTCACGCTGCACCTGTGCGCCGCCGGCCAGCACCTCCTTCGCCCAGTGGTAGAGCCGGTCGCCGGCCTCGGTGAGGGCGACCTTGCTGCCGGCCCGCACGAAGAGGGCGGCGCCGAGGGCCTTCTCGAGGGACCGTAGCTGCGCCGACACCCCGGGCTGTGCGACGAGGAGCCGCTCCGCGGCCCGGGTGACGCCGCCCTCGTCGACGACCAGGCAGAACACCTCCAGCCGCCGCAACGGGATGCGCGTGTCCATAAGAAGAAGCATATCGCCGCATCCGGAATTTGGTAGTGGCCTTATGTGATGTGGCTCCCTAGCGTCGTCGCCACCACCACAGACGAGGAGGTCTGCGATGAACCCGCTCCTGGGAGACAACCCGCTCAAGCTGGGCCTGTTCTGCACCAACGGCAGCGGTGCGTCCCAGACGCTCGTGCCGGAGGCGCCCAGCACGTCGTGGGACTTCTCGCTCCGGACGGCCCGGGCGGCCGAGGCCGCGGGCTTCGAGGCCGTCGTCCCGTTCGCCCGCTGGAAGGGCTACGCGGAGAACCGGCCGACGCACAAGACGGGCACCGTCATGGACCCGTTCACCTGGGCGGCGGGCATCGCGGCGGCCACGGAGCGGATCGGGGTCTTCGCCACGTCGCACGCGCCGACGATCCATCCGATCTTCGCGGCGAAGCAGGCGGCGACCGTCGACCACATTTCCGGCGGACGCTTCGCGCTGAACGTCGTGGGCGGATGGAACAAGCCCGAGCTGGAGATGTTCGGCGCCCCGTTGCGGGAGCACGACGAGCGCTACGACCACCTCGCCGAGTGGCTCGAGGTACTGCAGCGGCTGTGGACCGAGACCGAGGAGTTCGACTTCCACGGCCGGTTCTACGACGTGGTCGGTGGGGTGTCGATGCCGAAGCCGTTGCAGGCGCACATTCCGATCATGAATGCGGGTGGTTCTGCGCGGGGGATGCGGTTCGCTGCCGAGCATGCCGATCTGTGCTTCGTGGTCGTGCAGTCCGAGGAGGAGGCCGGGATCCGGGCGCAGGTGGAGGGCTACCGCCGGACCGCGCGGGAGGGGTTCGACCGCGACGTGAAGGTGTGGACGCACACCGTGGTCGTCCAGCGGGACTCGCAGGCCGAGGCCGACGCCTACCTGCACCGGTTCGCCGTCGAGTACGAGGACACCGAGAGCGTCGACGCCTGGATGCGGCTGCAAGGTGCGCACACCCAGCTCATGCCACCGGAGGTGCAGTTGCTGATGCGCCAGCGGTTCGCGGCCGGTGCAGGCGGCTTCCCGCTCGTGGGCACGGCGGAGACGATCGCCGAGCGGCTGGCGCTGCTCAGCGCGGCGGGCATCGACGGCGTGCTGCTGACGTGGGTGGACTACGACGCCGGCATCGCCGACTTCGTGCGCGACGTGCTGCCGCGGCTCGAGGCAGCCGGTCTTCGCAAGCCGGCAACCGCCGTTCCAGCGGCCACGGCCGCGCGGGTGGAGGTGCCGGCGTGAGATTGGCCCGGTTCCGGCTCCCCGGCGGGACGTCCGGGTTCGGTGTCGTCGCGGGCGACGTCATCGTCCGGCTCGACCAGCGCGTGGGCTCCTTCGAGCAGTTGCTGGCCGATCCGGTTGCACCGAGCCCGGACGACCCCACGATCCCGCTGGACGACATCGACTGGCTCCCCCCGGTCGGTGACCACCCGAAGATCGTCTGCGTCGGCTTCAACTACCCGTCGCATGCGTCCGAGGCCGAGCGCGGCCCTGCACAGGACGCTCCCACCCACCCGACGTTGTTCACCCGGTTCCCTGACTCGCTCGTCGGGGCGGGCGCCCCCGTGGTCCGGCCGGCCGGCGAGGACTCCCTTGACTGGGAGGGCGAGGCGGCCCTCGTGATCGGGCGGCCCGGCCGGCGCATCCCGCCGGAGGAGGCCTGGTCGCACATCGCCGGTGTCACCTGCCTCGCCGAGAACAGCGTGCGCACGTGGCAGCTGCACTCGACGCAGGCGGCGGCCGGGAAGAACTGGCCGGGCAGCGGCGCAGCCGGGCCATGGCTCACCTCGACCGACGAACTGGGGGACGGGCCACTGCGCGTCACGACCCGGCTCAACGGCGACCTCGTGCAGGACGACACGACCGACCGGCTCACGTTCCAGTTCGCCGATCTCGTCGCCTACGTCAGCACGTTCACGCCGCTGCGCCCCGGCGACCTCATCGCGACCGGGACCCCGCGGGGGATCGGCTACCGGATGGACCCTCCGCGGTTCCTGCGGCCGGGCGACGTGCTGGAGGTGGAGGTGTCCGGCGTGGGAGTACTGCGCAACGGTGTCGTGGACGAGGTGGCGCAGGACCGGGTCCCGCAGCCGGTGGGGCGGGCGGCGCGATGAGGTCCTGGACGGAGTCCGACGTGCGCGCGTCGGTGACGCTGCCCGCGGTGATCGACGCCGTGGAGCGGGTCCTCGCGCACGAGGCCGCGGGCCGGGCCTGGAACCTCGACAAGTCGATGGCGAGCTGGCCTGCGCCCACGGCGGACGAGCCGGCCGCGCGGGGGAGTGCCCACGCCCTGGGGGCGGTGGACCTCGACGCGCAGCTCGCGATCTTCAAGACCTGGGTGAACACCCCGGCCGGGGCCAGCGCGCTGCTCACGCTGTTCTCCGCGGCCGAGGGGACCACGCTCGGCGTGGCCGAGGCGGGCACGGCGGGAGCCCTGCGGACCGCGGCGGTCTCCGGCGTCGCCACCCGCTGGCTCGCCGCCCCGGACGCCGACGAGCTGGCCGTGCTCGGCGCCGGCCGGCAAGCGCTGCGGCAGGTCGAGGCAGTCGCCGCGGTTCGCCCTCTGCGATCCGTGCGAGTCTGGAATCGGACGCTCGCGCGGGCCGAGGCACTGGCCGAGCAGGTCCGGGACGGGCTCGGCCTGGAGACGATCGTCGCCGGTTCCGTCGCCGACGCCACCAAGGACGCCCCGATCGTCACGCTGATCACCCGGGCGTCCGAGCCGTTCCTGCGGGCCGAGCACCTCGCGCCCGGGACCCATCTCAACGCCGTGGGCGCGATCCTGCCGACCCACGCCGAGTTCGAGCCCGCACTGCTCGGCGAGTCCGCGCTCACCGTCGTCGACAGCCTGCCCACCGCCCGGAGGGGTTCCCGCGAGCTGCGCGAGTTCTACGGCGCCGACGCCGACGAGTGGGCAGATGTCCGGACTCTCGCCGACGTCGTCGCGGGCAGCGTTGCCCGGCCGTGTGACCCGCGCTGCACCGTCTTCAAGGGCATGGGTATGGGCCTGTCCGACCTGGCCGTGGCCGGCCTGCTCACCGGAGGTACGTCGTGAAGTTCCGCAGCGACCCCGCGCGCATCCGCGGCTCGATCGCACCGGTCATCACCCCGTTCACCGACGACGGCGCACTCGATCTGGAGTCGTTGCGCGGCCTCGTCCGCTGGCAGCTGGAGTCGGGTTCGCACGGCATCTCCATCGGCGGCTCCACGGGGGAGCCCGGGGCCCAGACGGTCACGGAACGGATCACCGCCATTCGCACGGTCGCCGAGGTCGTCGACGACTCGGTGCCGTTCGTCCCGGGAACGGGCTCGGCGAAACTCGACGAGACGCTCGAGATCACCGCGGCGGCGCGGGACGCCGGCGCCGACGCGGCGCTGGTGATCACGCCCTACTACGCCCGGCCGACCCAGGACGCCCTCTACACCTGGTACGCGACCGTCGCCCGCGAGTTCCCGGACCTGCCGATCGTCATCTACAACGTGCCGTCGCGCACCGCTGTCGACATCGCGCCGGAGACCGTCGCGCGGCTGTTCCACGACCACGACAACCTCGTCGGGATCAAGGAGACGACGAAGGACTTCGAGCACTTCTCCCGCGTCCTGCACCGGTGCGGGCGCAGCCTGCTCGTCTGGTCCGGGATCGAACTGCTGGGATTGCCGCTGCTCGCCCTCGGCGGCGCCGGGTTCATCAGCGCCGTCACCAACCTCGCCCCGTGGGCCGTCGCCCGCATGTACGAGGCGTGGGAGGCCGGCGACCACGAGACCGCACGCGAGCTGCACTACGGCCTTCATCCGCTGGTCGACCTGCTGTTCGTGGAGACCAACCCGGCACCGGCCAAGTGGGTCCTGCACACCCAGGGCCGGATCGCGTCCGCCCACGTCCGCCCGCCGCTGCTGCCGCTCTCGCAGGCAGGCGAATCCCGGGTCCGCGTCCTGCTCGACCGGGGCGACCGGGTGCTCGGCCACTGCTAGTCCGTCCACCGTCACGGGAGCTGACAATGACGACCGCCCCCACCACCGCGCCCGATCCGCTCGCTGCCTTCTCCGATCCTGGCTGGCTGTCCGGCGACCGGACCGAGGTCTACCGGACGCTCCGGGAGGACTTCCCCGTCCTCCAGGCCGGCCCGGCCCGCGTCGTGTCCCGCTACGCCGATGCGGAGACCGTGCTGCGGAATCCCACGGGCCGGATGCAGCCACCCGGCCGGGACCTGCCCGAGTGGTTCCCGGCCGGCGCCGCGGCCCGCCGGTTGCGGGCCAACATGGTGCAGACCGACGGCGAGGTGCACCGGCGGCTCCGCGGGGCCGTCGCGCCGCTGTTCACCGCCCGTCGGTCGGAGGAGCTGCGGGCCGCCGCGGCGGCCGAGGTGGCCTCGGAGCTGGACCGGGTCCTGTCCGCCGGGCAGCCGTTCGACGCCGTCGCCGAGCTGGCCGCCCGCATCCCCCGCGGGGTGCTGCGCCTGCTCATCGGCATGCCGGACGAGGACTGGGCTCTCATGCTGGACACCCAGGTCGACTTCCTGATGATCTTTTCGCCGTTCCCGCTCGAGCCGGCGCAGCAGGCCCGCCTCGACGAGGTCTCGCAGTTCTACTTCGACTACTTCGACGGGTTCCTCGGTCGGACGACCCGGCCGACGCCCCTGGTCGAGCGGTTGCTCGCTGCGGAGTCGGACGGCCGGCTCAGCCACGACGAGGTGCTCTCGCTGATGCACACCGTGCTCGATGCCGGTTTCGAGACGACCCGGACGTCCATCGCCAACCTCGTCGAGTACCTCGCCGAGCGCCCAGAGCTCCTCGATACCGCTCGCCGCAACCCGGCGACCCAGGTCGGCATCCGCGAGGAGCTGCTGCGGCTGCGGGCGCCGGTGCAGGTGGCGAATCGCATCCCGGCGGAGGACGTCGTCGCCTCCAACGGCACGGTGCTCCCCGCCGGCGAGCAGGTGCTGGTCGTCATCGGTGCCGCCAACACCGATGACCGGGCTTTCCCCGAGCCCGACCGGATGGACCCGCACCGGCAGAACGCCGCCCAGCATCTCGCGTTCGGAATGGGGCTGCACCACTGCCTCGGAGCGCCGCTCGCGCGGATCCAGCTCGCCGAGACGCTGGCGGGCCTCGCCGAGAGGGTGGGCGCGATCCGCGCCGACGGAGGCGCCCCCCGCTTCCCATCGCTGATCTTCCCCTCCCTGGCCTCACTGCCCGTCCGGTTCAGCTCGCGGTGAGGGCCGAGATGTCCGCGCCCACCGCCCCTCCGAGCGCCCGTCGGGTCGCGCTCGCCGGTCTCGTCGGGACCACGATCGAGTGGTACGACTTCTTCATCTACGGCACGGCCGCCGCGCTGGTGTTCGGGCCGCAGTTCTTCCCGGGCGCTTCGCCGGTCGCCGGCACCCTGGCCGCGCTGTCGACGTTCGCGATCGGGTTCGTCGCCCGCCCGGTGGGCGGCGCTCTCATGGGCCACTTCGGGGACCGGATCGGCCGCCGCAGCATGCTGGTGCTGTCGCTGCTCGTGATGGGCCTCGGAACGCTGGTGATCGGCCTCCTGCCGACCTATGCGTCGATCGGCGTGGCGGCCCCGGTCCTGCTGGTGGTGCTCCGCTTCGTCCAGGGACTGGGTGTCGGCGGCGAATGGGGCGGCGCGACGCTGCTCGCACTGGAGCACGCCCCGCCCGGACGGCGCACCCTCTACAGCTCGTTCCCACAGGTCGGGCTGCCGTTGGGAGTCGTGCTGGCGAGCGTGGTGTTCCTCGCGGTCCGGCTCGCCGCCGACGACGCGGCGTTCGCCGGCTGGGCCTGGCGCATCCCGTTCCTGGCCAGCGCCCTGCTGGTCGCCTTCGGGTTGGTCCTGCGGCTGCGGCTGGACGAGAGCCCCGAGTTCGAGCAGGTGCGCAGCCGGCGCGCGGTGCGCCGTTCGCCACTGCTCGACGTGCTCCGCCGACCGCGGACGCTCCTGCCCGCGGCCGGGCTGAACATCCTGGCCTCGGCGGTCGGCAACATCGTGCTGGTCTTCACCCTGACCTACGTCGCGACGCGCGGGCTCGTGCCCTCGTCCACGATGCTCGCGGTCACCGTCGCCACTGCGCTGGTCTGGGCGGCAGCGATCCCCCTCTCCGCTGTGCTGGCGCAGCGGTACGGACGACGTCCGGTGATCGTCGTCGCCGTCGTCGTGCTGACGTTGTGGGCCTTCCCGTACTTCTGGCTCGTCGACACCGGCTCTGTCACGGGTGTCGTACTCGCCTGCACCGTCGGCGGAGCCGGCATCGGCCTCGCGACCGGCCCGTACGGCGCCTTCATCGCCGAAGCGTTCCCCGCAGCGGTCCGCTACAGCGGCTCGTCGGTCGCGTACGCCATCGGTGGCGTCCTCGGCGGGGCACTCGCCCCGATCGTCGCGACCGTCCTGCTGTCGGCCACCGGCGGCTCGACCGCTGTCTCCGCCTACCTCGTCGGCCTCGGCATCGTCAGCCTGGCCGCCACCCTCGCACTCCGCAGCCCGCACGTGGCCGCGGAGGAGGAGAGCCCCACCCCGGTGGCGGCACCCGCTGCGGCGCCGGCACCCCTGCCCGATGGGAGAACGTCATGAGCATCACCGAGATCCGCCCCGCCGCCACCACCCGCATGGTCGACGTGAGCGGCAACCCGGCACCGACTCCGCAGGCCTGGGCGCCGCTCAAGGTCACCCGCGCCGAGATCGAGGCCGAGATCGAGCGCCTCGCCCGGTCCCCGCGGCCTGCCAACGGCCGTCGCGCGGCCCGCATCGTGCACCCCTCGGCGACCGACCCCGGCCTCGGCCTCGCGCCGGGGGTGTCCGTCACCATCGAGGTGCTCAACCCTGGCGAGGAGACCATCCCACTGCGCGAGAACGCCCATCGCGTCGAGATCGGCATCCGCGGCAGCGGCGGCATCGAGGCCGCCGACACCACCATCGACCTCGCCCACCTGGACGTCGTGAACCTGCCGGCCATGAAGCCCTTCCGGTTCCGCAACACCTCCCCGGACGTCTGGGCGCGGCTGAGCTACTCCAACGCGCCGCTGCTCGAACGGCTCGGCGTGCACTACGGCGAGGACCTGCCGGACTCGTGGCAGCCGTCGACGGCCGCTGCCCGGTCCGAGGGCGCGGATACGGCCTACACCCGCCGGACCGCCCCCGACCTCCCGATCGGCGACACCGGCGCCCGCCTGCGCGGCTACGAGTTCCTCGTCGACATCGAGGTCGTCGAGTCGCACCCGCTGCACTGGCCGTGGGAGCAGGTCCGCGCCCATCTGTCGCAGGTGGCCGGGGACGGGAAGCGCACGATCATGGCGCTCTACAACCCGGCGACCGGGCGGCGCCAGGGCGCCACGCACAACTTCTTCGTCACGGCCACCCTCATGCCGCCCGGCCGGCCCGCCCGTCCGCGCGGGCGGGGCCACCGGCACTCGTCGGTCGCGATCAACTACCACTTCTCGGGCTCCGGTGTCAGCACGGTCGACGGGCAGGACATCGCCTGGGAGGCGGGCGACCTGCTGCTCTCGGCCCCCGGCTGGCTCGAGCACGCGCACTACGAGGGCCCGGACGGTCTCGGCGTCTACACCGTGCAGGACCACCCGCTGCAGATCGGGATGGATTCGCTGGTCTGGCAGGAGGACATGAACGGCCCCGTGCTCGCGCTCGGCTCCGAGGCCGGCCAGACCGGGTACGTCGGGCCCCGCGAGGCCGGGCGGTGACCGCCGTGTCCCCGCCCGGACCGTCCGCGGCCGAGATCGACTTCGACCCCTACGACCCGGCGATGACCGAGCCGACGGTGTGGGAGGCCTATCGGAGCGCAAGCGCCTGCCCGGTGACCCGATCGCCGCGGCGAGGCGGGTTCTGGATGCTCACCCGGTACGAGGACGTGCGCGCGGCACTTCGCGACCCCGCGACGTTCTCCTCTGCGTCCGGGCACCGCATTCCGACCGACGGCACCCAGCGGGCGATCCCGATCGACTTCGACCCGCCGCTGCACACCGCCTACCGGCGCCTGATGACCGAGGCGCTGTCGCCCGGCCGGGTGCGGACGCTGCGTCCGTTCCTCGAACGGACGATCACCGATCTCGTCGACGCCTTCGCCGCCCGCGGTGGCGGTGACTTCGTCGAACAGGTCGCGCTACCGCTCCCGCTGGAGGTGCTCACCGAGCTCGTCGGGTTCACACCGGCGACGGTGCGCGAGTTCCGCGCGCTCACCGAGGAGATGTGGGCGGGCCTCGCCGCCGGCGGCGAGGAGGTCGACTTCGCCGGCGCCCGCCGCCGGATCTACGAGCTCATGCGGCGCGAGCTCGCCGGCCACCGCGCCGCCCGCCCGGACGACTACGTGACCACCCTCCTCGACGCACAGGTCGACGGCCGCCCGCTCGTCGAGGACGAGCAGGTCAGCGTGCTCGCGACGTTCGCCGTCGCGGGACACGAGACCACGATGAACGCCGCCAGCACGCTGGTGCACCTGCTCGTCGAGGACCCCGGTCTCCAGGATCGGCTGCGCGCCGACCCCACCCGGGCGCCGGGATACGTCGAGGAGATGCTGCGCCTGCGCAGCCCGGCGCAGAACTTCGCCCGCCGCGCCACCCGCCCCGTCGAAGTGGCGGGCACGCCGATCCCTGAGGGCGACGCGGTCCTGCTGTCGTTCGCCGCGGCCAACCGCGACCCGGAGCGCTTTCCGGACCCGGACCGCTTCGACCCGGATCGGGACGCGCGCGGCCACCTCGGCTTCGGCTGGGGCGTCCACCAGTGCCTGGGCGCGGCGCTCGCCCGCTCCGAGCTGGCGATCCTGCTCACCACCCTCTGCCGGCACCCGCGGCTGCGCCCCGACGGACCGGCCGATTGGAGCGGGCTACAGGGCGGCAACCACCTCGGCCCCACCGCTCTGCCGGTCCGTTTCGAGACGGTCGGGAAGGGCTGACCATTGCCATACCGCATCGAGATCGACGAGAGCGCGTGCAACGGCTACGGCAACTGCGTGGTCGCTGCGCCGGAGGTCTTCGACCTGGACCCGGTGACCGGGATCGCGACGGTCCTCGCCGGGCACCCGGACGACGCCGACGACGCCGCGGTCGCCGAGGCGGAGGCGGACTGCCCGGCGCGGGCGATCCGCCTCAGCCGGCCGTGAGCCGCATCGGCCGGGGACCGCTCGTCGTCGCCGGCGGGTCGGTCGCCGGCGTCCGCGTGGTGCACGCGCTGCGGGCGGTCGGGTACGACGAGCGGATCGTCCTCGTCGACCGCGAGGACGGGCTGCCCTACGACAAGCCCGCGCTCTCGAAGGGTGTCCTCACGGGCGAGGAGCCACAGCCGCCCCCGCTCCTCACCGCCGACGGCCTCCGTGCTCTCGCCGTCGAGCACCTGCCCGCGACGGAGCTGACCCGCCTGGACCTGCACGCCCGCCGCCTCGATCTCGACGGCGGAGCCCGCCTCGGGTTCGACCGGCTGGTCATCGCGACGGGGTCGCACCCGCGGCGGCTCCCCGCGCTCGACGGGATGCCGGGGGTGCATCACCTCGGCACCCGCGCGGACGCCCACGCCCTGCGCGCCGAGCTCGCCGGCGCGGCGCGAGTGGCGATCGTCGGCGGCGGGTTCGTCGGTTGCGAGGTCGCGGCGGCGGCCCGCGAGCGCGGGCTGGACGTCACGATCGTCGAGGCCGGTCCGCGGCTGCTCGGCCGCGTCGCCCGGCGGCCGTGTCGGCAGCCGTTCTCGGCCTGCACGCCGACCACGGGACGAGGGTCGTCTGCGGGCGCGCGGTCGTCGGCTACCGCGGCAGCCCCCGGGTCGAGGCACTCGAACTGGACGACGGCGCCGTCCTGCCCGTCGACCTGGTCGTCGTCGGCATCGGCAGTGCCCCGGCGACCGGCTGGCTCGGCGACTCGGGACTCGACGAGGGCGACGGCGTGCGATGCGGGCCCGGCCTCGCCGCCGAAGGCGTCGACGGGGTGTGGGCCGTCGGGGACGTGGCGCGATGGGCCGATGTCCGCAGCGGCCACCACGTGCGTACCGAGCACTGGACGACCGCCCGGGAACAGGCCGCCTACGTCGCGCGCGCCATCACCAGCGGGGTTGCCGGCCCGTTCACGACCACGGGATACGTGTGGTCCGACCAGTACGACGTGCGCATCCAGCACGTCGGAGCCCGGGGGACGGCGACCGGCGAGGTCGCGACCGGCGACGGGCACGGGCGGCTGTTCCTGCACCGGGACGACGGCGAGGTCGTCGGTGCCACGGCGCTCAACGCCCCGCGCGACCTGCTCGCCGTGCGTCGCGCGCTGACCGCCGGCGGGACGACACCGCAGAAGGGACACGTCGCATGATCACCACGGTTCTCGCAGATGATCCCGGCCTCGCCGGGCTTGCCACCGCATTCGCGACAGCGCTCACCGGGCGTGCCCCCGACGAGGTGCGCCAGCCCTGGGAGGCCGGCGCGCCGGGCGCTGTCCGTCCCGACGTCGTCGTCGCGGCGAGCCGCGCCGACGCCGGAAGGCCTACGGCGCACGTTCACCCCGACCTGTCCGGCGCCCTCGCGTTCGCGCTGGTCGTCGGTGGGGCGGGCAGCACGGGCGGCTGGCCGCTGGTGGCAGCCCTCGTGGCGGCGGGTGCCCGCTGCCCGGCCCCGGTGCTGCACGTCGCGGGACCTCCCCAGGATCCGGCCGCCGCGATCGCGTGCTACTGCCGGTACTGGCGACCGGCCGTGACAGCGCTGGTCGCGGCCGGCCGCGACAGGAGGCCGGCCGCATGACCACCGCCGGTGTGCCGCCCGCCGACGCGCTGCGGCGTGCGTTCGGCACGTTCCCGACGGGGGTCGTCGCGGTCTGCGGGCTCGACGGCACCGTGCCCGTCGGCATGGCGGCCAGCACCTTCGTGCCGGTGTCGCTCGACCCGCCGCTCATCGCGGTCTGCCTGCAGCGCACCTCGCGCACGTGGCCCGTCCTGCGCACGCTGCCGGTGCTGGGCGTGAGCGTGCTCGCCGGCGGACACGCCGCGGCGGCTCGCGCGCTGGCGGCCCGGGAGGGCGACCGCTTCGCCGGACTGCAGACGGCGATCACCGGGGACGGCGCGCTACACGTCGCGGGCAGCCCTGCCGTGTTCGTCTGCACGCTCGAGCGCGAAGCCGACGCCGGCGACCACGTGATCGCACTCCTACGCGTCGGGCGGGTCGAGGCCCGGCCCGACATCGCCCCGCTCGTGTTCCACCGCAGCAGCTTCGCCCAGATCGCCGCCCAGCTCACCACCGACCCCGACCGCCGGAGGGCGCGACCAGCATGACGGCCGACCCGATGTCCTACGAGCCGCTGACCCCGACGGTCTACCTCGACCGAGCCGCCGCGGCCCACGGCGACCGCATCGGCGTGATCGACGGGGAGCAGCGGTGGACCTACGCGCAGCTGCACGACCGCAGCGCCCGAGGGCCCCGCGGTCGTGCTATGGCGTGCTGGGAGTGAGGTTGACGAGTAGGCCGGGGTGTTCGGTATCGATGCGCAGCTCGATCGGCCGGGAGTTGTCGACGACGTACTCGGGGGTCGCCACGACGTGCATCACCCCGCCGTCGTTGGCGGCCGCGGAATCGGCCGGGAAGCAGGACCCGAGGGCCTGGCGGTCGCGGGATGAGATGTTCAGGTCACCCCCCAGCACCAGCGGCGGCGCCCCGTCCCGCGCGCGCCTCTCCGCGATGACCGTGTCGAGCAGGTACGTGCACTGGCCGACCGTGACCTCCCGATCGGTGTAGGCCAGGTGCGTGGTGCAGACGGCGACTGTCGGGGTGGCGGCGACGTCCAGGCACAGCCATGCCCGCTCCTCGGGGTCTTCCGGGTCCTGGATCGGGTAGATCCCGCTGTCTGCGGAGGACCCGGGCACCGACGGCCACCGGGACACGATGCCGATGCCGTACCGCTGGCCGTTGGCGCAGCGGTAGTCGTCGCCGGTGTTCCGGTCACGCGCCGCCTGGAATGCGGACCCGACCGTGCCGCCGGGCACGGCATTGGCGAGAGCCCGCTCAAGGGTCGGCATGTCGCCGTCACAGACCTCGTTCAGGGTGACCAGGTCGGGCTTCTCGATGCTGATCACCGAGGCGCCTTCCTCGATCGATCGGCCGTTGGAGAAGCACTGGGCGATGCCGCTGTTGCACAGGTTCAGCTGCAGCACCCGCACCGGCGCGGGCGGCCCGGCGTCCGCGGGCGTCGTCGGCGAGGATTCGACTGCATTCACTCCGGCCGGCTGCGGCTGGGGTCCCGCCGCGTTCACCCCGGTCGCCATCCCGGTGCACCCGGCGAGACTCACGATCAGGCAGCTGGTGATCGCCACCCACAGCCCTTGGTACGACCGCCCGGCCATGCCTGGTCCCCCATCCCGAGTAGCAGTCCGATGCGGACCCACCGGCTCCTCACCTATCCTCTCGAAACGGGGCTGGCGGTCGCGGGGTTCACCGGTAGCGCGACCGTTCCGCCGGACGTACGGCGCGCTGCGCCGACGCTCGTGAGTGGGTAGCCGGTTCGGGTACCTCCAGCAGTCGATTGCGATCAGGACGAGTGGGTCGATCTCACCGTCCTGCGACGCTGTGGCGGGTTGGACGAGCGAGTGGATGCGCGGCGGGCGACCCCGCGACGGCTGGCGGCGGTCGGCCGACCAGCGGCAACCGGGTTCGTCCCGGCGTCGGTCAGTGCCGGAGGTCGATGGCCGACGCAGCTGAGCCAACCGTGGTGGCTGCTGTTGTTCCTGCACGCGCACATCGCCGAGTTGCGACAGGAACGCGCGCTCCACGATCCCCCTCACCCGGTCCTCATGCACGGACCCGCGACAGCCGAACCGCCCGGCCATCCGATCGAGCAGCCTGTCAGTCTCGGCCTGCCATCGCAGACGTTCTACCCTATGGCTCGCGGCCACTGCGTGATCTTCGGATGTTGACGGCGGCGGCAGCTCCAGGAACTACGGTGAGCACGATTCGTACCCTCCCGACCGGCGTAGGCGCGCCGATCTTCCTTGATCGCCTCAAGATCGCCGGAAGGGTACGCCCCCGGTAATCCAGAGATTCCAATCATTGCTCCCGGAAGGTCATAGGTTCTCAGGCATGGACAGAGACGATGCGACCCACCAAAGATGAGCCGACCGGCAGCGACTGGAGAGAGAGCAGATTCTTCCAACGTCGGCCCTCCACGGATGCTCTCGCCTGGGCTGCGGCGTCTATAGGCGAGGGCAGTCGCATCGTCGGGCATCGCCGATTGACCGGTGGCGTCAACTCTGCCGTCCATCGCTTGACGGTTGAGCGACACGACACACGAACCACTGTGGTATTGCGGCAGTACCCGCCGGGCGAGGCGGCGCTTCGGGCCGCCATGGAGAAGGAAATCGTCAACTTGAACGTGGTGGCAGGAAGCGGGCTTCCGGTGCCGAGGATTCTGGCGGCTGATGTTGCCGGCGTTGCCACGAAGGGTGCGCCCTCTCTGCTGATGACACGGTTACCTGGCCGCGTTCACCTGAACCCGGCGGAGCACGGGTCGTGGATAGCGAGGATCGCAGAGTTCGCCGCCCTACTGCATTCCGTCGACCTTCCAGCGCCGACTTTTCGGCCTTGGACTGACTCGTGGATCGCACCTCTTGGTCGTTTTCGTGTGCCAGACGGCGCGCAGCGGCCTGAAGTGTGGAAGGCAGCCTTCAATGTCATGGAAGCACTACCACCTAAGGATGGTGACGTCTTCCTGCACTGCGACTACCTACCTGTCAATCTGCTTTGGTCGCGCGGCAAAATCACGGGACTCACCGACTGGAATGGAATTCACCGAGGATCTCGTGCCATCGACGTCGGACAGTGTCGGCGATACCTGACTTCACTTTATTCGCCTGATTGGGCCGAGCGACTCCGGTTGCTGTACGAATCAATCGCGGGCGTAACTCTCGACCCGTGGTGGGACTTGTACACCCTGCTTCACCATGATGACAACGGACCCAAGTTGATTCGCCGCCAGGTTGCAGGGCGCCGCCCAGTCGATGTGTCTGGCATGACGGCTCGTGTCGAGGTCGCCGTAGAGAAGGCGCTGCAGCGCCTCGGTTGATACTGCAATGGCGGTCCGTGGGCCATGGGGGTCGGTGGACGCGGCGGCGGTAGTGGTTGGCGCAGACATGGTGCTGCGCTGAAGACGGGTTCGCGACCAAGCCGGAACTCGGTGTCGCGATGCTCAACCGCGCGTCCTGGGCCGAAGCCCTGACCGGCAGATCGTGGGTGACCGCGGACGAGGCCTACGGCCAGAACCCCGCCTTCCGGGACTGGATGACCGCACGGGAGATCCGGTTCGTGCTGGCCACCCGCCACGACGACCTGCCGATCAGCCGGGACGGGCAGCACCGGCCGGCGAAGGTGCTGGCCACCATCGCCGGCGTCGGACCCGACGGTCAGGCCGGCGTGGGCTGGGAACGACGATCGATCGGACCGGGGAGATCGACTCGCAACACTTAGGGGTTGACCTAAGTGATGTCCGGCCCGCACACTTAGGCGTGTGCCTAAGCGAATGGGCGAGGCGGTGGATCTGGGCGGCGTGTTCCACGCGCTGTCGGACCCCACCCGTCGCCGGGTCGTCGAACGCCTCGGGCAGGGGCCCGCGACGACCAGCGACCTGGCCCGCTCTTTCGACATGGCGCTGCCGTCGTTCACCCAGCACCTGGGCGTCCTGGAGCGCTCCGGCCTGGTGACGTCGGAGAAGAAGGGGCGCGTGCGGACCTATCGGCTTGCGCCCCAGCCGCTCGAGGACATGGCGTCCTGGCTCGCTGCCCAGCGCGCCCTGTGGACCCGGCGCCTCGACCAACTCGATGCTTTTCTCTACGACCTGAAGGAGCAGCAATGACCGTCTACACCGTCGACCCCGAGCTCGACCTCGTGCTGGAGCGCAACGTCGACGTCGCACCCGAGCTGGTCTGGCGGGCCTGGACCACTCCCGAGCTGCTCGTGCAGTGGTTCGCCCCGAAGCCCTGGACCACCACGTCCTGCGAGATGGACCTGCAGCCTGGTGGCAGGTGCAACACCACCATGCGCTCGCCCGAGGGCGACGAGTACCCGAACACGGGCTGCATCCTGGCGGTCGAGGAGGGAACCCGGCTGGTCTTCACCTCGGCTATGGGCGAAGGCTTCCGCCCGCAGATCGTCGAGGGCGGCTTCCCGTTCACCGCCGTGATCAGCATCGAGCCCGACGGCAACGGCGGCACGAAGTACACCGCCACGGCGATCCACGCCGACTCATCGGCGAAGAAGCAGCACGAGGAGATGGGCTTCATCGAGGGCTGGGGCGCGGCGCTGGACCAGCTGGTCGAGGTCGCGAAGTCCCTCTAGCGCTCCGGTCGCGGTCGCGGAGACCATGATCAGCGGTTGGGTGCACGGGCGGCCACATGGAGGCTGTTGCCCAAGTGCGTGTGTGCCTGGCGCGAGGGCACCGGTGTGCCGGTCGAACCGCCGCGGGTCAGCGAGCGTACCCGTGCACGGCTCCCTCGCCGATTGCGCTGTAGCCAAAGCGCAGGTGAGGGCGGCGTTCTTCCTGCGCATTTCCCGGGACCGCATCGGCGACGGGCTCGGCGTCGAGTAGGGCCGCGCGGTGCCTGTGGGCGAGTCACCCAGGTCCTGGCCGAGCAGGACGAGATCCGCCTCGTGCGACGGGCATTGTTGGCGATGGCGAGCGGGATGGAACCCAGCTAGCTGCGCGCGCTGTCTTGCCGTGGATCAGCCTTCAGTGCTGGTGGAGCGAGCCGCGATTCTGCTAGGGGAGTCAGTCCTCCGGTGGCTAGCTCTCGGTCTCGACGATGGGGCGCCGTCGGCCGCTCGCTGGACCGACTCGCAGCCCTTCAGCGCGGCTGCTCTGGTCTCGTAGGCCTCGCCCGTCGCGACGACCTGACCGTTTGACGCCTTTGGTCGGAAGCGGTATTTGCCGGCGCGGTCCTTGTACACCTCGAACTTGCCCGCCATGCGTGGCCCTCCAGGTGAGAGGTGATCAAAGTCTGGCTGAGAGTGTCGACCGCGATCTCGGGGAGCACCCCTCGAACGGGTGGCCTTGCGGTGTCCGGCGGGGTGGAGGCTCAGCGCCGGCGATGCTGGTCGGGACCCTGATCTGGGCTGCTGGTTCTCGCTCCGGCTGTCGTTTGCCGGCGATCTAGCTCGTGTCGCCTGCGGTGCTGATCGAGCTGCGGCTTGAAGCCGCGGCGATCGCCGCATCCGAACCCTTGCGACGGCAGGGCTGGGCCATCATGGATGTGTGAAGCCCACGGAGATCGACCCCAGCGTGCCGCAGTCGGCGCGGATCTGGAACTACTGGCTTGGTGGCAAGGACAACTACGAGGCCGACCGTGCGGCAGGAGATGCCGTCCTGGCCCAGATCCCGGACATCGCCGATGGGGCTCGCGCCGAACGGGCGTTCCTGATCCGAGTCGTCCGGTATCTGGTCGCGGAGTGCGGTATCCGCCAGTTCCTCGATGTCGGCACCGGGTTGCCCACGTTGAACAACACCCACGAGGTGGCGCAGGCGACGGATCCGTCGTGCCGCGTCGTCTATGTCGACAACGACCCGCTCGTTATGGCGCACGCTCGCGCTCTGCTCAAGGGCACCCCGGAAGGTGCTACCGCCTACCTGCAGGCCGACCTGCGTGAGCCCGACGCGGTCCTCGACGCGGCGAAATCCACGTTGAGCTTTGATCAGCCGGTGGGGCTGATGCTGCTGGGCGTGGTGAACCACATCGTGGACGACGAGGAGGCGTACGGGAGTGTGGCGCGGCTGGTCTCGGCATTGGCCCCTGGCAGCATGATGGTGCTGACCCACTCCACCGCGGAGGTCCACGGGGAGCGGATGCTGCGGGTGATGCGGGAGACGACCGAACGGGGCGGCACTCCGATCCGGGCCCGCGACCGCGCCGAGATCGCCCGATTCTTCGACGGAATGGAGTTGCTGGAGCCAGGGGTGGTCTCCTGCTCACAGTGGCGGCCTGACGGGATCGACGTCGGCGAGACGCGGGAGGTCTACCTGTTCGGTGGAGTCGGTCGCATCGCCTAAGTGGCAGGCCCTCGCTGCCCGAAGCTCCAACTAGGGGGGCGGACTGCGCGAGTACGGCCGCGGCGCCACGTCGGAGCCCCTCCTACCGCCGATGGCGCGAGGGGTCATCGGTGTGCCCGAGGTCGATCTGCGGCCGTTGCGGTCGAGCGGTTCCCGGCGAGGAGCATCAGCCGGCTTTCGTCGCTCGTCGGGCAGAGCGAGGACCAGTAGGCCCTTCAGCGACCGCTGCCCGTTCGCACACCGGCAAGGAGACCACGTCTGTGCTGTCCGCTTCTCTATCGATGTCGACCACCATCGACGCGCCGCCGGCCGTCGTGTGGCGGGTCCTCACCGGCCTCAGCGACTACGGCTCCTGGAACCCTTACTACCCCCGAGCGGAGGGAGACCTGGCCGAGGGCGGCACGATCACCCTCCACGCGGCGCTGCCCGGGGGTAGGTCCGGCGTGGGCAGGTGCCGCATCCGCACTGTGTGCCCGCAAGAGGAGCTCCGGTGGACCTCGCATCTCTTCCTGCCCGGAATCATGGACGCCGACCACCGGTTCCGCCTGGTCCGTGTCGAGTCCGGTCGCACGCGGCTCGAGCAGGACGAGACGCTCCGAGGGTTGCTCATCCCGGTCGCCGGCAACATCGTCGCGCAGATCCGACAGGGCTGCGAGGCGATGGCGGAGGCGCTCCGGGCGCGCGCTGAGGAGATCCCGCCGGATGATCTCGGCTGATCGGCACCCGCCACCGGCCGAGGAACGGTGCGGACATGGCCGGGAGCGGAAGTCGCGCGGACGAGATCGGTGTTCGGGATGGTCCTGGTTTCCAGCTCGGGTCTCATGCCGAATGGGCGGCAACGAGCCTGATGGCTTCGAGGGCCGCCCGGTGCCGTCGCATGCGGCCTGAGCAGGGCGGTCGTGCCGGCGCGTCTTGGGACGTGACGTGCGCTCCCAGCCCGATCGCTCCGGGTTTGCTCCGCCAACCACACTGTGCTCGTGCGTCATCCGGGAGGCTCGGCTGGCCGACGAGGGCGCTGTTGGCCCGATCTCGGATGGATCACCGCGGGCGCGGCCGAGAAGCACCGTCCTGGCGCCGCGCCGATCGATCAGGACTCGGCTCGGTGCAGCGACCCCGCGAAGACCCGACCGGTCTTGCGGAAGTAGAACGTGTAGAGGCACGCACAGAGTGGCCAGGGCACCAGCAGCGGGAGGTAGTAGATACCGCCCATGCCTGCTGCCGTGGCTGTCCGTGGGTCCGAGCCGAACACGATGGTGCCCCCGGACAGCAACGGGACGTAGCACAGCAGGACCCACACCAGCGCGCCCAGCGTCATGATGACGGAGTTGACCAGCATCTCCTGCCACAGCGGGGCAGGCCTTACCCGCCCGCCACCGGAGGAAGCCGGCGAAGATGATCCCCTGGGCCAGGAAGTAGACGGCGAAGGGAATGAGGTAGGCGACGAAGGCCTCCCACCTCGCCGGCGACATCGGGGAGCGACGTGCAGATGGCACGCAGCCGCTCCAGCGGCGTCACGCCGGGACCGCCCGCATGACCGAGTAGGCCGAACCGGCTGCCGGGGTGACACCGGTGAGGCGCAGCCCGGCCGCGGTGAGCAGGTCGGTGAACTGCTCCTGCGTGCGCTCCCTCCCGCCGAGGCACACGAGCATGTTGAGGTCGCTCATCAGGAGCATGCGCTGGTCGCCGAGCACCTCCGGATCGTCCCGGAGCACCGGTTCCACCAGGTACAGCACCCCGTGGGCAGGCATCGCCTCCCGCGCTCGGGAGAGGATCGTGACGCTGCGCTCGTCGTCCCAGTCGTGGATCACGCTCTTCATGACGTACGCGTCCGCGGTGGGAACCGAGACGAAGAAGTCGCCGGTCACCACCTCGCACCGCTCGTCGACGATCGCCGTGGCTCCCGACGGCGAGTCGAAGAGGATCCCCCGCAGGTGCGGGTGCGCGTCGAGGAACGCGGCGAGCAGCGTGCCGTTGCCACCGCCGACGTCGGCGAGCGTGCTGACGCCGGTCAGGTCGCACGCGGCCACGATGCCCGCCGCGGCCATCCGCGTGCCCTCGGCCATCGCCTCGGTGAAGATCGCGTTCATCGTCGGGTCGTCGGCCATGTGGTCGAACGCGGAGCGGCCCGTGACCTTCTCGAAGGACGGCTCCCCGGTGCGGACGCTCCACTCCAGCTCACCCCACGCCCGCCAGACGGCGTCGCCGCAGAACAACTGGGCCAGGTTGCCGATGGAGCCGGGTACACCGGTGCGCAGCAGCTGCCCTCCGGGGGTGAGCGCGTAGGCGCCGTCCGGGGTCCGGGTCGTCAGGTCGAGGCCCGTGGCGGCGCGCAGGAGCCGGGCGAGCGCGTCGGGATGCGCGCCGGTGCGGGCCGCGAGCGCGTCCACGTCGAGGGAGCCCTCGCCGAGCGCGTCCGGCACACCCAGCCGTGCGAGGGTCTGCACCACCTGCGCCGGGAAGAACCCGAAGACCAGCCCGGCCACCCGTTCCCGCACGGCCGCGTCCACGGTCACGGCTTCACCTCCGGCCGGTAGCTGCCGACCGGCCAGACGTTGCCCTCCGGGTCGCGCACCGCGTACTCGCGCGAGCCGTACGGCTGGTCCACCAGCTCCTGCACGACCACGGCGCCCGCGGCGACGGCCCGGTCGTGATGGGCGTCGACGGCCTCGGCCGAGTCGAGGGCGAGGTAGACGACCGCACGTCCCGTGTCGAACGGGTCCGAGCCGCCGCGCCGCGTACCGACCATGACGACGCCGTCCCCGAAGCTCAGCTCCGCGTGCGCGACGGTGCCGTCGTCGGCGGTGGACAGGTGCTGCTCGACGAACCCGAGCGTCCCGGTCAGGTACGCGATCGCGGTGCGGGCGTCGTCGTAGCGGAGTGTCACGTAGATGCTCATGCGGCAGACGCTAGGAGCGAGCGGTGGGCGACGGCTTGGACGAATGGGAAGCGCTCAGCTCCACCCGGCCAGGAACTCCGTGGGGGTGCAGCCGCCGAGCGCGCGGAACTCCCGGACCAGGTGGGCGTGGTCGGCGTAGCCGCACGCGGCGGCGACGTCCGAGATCGATCGGGCCCCGCTCGCGGGATCGCCCGTGTAGACGCTCGCCGGGGCGAGCAGCCGGGCCGCGTGGTGGAACCGCAGCACCCGGGCCGTGGTCTTCGGGCCGAGGCCGACCTGCGTGCGGAAGCGGGTGAGCAGGTGGCGGCGGCTCCAACCGGTGTCCTCGGCCAGCTCCTGCACCCCGATGCGCCCCGCGCTGCGCCGGAGCTGCCGCCACGCCCACGCCACCTCCGGGTCGGGCCGGGCTGCACAGGCGTCGAGGCGGCGCAGCAGCGCCTCGTCGAGCAGGGCGAAGCGGCGCGGCCAGCCGGGGACCTCGGCCAGCCGCGCCGGGAGGCCGGCCAGCTCGGGCACGTCGAGCTCGGTGAGCTGCGGAGCGGTGTTGGTGAGCTCGGGCATCGGGCGGCCGAGCAGCGCGAAGACGCCGAGCGGGCCGAGGTCGACCTGCAGCCCGTGCTGGTGGCCGGTGAACTCGGTGAGCACGGGACCGTCGTGCATGCCGGCGAGGAACGACGCGGGCACGGATGGTCCGGCCGGCCCGAACAGCCGGATCGGCGGGCCGAGGCCGAGGATCAGGGTGCACGAGGCGCCGGGCACCTGCCGGCGGCGCACCGGCGTGCTGCTGTGCTCGCGGTAGCCCAGGTAGCGCACCACGAAGGGAGCCAGCGCGGGGTGCGGCCTCCCCAGGCAGTACTCCTGGTCCACGCGGCCAGGATAGGGGCGGGCAGCGGCTCGCCCACACCGCTCGCACACCGACTTCCGTGCTCGCACATCGACTGCAGTCGGTGTGTCGCGCCAGGAGTCGGTGTGTGACGGCCCCGGCCGTGTCGGCGTCCGGGCGAGCCGTCAGGAGTGGTGGGCCGCCCGGTGAGCCGCCAGTACGTCGCGGCCGAAGTCCGACTCGGGGTCGCGCCACACCGCGTGGGCGTGGTTGACGTTCCGCTGCGTGTTGTCCCACTCGACGAGCAGCCGCGGGCCCTGCAGCCGGTAGTAGTGCGGCTCCCCAGGAGCGGTGGAGCCGGCCCATGCGACGTGCACGGCGTCGATGGCGGCCGGGTCGTCGTAGCGGGGGAGCGGGGAGACCCCGGCCGGGACCCGGTCGAGGTAGGTGCCGAGCAGCGCCCGCAGCAGCTCGCGCTGCGCGGCGTCGAGCTCGGCGCCCGGCACGCCCTTCGGGTTCGGCGTGAGCGCAACCGCGCGCTGGTCGTCGCCGTCAAGGCCGGTGACGGGCGACACCGCGGCGGCGTCGGTGTACGGCCCGGGCCGGAACAGCTCGTCGCGCACGACGGCCCGATCGTCGACCCGCGGGCTGTTGCCGGCCACGATGTCGTCGGGGGCGCGGGAGAGCAGCACGGCGCGCGCGGCGAGCTCGGGGCGCAGGGATCGCACCAGCTCACGGGCCAGGTCCTCGGCCGCCCCGAGCGGCCGCAGCGCGGCACCGCCGAGGAGCGGCGAGGTGGCGGGGTCGGCGCCGAGGAAGCACGGGGTGGTCGCGGCGACGCGCCCGTCCACCACGAGGTTGTGCAGTGACACGTGGTGGCCGCCGAACCGCCATCCCCACGGCGCCCGCCCGCCCGGCTCGCCGAAGACCCGCAGGTAGTACATGCCCGGGTCGCGGCCCCGCTCCCGCCCGAAGCCGGCCGTGAAGCCCTCGGCGCGGTCGAGGACGTTCTCCAGGCCCAGCACGGTGGCGACGGTCGTGTACCCGGCCTCCGACAGGCCGCTCGCCACCAGCCGCATCACGAGCCGGTGCTGCGCCGGGCGCTGCTGGTGGAAGGTGAGGCCGCCGTGGTCGGTCGGCGTGTAGAACCAGCGCGTGCGCTCGGCCTCGGCCTCGTCGCCCCCGGGGGGAGGGCCGACCGCCAGCTCGCGCTGGGTCGGGTCGAGGGAGTCGAGCCACGCCGTGGCCGCCTCGGCCATCCGGTCCGCCACGTCGCGACCGGCGTCGGTCACCGCCTGTGCCATGGGATGACCTTAACCGCCTACACGGCCGGCATGGGTGGTCCGCCGAGCCCTCCCCGGGCCCGGCCGAGGCGGATCTCACACCGCACCGCCGTGGGGTCGAGGCCGGTGAGGTCGACGATCAGGGATCGGGCCGCGTCCTCGGCGTCCGGCATCGCCGATGCGGTGGTGGCTGCCTCGATCTCGGGCACGTAGAGCACGAGGTGCCGTTCCGAGAGCCAGGCCACCACCTCGAACGTCCGCTCGCCTGTGTGCGCGGCCACGTGACCACGGTAGTCGGCGAAAGCGCCGCCGTCGTCAGCCGCAAGGAGTGACCGAGCAGTCCTCGTCGGCGGCGCCTCCCACCCCCGGGTCGCCGAGGAACCCCGGCCGGTCGTGGTCGTCGGGTGTCGCGTCCGGCTCGTCCGGCGGTGGGCCGGGTTGCGAACCGGGGAGCGGCTCGGACGGCCGGCCGTCCAGCGGGGCGGGCGCCGGCTCGGACGTGGGTGGCGGCTCCTCGTTCGGCCCGAGCGGCGAAGGGGGTTCGCCGATGGGCCGGAACGGCGGGAACTCCTCGACCGGGGACCCCGAGAGGGCCCGGGACATGACCTTGTGCCACACGTCCCCGGGGAGGCTGCTGCCCCGGATCGGATTGCCGCGGGCGGTGCGGATGGGGGAGTTCATGTCGGTGCCCATCCACACCGCGGTGGCCAGCGACGGGGTGAACCCGGCCATCCACGCGTCGTTGTTCTCGCCCTCGAACCGCGACTGCACCGTGCCGGTCTTCGCCGCCACCGGGCGCTGCCCCGGCAGGGAGAGGTCGTCGTGCTCGGCGACCCCGAGCATCGCCTCGACCACGTTGCGCGCCACCCGCTCCGGGAAGCGGCGCTCGCCGTCCGTGGAGGCCTGGTAGAGCACCCGGTCGTCCGCGGTGACGACGGACGACACGAGGTGCGGCTGGCGCCACACCCCGCCGGCCGCGATCGTCGCGTACGCCGAGGCCAGCTCGAGCGCCGACACCTCCTTGTTGCCGAGCGCGATGCCCTCGGTCGGGTCGTCGAGCGGCGCGGTGATGCCGGCGGCGCGGGCCGCGGCGGCGACGGCGTCGGGTCCGACCTCCTTGGCGAGGCTGTGGAAGACGACGTTGTTCGACACGGTCATGGCCTGCTTGAGGTCGCACTCGTCGCAGTCGGCACCCTCGGCGTTGCGCAGCCCGGGTATCTCCCGGCCGTCGAAGACCTCGCCGAGGCCGACGGGCGGGTTGCGCATCAGCCCGGCGAGCACGACGAACGGCTTGAACGTCGACCCCGCCAGCTTGCGCACCTGCGCGTAGTCGAGGCCCAGCCCGTTGTCACCGCCGTAGTAGGCGAGGACGCCGCCGGTCCGCGGGTCGATGGCGACCACGGCGCTCCGCAGGTTCACCGGTTGCCCGTCCAGGGCGTCGTGGGCCGCCTCGACCGCCTGTTCCTGGCGGCGCGGGTCCACCGTCGTGGTGATCCGCAGGCCCTCCTGGGCGACGTCCTGCTCGGTGAAGCCGAGGTCCTCCAGCTCCGCGGTCACGGCGCTGACGATGTGGCCGCGGCTGTCGGTCGGCACGCCCCGGGCGAGCGAACGGCGGGCGTCGCTCTGCGGGAAGTGGGCGGCGGCGCGGTCGGCCGGGGTGAGCCAGCCCTGCGAGACCATCCCGTCCAGCACGAAGTTCCACCGCTCGACGGCCCGGTCGGGGCTCACGGCCGGGTCCCACCGGGACGGCGACTGGATCAGCCCGGCGAGCAGCGCGCCCTCGGTCGGGGTGAGCTCCTGGACGTCCTTGTCGAAGTAGGCCTGGGCGGCGGACTGGATACCGTAGGCGCCGCGGCCGAAGTAGATCGTGTTCAGGTAGTCGGCGAGGATCTCGTCCTTCGTGCGCTCCTGGGAGATCTTGACCGCGAGGACGACCTCCTTGTACTTGCGCCACAGCGTCTGCTCGTCACCTACCAGCGCCTTCTTGACGAACTGCTGGGTGATCGTCGAGCCGCCGCCCTCGCCGCCGCGCAGCTGGTTCCAGGCCGCCCGCATGATGCCGACGACGTCGAAGCCGGGGTTGGAGTAGAACGAGCGGTCCTCCGCCGCGAGCACGGCGTGACGCACGTGCGGCGGCACCTGGTCGATCGGCACCTTCGTCCGGTTGCCCTCCTCGGGGACGAGCCGGGTGAGCGGGCTCCCGTCGGCGAACGAGACGACCGTGACCTGGTTGTTCACCGCCTCGTCCGGGTTCGGGACGGAGAAGGCCAGGTAGCCGGCGGCGAAGGCGAGCACCGGTCCCAGCACGGCCGCCGCCGCGGTCCCGAGCAGCACGCGCTGCAGCAGCCGCACCCGGTGGGCGCCGGGGGAGGACCGCGCGGCGCGGGCGGGCGCGTCGACGACCGGGAGGACGTCCGTGACCTCCGGTGCGCGGTGGCGGGCCGTGTCCTCCCCGGTGCGGGCCGGTGGCTGTCCCGCCGCCCCCGCGCGCTGCGGCCTGTTCCGATGCGGCTTCGGGGGCTGCCACCAGCCGACACCCGAAGGGTGGGCACCCCGCCGCGACCGCTGGACCGGCAACACCGCCCGCCGCGCCCCGGGGCCCGCCGAGCGGGTGGGGCGTCTCGGGTGGGCTCCGTGCACGCGTCCCACCTCCCTCGACCGCGCCTCCCCGCCCGGGCCGCGGGGGGACGTGAGGTCCAACGTGCGCTCCCGCGTGGGCGGTGTGGCGGCGAACCTGACATCACCCGATGGGCGTGCAGGGCGTGATCTCGACCCGGCTCAGGGCGACGATTCCGGCACGCTGCGTGATCGACCGTCCGTCGGACGGCCGCATCCCGAAGCCTCGGCCCGTGGGTTGCCGGGCTCGCGCGGCACCGCTCCGGTCCCGTCCGACGGTCCGCCGGCCCCCTTGGCCCCGGTCGCCGCCGTGCTGCGCCGACCGGCCGTGCAGCGACTGTGCCGAGTGGCGTCGGCATTCGTCCGCAAGGCGCATCCGGAATTGCGGTGAACGCCTCCGGGGGTCAGGTCTGAAAGGGTGGGCGGATGGTGCCGGGAGAAGGTGTGGCAATATTTCCGGCCCTCGGAAGGAATAGCGCTTGACGACGATCGGTGATGCACTCCAGGAACTGCTCCGGCTACCTGGAGCGCGGTACTCCTGCCTCGTCGATCCCGCCACCGGACAAATGATCGGTGAGCCGGTCGGTGATCCCACTGTCGTGCCGACGGTGCTGCTCGCTTGGGGCGGCGGCGCAGCCCGCTACCTCGCCGAGGTCGAGGCCGACGAGCTCGACGACCTGATCGTCACGTCCCGGCGCAGCTACCACCTCGTGCGGCAGATCGGCGCCCTCGTGTCCGGCGGGCTGCTGATCTACCTCTGCCTCGACCGCGCACACGGGAACCTCGCCGCCGCCCGTCGCGAGCTCGGCTCGACCCGCCTGCGCGAACGGCTCCTGGCCGCGGCGAACCCGCTCCGGTCCCGTTCCGTGCAATCGGAACAGCGGGCTCTACCTGCAGGTTTGCCGACCCGTGGGCCTGGGCAGGCGACCGGACGTGCGGCGCCGCCCTCCGCCCTGCCTGCTCCGATGTCCCCGATCGGGCCGGCGCCGGCCACGCCTGTTTCGTCACTGTCGGTAGCGGCTCCGGTGCTCGCCGCGCAGTCCGAGCCCGTCGTGCCGATGCCGCGCGCGGCCCCGGCCGCGCTCCCGCGGCGGGCGGCAGCACCACTGCCGCCACCGCAGCCCGTGCCGGAGGTCCGGGGGTCGCCCACGCCGTCACCCGGGATGCCCGGCAACGGCGTGACGTGGAGGAACGACGCCGAGGTCCTCCGCCGGCTGCTCGCCGCACTGCGGCGCAAGACGTAGATCGAAAATGCGCTGTACGCGAAAGGATCAGTAATGAGCGCACCCGTCCAATGGCGTTGCGGGTGCCGCGGCTAGGCTCGAATTCCCCGGGTTCCGGAACTGTGCTGGAGGAGTGCACGATGAGTAATTTCGACCTGACGCTCGACATGGCGGGAAACATCAAGGGGGCGTTCGCAGTGGCGATCGTCGACTACGAGAGCGGGATGACCCTCGGCTCCCGCGGCGGCAGCCCCGAGTTCGACCTCGAGGTCGCCGCACCCGGCAACAGCGACGTGGTGCGGACCAAGCTCGAGGTGATGCAGAAGCTGGGCCTGCGCGAGACGATCGAGGACATCCTGATCACCCTCGACACCCAGTACCACCTGATCCGCCCGGTCCGCGGCAGCGCCGACGAGAAGCTGTTCTTCTACCTGGTGCTCAACCGGGCGCAGGCCAACCTCGCCATGGCCCGCCGCGACCTGAAGTTGATCGAGCAGCAGCTGTTCATGGGCAACATCGCCGCCCCGCGGCCCCCGGCCGACGGCCAGGCCTTCTTCCCGGCGAACACCGCCCACCGCTGATCGGGGCGCGGGGTGGCCGTGGGACGACACAGGCACGCGGTCACCGTCCGCGCCGACGGGCTCGCGACCGTCCTCGGCCCGCTCCTGCGTGACCCGTGGGTGCGGGCCGCGGCGCTCGTGGACGTCGGCAGCGGCATGGTGCTCGACAGCTGGAGCCGCGGCGAAACCGGCGACCCCGAGCTCGTGAGCGCCGCCGCGGCCGAGCTGGTGCGCGTCGCCGTCGGGATGCTCGGTTCGGCCGAGCCGGAGGTCGTGGTGCGCCTGGGCAGCTCGTGGCACCACCTGGTGCGGGCCGTCCCCGACCCGCGCGGCGGCCCGCTCGCACTGTCGGTGGTCGTCCAGGGGTCCCAGCGCGCGGTCGAACGCACTCGGCGGCGCCTGGGCCGGGTGCCCGTCGCCGCGCTGTGCGCCGGGCCCGGGTTGAGCCGCCGGCCCGTCGACGGCATGTGGGTGCTGCCGACCGCGCCGCCGCCGCCCGCCTCCGCGGCGCGGCTGAGCAGGGCCCGGCTGGAACCGCCGCCGCTACCGGTGTTCCCCGCGGCCCCGGCGCGTTCTGCGCCCCCCGTGACCCCGGCGCGTCCTGCGCCGCCAGCGGCGCTGCCGCCCGGGCGCCGGGTGCCGTGACGCTCGTGGGCGTGCGGGAGGACGAGGCGGTGGCCGGTCGACGCAGTGCCGGTCGAAGCACTGCCGGTCGGGGCAGTGCCGGTCGGCGCAGTGGCTGCGCCGCCGACCGGGTGGACCTGCGTTGCTCCACCGCGTCGCGGGATGCTGCGCGGATGCTCCCCGCTCCCCGTGCCCCCCGCGCTCCCGAGGCGGTGCCCCCCGATCCGCCGCCTGCCCCGCCCCCCGAACCGCCGCTCGAGTCCCAGCTCACCGGGCTGCTGCGGTCCGCGGGGGCGCAGGCTGTCCACGCCGTCCACCGTGGGCGTGGGGACGTCCTCGTCGAGGTCGGCCTCGCCGACGGCGACGACGTCGCCGCACTCGTGCAGCTCGCCCGCGCCGCCACGGCCCTCGGCCGGGGACGTGGCGAGTGGGTGGAGGACGTCGTAGTGACCCTCGGGCGCACGGTCCACGTGCTCCGCGAGTGCGACGACGTGGTGCTGCACGCGCGCCTCGACCCGTCCCGAGGGGACGTCGCCGCCGTGCGGCGCGCACTCGCCGCGGGCGGCGTCGCACGGGCCGCTGCGGCGGCCGGGCACCCTGCGGCCAAGCACGCAGCCGCGGCCGACGGCGCGCCGCCCGAGCCGGCCCCGCCCACGCCGGCCCCGCCCAAGCCGGCCCCGCCCAAGCACGCGCCGCCGAAGCCGGCTCCACCCCAGCCGGCCCCGCCCATGCCTGCCCCGCCCAAGCCGGTTCCACCCAAGCCGGCCGGGCCCAAGCACGCGCCGCCGGATGCGGCCCCGCCCGGCGGGCGCGGAGGCGCCGCGCGTCCGCGCCCCGCGGGCGGGAACGTCTGGCCGTACACCGTTCCCGAGCGGTCGCCGGCCGCGCCGGACCGGCAACCCGCGCGCCCCGCCGGACCCCGACCGGTCGATGCGACTGGTGGGCCACCCGCGCCGGGACCCTCCCCGACCGCCATGTCCACGGCACCGGCGATGCCGAGCGTCGCACCCCGGCCCCGATCCGACGTGCCGCGCCCGCTCGCCAGCATGCCCGGGCCGTCCCGCCCCCAGCAGGCCCGCCCGGCGGCACCGCAACAGGTGTCCCAGCCGGCACCGCAACAGGTCCCCCAACAGGTGTCCCAGCCGGTGCGCCAGCAGGCGTCCCAGCCGGCCCCGCCGCAATCGGCCCAGCCGCAATCGGCCCAGCCGCTGCCCCAACAGGTGTCGCAGCCGGTGCGCCAGCAGGTGCCGCCGGTGCCCCAGCAGGCGTCCCAGCCGGTTCCGTTGAAGGTGGCGCCGCCGAGTCCCCGGCCGTCGCCCCAGCCCAGACCGGAGCGGCTGCCGGAGCCGCCGCGCGTTCCGTTGCCGCGGCACGCGCTCCGGCCGGGTCCGGACGGCCGGGATCCGGCGCTCGTCGCGGTCGACGGCGACGCGTCGCTTACCGCGTCGGGTGCGCTCGCCGTGCTCGCGTTGCCGCCGGTGGCCGGGCTGCCGCGGCGCCGGCCCGGCGCGCCGGCGGGGCCGTACCTGCGGGCGATCGTGACGCCCCCGGTGCTGCGGCAGCCATGGGCGTCGGACGTCGACACGATGCAGCGGTTGCTCGCCCGGCTCAACGGCATGGGTTAGCACCCGCTGCCGGAAACCGCCTGGCCTCCGGTGGCTAGCATCGATGGACCGCGGGCGGTCGCGCCCGAGCCCGAAACCACTGGAGGTCTCCCGTGTCCGCGCCCGCATCCCGTCCCGCGTCCGCCCCTGTCCGGGTGCCGGCCGGGACGACGGCCGGCGCCGCGGTACGGGAGGTCGGCCTGCCCACCACCGGGCCGAACGCCGTCGTCGTCGTGCGCGACTCCGCCGGGCAGCTGCGCGACCTCGCATGGGCGCCCGAGTCCGACGTCGAGGTCGAGGCGGTGGCCGCCGACACCGACGAGGGTCGCAGCGTCATCCGGCACTCGGCAGCGCACGTGCTCGCGCAGGCCGTGCAGCAGCTGCACCCGGAGGCGAAGCTCGGCATCGGGCCGCCGATCACCGACGGCTTCTACTACGACTTCGACGTCGAGAAGCCGTTCACCCCGGACGACCTGGGCAAGCTCGAGTCGGCCATGAAGAAGATCATCAAGGCCGGCCAGCGGTTCTCCCGCCGCCGCTTCGACTCGCGCGACGACGCCCGCAAGGAGCTCGCCGACGAGCCGTACAAGCTGGAGCTGATCGACCTCAAGGGAGCTCCCGGCGAGGACGTGGTGGAGGTCGACTCCTCGGGCGAGCTCACCATCTACGACAACCTGCACGCCCACACCGGCGAGACGGTCTGGTCGGACCTGTGCCGCGGCCCGCACGTGCCCACCACCCGCTTCATCCCGGCGTTCAAGCTGATGCGCAGCGCGGCGGCGTACTGGCGGGGCGACGAGAAGAACCCGCAGCTGCAGCGCATCTACGGGACCGCGTGGGAGAGCCAGGAGGCCCTCGACGCGCACCTGGAGCGGATCGCGGAGGCCGAGCGGCGCGACCACCGCCGCCTCGGCGCCGAGCTGGACCTGTTCTCCTTCCCCGACGAGATCGGGTCCGGCCTGCCGGTGTTCCACCCCAAGGGCGGGGTGATCCGCAAGGAGCTGGAGGACTACTCGCGGCGGCGCCACGAGGAGGCGGGCTACGAGTTCGTCAACACCCCGCACATCACCAAGGCGCAGCTGTTCGAGACCTCGGGGCACCTGTCCTGGTACCGCGAGGGCATGTACCCGGCGATGCACCTCGACGAGGAGCTGAACGCCGACGGCAGCGTGCGCAAGCCCGGCCAGGACTACTACCTGAAGCCGATGAACTGCCCGATGCACAACCTGATCTACCGTGCGCGCGGGCGCAGCTACCGGGAGCTGCCGCTGCGGCTGTTCGAGTTCGGCAGCGTGTACCGGTACGAGAAGTCGGGTGTGGTGCACGGGCTCACCCGGGCCCGCGGCTTCACCCAGGACGACGCCCACATCTACTGCACCCAGGAGCAGATGCAGGGCGAGATCCGGTCGCTGCTGCAGTTCGTGCTCGACCTGCTGCGCGACTACGGCCTCGACGACTTCTACCTGGAGCTGTCCACGAGGGACCCGGAGAAGTCGATCGGGTCGGACGAGGACTGGGAGCGCGCCACCGACGCGCTGCGCGAGGCCGCCGAGGCCAGTGGCCTCGACCTGGTGCTCGACCCGGGCGGCGCCGCCTTCTACGCCCCGAAGATCAGCGTGCAGGCCAAGGACGCGATCGGGCGCAGCTGGCAGATGTCCACCATCCAGGTCGACCTGATGGAGCCGGGGCTGTTCGACCTGGAGTACACCGCGGCCGACGGGTCCCGCCAGCAGCCCGTCATGATCCACCGCGCGCTCTTCGGTTCCATCGAGCGCTTCTTCGGGGTGCTCACCGAGCACTACGCGGGTGCGTTCCCGGCCTGGCTCGCCCCGGTGCAGGTCGTGGCCATCCCGGTCACGGACGAGCAGGTGCCCTACGTCGAGGACGTCGCCCGGCAGCTGCGCGGCCACGGGATCCGCGTCGAGGTGGACGCCAGCGACGACCGGATGCAGAAGAAGATCCGCACCCACACCCTGCAGAAGGTGCCGTTCATGCTGCTGGTGGGTGGCCGGGACGCCGAGGCCGGTGCGGTGAGCTTCCGCTTCCGCGACGGCACCCAGCTCAACGGGCTGCCCGTCGCCGACGCCGTCGCCACGGTCGCCGACTGGATCCGCAGCCGAACCAACGTCTCGCCGAACGCGGACGTCTTCGCCGCGGCACCCTGAGCGGCTCCCTAGGATCGGTGCATGAGCGAGTCGGGCGAGCCGGCGTACGAGGCGCGCGACGGCGTCGGCACGCCCGACGGGTTCCGCAGGCTCTGGACCCCGCACCGGCTGGCCTACATCAAGGAGGCCGGTGCGGAGGGCTGCCCGTTCTGCCGCATCCCGCAGCTGCCGGACGAGGAGGGTCTCGTCGTGGCCCGCGGCGACACGGTGTACGCGGTGCTGAACCTGCACCCGTACAACCCGGGGCACCTCATGGTGCTGCCGTACCGGCACGTCGCCGAACTGGAGGACCTCGAGCCCGCGGAGGCGAGCGAGCTCATGACTTTCACCCAGGCGGCGGTGCGGGCCATGAAGCGGGTCGCGGAGCCGCACGCGTTCAACGTGGGCCTCAACCTGGGCACGGTCGCGGGGGGCTCGCTCGCCGAGCACCTGCACCAGCACGTCGTGCCGCGCTGGGGTGGTGACGCCAACTTCATCGCGGTGATCGGGCAGACGAAGGTGATCCCGCAGCTGCTGTCGGAGACGCGGTCACTGCTGGCTGAAGCCTGGCCGGCGCCGGACCGGCCTTCGGGCGAGCGGCAGTAGGCTTGTCGGGTTAGAGGCGCCGGCCCGGCGAACAAGCAGGAGTCCATGCTCAACGTCTTCGCCCGCGTGCAGGTCAACCGCGTGACCGAGCCCGTAGGCCGCTGGCTGGTAGCGCGGGGGGTCTCACCCGACGTGGTCACCGTGGTGGGCACGGTCGGGTCGGTGGCCGCGGCGCTGTGGTTCCTCCCGCGGAACGGGCTGTTCGTCGGCGCCGTCGTGGTCACGCTGTTCGTGCTGCTCGACCTCGTCGACGGGGCCATGGCCCGCGCCCGCGGTTACAGCACGCCGTTCGGGGCCGTGCTCGACTCCACCTGCGACCGCGTCGCCGACGGCGCCCTGTTCGCCGGGCTCACCTGGTGGTGCCTCGGTGCCGGCGAGGAGCGGGTGCTCGGCGTGGCGGCGCTGCTGTGCCTCGTGTCCGGCCAGCTCGTGTCCTACATCAAGGCCAGGGCCGAGGGCGCGGGGCTCTCGGCCGACGGTGGCCTCGTCGAGCGCGCGGAGCGGTTGATCGTCGCGCTGGTCGGCACCGGGCTGCACGGCCTCGGGGTGCCCTACGCGCTGCACGTCGCGCTGTGGCTGCTCGCGGCCGCGTCGGTGTGGACGGTGGGGCAGCGGATCGTGGCGGTGTACCGCAGCGCGCAGGAGGCGCAGGCAGGCCCCGTCCCTCCCGGTCCCGTCCCACCCGGCTCCGTCCCACCGCCCGACCCGGCTCAGAACCCGTGAGCGAACGGCTGGCCGACGTCCGCTACGCGCTGGCGTGGCGGCTGGCGCGGGCCCTTCCGGCCGGTGTCACGGCGCGCGCCTTCCGGCTCGCGGCCGACCTGGCGGCGCTGTCGGGCACCGGACCGGCCGCGGGGCTGCGGCGCAACCTCGCGCGCGTCGCGCCGCAGGCCTCGCCCGCGGAGCTGGACGCGTTGGTGCGGGAGGGCCTGCGCAGCTACGCCCGGTACTGGTGCGAGATGTTCCGCCTGCGGCCGGGGGACGCCCCGGCCGTGCACGCCGTGATGGACCGCGGGATGAGCGGCACGGCACCGTTCTACGCGGCCCTCGAGGAGGGCCGCGGGGTGGTGTTCGCGGTGCCGCACAGCGGCAACTGGGACGCCGCGGGCGTCTGGGTGGTGGAGACGCTGCGCCGGCTCGGCCACGAGCCCGCGTTCACCACGATGGCGCAGCGGCTGCGGCCGGAGTCGCTCTACCGCCGGTTCCTGGCCTACCGGCAGGCACTCGGGTTCGAGGTGGTGGCCGCGGAGGCCGGCATCGCCGCGCACCGGGCCCTGACCAGTCGGCTGCGGGCGGGCGGTGTGGTCTGCCTCGTCGCCGACCGGGATCTCGCGGGCTCCGGGATCGAGGTCTCGTTCTTCGGCGAGCCGGCGCGGTTCCCAGCCGGCCCGGCCCGGCTCGCGGCCCTCACCGGGGCGGTGCTCATGCCGGCCTACCCGCACTTCGGCCCCGACGGTTGGGTGGTGCCGATCGCCGACCCGGTCCCGGTGGACCGCACGCCGGAGTCGGTGGCGAAGGCCACGCAGGCGATCGCCGACGCCTTCGCGTGCCTCATCGCGCGGGCGCCGCAGGACTGGCACGCGCTGCAGCCCCTGTGGACGGCCGACCTGGAGGCACCGTGACCACCGGGCTGCGGATCGGGATCGTCTGCCCGTACTCGCTCGACGTCCCCGGCGGCGTGCAGGCGCACGTCGTGGGGCTCGCCGCGGCGTTGGAGCGGCTCGGGCACACGGTGAGCGTGCTCGCGCCCGCCGCGGTGGGCACGCCGGTGCCGGGGTTCGTCACGCCGGCCGGCCGGTCGCTCGGCGTGCCCTACAACGGTTCCGTCGCGCGGGTGACGTTCGGCCCGCTCACCTACGCCCGGGCGCGGCGCTGGCTCGCCGAGCACACCTTCGACGTGCTGCACCTGCACGAGCCGACGACGATCAGCGTCTCCGTGCTCGCGCTGCTCGCGGCCGAGGGGCCGATCGTCGCGACGTTCCACACGGCCATGGAGCGGTCGCGGACCCTCGCCGCGTTCGGTGGGGTGCTGCGCCCGCTGATGGAGAAGGTCACCGCGCGGATCGCCGTGTCGCCGCTCGCCCGGCGGGTGCAGGTCGAGCACCTCGGTGGGGACGCCGTCGAGATCCCCAACGGCGTCGACGTGGAGGCGTTCGCACAGGCGCGGCCACTGCCGGGATACCCCCGGCCGGGCACGGTCGGGTTCCTCGGCCGGTTCGACGAGGCCCGCAAGGGCATGCCGGTGCTGCTGGACGCCGTGCGCCTGCTCGCCCCGGCCCGCCCGGACCTGCGAGTGCTGGTGGCCGGCAACGGGGACGCGGCGGCGCTGCGCCGCCTCGCCGGGCCCGTGGCCGACCGGCTCGACGTGCTGGGCCCCGTCGACGAGCCCACCAAGGCCGCCGTGCTCCGCTCGGTGGACGTGTTCTGCGCGCCCAACACCGGAGGGGAGAGCTTCGGGATCGTCCTCACCGAGGCCCTCGCCGCGGGGGCACCGGTGCTGGCCGCCGACCTCGACGCCTTCCGCGCCGTCTTGGGAGACGCGGCCCCGGGGGAGGAGCCGGCGGGCGTGCTGTTCCCGGCCGGTGACGCGGCCGCCCTCGCCGACCGGCTCGGGGAGCTGCTCGACGAGCCGGCCCGCCGGGCGGCCATCGGGGCCGCAGGCCGCGTACGGGCCCGCGACTTCGCGTGGCCTTCCGTGGCCGCCGCGGTGGTGCAGGTGTACCGGGCAGCGATCGCGGCCGACCCGCGCCGCGTGGCGGCGCAGGGGGTCCGATGACGTCAGCGGTCTGGGTCGTCGTCGCCTTCGCCGCCGTCGTGCTGGTGGCGGTCGGGGCGCTGGTCGCCTCGCGGGTGCGCAGGCTGGACCGGCTCCACGTGCGCACCGACGCGGCGCGCGCCGGACTGGAGTCGGCCTGCGAGCGCCGGGCCGCCACCGCGCTCTCCGTGGCGCAGGTGCTCGCGCGGATACCGGCCGAGCGGAACCGTGCGGAAGGCCTGCGGACGGCCGTCGCCGGGGCGCGGGCGGCGCGCATCACCGGCGGCGACCGCGAGGGCGCGGAGAACGTCCTCGGCCGCGAGCTGGCATCCGTGCCCAGGGCGCTGTTGCCGGATCCACTGCTCGCGGACCTGGTGGACGCCGAGCAGCTGCTCGCCCTCGCCCGGCGGGTGCACAACGACGCCGTCCGCGACACCCGGGAGCTGCGCTCCCGGCGACTCGTGCGCCTGCTGCACCTCGCGGGCACGGCGCCCGTGCCCGAGTACTTCGAGATCGCCGATCCCGGCTCCGGTGTGAGCGTCCGCACGAGGCGCGCCGCCGCCCCCGCACGGCCTCCGGTGGCACCTCCGACCTGACGTACCATCGGGTGAATCGCCAGCAGAACCGAGAGGTAGACGGCCTTGTCCTCCCCCGAAACGCCCACCACCGCCCCCACCGCCGCGCCGGCGCTGGGAACCGCCCGCGTCAAGCGCGGGATGGCGGAGATGCTCAAGGGCGGCGTGATCATGGATGTGGTCACCCCGGAGCAGGCGAAGATCGCCGAGGACGCCGGCGCCGTCGCCGTCATGGCGCTGGAGCGGGTCCCCGCCGACATCCGCGCGCAGGGCGGCGTGGCCCGGATGAGCGACCCCGACATGATCGAGGGCATCATTGGCGCCGTCTCGATCCCGGTGATGGCGAAGGCCCGCATCGGCCACTTCGTCGAGGCGCAGGTGCTGCAGTCGCTCGGCGTCGACTACGTCGACGAGTCCGAGGTGCTCACCCCCGCCGACGAGGCCCACCACATCGACAAGTGGGCCTTCACCGTGCCGTTCGTCTGCGGTGCCACCAACCTCGGCGAGGCCCTGCGCCGCATCTCCGAGGGCGCCGCCATGATCCGCTCGAAGGGCGAGGCCGGCACCGGCAACGTCGTCGAGGCCACCCGGCACATGCGCTCCATCCGCTCGGAGATCCGCAAGCTCGCCGCGCTGGACGAGGCCGAGCTGTACGTCGCCGCGAAGGAGCTGCGCGCCCCGTACGAGCTGGTGGCCGAGGTTGCCAAGGCGGGCAAGCTGCCGGTCGTGCTGTTCACCGCGGGCGGCATCGCCACCCCCGCCGACGCCGCGATGATGATGCAGCTGGGCGCCGAGGGCGTGTTCGTGGGCTCGGGCATCTTCAAGTCCGGCGACCCGGCCAAGCGCGCGGAGGCCATCGTCAAGGCCACCACGTTCCACGACGACCCCGACGTGATCGCCAAGGTCTCCCGGGGGCTCGGCGAGGCGATGGTGGGCATCAACGTCACCGAGCTCCCCGAGGAACAGCGCTACGCCACCCGCGGGTGGTGAGCGCCGGCCGTCAGCCGCCGGAGCGGCAGGACACGCAGGCGAACTCGAACGCCACCGCGTTGAACCCGATGTCCCGGTTCGAGCTGCGGTAGGTCACGGGGTGGGACCGCCCGCCGCACAGGGGCGTCTCGCGGAAGTGGCCCTCGAGGTTCGTGTTGTTCACGTACGACCGTGCTCCTCCGGAGATCTGATGGCACCACGGGGTCTCGAAGATGACGTTCTTGCTCCCGCCGAAGCCAGCCGCTGACCAGGCGCAGAACTCCCTGGATCCGCACGCCTGCTGTGCCGACTGCGGCGACGCGGAGGCGGCGGTCGGCACCAGGAACGCGAAAACCATGGAGAGCGCGAACGTCGCTGCCGTCATCGCGGCACGGTGTCGCCCGGTCCTGGGTCGCCCGGTCCTGGGTCGCCGGGTTCTGAACCGCCGGGCCGTCTGTCCAGCCGTCTGCCGTGCCATCTGTCGAGTCCCCCTCGGATCGGCCGTGTACCGAATAGTCGATCTTAGCTTGCAAGATCAACTGGCCGTGATCCGCCGTTACGCCCGGTTCGCTCGATCCGGTCGAACGCGCCCCCCGGTGCGGTGACACGTCCGGCCGGAGTAACGGGCGCTGCTTAGTGTCCGGTGTCCGAGTTGTGACTCGAGGTGCGGGGGAGACGGATGAGGCGATCTCTGACCATCGCGGCCATCGTCGGGACGGTCGTGCTCGGGAGCGCGTCGACGGCCGTGGCGTCCCCCCAGCCGGCCCCGCCACCGCCGGCGACGCAGGCGGCTCCCGCCCAGTCGGTCGGGCAGGAGACGAGCGCCGCCGCGCTGCTCGGCTGGGGCGAGCCGAACCGCGTCGAGGAGTTCGACGGGCCGCTCGGCGACAGCTGGAACATCTACGACGGGCCGGGCCACGCCGGGAAGGGGCGCCGCACCCCGTCCGCCCTGAGCTTCTCCGACGGGATCATGACGATCACCGGTAGCCCGAAGGGTGACACCGCTGGCATGGCCTGGGAGCCGGGACAGCGCTACGGCCGCTGGGAGGGGCGGGTCAAGGCGCCCGCGAGCGACGAGTCCTACAACGCCCTGTTGCTGCTCTGGCCCGACGCCGAGGACTTCCCGGTGGGCGGCGAGATCGACTTCGTGGAGATGATGGACCCCGCCCGCCAGAGCACGAACATCTTCCTGCACTACGGCGAGGACAACGACCAGATCGCCGGCGAGGTGAAGATCGATGCCACCCAGTGGCACAACTGGGCCGTCGAGTGGGCGCCCACCCACGTCGCCGCGTACGTGGACGGCAAGGAGTGGTGGCGGACCGACAGGACCGAGATCCTCCCGCCCCGCGCCATGCACCTGTGCGTCCAGCTCGACTGGTTCCCCGGCGACGGCAAGGGTGAGGTGCAGGAGTCGCACATGCTCGTCGACTGGGTGAAGCAGTACCCGTACCCGGGGGCCGACGCCGCGGAGGGCGCTCCCGCGCCGCTGACCGAAGGCACCCAGGACGCCCTGCGGTCGTCCCAGCGGGCCCCGTCCGGGCGTTAGAGGTACTCCATCACCAGCACCGCGGAGCAGCCCGGGGTGAGCGCCTCGTAGGTGTGCGGGCGGTCGCCGGGGAAGCGGGCGTAGTCGCCGACGCCGAGCTCCACCTCGCCGCCGACGGGTCCCGCCCGCCACCTCCCCGCCGTGACGATCATGTGTTCGGTGGTGCCGGGGATGTGGCTGTCGGCGGCGCGCTGCGGGCCCGGCTCGCCCGCGATGACGTGCAGGTCGCGGCGCGCGCCTGGCGGGCAGGCGGCGAGCAGGGTGCCGCTGAACGGGGCGTGCTCGGACGGGATCGCCGTCCCCTCGCCCGCGCGCAGGACGTGCACGGGGGCGGAAGGCGGGTCGACCAGCCTGCTGAAGGGGACGTCCAGCACCACGGCGAGCGCCCAGAGGGTCTCGACGCTCGGGTTGCCGGTGCCCCCCTCCAGCTGGGAGAGGGTCGACTTCGCGATGCCGGCGCGGCGGGCGAGCTCGGTGAGTGAGATGCCGTGCCGCTCGCGCTCCCGGCGCAGCGAGGCCGCGATGACGGACAACGGGCCCGTTCGGTCCATCGGACTCCTTGTTCGGCTTGACGAACGCGCCTTGCGTCGTTCACTCTACTGGACATGCGTTCGCTCACCCGAACACTCCACGCGGACGACCTCCGCGATGCACTCGCGCTGGCAGCCGCGATCGCCGTCGTCGGTGCCTCGTTCGGCGCGCTGGCCGGCACCGCGGGGGTGCCGTTCGTCCTGATGATCGCGCTCTCGGTGGTGGTGTTCGCCGGCGCGTCGCAGTTCCTGGTGGTGGCCGTGGTGGCGGCGGGCGGCAACGTGTTCGCGGCCGTGGCCGCCGGGCTGCTGATGAACGCGCGGCACGTGCCGTTCGGGCTGGCGATCGGCGACACCATCGCCGATCGCTGGCCGGCCCGGCTGCTAGGGGCGCACCTGCTCATCGACGAGTCGGTGGCGTTCTCCCGGGCCAGGGGGAGCGGGCCCCGCGGCCGCGCCGCCTACTGGACCTGCGGGATCCTGCTCTTCGTCTTCTGGAACGTCGGGGCGATCGTGGGCAGGCTGGCAGGCTCCGCCATCCCGGATCCGGCCGCTTTCGGGGTCGACGCCGCGTTCCCCGCCGCGCTGCTGGCCATGCTGCTGCCCGCGCTGCGGCGCGCCGACGCCCGCAGGGTCGGGCTCACGGCGGCCGTCGTGGCGCTCGCCGCCACCCCGTTCCTGCCCGCCGGGGTGCCGGTGATCGTCGGGCTCCTCGGCCTGCTGGCGGCGCGCACGGCGCGGGAGGAGTCATGAGTTGGGCCGCGGTACTCACGCTGGGCGTCGGCACCTACCTGCTGCGGCTGGTCGGGATCGTCCTGCGGGACCGGATGACGGTGCCCGAGCGCGTGGAGCGCTACCTCGACCTGGCCGCCACGGCGCTCCTGGTGGCCCTCGTCGCCACCGCCACCCTCACCGAGGGCGGCGGGTTCGCCGGGTGGGCGCGGCCCGCGGGCGTGCTCGTCGGCGCAGTGGCGGCGTGGCGGCGCGTGCCGTTCGTGCTGGTCGTGGTGCTCGCCGCCGCCACGACGGCCGGCCTGCGGATCCTGGGGGTGCCGTGAGCGTTAGCCGGGGGCCACGTCGTAGCGGGCGAACCGGCGGGTGAACGTCGCCGCGCCCGCCGTCAGTGCCCGCAGGTCCACGGCGTAACGCAGCAGCTCGATGCTCGGCACCTCGGCCCGTACGAGCGTTCGGCCGTGGCCCGCGATGTCCGTGCCCATCACGCGCCCGCGCCGCCCGGACAGGTCGCCGAGCACGGAGCCCAGGTGCTCGTCGGGCACCCGGATCGACACCTCGTCGTACGGCTCCAGCGTGACGAGGCCGCACGCCTGCGCCGCCTCCCTCAGCGCGAGGGCGCCCGCGGTCTGGAACGCGGCGTCGGAGGAGTCGACGCTGTGCGCCTTGCCGTCGACGAGCCTGGCTCGGAAGTCGACCACCGGGTGGTGGTCGTCGGTGAGGCCGCGGTCGGCCTGCGCCCGGATCCCCTTCTCGACGCTCGGGATGAACTGGTTCGGAACGGCCCCGCCGAAGATCTTGTCGACGAACTCGATGCCGGAGCCGCGGGGGAGCGGCTCGAACTCGACGTGGCAGACGGCGTACTGCCCGTGCCCGCCGGACTGCTTGACGTGCCGGCCGGTGACCTTCGCCGGCTTGGCGAGGCTGGTCCGCAGCGGCACGCGGACCGGCTCGGTGTCGACCTCCGCGCCACCCGAGCGCAGCCGGGAGAGCACGACGTCGGCGTGCGCCTCGCCCATGCACCACAGCACGGTCTGGTGGGTCTCCTGGTTGCGTTCCAGGCGCAGGGTCGGGTCGGCGGCGACGATCTTGGCGAGGGTCTTGACCATCGCGTCCTCGTCGCCCCGGGTGCGAGCCGTGATCGCGACCGGCAGCAGCGGCTCGGGCAGGTTCCAGCAGGAGAGCAGCAGCGGGTGGTCGGCGGCCGAGACGGTGTCGCCGGTCTCGGCGCTACCGAGCTTCGTGAGCGCGCAGATGTCGCCCGCGATGCACGCGTCGACCTCACGCAGGGTGGCGCCGAGCGGCCCGTAGACGTGGGCGAGCTTCTCGTCGGCGTCGTGACCGTCCGCCTCGCCGGTGCGCTGCGTCGGGATGCCGGTCGGATGCCCGCTCACGTGCACGATGGACTCGGGGCGCAGCGTCCCGGAGAACACGCGCACGAGCGACACCCGGCCGACGTAGGCGTCGGCGGAGGTCCGGACGACCTCCGCGGCGAGCGGGCCCTGCGGGTCGGCGGCGAGCGGCGGGTGCTCGGCCCCGTCGATCCTGGTGACACCGGGCAGCGGATGCTCGAGCGGGGACGGGAAGCCGCCGACCATCACCTCGAGGAGCGCGTCGAGTCCGGTGCCGGACGCGGCGCAGACCGGGATCACCGGGTGGAACGTGCCGCGGGCGACGGCGGTCTCCAGGTCGTCGATGAGCGTCGCCACCTCGATGTCCTCGCCGCCGAGGTAGCGGTCCATGAGCGTCTCGTCCTCGGACTGCTCGATGATGCCCTCGATCAGCGTGGCCCGCGCGTCCTCGGCGCCGGGCGGCGCCTGACCGGCCGGGGTCTGGGAGAGCAGGCCGTAGAGCCCGGTGAGCGTCTCGCCGTCGCGCAGCGGGAGGTAGAGCGGGGCGACCCCGTTGCCGAACGCCTCCTGGCACGCCGCGATGGTGGCCTCGATGTCGGCGCGCGGGTTGTCGCAGCGGGCGACGACGACCGCGCGGGGCATGCCCACGGCGGCGCACTCCTCCCACTGGGCGACGATCGTGGGGTCGACCGGGCCCTCGCGGCCCGCGTTCGCCGGCACGACGAAGAGCGCGGCGTCGGCGGCGCGCAGCCCGGCGCGCAGCTCGCCGACGAAGTCCCCGTACCCGGGGGTGTCGATCAGGTTGATCTTGGTGTCCGCGTGGAAGAGGGGAGCGACGGACAGGGCCACGGAGCGCTGCTGGCGGACGGCGGCGGGGTCGTGGTCGCAGACCGTGGTGCCGTCGAGCACGGTGCCGGCACGCGGGATCTCGCCGGTGTGCGCGAGCAGCGCCTCCACCAGCGTCGTCTTCCCGGAACCGGACGGTCCGACGAGGACCGCATTGCGCACCCGGGACGGGTCGCTGACGGTGGGGGCCGTCCCACGGCTCCCTGCGCGCTGCCCGGCCTCTGCTCTGACCGCCATCGAGGACCACCTCCGCGACGCTGCGTGTGACGTGTCCGCCATCACACACCCCTCCCGGAGTGCCCACAACCCCTGCCGGATGCCTCGCACCGGCAGGGGTCGGGGGAGCATCAGGTCGTGGTCCGGGTCGCCGAGGAGACGAGCTGGGCGACGGCGATGAGCCCTCCGGCGATGCCGACCAACCCGCCGATCACGGCGAAGCTCTCGGAGCGGGACAGCGTCGGCAGGGCCACGACCAGGAGGAACCCGCCGAAGACGCGCAGGCATCCGATCATGAGCCGTGCGCCGGCCGGTGGCCGGCTGATGAGCCGGACGAGCGCGACCCACATCAGCACGACCGGCGGTGCCACGAACACGACGGCGATCACGAGGGCGCCGATGGCAATCCCCCGGTCGGCCGCCGAGGCGGATCCGAGCACGAGGAGCCCGAGGCCTGCCATGAAGAGGGCCAGCGCCGTGAGTGCGAGCGTCACGATTCCGGAGCAGACGAGCGCGGTGCGGAGCTGCGGGCTGCGGGTCAGGGTGCCGCCGGCTGGGGTGGTCATCTGATCGTCCCTTCCGCTCAGGCCTGCTGCGCCGGGAACAGCAGCTCGGTCTGCTGCCTGCTGACCCGGCGGATGATCGTGATGAGCATGGCGCAGGCCGGGGCGAACACCAGCGCTGTCACCGTGTTGTAGAGCGCGATCCCGAGGAGACCCTGCAGCGCGTCCGCGCCGCCGCCCGCGAGCCGGCCGTCGGGCGTGTAGGTCAGCACGTGGAACGAGAAGAAGGGCTTGATGAGCATCGACACGAGCGTGGCCCCGACCGTGATCCCCCAGCACGCGCGCACGAGGCGGACGGTGCCGTCGGCGGGACGGCCCGGGCTGCTGCCGATGCAGATGTCCTCGAGGATCGGGCGGAACCACCAGTAGTTCGCGAACGGCACGACCATGCCGCCCACGGAGAAGCCGGGGGAGTAGCGGAAGCGGTAGCCGGGGGACAGCAGGCCCGCGTTGGTGCGGGCCCGGTGGATCCAGACGAGCCAGGTGATGCAGGTCGCGACGATGAGCGGGAGCGCCAGCAGCCCGAGCCCGAGGGACGCGAACCCGGAGGAGTACTGCTCCCAGAACCCATCGGCGGAGAGCCGGCCGTTGACGTGGTCGGAGAGCAGCCGGTAGTTCGACCAGTCCGTCACGACGAACACCACCAGTAGCACGGCGAGTGCGATGTTGAGCGCACCGATGGCGGTGCCGAGCCCGGAGATCGGTCGCGGGTGGGTGGGCGCGGTGGTGGGAGCGGGCTCGACGGGCGGCGGGACGGTGGTCATCGGAACCTCCGGGTGGGTGGCGGACACCGTGGGCGACCCGGCCCGGAGCTGCGTCGTTGGGTGCTGTGGCGCGGATCACAGCAGGCAGGCGTGGATAGGGTGCGGAGGTGCCAGTTCCCGGTCCCGGATACGCCATCACCGCGCGCGTCGAGGTGCCCGCCTCCGCCAGCGCGGCGGGCGACCTCACGATGGCGGTCGGCCGCGTAGGCGGCGTCGTCACCGCGTTCGACGTGGTCGAGTCCCACACCGCCACGCTCGTCGTCGACATCAGCTGCAACGCGCTGAACGAGGCGCATGCGGATGAGATCACCGCCACGCTCGAGGCGCTGCCCGGCGTTCGCGTGCGCAAGGTCTCCGACCGCACGTTCCTCGTCCACCTGGGCGGGAAGCTGGAGGTGCAGTCGAAGGTCAGCCTGCGCAACCGAGACGACCTCTCGCGCGCCTACACCCCCGGCGTGGCGCGGGTGTGCCAGGCGATCGCGGCCAACCCCGCAGACGCCCGCCGGCTCACGATCAAGCGCAACACCGTCGCCGTGGTCACCGACGGGTCGGCGGTGCTGGGGCTGGGGAACCTCGGCGCGGCCGCCGCGATGCCGGTGATGGAGGGCAAGGCGGCGCTGTTCAAACGCTTCGCCGGGGTGGACGCGTGGCCGGTCTGCCTCGACACGCAGGACACCGAGGAGATCATCCGGACGGTCCAGATCCTCGCCCCGGCCTACGGTGGCATCAACCTGGAGGACATCGCCGCGCCGCGCTGCTTCGAGATCGAGGCCCGGCTGCGGCAGCTGCTCGACATCCCCGTCTTCCACGACGACCAGCACGGCACCGCGGTCGTGGTGCTGGGCGCACTGCGCAACGCGCTGCGGGTGGTCGGCAAGGAGGTCGGCGACTGCAAGGTCGTGGTGTGCGGGGTCGGCGCGGCCGGCTCGGCGATCATCCGGCTCCTGCAGTCCAACGGCAGGCCCGGCGACGTCGTGGCCGTCGACATCGAGGGGATCGTCCACCGCGACCGCGCGGGCCTTGACGACAACCTGCGCTGGATCGCCGAGCACACCAACGCCGAAGGGATCACCGGTTCCCTCGCCGACGCGCTCGTGGGCGCGGACGTGTTCATCGGGGTCTCGGCGCCCAACCTGTTCGGCGCAGCCGAGCTGCAGACGATGGCCCGCGACGCCATCGTCTTCGCGCTGGCCAACCCGGACCCGGAGATCGACCCCGCCGTCGCAACCGCCCACGCAGCGGTCGTGGCCACGGGCCGGTCGGACTACCCGAACCAGATCAACAACGTGCTCGCGTTCCCCGGGGTGTTCCGCGGCCTGCTCGACGCACAGGCCCGTGACATCACCGACGCGATGCTGATCGCCGCGGCGCACGCGATCGCCGACGTCGTCTCCGAGCCGAACCCGTCGTTCATCGTGCCGAGCGTGTTCGACGCGGCCGTCGCCCCCGCGGTGGCCGAGGCCGTGCGCGAGGCGACGAGGAAGAAGGACGTCGCCGCGGTCTGACCGCGACTCGCGAACACCCAGAGCGCGACTCGCGGATGTGGGCGCGCCCCGAGTTGCGCGAGTCGCGGTCTGGGTGCGCGCGAGTCGGGGTCAGCCCGCGAACAGGTGCCGGTCAGGCGGTGCCAGCCAGCACTCCCTGCGGGTGGGCGGGTGGTAGTCGGCCTTCAGGTGCGCGACCAGCCCGGGTAGCAGCGGGTGGCGGTTGTCGCGCCGCCACAGCAGGAAGTGCGGGTAGCACGGCACCGGCGGTGCCACCGGGATCCGGACGAGGTCCGGGTGCCAGGGCACGCGCACACCCTCGCCCGCGAACGTGACGGTCGTCGTCGAGCGGGCCACCTCGTCGAGGAGGTGGTCGAAGCCGAAGTTGGGGCCGCGCGTCTCGATGTGCAGCGCGAACTCGGCGGCGAGGTCGGTGAACCACGCGGTCCACTCGGTGCCGGGCGTGTTCCCGGGCATCCACGCGGTGGTGCCGGCCAGCTCGGCCATCGTGACCTCCCTGCGGCCCGCCAACGGGTGCGTGGCTCCGACCAGGACGTGCAGCGGGTCGAGGCAGACGGGTGTGTGCGCCAGCGCGGGGTCCAGCGGGCCGAGCACCCGGGCGAACGCCGCGTCGACCGAGCCGCGGAGCAACGCCGGCACGGCCGACCGCAGGCCGTCGGACGTGATGATCTCGACGTCGGCGCCCGTGCTCTCGTGGAAGTCCCGGACCAGCTCGGTGGTGGCGAGCCGGGTGCCGAGCACGTCCACGCGCAGCGCGCGGCGCCGGGACCGCACCGCGTCGACCGCCTGATCGGCCGTGGCGAGCAGGGCGCGGGCCGGCAGCAGGAACGCAGCACCGTCCTCGGTCGGCTCGGCGCCCGCGGGCGTCCGGCGCAGCAACGTGGTGCCGAGGTCGGTCTCGAGCTTCGCGATCCTCTTGGACACGGCCTGCTGGGACAGCCCCAGCTCGTCGGCGGCCTCGCCGAACCGGCGGCGGCCCGCGACCGCGACGAACGCCCGGACCGCGCCCAGATCGAGCTCCACCCACCACCTCCTACGACAACCGTTGGTTGTCGACGACCGCGTGTCTGCTGTTGGACCGCAGGGCTTCGTCCCGGCTGGGATGCCTGATCGAAGATCGGCAGCCCACCACCGAGGAGCGTACGCGTGGACTCGTTCGCGCACCTGCACGTCCACACCGAGTACTCGATGCTCGATGGTGCCGCGAAGATCGCGGCGCTCGTCGCGGAGGCCGAGCGGCTCGGCATGCCCGCCCTGGCGATGACCGACCACGGCAACCTCTACGGCGCCGACGAGTTCCACCGGGTCGCGAGCCGCAGCGCCGTCAAGCCGATCATCGGGATCGAGGCGTACGTGGCGCCGGCCAGCCGGTTCCACCGCAAGCCCGTGTTCTGGGGCCAGTCGCACCAGCGCGGCACCGACGAGCTCGGCGAGGGTGGCGACGTCTCCGGCGGTGGCGCGTACACCCACCTGACCCTGCTGGCGCAGGACGCGACCGGCCTCCGCAACCTGTTCCGGCTCTCCTCGCTCGCCAGCATCGAGGGCTACTACCGCAAGCCCCGGATGGACCGCGAGCTCCTGGAACGGCACGCGACGGGGATCATCGCCACCACCGGATGCCCGTCCGGCGAGGTGCAGACCCGGCTGCGGCTCGGCCAGCGCGCGGAGGCGATGCAGGCCGCCTCCGACCTCAAGGACCTGTTCGGTGCGGGCAACGTCTACCTGGAACTGATGGACCACGGGCTCCCGATCGAGCGCTCGGTCCGCGACGGCCTGCTCGAGATCGGCCGGGCCCTCGAACTGCCACCGCTGGCCACCAACGACTCCCACTACGTCACCCGCAACCAGGCGTCCACGCACGCCGCACTGCTCTGCGTGCAGTCCGGCAAGACGCTCACCGACCCGACGCGGTTCCGCTTCGACGGCGACGGTTACCACCTCGCGTCACCGGCCGAGATGCGCGCCTACTGGGACGTGGAGGTGCCGGGTGCAGCCGACAACACCCTCGAGCTGGCCGAACGGATCGGGTCGTACGGGCAGGTGTGGGACCACCAGGACCGGATGCCGGTCTACGACGTGCCGGAGGGTCACGACGCGGCGTCCTGGCTGCGGCACAGCGTGACGGAGGGGCTGCGCCGCAGGCTGCCCGGCGGCGTCCCGGACACCTACCGCGAGCGCGCCGACTTCGAGATCGAGGTCATCGTCCAGAAGGGTTTCCCCGCCTACTTCTTGATCACCGCCGACCTCATGGCGCACGCCCGCGGCGTCGGGATCCGGGTCGGGCCCGGCCGCGGCTCGGCGGCCGGCTCGCTGGTGGCGTACGCCCTGGGCATCACGAACCTGGACCCGATCCAGCACGGCCTGCTGTTCGAGCGGTTCCTCAACCCCGAGCGCATGTCCATGCCGGACATCGACATGGACTTCGACGACCGACGCCGTGGCGAGATGGTGCGCTACGCAACCGAGAAGTACGGCGCCGACCGCGTCGCGCAGGTCATAACCTTCGGCACGATCAAGACCAAGGCCGCGATCAAGGACGCCGCGCGCGTCCACTTCGGGCAGGCCGGTTACGCGATCGCCGACCGGATCTCCAAGGCCCTTCCGCCGCCGGTCGCGGCGAAGGACATCCCGCTGTCGGGGATCGTCTACCCAGCGCACGAGCGGTACGCCGAGGCCGCCGAGGTGCGGGCGCTCATCGAGCGCGACGAGAGCGCGGCGACCATCGTCGAGACCGCGCGCGGGCTGGAGGGCCTCGTGCGCGGGGCGGGCGTGCACGCGTGCGCCGTGATCATGTCCGCCGAACCGCTGATCGACACGGTGCCGCTGTGGCGCCGCGACGACGGGGCGCTGATCACCGGCTGGGACTACCCGTCCTGCGAGGCCATCGGCCTGCTGAAGATGGACTTCCTCGGCCTGCGCAACCTCACCGTGATCGGGGACGCGATCGACAACGTCCGGGCCAACCGGGGCGTCGACGTCGACCTCGAGAACGTCGCGCTCGACGACCCCGAGACCTATGCGTTGCTGGCCCGCGGCGAGAGCCTGGGTGTCTTCCAGCTCGACGGCGCCGCCATGCGGGAGCTCCTGCGGCGCATGCGCCCCACCGGCTTCGGCGACATCATCGCCGTCAACGCGCTGTACCGGCCCGGGCCGATGGCGATGAACACCCACAACAACTACGCGGACCGCAAGAACGGCCGCCAGCGGGTGGAGCCGATCCACCCCGAGCTCGCCGAGCCCCTGCACGACATCCTCGCCGAGACCCACGGCCTGGTCGTCTACCAGGAACAGATCATGCAGATCGCGCAGCGGGTGGCCGGCTACTCGATGGGCCGCGCCGACGTCCTGCGGCGGGCGATGGGCAAGAAGAAGAAGGAGGTCCTGGAGGAGGAGTTCGACGGCTTCCGCACCGGGATGCGCGCCCGGGGGTTCTCCGGCGAGGCGGTGCAGGCGATGTGGGACACGATCCTCCCGTTCGCCGGGTACGCGTTCAACAAGTCGCACGCCGCCGGGTACGCGCTCGTCGGCTACTGGACGGCGTACCTGAAGGCGCGCTATCCGGTGGAGTACATGGCGGCGCTCCTGACCTCGGTGGGGAACGACAAGGACAAGTCGGCGGTGTACCTGGCGGAGTGCCGCCGGCTGGGCATCCGCGTTCTCCCGCCCGACGTCAACTCGTCCGCGCGCCGCTTCGCCGCCGTCGGCGACGACATCCGGTTCGGCCTGGAGGCCGTGCGCAACGTCGGCGCGGGCGTCGTGGAGTCGATCCTGCGCACCCGCGAGGAGGGTGGGCCGTACCGCTCGTTCGCCGATTTCATGGAACGTTCCGAGCTCGCCGTGTGCGGCAAACGGGCGCTCGAGTCGCTCGCGAAGGCGGGCGCCTTCGAGTCGATGGGGGCGACGCGCCGGGCCGTGATCGAGGTCCACGAGGCGGCGGTCGACGCCGTCGTGCCGCTCAAGCGGCGGGCGGCCACGGGTCAGTACGACCTCTTCGGGGAGGAGACCGCGGAGCCCGAGTCGGCGTCGCCGCTCGCGCACCTGCGGCTGTGCCCCGAGGAGTACGCGCGCGCGGAGCTGCTCGCCCACGAGCGCGAGATGCTCGGCCTCTACGTCACGGCGCATCCCCTCGACGGCGCCGAGCACCTGCTGCGCCGCTACACCGAACGCTCGATCGCCGCGCTCCTCGCCGACCGGCCCCGCGAGGGGGAGGTGACGGTCGCCGGGCTGGTGACGGCCGTCGACCGGCGCGTCGACAAGCGGGGCGAGCCGTGGGCGATCTGCACCCTCGAGGACCTCGACGGGAGCCTGGAGGTGCTGTTCTTCGCGCGGACGTACGCGGCGCTCGGCGTACAGCTCGTCGAGGACGCCGCGGTTGCCGTGACGGGGCGGGTGAACTGGCGGGAGGACCGCATGTCGGTGTTCGGCGACTCGCTGGTCGTGCTCGACCTGAGCGTCACGGCGCCCGAGCCGCTGGTGCTGTCCTGCGCACCCGAGCGCCTCGACGCCGACGCCGTCGACGAACTGCGCCGCACCCTCGTCGCGCACCCGGGCGACACGCCGGTGCACGTCCGGGTCGGGGCGCGCCTGTTCGCGCTCGACGCCTACCCGGTCGACGTCACCCCCGCGTTCCTGGGCGAGCTGAAAGGCGTGCCGGGAATCGGGGTGGCGGACGCGACGTACCCTGGAGGGCGTGGTTCCGGTGATCGGCGTGCTCGCGTTGCAGGGTGACGTCCGCGAGCACCTGGCGGCCCTCACGGCCTGCGGTGGCACCCGTGCGGTGCCGGTGCGGCGCCCGTCCGAACTCGATGCGGTGGACGCCCTCGTCATCCCCGGCGGCGAGTCCACCACGATGAGCCGCCTGCTGCAGACGTTCGACCTGCTCGACCCACTGCGCAAGCGCATCGTCGACGGCATGCCGGCCTACGGCTCCTGCGCCGGCATGATCCTGCTGGCGAGCGAGGTCCTGGACGGCCGTCCCGACCAGCAGCAGCTCGGCGGCCTCGACGTCGTGGTCCGGCGCAACGCGTTCGGCCGCCAGGTCGACTCGTTCGAGACCGACCTCGAGTTCGCCGGTCTCCCCGACGGCCCGGTCCGGGCGGTGTTCATCCGCGCCCCCTGGGTGGAGTCGGTCGGGCCGGCGGTCGAGGTGCTCGCCACCGTCCCCGCGCGAACCCTCACCGGCGCCGACGCCGGGGCGGCGGCCGGTCGCGCCGTCGCCGTGCGGCAGGGGTCGGTGATCGCCACCGCGTTCCACCCGGAGCTGACGGGTGACCTGCGCGTGCACGGCCTGTTCTGCGAGCTGGTGAGGGCGGCGGCGGGGTAATCCGCTGTTAGGCCCCCTGTCTTCCGGCCTCCCCGGGTCAAGGACTCCTGGCTCAAGGTCTGTTCTTTCCAGGGTCTCCTGGCGGCGCCGCGCATTGTGCGGGGCCGCCCCCTCACAGCTCAAGGGCGCCTTCGGCGTCGCTGCGCGATCGCTTCGCGACCCTTGACCTGCGAGCCTCTGCGGCCCCTTCAGACCCCGCTTCGCGGGCAGGCCCAACGGCCTGCCCCTCGGGCGCGCGGCGCCGCCAGGAGGCCGGTCTCGGGCATCTTCCTGCGCTCGCACACCGACTTCGGTGCTCGCACACCGACTGCAATCGGTGTGTCAGCGCAGAAGTCGGTGTGCGACCGACTTCCTCGGCCGTTTTTGCCCGTTTCTGTGGGAGGGGATCCTCGATCATGGTGGTGAGACCGCCTTCGGTGGCGCCGTGCGCCGAAGGGGCTGGCCCGACGGCCTGCCCGCGAAGCGGCCCCGCATGATGCGCGGCGCCACCGAAGGCCTGGTGGGCGGTGGCCTCGACGGCGTGTGACCACCCGCGGGTGCGTTCCGCGGAACGTCGTACCGCCACCCCGGCAGTTCGGGGGAGCGTCAGCGGGCGGTCACCCCGCCAGCGCCGCGTCCAGCTCGTCCAGACAGGCGAGCGCCGCCGACACGGAGTAGCCGTCCCACCAGGCCACCGGGTCGAGCTCCACCACCCGGCCCGCCCGCACGGCGGGCAGCTGTTGCCAGAGTCCGCCGGAGAGGTACCGCTGCGCGGTGGCCGCGGCGTCGCGGGTCGACGCGCCCCCGCCCACGAAGTAGAGCAGGACGTCGGCGTCGGCGGTGACGCCGACCGTCTCCTCGGTGAGCGAGACGTACGTGGCGCTGGGGCCGGGGGTGTCGGTCGAAGGCGGGCGGCGGATGCCCGCGTGCGCGAGGATCGAGGCGCCGAAGATCTCGCCGCGCACGATCCGCAGCTCCGATGCGGTGAAGCGCAGCAGTGCCACCGTGGAGCCTGCGATCAGATCCGCGTACCGCGTGGCGACGGCCTCGACCCGCGCGGCGTACTCGGCGAGCTGCCCTTCGACGCGGGGGAGGGCGCCGAGCACGTCGCCGATCGTGCGCACCGACTCGCGCCAGTCCTGGCCGGCGCCCGCGTTGCGGTAGGTCACCGTGGGCGCGATCCGGCTGAGCTCGGCATACGCCTCCTCGATCCGCTGGACGTTGCCGATGACCAGGTCGGGCCGCAGTGCGGCGACGCGTTCCAGGTCGAGCTGGTTGAACCCGAGCGACTCGAAGCCGGGCGGCGGCGCCGGCAGGTACGGCGGGACCGGCGCGGCGCCGTCGAGGATCTCGGATGCGACGAGCGGGGCGCCGAGCTCGAGGCTCACCTGCAGCGCGCCGTTGGAGTCGAGCGACAGCACCCGCTGCGGGGCGACCGGCACCTCCGCCGTGCCGAGGGGATGGGTGACGCTGCGAGTGCTCCGTGCGGGCGCCGCCGCCTCCGGTGCGCTGCCGCAGGCGGTGAGCATCCCTGCGAGGCCTGCGGCGGTGAGCAGCGAGCGCCGGGTCAGCTCGTCACGGAGCCCACCGATGCCGGGTTCGTCAGGGGCGAGGAGGAACACGACGCAATCTTAGGTGAGGCTGACCTGAATTGGCGGGCGAGAGGAGTCAGAAGGGCCGGGGCGGCCGCCGCCGGTACCATCGACGGGATCTGTGCACAGCGAAGGGACTAGACGGTGAGCGGCCACTCCAAATGGGCTACCACGAAGCACAAGAAGGCCGTCATCGACGCTCGGCGCGGCAAGATGTTCGCCAAGCTGATCAAGAACATCGAGGTTGCCGCACGTACCGGCGGCGGTGATCCTGACGGCAACCCCACGCTCTTCGACGCCATCCAGAAGGCGAAGAAGAGCTCGGTGCCCAACGACAACATCGACCGCGCGATCAAGCGCGGCTCGGGTGCCGACGCCGGGGGCGCCGACTACCAGACGATCACTTACGAGGGCTACGGCCCGAACGGTGTCGCGGTGCTCATCGAGTGCCTCACCGACAACCGCAACCGGGCGGCCACCGAGGTGCGCCTCGCGATGACGCGCAACGGCGGCCAGATGGCCGACCCGGGCTCGGTCGCCTACCTGTTCACCCGCAAGGGCGTCGTGATCGTCCCGAAGAACGGGCTCACCGAGGACGACGTGCTGATGGCCGTGCTCGACGCGGGCGCTGAGGAGGTCAACGACCTCGGCGAGAGCTTCGAGGTCGTCTCCGAGGCCACCGACCTCATCGCGGTGCGCTCCGCGCTGCAGGAGGCCGGGATCGACTACGACTCGGCCGACCCCACCTTCCTCCCCTCGATGTCGGTTCCGCTGGACGCCGAGGCCGCCAAGAAGGTGTTCCGGCTGATCGAGGCCCTCGAGGACTCCGACGAGGTCCAGAACGTCTACGCGAACTTCGACGTGTCCGACGAGGTCATGGCCGAGGTCGGCTGACCGGCACTCCACCGACGGCGCCCCTACCTGGTGGGGGCGCCGTTCGCGTTCTCCGGGGGCCGGTGGCGGTGCACCACCACCCGAGCCGGGCGCACCGACCGCCCGTCGACCTCCAGCCCCGGCTCCAGGAGCGCGGCGACGGTGCGGTCGAGGGCCGCGTCATCGGTGGCCACCACCTCCGCCGCCTCCATCTGGGCAGCGCTGAACGTCGCGCCCGGCCGAGGGGAGACGAGGGTGCCGCCGCGCCCGGCGAGCAGGCGTTCCAGGCCGGCCGCGATCGCCTCGAACGCGGTGCGCTCCTTGCGTGCTCGGGTGGTCGCGGCGCAGGCCAGCGCGTCGGAGCGCAGGGCGTGCAGCTCCACGAGCAGCGGCACGTCCGGCCGGGTGGGGGCGCCCCCGTCCACCAGTCGTGCGAGCGCCGTGGACTGCCGCGTGACGAGCCGCGAGAGGTCGTCCACCTTGTCCGCGATGTCCTGAAGTGAGGGGTCAACCACCCGGGGGAACCTATCGCTACTCTGCGGTCGTGGCCGTCCACGGTATCGATCTCGGCACCACGAACTCCGCAATCGCCCACACCGGTCTCGACGGACGGCCCCAGGTGCTCACCGGTCTCGCCGGCTCGCCCACCACGCCGTCGGTGGTGCTGTTCGCCGGCCCCGACGAGCACGTCGTGGGGGAGGGGGCGCGCCGGGAGGCCCGCCTCGACCCGGAGCACGTCTGCGCGCTGGTGAAGCGCCGGATGGGCGACGCCGAGTGGCGGTTCGTGGCGCACGGCAAGGGGTGGTCGGCGCCGGCGGTGTCGTCGCTGATCCTGAAGAGCCTCGTCTCCGACGCCGCCTTCGCCACGGGGGAGACGCCGACGTCGGCGGTGATCACCGTGCCCGCCTACTTCGGCGACGAGGAACGGCGCGCCACGGTGCTGGCGGGCACCTACGCCGGTCTCGACGTCGTCGACGTGCTGTCCGAGCCGATCGCGGCCGCGCTGGCGTACGGGTTCGGGCGGCTGGACGGGAGCGCCGACCTCGCGAAGGGGCGGCACGAGACAGTCCTGGTCTACGACCTGGGCGGCGGCACCTTCGACGCCACGGTGATCGAGCTGGCCGACCGGCGGATCGCGGTGCTCGCCGTCGAGGGTGACCACCAGCTCGGCGGCGCCGACTGGGACGAGCGCATCGCGCTGCACCTCTCGCGGCGGTTCTGCACGGAGAACCCCGACGCCGAGGACCCCCTCGACGACTCAGCGGGCTCCCAGGCGCTCGTGCTGGCCGCCGAGCGGGCGAAGCACCAGCTCACCGACGCCGACAGCACCGACGTCCTCGTAGCCCACGACGGCGCGCGCTCGACGGTCCGGCTCACGCGGGCCGAGCTGGATGAGATGACGGCGCCGCTGCTGCGCCGCACGATCGACCTCACCCGCTCCTGCCTCGCCGAGGCCGCCCGCCGCGGGGTCGCTCGCGTCGACCGGGTGCTGCTGGTGGGGGGCTCCTCGCGGATGCCGGCCGTCGCAGCAGGCCTCCGGGACGAGCTGGGCCTGGAACCGCAGCTGCACGACCCCGACCTCGCCGTCGCGCGCGGCGCGGCGCTGTACGGGGAGAAGAAGGAGCTCGAGCGGATGGTCGCCGCCGACCTGCGCACCCGCGGCCGGCTGCGCGACGGTGTCCCGCTCGACGACGCCGCGGCCCCGGATCTGGACGACGCCTGCCGGCGGGTCGCCGACGCGTACGGGGTGCCGCTCGCCCAGGTGCGGCGCGCCGTGGAGATCAAGGTCGACACCGTCGTCTCCCGCGGGTTCGGGGTGCTCGCGGTCAACGGTTTCAGCGGCCGGCTGGAGACGTCCTGGCTCGTGCACCGCAACGACCGACTCCCCATCCGCACCAGTCGCTCGTACGGCACCATGCGCGCCGACCAGGACCTCATCCAGGTCACCGTCGTCGAGCAGCAGGGGCAGGCCGAGTCGTCCCGCCCGGAGGACGTCAAGATCCTCATCATGGGTGAGATCAGCGGCATCCCGCCCGGCTACGACGAGGGCAGCGAGGTGCAGGTGACCTTCGAGATGGGCTTCGACGGCGTCCTGCACGTCACCGCGTTCCACGTCGATGCGGGCATCCCGCTGCTGCTCACCGCCACCACCGGGGCCACGCTCTCGCAGGCCGAGGTGGCGCGCGAGCGCGACCAGCTGGGGAAGACCCGCCGTCGTGACTGAGCTCGCTCCTTTCGATCCCAACGACTACCGCAAGCGCGTCCTCGCTCCCGTCGAGAAGCGCGGCGGGCCGGACGCGTCGGACCCGTTCGAGCTCTACGACCTGCCCCCGGCCGACGACCTGGACGACGGGGCCGTCGCCGAGCGGATCGCCGAGGTCTGGGCCGCCTGGCAGCGCCAGCGCGACCACCCGAAGTACCGCGTGCTCGTCGGGCTCCTCGTGCAGCGGCACGCGGAGCGCAGCGCCGAGTTGCTCGACGGCCACCGTCGCCGGGTGGCCGCGGCCCGGGTGCGCGCGCAGCGGGAGCAACGCGAGTCCGCGCGCTTCGAGCTGCTCGACGCCGCGATCAGGCGGCTCGTGCAGCGCCATCGCGGGATCCCGGCCGACAAGGTCGAGGGACTGTACGAGGTGGGCGCGCTCGCCGGGCTGAGCCGCGTCGAGGTGGACGGGCGGCTGCGCCGCCACCGGGTGCTGCCCGCCGCCCCTGCCGAGAGGCGGCCCGGGATCGGCCCGGAGCGGCGCAGGCAGGTGCGCGCACTCCTGGACGAGTTCGGCCGGCTCACCGGCGATGCCGCGCCGCCCACCCTGCTCGCGCTCTTCGGGCTGGGCCCGGACGCCACGGCGGAGCAGGTGCGCGCCATGGCCGGTGCCTGGCGGGCGCGGGCCCGGGAGCTACCACCGGAGCGGTTGCGCGCCGTGGTGGATGAGCTGCTCGTGCACGCCTCCGAGCTGATCGAGCCCGGACGGGAGGCGGTCGAGGCCTACCTCGAGGCGGTGGCGGCCGATGTCGCCGAGCACCTGCGACCCCGGGTCCGCGCCGCGGTGCTGGTGGAGGACCGGCTGGTCGCCGAGGACCGGGAGCACTTCCTGGAGGAGGCGCTCGAGCTCGGGCTCGACCGCAGGCGGGCGGCTGCGGTGATCGCCGCGCTCGCCGAGGAGCTGGGGGTGGGCGTCGACGCGCCCGCGCCGGCCCCCATCCCCGCCGCACCGCCCGCCCGGGAGTGGGAGGAACCGCTGAAGGCCGCCCGCGCCGCGCTGCGGGCGGGCCGGCCCGCGGAGGCGCAGCGGCTCGTCCGGGTGGCCGAGCAGCACGCGGGCGACGACGGGCGCACCTCGGTGCGGGCCGTCGCCGACGAGGTCGGCACCGTGCTGGAGGCCGCGGGGACGCGCTGGCGCGCCGCGGTGGCCGCCCGAGAGGCGCGGCGCTGGAGCGAGGCCGCCGACCTGCTGGACGAGCTCCGGCGCACGGCGGCCGACCTGCCGGGGCCGCGCGGTGAGGCCGCCGACGACCTGCTGCGCGAGGCGCGCGCCGCGCTGGAGCGGGCCGACCGGGCCGTCGCCGTCGCTCTCGCCGGTGCGGCTGCCGACCGGGCCAGGGCCTTGTCCGCCGTGCTCTCCGAGTGCCCGGGCCACCCGGGCGCGACGGCGGCGCTGGCGGAGATCCCGGTGGCCCCGCCCGCATGGGTGAGCGCGGCCAGGGACGCCCGCGGCGACGTCCTGGTGCTGTGGGCGGCATCCACCACGCCGGATGTCGTGTACCGGGTGAGCAGGCGGACCCCGGAGGGCAGGTGGCAGGTGCTGGGCCGCACCGACACCACGTCCCTGGACGACGGCGGTGCTCCGGTCGGGGTCGAGGTGCCGGTGTACGCGGTGATCGCGATGCACGCAGGTGGTGCGTCGGCGGAGACCCGCTCGGACGCCGTGACAGCGGTCGCCCGGGCAGTTGCCCCGACGGTCGTCCCGTCGCCGGCAGGTCCGCAGCCGCCCCGTGACGTCCGTGCCGTCCGGATGGCCGACGGCGCGGTGCACGTGAGCTGGAGCGGTCATGGCGACGTGGAGTACCGCGTCCGCAGTCTCACGTCCGACGGCCGGTGGCGGGTGGTCGGCCGCACCCGTGACCTCGCCATCGAGGACGGCGGCGCTCCCCCGAGCGGACCCGTTCCGGTCTACGCCGTGAGCGCGGCGGCGCACGGTGAGCGCTCGGGGGAGATCCGGTCGGACGGGTGACGAACCCGCGGGGGACGTGATCTCGGCGGCGGTGACCCACGGATTCCGACGTTTCGGGCAGACTGGACAGGCGCGCCTAAATCGGGCGTACCTCCCGGACGTGCCGGGGACCCGAGACGGAATCAGGAAAGAGGACATGAACCTTCGGATCTTCGGCTGGTCCTATGCGGTGACGGCCGCCTCGCTCGTCGTCGCCCTCCTGTACGGGGGCTGGGAGGCGCTCATCCTCTGCGCGGTCCTGGGCATCCTCGAAGTCTCGCTGTCGTTCGACAACGCCGTGGTCAACGCCACCGTGCTGGAGCGCATGAGCGAGTTCTGGCAGAAGATCTTCCTCACGATCGGCATCCTGATCGCCGTCTTCGGCATGCGGCTGGTGTTCCCCCTGCTGATCGTGGGGATCACCGCGGACCTCAACCCGGTCGAGGCCGTCACCCTGGCACTCGAACGACGGCCGGAGGACGACCCCACCAGCTACGCCTACCTCCTCAACGAGGCGTACCCGCAGATCGCGGCCTTCGGCGGCATGTTCCTGCTCATGCTGTTCCTGGACTGGGTGTTCACCGAGCGCGAGCACACCTGGCTGAGCTGGGTGGAGCGCCCGCTCGCCCGGATCGGGCAGCTCAACCGGATCTCGGTCGTCATCGCCATCGTCGCGCTCGTGCTGCTGGCCACCTTCCTCGCCGACGAACCCACCGTCGTCCTGATCGCCGGCTCGCTGGGGCTCATCACCTACCTGGCCGTCAACGGGCTGGGGGACTTCTTCGAGCAGGCCGGACAGAAGCAGCTCGAGGCCTTCGAGGAGGAGGACGCCGCCGGGCCCCGCAACGGTTCCGGCCCGTCGCAGCTCGCCAAGGCCACTGGCAAGGCCGGCTTCTTCCTGTTCCTCTACCTCGAGGTCCTGGACGCCGCCTTCTCCTTCGACGGCGTGATCGGCGCGTTCGCGATCACCACCGACCCGATCATCATCGCGCTCGGCCTCGGGCTCATCGGCGCGATGTTCGTGCGGTCGCTCACGGTGTTCCTCGTCCGCAAGGGCACGCTCGCCGACTACGTCTACCTCGAGCACGGGGCCCATTGGGCGATCGGAGCCCTTGCTGCCATCCTGCTCGTCGGAATCGGATATCACGTCAACGAGGTGGTCACCGGACTCGTCGGGGTCGCGTTCATCCTGTCGGCGCTCGCCAGCAGCATCCTGCGCAACCGCAGGCTGGCGGCGCAGGGTGTCGAGACCCGCAAGACGGCCGACGAGCTGGCCGCCGACCACACCAGCGTCTGATCAGTTCATCGCTACGAGGGGGTACGTGTGAGTATCAACATGACCAAGGGGCAGAAGGTTTCGCTGGCCAAGCGCGGCGGCGGCACCCTGACCTTGGTCCGGATGGGCCTCGGATGGGACGCGGTGAAGAAGCGCGGCCTGTTCGGCTCGAAGTCCCAGTCGATCGACCTCGACGCGTCCGCGCTGCTGTTCGACACGGCCGGCAATCTCGTCGACGCCGTGTGGTTCCGGCAGCTGCGCAGCCAGGACGGCGCCGTGCAGCACACCGGTGACAACCTCACCGGTGCGGGCGAGGGCGACGACGAGTCGATCGTCGTGGACCTCACGCGGCTGTCGCCGGGCACCGCGCAGATCTTCTTCACGGTCAACTCGTTCACCGGCCAGGACTTCTCCCAGATCGAGAACGCCTTCTGCCGGCTGATCGACGAGACCACGAACGAGGAGCTGGCCCGCTACGAGCTCACCGGCTCGGGCCGGCACAACGCGCAGATCATGGCGAAGGTCAGCCGCGACGGGGGCGCGTGGAGCATGACCGCGATCGGTGCCACCGCGAGCGGCCGGACGTTCCAGGACCTGCTGCCGGCCGCAGCCGCGCACCTGTAGTACTCGCGCGCTCCCAGCTGCCGTACTACTCGAACACCCCCCAGTCATGGGGCGGCAGGACGACGCGGGCGGCCGCATCGCCGGTGCGATGCAGCTGCCCGCTCCCGGCGAGTAGCTCCGTCGCGCCGGGGACGGGCAGGTCGGCCGCGTCGTCGTCGAGGTTGAGGGCGAGCAGGATCCGGTGCTCGCCGTCGGTGGACTCCAGCACCGCCCGCCGGTTCTGCAGCTCCACCGGGGTGGTCGTGCAGCGGTGCAGCCAGGGGTGCCGGCGACGCAGCCCGATCAGCTGCTGGTGCAGCCGGTAGGTCGGCAGGCCCCATTCGGCGGGGCCGTCGGCCGGGAAGGCGGGGCGGATCGCGTCGTCCCCGCCCTCCCGGTGCTCCTTCACGCCGCGGAACGCCTGCTCGTCGCCGTAGTAGATCGACGGCGTGCCGCCGACGGTGAGCAGGATCGCGACGGCGTGCGGCAGGTGCCGCTCGTCGGGGATGGCGGACGCGATGCGCGTGACGTCGTGGTTGCCGACGAACGTGAGCGGGACGAACGCCTCCAGGAAGTCGTTGTGCCGCTGCAGCGCCCAGGCGAGCTCGTGGAGGTTGCCGTCGGCGAGCGAGCTCCACACGGCCTTCCACAGCTCGTACTGCGTGACCGCGTCGAACCCGCTCCGCTCGACGATGTCGCGGTAGTCGCCGTGGAGCACCTCGCCCACGACGTAGGCGTCCGGGTGCCGCGCGCGTACCCGCGGTAGCACCGCCGCCCAGAACTCGGGCGGCACGGCGTAGGCCGCGTCGAGGCGCCAGCCGTCGGCGCCGGCGTCGAGCCAGAAACACATGACGTCGGCGACGTGGTCGGCGACGGCCGGGTTGGAGTGGTCGAGCGCGACCAACCTCCCATGACCCTCGAACGTGTCGTACGCGGGCTCCGTACCCGGCGCGGTCCCGTCCGGCCAGCTCAGCCGGAACCAGCCCGCCTCCGGCGCCTCCGGCCCCTGCTCGAGCACCCGGGCGAACGCCGGGAACCCGCGGCCGACGTGGTTGAAGACGCCGTCCAGCAGGACCCGCAGGCCGCGGTCGTGGGCGGCGGCGAACAGGCGCGCGAGGTCGTCCGCGTCGCCGAGCCGGGGATCGACGCGGAAGTGGTCCACGGTGTCGTAGCCGTGCGTCTCGGCTGCGAACACCGGACCGAGCGCGAGACCGGAGGCACCGAGCTCGACCGCGTAGTCCAGCCAGTCGACGATGCGGTCGAGCCGGTGGCGAACCGGTTCGTCGGGCGAGCCGAGTTCCGGTTCGGCGCCCACGAACCCGAGCGGGAACACCTGCCACCAGATGGCGTGCCGCACCCAGTCCTGGTCCATGCCTGTCCTCCGTCGCGTGCCGGGTGTGCGCTGGCCTCGGATGCAGCAAAGCCACTCTCCGCGCAAGGAGCTTGCGGGAAAGTGGCTCTGCTGCAACCGCAGGGACCTACAGGTCGAAGTCGGCCGGCGGGATGTTCACGGCGTTGCAGGCGTCCCGGACGGCGCGCTTCTCGTTCTCGTCGAAGTTCCCGTCGGCGCCGCCGATGATGATGCCGACGTTGATCACCGCGCGGGCGGCGTCCGGCTTCGACTTCAGCTTGCCGATGGTGGCGATCGACTCGAGCTTGCCGAACTCGAAGTCCTTCTCCAGCTTCGAGGCGTAGAACTCGAAGTGCTGCTGCAGCTCGGAGGGCTGGAACACCGACAGCGCGTCGTTGCTGGCGATGAAGCCCACCATCCTGCTGCGTTCCTCGGCCGAGATCGTGCCGTCCGCGGCGGCGATCAGGGCGCACATCGCCATGCTCGCCTTCGCGAAGTCCTTGTTCTGGTACTTGCCGACCTGCACCTTGGTGTCGGCGGTCAGTCCTTGCAGCCGGGACTTGAGCTGGTCCCACAGCGCCATGGGGTTCCTCTCCTCGATCTTCGGTTGATCACAGACTGCCAGAAACGGACATAGCTGGATCGGTTGCCCACTCGTACAGCCGGCCGAGCAGCTCCTCGCCCGCCGCGGCGCCGGTGGCGGCGGTGACGGCGAGGTGGGGCCGGGTGAAGCCGGTCTGCGCCAGCTCGCCGTGTGCCGGGCGGATCGCGGCGTCGGCGGCGTCCAGCAGGTCGGCGTCGAGCAGCGAGTCGCCCGCGGCGAGCAGCGGACCGCCGCCGCACCGGGCCACCACCTCGGCGGCGGCCGCCGACTTGGTCAGGCCCGCCGGTACGGCGTAGACCTTGCGGCCTTGCAGCGACACGGTCCACCCGCGCTGGTCGCACCAGGCGGCGAGGTCGTCCACCCAGCCGTCGGGCAGGGCGGCCCGGTCGACCACCGCGTACGCGAACAGCTCGCTCGCCTCCCGCAGCGCCAGCATGAAGGGCCCGCCCCGGGCCCGGAGGTGGGCCTGCACCTCGGCCAGCGGGGCGCAGGTCGCCAGCCGGATACGCACGGCCAGGTCCCATTCGGGGTCGGCCCGCAGGACTCCGTCGCCGCCGTCGACGAGCAGGTGCCCGCCGTTGCTCGCGATCGCGAAGCGGGGTGGTGGGCCGGGCAGGTGGACGCGCGCGAGCTGGGCGGGAGTGCGGGTGGTGGTTGGCACGACCGTGGCCACGTCCTGCAGATCCCGCAGCGTGGCGGCCGCCGCCTCGGTGAGGAACGACAGCGGGGCGCCCTTGTAGATCTCGACGCACAGCAACCGCGGTGCCTCGTGGTCGGGCTCCCGCAGGTCGAGCGCCGCGGCCGAGTAGATCGTGGTGCGGTCCAGATCGAGGCAGACGACCGTCACGAGCGCACCGCCGCGAGCCCGTCGGCGCCGGTGGCACCGCGCGTGAACCGGGGGTGGATCAGGCCGACGCAGCTGTACGGCAGGCCGGCCACCTCCTCGACCGGGACATCCCTGCGCTGCGCGAGCAACCGGACGTGCGCCAAGTCGGCCGCGGGCGCATCAGCGCGTACCAGCACCCGCCACGGCACGCGGCGCAGCAGCACCCGGGTGGTCTCCCCGACGCCGGGCTTGACGAGGTTGGGATCGCCGATGCCGTACTCGGCGACGATCCGGTCCACGGCGGCGCGCCCGGCGAAGTCCGCGACGCGGCCGGCGGGCGGCGCGGTGTCGGTGACACCGGAGAACTCCGCGGTGACGGCGTCGAGGAAGTGGTTCGAGACGTCCGACGCCGCGAGCTCCGCGTAGAACTTGGCCCCGTGGTACTGGTCGGGCCGCAGCAGGCGCGGGTTGAGCACGGTGCGCGACACCAGGCCGGAGACCGTGGAGTTGAGGCACGCGGACGCGATCAGCCAGTCGTCACGGGTGCCGAACGTGGTGGCGCAGCGGCCCGGGTCGGCCAGGACGGCGAGGTCCGGGTCGAAGCGCACGCCGGTGTCGCGTTCGTGGTCGGCGAGGGCCGTGGCGAGCTCCCGCGAGATCGCGCCCTTGCCGGTCCAGCCGTCGACGAACACGACGCGGGCCGGGTCGTGGTGGGCGGCGAGGTGGTGCAGGGCCATGCGGTCGATGCCGCGGCCGCGGACGATCGACACCGCGTAGTGCGGCAGGTCGAGCCCGTGCGCGTACCGCGCCCAGCGCCGCAGGAGCACACCGACCGGGGTGCCGGCACGCGCCAGCGACACGAGTACGACGTCGCGGCCGCGTTCGGCAAGCACCAGTTCGGCCACGGTGGCGACCGCCTGCGCGAGCCGCCGCGCCCCCGCGGCGAGCGCCGACCGGTACAGCTGCAGGTACTCCGCGTCCGGCTGGTACTCCTGCGGGAGCGACTCGGCGTAGTGCGCCCCGCCGCTCTGGATGGCCTCCTCGCGCTCCTCGGTGGGCGCTTCGAGGGCGAGGTGGGAGATGTCGGTGAGCAGCCAGCCGACCTCGTCGGGGGCGTAGCTGCCGAAGGTGGGCCCGCGCAGCGGGTCGGGCGTGTTCAGGGAGTCACCACCAGGGTCGTGCGGCGGGTGTACGGGGCGAGCGCCGGCAGCAGGCCGGTGTGCAGCGCGGGCGTGTCGGCGGGCGGGTCGACGACGAGGAGGACGTGGTCCCAGGCCGCCCCGTCGACAGCCCCGTCGACATTGCCGCCGACGTTGTAGGCGAAGCGCGGGCCGGGCCCGTCCGCCGGATCGTCGTGGGCGGGGAAGGCGATCCCGCTGGTGAGGGCGTAGCCGGGCTCGTCGACGACGACGGCGGGGGAGCGGGTGGTGGTGGAGAACGCCACGTCGTGACCGGCGTCGGCGAGGGTCTGGGCGAGCCGCAGCGGCAGCTGCATCAGCTCCTCGGTGCCCAGTACGAGAGTGCGCTCCCCGCGCCGCAGCCCGGCCGCGACGGCGAGCGAGTCGGCGAGGGCGGGCAGGGCCGAGGCGAGCGTGCGGTGGTGCGCGGGCCCGAACCCGTGCCGCGCACCCGCCGGCAACCCGGAGGGCCAGTCCAAGTGCGCGCGAGTCGCGTTCTGAGTGCGAGCGAGTCGCGCCGGGAGTGCATCCGAGTCGGGGTCGGCACCGAGCTCCGCCCGCAGCGCCGCCGCCCGTTCCGCGATGTCCGGTGGCAGTTCGACGGCCCCCCGGGCCAGCGAGACCACGTCGAGGCGCGCGCCGAGCGCCGCGACCCCGGCGGCCAGCTCCCCGTCCCCCGGCCGGACGTCGACGAGCGCCGCCACGACGTAGCGCTCCCGCGGCGCGGCCGAGTGCAGCGCGGTGATCGTGTTGAGGGCAGTGCGCCCGGTGGACAGCTCGTCGTCGACGAGCACGAGCGGTCGCCCGCCGCGGAGCAGGTCCGGGTCGGCGGGCAGCAGCAGGTGGTCGGTGGCGTGCGAGTGCTCCTCGGTGAACCCGCCCGCCGTGGCGAACCCTGGGACCGGCCGCCGGGTGGAGTGCAGCACGTCGGCACCGCCCAACCCCTCGGCGACGCAGTGGCCCAGGGCGGTGGCCGTCTCGGCGAAACCGAGCACCAGCGCGTCGGGCGGCTCCTCGATCCCGGCCTGCGCCGCGGTGTGGAGGGCGGCGATCGCGGTGCGGTCGCCCTCCACGGCGGCGTGCAGCACCGGTATCGGCAGTGCCCGGGCCGGGCGGTCGGCGAGCGCGTCGGCGACGAGCCTGCCGAGCAGCAGCCCGGCGGCCCGGACGAGGCGTGGGTCGGTCGGCACGTGCTTGCCGAGCACGCGCGAGACGAGCAGTTGGGCGCGGCGCGGGTTGCGGCGCAGCGCGAGCCCGAGCAGCACCCGCGGGTCGGCACCCGGACCGGTCGGGTGCAGCCGCACCCCGAGCCGGTCGATCACACCTGCGGCGATCCGGGTCACCGCGGCAGGCTCGCGGCCAGGAGGTCGACGAACGACACCCCGTCGGCCGCCACGCCGAACACCCGGGCCCGCAACATGGTGTGCCTGGCCCAGGCGGTGTGCGGCCGCACCTCGTTCATCTTGTTGCGGTGCACCGACGCGAGCACGCCACCGGCCCGCCCGGCGCCGAGCACGTCCGCGGCGTCGCGGTGCTCCTCGTGCGAGACGACCGACAGCGCGTTGACGACGGCCACGTGGCTCGGGTGGATCGCGGTCTTGCCCGTGAGCCCGTTGGCGCGGTCGAGCGTGACCTCGCGGATCAGCCCGTCGATCGCGCGGGAGACGAGGTGGCGGCGCAGGTCGGGCTCGTCGTGCTCGACGAACGGCGACTGCCGCAGCAGCGGTTTGAAGATCCGTTCCGGACCGCCGTAGTACTCCCAGACGGGACCGGTGACCGTGAAGCCGGTGCCGTCGGCCCGGCCCAGCACGTTGACGACGTCGGCGATGAGGTCGCTGACCACCTTGACGTCGTAGATGGACACCTCGGGCGAGCGCCGCAACCCGTAGAGCGCGCACAGGTCGGTGGCCCCGAGGCGGACGGCGAGGATGCGGTGCCGCTCGCGGTGCAGCAGGTCGCGCAGCCGCGTGAGCTCCTCGACCCGCGTCTCGGCGTACAGCACGGCGCCGGACTCGATGACCGGCATGACCCGCAGCACCGGTCCCGGCCCCCGCAACGCGTCGGCCTCGTCGACGGCCCGCAGGTACTCGGCCCCGAGAGTGGCGGTGAACTTCGGCAGCACGAACCCGTCGAGCACGGCCGCCGCAGGCCCGAGGCGCGACACCAGCTCGGGGATCTGGCGCGGTGCCCTGACCCGGACGAAGAGCAGCGGAAGCTCGGTCCTCGCCTGCTCGTGCAGCTCGGTGAACGCCTCGACGAGGTTGGCCTCGGCCTCGGTGAGCTCCTCGTCGGCGATCGCGTCCTCCAGGCAGACGACGACCGAGGTGACCCCGGCCGTCGCCTGCTTGGTGACGTCGGCGGCGAGCGCGGGACGGCTCGCCGGCATGTACAGCGTGGCGCCGAGGGCCACCGAGAGCAGGTCGGCATCGCTCTCGCGGCCGAACTGCTCCGGTGGAGCCTCGAACAGCGCGTCGGTGTCGGACGCGCTCAAGTACCCGAAGTGCCGCACGGCGTAGCCCCCCTCGACGACGCCACCCCGGTGTGGCACGACCTTCATCCCTGGCGCGAGCGTCACTTGCGCCCGCGCGCCCACTCCATTCCCCAGCCGTACGCCTCGTCGACGTCCGCCTGGCCGCCCCGGACGTAGCGCACCTCGCGGCGCACCACCAGGTCCCCGCCCTGGTTCTCCAGCATCGCGATCACGCAGGTGGGAGAGGTCGGGTCGGGCTCGTCGAGCCGCACCTCGATCTCCGGCCCGCTGGCCGGGTGGAGGGTGACGATCCCGTCGGCGCTCGCCCAGTTCGGCACACCCTCGTAGATGAACGTGAACACGAGGATGCGGCGGATCTCGTCGACGCGGGACAGGTCGATGAACATGTTCTCGCCGCCGGACGCCGTCCCCGAGCGGTCGTCGCCGTCGAGCCGGATGATCGGTGCTCCGTGGTAGGGCGCCTGGAACGCGTTGCCCAGCGCCTGCACCACGCCCTTGCTGCCGTCGGAGAACTCCCACAGGCAGGCGAGGTCGAGGTCGATCGCGTTGCCGCGGCGCTTGCCGAACAGGCCGCGGCTCTCCTGCACGCCCGCGCTCCACTGCAGGTTGATCCGCAGCTGGCCGCCCGTGGCGCCCCGCTTGGTGAGCGAGACGCTGGGCGCAGCCTTGGTGAGCGTGACCTTGGACAGGGAGACCCCGCCCGCGTCAGCCCCGCTCTTCTGCGGCCGTTTGGTGTAGTCGATCGCCACGACGGGCGATCAGACGTTCACGCCGTAGTCGCGCGCGATGCCGGCGAGCCCGGACGCGTAGCCCTGGCCGACGGCGCGGAACTTCCAGTCGGCACCGTTGCGGTAGACCTCGCCGAAGACCATCGCGGTCTCCGTGGAGGCGTCCTCCGAGAGGTCGTAGCGCGCGAGCTCCTTGGAGTCGGCGGCGTTCACCACGCGGATGAAGGCGTTGCGCACCTGGCCGAAGCTCTGCCCGCGCTCGTCGCCCTGGTAGATGCTGACCATGAAGACGATCTTGTCGGCGTCGGAGCCGATCCCGGCCAGGTTGATCTTGACCTGCTCGTCGTCACCCTCGCCCTCGCCGGTGAGGTTGTCACCGGTGTGCTCGACGGTGCCGTCCGGGGTCACCAGGTTGTTGAAGAAGATGAAGTGCTTGTCGGACAGGACCTTGCCGTCGGCACCCGCGACGATCGCGGACGCGTCCAGGTCGAACTCCGTGCCGGTGGTGGTGCGGACGTCCCACCCGAGGCCGACGATCACGTTGGTCAGACCGGGGGCCTCCTTGGTGAGGCTGACGTTTCCACCCTTGGTGAGGCTGACGCTCACGTACTGCTCCACATCTCTCACGGAGGGCTCGAACCCCCCTGGTCTCGAGCTAAGCGCGGCCGAGCATAACGGGATGAACCGGACGTGAGGCCGCGCATGTCACAACGGCAACGGAGGACCCGTCCGTCCGGTTCCCGCATTCTCTCCCTCGCCGTCCGGACGTCCCCGTTCGCCCGGATCCACTCCGCTCGGCCGGCGGGGCAACACTGTCGGGGGGTGGTCCTACACTCGCCTCCCGTGAGCACCGCCACCACCACGTCCAGCAAGCCCGGCGCCGCGCAGGACGCGCCGCCGTCGACGGGCAGGCGGTTGCTGCTGCTCGACGGCCATTCGCTGGCCTACCGCGCGTTCTTCGCGCTGCCCGCGGAGAACTTCCGCACCGGCACCGGGCAGACCACCAACGCGGTGTACGGCTTCACGTCGATGCTGATCAACCTGTTGCGCGACGAGCAGCCCAGCCACCTCGCGGTGTGCTTCGACGTCTCGCGCACCACGTTCCGCAACGAGCGCTACGCGGAGTACAAGGCCAACCGCACCACCACCCCGGACGACTTCCGCGGCCAGGTCGACCTGATCAAGGAGGTCCTGCGTGCGCTCAACATCCCGGAGTTCGGCGTCGAGGGCTACGAGGCCGACGACCTGATCGCCACCCTCGCCACCCAGGCCGAGGCCGACGGCTTCCAGGTGCTCATCACCACCGGCGACCGCGACGCGTTCCAGCTGGTCAGCGACAACGTGATGGTGCTCTACCCGAAGCGGGGGGTCTCCGAGCTCTCCCGGGTCGACCCGGCCGAGGTGATGAACCGCTACGGCCTCACGCCCGCCCAGTACCCCGACTTCGCCGCCCTCCGCGGCGACCCCAGCGACAACCTGCCGAGCATCCCGGGCGTGGGGGAGAAGACGGCGGCCAAGTGGGTGCGCGAGTTCGGCTCGCTCGCCGACCTCACCGACCGCGTCGACGAGGTCAAGGGCAAGGCGGGCGACGCCCTGCGCGCCCACCTCGCCGGGGTGCTGCTCAACCGCCAGCTCACCGAGCTGATCCGCGACGTCCCGCTCGACGCCGCCCCCGCCGACCTCGTCGTGCGGCCGTGGGACCGCGACGCGGTCCACCGGCTGTTCGACGAGCTGGAGTTCCGGGTGCTGCGCGAGCGGCTCTTCGCCACGCTGCAGAGCGCCGAACCCGAGGCCGAAGGCGGCATCGAGGTGCAGGGCGGCGCCATCGAGCCGGGCGCGCTGCGCGCGTGGCTCGACGAGCACGCCCGCGACGGCCGCCGCATCGGCGTCGCGTTCGCGGGGGTGCGCGGCGGCGTCACCACCTCCGACCTGTCCGGGATCGGGCTCGCCGTCGGCGAGCCCACCGTGGAGGCACGCGCCGAAGGTGCGGCCGCCGGGGTGCCGCAGGCCGGCTTCCTCGACGTCACGCGGCTGACGCCCGACGACGAGGCCGCGCTGGGCGACTGGCTCGCCGACCCGTCCGTCCCGAAGGCCGCCCACGACGCCAAGTCCGCGCTCCACGCGCTGCGCGGCCGCGGCTGGACCCTCGCCGGGCTCACCAACGACACCGCGCTCGCGGCCTACCTCGCCAGGCCCGGGCAGCGCAGCTTCGATCTTGCCGACCTCGCACTGCGCTACCTGCGGCGCGAGCTGCGCTCCGAGGGCGAGGCCGAGTCCGGGCAGCTGTCGCTGCTCGGCGGTGAGGAGGAGGCCGACGCGCAGCGGGCGCACGCCCAGATGGTCGCCGCGTCCGCAGTGGCCGAGCTGGCCGAGGCTCTCGACGCCGAGCTGGCCGAGCGCGGGGGCACCGAGCTGCTCGCCGAGCTGGAGCTGCCGCTCGAGTACGTGCTCGCCGACCTGGAGACCGCGGGCATCGCCGTCGACCACGAGGCCCTCTCCGCGCTGGAGGCGGAGTTCGCCGCCCAGGTCAAGCAGGCCGCCCAGGACGCCTACGCCGTGATCGGCAAGGAGATCAACCTCGGCTCGCCCAAGCAGCTGCAGGTGGTGCTGTTCGACGAGCTCGGCATGCCGAAGACCAAGCGCACCAAGACCGGTTACACCACCGACGCCGACGCGCTGCAGACCCTCTTCGAGCAGACCGGCCACGAGTTCCTGTCCCACCTGCTCCTGCACCGCGACGCCACCCGGCTCAAGGTCACCGTCGAGGGCCTGCTCAAGTCGGTGGCCGACGACGGGCGCATCCACACCACCTACAGCCAGACGATCGCCGCCACCGGCCGGCTGTCCTCCACCGAGCCCAACCTGCAGAACGTCCCGATCCGCACGGCAGCAGGCCGCCGGATCCGGGAGACGTTCGTGGTGGGCCCGGACCACGCCGAGCTGATGACCGCCGACTACAGCCAGATCGAGATGCGGATCATGGCGCACCTGTCGGAGGACGCCGCGCTCATCGAGGCGTTCCGGTCCAGCCACGACTTCCACGCCGACACGGCGGCCCGGGTGTTCGGCTGCGAGCCGACGGACGTGTCGGTCGAGCAGCGCGCCAAGATCAAGGCGATGAACTACGGGCTGGCCTACGGCCTGTCCGCGTTCGGCCTGTCGGGCCAGCTGCGGATCTCCACCGAGGAGGCCCGCGCCCTGATGGACGACTACTTCGAGGTCTTCGGCGGCGTCCGCGACTACCTGCGCAGCGTCGTCGACATCGCCCGCAAGGACGGCTACACCGCCACGATCATGGGCCGCCGCCGCTACCTGCCCGACCTCACCAGCGACAACCGGCAGCGCCGCGAGATGGCCGAACGCATGGCCCTGAACGCGCCGATCCAGGGCAGCGCCGCCGACATCATCAAGGTCGCCATGCTGGGCGTCCACCGCGCCCTCGCCGCCGACGGCCTGCGCAGCCGCATGCTGCTGCAGGTCCACGACGAGCTCGTCCTCGAGGTCGCCGAGGGCGAGCGCGAGCGGGTGGAGGAGCTCGTCCGGCGCGAGATGGGCGCGGCGGCGAAGCTGTCCGTGCCCCTGGAGGTCTCCGTCGGGTACGGGCGCAGCTGGGACGACGCGGCGCACTGACCGGCGTATTCGTGGCTGCGGCTCTGTCGAGGCAACCTCTCACTGGGCCTTCGGTGGCGCCGCGCTCGTCCCGGGCAACCCCTCACCTGGCCTTCGGTGGCGCCGCGCATCGTGCGGGGCCGCCCCTCACGCCTCAAGGGCGCTGCGCGTCGCTCCGCGATCGCTGCGCGACCCTTGACCCGCGAGCCTCTACGGCCCCTGAGGGCCCGCTTCGCGGGCAGGCCCGGGCCTGCCCCTTCGGCGCGCGGCGCCACCGAAGGCGGTCTCACCACCATGATCAAGGCTTCGGCGCGAAAACGGCGAAATCCAGCCGGGAACGCGCCGAAACACCGATCATGGAGCGGGAGCGAGGCTTCAGCGGCGGTTGCGGCCAGGCTGATCGGCGCGAGGAGCACGCCAGCGTCGCGGGCGAGGCCGTCATGTACTGCTCGCGGCTGATCCGCCAGGTTCACGCACCCGTTCTCGTCCCACGCTGCCCGTCGGCCGGCAGCGTGGACCGACAAGGGGTGCGCGGGCACAAACCGGGTGCGCGACGGGCAAGAAGATGCCCGACACCGGCCGCCTGGCGGCGCCGCGCACCAAGAGGGCAGGCCCTTGGGCCTGCCCGCGAAGCGGGCCTGAAGGGGTCGCAGAGGCTCGCAGGTCAAGGGTCGCGCCAGCGATCGCGGCGCGACGCGCAGCGCCCTTGAACTGTGAGGGGCGGCCCCGCACAATGCGCGGCGCCGCCAGGAGGCCTTGGAAACAGCAGACCTTGAGACAGGAGGCCTTAACCCAGGGAGACCGGAAGACAAGAGGCCTAGCCGCCAGCAGAAGCGTCCGTCAGGTCTTCCGCACCACCCGCTCCGGCTCGCCCGGCTTCCAGATCGTCACCGCCATCCCGCCGTCGACGATCTCCACCGACGACGCCCCGGTCAGGTCCGCGACGTAGAAGGGCCGGAACTCCCGCCCCCGCAGGTCGAAACCGGTCTCCTCGAAGAGGGCGTCGGCGAACCGCTGGTGCAGTGCCTCGTCCTGCTCGTCGTGCACGCGCCCGAAGAGCTTCGCGTCGCCGTCGGACACGTGGGTGTCGACCGTGGCGGTGTGCAGGCAGAAGCGGGGGTCGCGGGCGAGGTCGTGGAACTTCGTCGTGCCCGGCATGCCGGCGAGGACCAGCCGCCCCTCGAAGATCCGGGGCTCGATGGGGCTGATCCGCGGGAAGCCGTCCGACCGGAGCGTGGCCAGCATGCACAGGTTCCCGGTCTTGGCGTGGCGTCGCGTGAAGATCTCGGCGATCCGCGGTGCCCCCGTCGTGAACTCCTGCCAGGTGCTCATGGTGGGCGACGCTACGGGCCAACCCGGACACGTGCTGTCAGGGAAGCGGCTGCGATCATCGGATCGTGCCACCGCTGGGCGCGTCCGATCCGCTGCCGCACCACCCGCGCCGCGTGCTCGTCGCCGGTTGCTCCGGGGCGGGGAAGAGCACCCTCGCCGCGGCCCTCGCCGGCCGGCTCGGCATCCCGTACCACGAGCTGGACGCCCTGCGGCACGGCGCGGAGTGGGTGCCCCGCGCGGAGTTCGAGGCCGACGTGGCAGCGTTCGCCGCCACGGAACGCTGGGTCACCGAATGGCAGGGCGGATCGGTGCGGCCGCTGCTGCTGGCCCGTGCGGACCTGGTCGTCTGGCTCGACCTGCCGCGCTGGCGGGTGTTCAGCCAGCTGCTGCGGCGCACGGTTCACCGACGGCTCCACCGGACCGAGCTGTGGAACGGGAACGTCGAGCCGCCGCTGTGGACGTTCGTCACCGATCCGGAGCACGTCCTGCGGTGGGCGTGGTCGTCGTACCGCCGCAACCGGCACCGGATGCGGGAGCTGCTGGCGGGAGGCGCGGCTCCTCCCGTCGTCCGCCTGCGCAGCCGCCGGGAGATCCGGCGCTGGCTCGCTTCGATCTAGGGCCGGGGTTCGCGGGCGATCAGGACGCGGGCGGGCGGCAGGTTCCGCCAGATCGTGGGGCTCGCGGTGAGCGAGCCGAACGCCGCCCGCAGGTCCTCGGCCTGCTTCCGCGCGGGCGGGAGCAGGTGGAAGCCGCGCAGGGTGGCTTGCGTGAACGTGCCGGTGGGCGCGAGGGCGCGGGCGGCCAGCGCGGGCACGGGCGCGGCCGCGTAGGCCGCCCACGGCAGCAGGCTGACGATCGCGTCCGCCTGGTCGATGCCGTGCTCGGTCAGCACGTCCGGCAGCCGGGCCGCGTCGGCGCACACGACGGTGACGGCCGGGTGCCGCTCGGCGAGGCGCGCGGCGAGCACCGGGTTGATCTCGACCGCGACGTGCCGCCCCGTGCCGCGGAGGCGGTGCTGCAGCGCGTCGGTGACCCGGCCGGTGCCCGCGCCCAGCTCGACGACGACCCGCGAACCGTCGAGCTGGTGCGGCGCGAGCAGGGCCGTGACCAGCGCTTCGGAGCTCGCCGTCACGGTCGCGACGCGCGTCGGCGCGCGCAGGAACTCCTGGAACAACACCCGGCCGTCACTCACGCCGTGACCCTATGGACGGCCGGTGGCCGGCGGGGTGACGCGCAGGGGAACATCAGCCGTCGGACATGCGCGCGAGGTCGCGGGCGCGCAGCGCGAGCCACAGCTCCTGCCGGTCGTGGGCCGAGCCCAGCCGGCGGCCCGTGAGCTCCTCCACGGTCGCGATCCGGTTGCGGACGGTGTGGCGGTGGACCTGCAACGCCGCGGCGGCCGCCTCCCAGTGGCCGTTGTGCTCGAGGAACGCGGTGAGGGTGCGCACGAGCTCGGCGGAGCGCTCGCCAGCGTCGAGGGGGCCGAGGACGGCGTCGGCGTAGCCCTGCAGCCGTTCGGCGGGCACGGTCGCGAGCAGCTGGCGGCTGCTCGCGATGTCGGCCGCGTGCACGTGGCGGCCGGTGATCCGGCTCTCCGGCAGCGCGGAGCGCGCCTGCCGCAGCGACACGGCGAGCGCTCCGGGTCGCACCCCGATGCCGATCCCGGCGGGGCGGGCGGGGGCGAGCGTGGCCAGCACGGCGGCCAGGTCGACGCCGACCGGCACGGCCAGCTCGACGGCTTCCTCCTCCCCGATCCGGACTACGCGGGTCAGTGCGTCGGGCAGGGCCCCGGCGATGTCGGCGGCGAGCTCCGCCGCATGCGGCGCGGCGACGACGGCGGCCTGCAGGTCGGCGTCGGGCAGCCCCGCCGCGTCCAGCCAGCGTGCGGCGACGAGGTCGTCGACGGTGCCCCGCGCCAGCCGGGCGAGCACCTGCGCGCGGTCGCGCTGCCGCGTCGCGCCCAGCCCGTGCACGCGTTCGAGCTCGAGCGACAGCAGCGAGACGAGGTCGCCCGTGACGAGGTTGGAGCCCACCCGGTCGGCAGGTCCCGCGACGAGCAGCCAGGCCCGCAGCCGGCGCGAGCCGAGCGGGTGCACCTCCCGCCTGCGGCCGGCGCCCGCGTCGACCGCGGCGCCGAGCAAACCTTGGGCGCGGACCCGGGCGAGCATGCCCGTGAAGTCGCCGACGAGGGGTTCGTGCCCGGCCCGGGAGCTGGCGATGGGCCGCTCGAGCAGGTCGACGACGAGCGCGGCGCGGCCGGTGGCCCGCTCGTACGCGCCGAGGATCCCGGCGAGCCCGCCGGGCTGGACGGCGGCCGCGGTGAGCGCCCGCTGGGTGTGCAGCGCCCACTCCAGCTGCCGGCGCTCCTCGCGCGCCCGCCAGGCGAACACCGCCTTCGTGACGGCGATGAACGGCACCCCGTCCGGCACGGTCAGCAGCGGCAGGCCGGCCTCCTCTGCCGCTCGGACGAGGCAGGCCGGGGCCGACTGGTAGCGCAGGTCGGCACCCAGCCCGAGCCCGAGCGCCCGCACTCCCGCGGCGAGCAGCCCGGCGACGTACGCGGCGCAGCCGGGGTCGGACTCGTCGAGCAGGAGCCCGATCGTGAGCAGCAGCTCGCCGCCCTGCAGCCACGGTCCGGGCTCGGCGAGCTCGGACACCGCCGCGGCCTCGATCTCGCGGCCGAGCCCGCCGCGGCCCGCTACGACCGCGAGCCGCAGCGCCGGGTCGGCGACCAGATCGGCGACGGTCAGCAGGGCGGGTTTCCTGGACGTTCCGGCGAATTCGATGCGACGACGTTAGACGTCGCGGCGATGTCCCGAAAGCGCTCGGCCCTCCACCCTGGGCCGATGGCGCTCGGACCAGTCGACGCGACAGTCACCCCCCGCTTCGCCGGACCGGAAACGTTCGCGCGCCTGCCACGCCTCGATCAGGTCACCGACGTGGACGTGGCGGTGCTCGGGATGCCGTTCGACTCCGGGGTGTCCTACCGGCCCGGCGCCCGCTTCGGGCCCGCGCACGTGCGCGCGTCGTCCAAGCTGCTGCGCCCGCACCACCCGGCGCTGAAGGTGGACCCGTTCGCCGACCAGCAGGTGGTCGACGCGGGCGACGTGTCGATCAACCCGTTCGACATCGAGGACGCGATCCGGTCGGTGGAGCGCGCGTCCGACGAGCTGCGGGGCGGCGGGGCCCGCCTGCTGTCGGTCGGCGGTGACCACACGATCGCCCTGCCGCTGCTGCGCTCGGTGCACCGCACGCACGGACCGGTCGCCGTGCTGCACTTCGACGCCCACCTCGACACCTGGGACACCTACTTCGGCGCGCCGTACACGCACGGCACCCCGTTCCGGCGCGCGAGCGAGGAGGGCCTGCTCGACCCGGAGCGCTGCCTGCACGTCGGGATCCGCGGGCCCCTCTACGGCGCCGAGGACCTCGCCGACGACGCCCGGCTCGGTTTCCAGGTGATCGGCTCCGACGACTACCAGGTCGACGGGCTCGCCACCGTGGTCGAGCGGATGCGCGCCCGCCTCGGCGAGGGCCCGGTCTACGTCTCGGTCGACATCGACGTGCTCGACCCCGCCCACGCGCCCGGCACCGGGACCCCCGAGGCCGGCGGGCTGACCAGCCGCGAGCTGCTGCACACGCTGCGCGGTCTCGTGGGGACCGACATCGTCGGCGCGGACATCGTCGAGGTCGCCCCCGCCTACGACCACGCGGAGATCACCGGGATCGCGGCGGCGCACGTGGCGTACGAGCTGCTCTCCGTGCTCGCCGCGAAATGATCACGGCGAAATGAGCACGCGCAACGGCGGGGCCGCCGTCGTCGAGACGCTCGCCGCGCACGGCGTCGACACCGTCTTCGGGATCCCGGGCACCCACAACCTGGAGCTCTACCGGCACCTCGTCGCGTGCGGCATCCGGGCCGTCACGCCCCGCCACGAGCAGGGCGCGGGCTACGCGGCCGAGGGGTACGCGCGGGTCGGTGGGCGGCCCGGCGTCGTGCTGACCACCAGCGGTCCCGGCCTGACCAACGCGATGACGGCAGCCGCCACCGCCTACGCGGAGTCGCAGCCGATGCTCGTCCTCTCGCCGGGCGTGCCGACCGGCACCGAGGGCGCCGACCTCGGCCTGCTGCACGAGACGAAGGACGCGAGCGGCGCGATGGACCGCCTCGTCCGCTGGAGCCGGCGCGTCGAGAGCCCCGAGGAGGCCGCCGACGCCGTCACCGAGGCGTTCGCCACGTTCCGCGGAACGCGCCCGCGGCCGGTCCACGTCGAGGTCCCCCTGGACGTCCTCGAACGGGCGTGGGGCGGCAGCCCGTGGGTCGGGGCTGTCACGGCGGCACCCGAGCCCGACGCCGCCGACGTGCGGCGCGCGGCCACCCTGCTCGCCCGGGCGCGCCGGCCGCTGGTGATCGCGGGCGGCGGCGCCGTCGACGCCGCGGCGGAGGTTCGCGCGCTCGCCGAAGCGCTCGGCGCGCCCGTCGCCACCACGGTCAACGGCAAGGGCGTGCTCGACGAGTCGCACCCACTCGCCGTCGGCGCCGCCGTGCGGCTGCGGGCCCTGCAGAAGGCGACCGCGGACAGCGACGCGCTGATCGTGGTGGGCAGCGAACTCGGCGACGCAGACCTGTGGGAGGGCCGGATCGCGGCGCCGGCGGTGATCCGCTGCGACATCGACCCGGGACAGCTGCACAAGAACTGCCCGGCGGACGTCGCGCTGCTCGGCGACGCCGCGACCACCCTGCAGGCCCTGCTTGCGGCCCTCCCGGCGAATCCGACGAGCGACGCGTTCGTCGGTACCTATCCGACGAACGCGCCGTTCGTCGGAACGGATGGGCGCGCCGCGAGGGCGGGCGAGCTGCGGGAGGCGTGCCGCGCCGAGGCGAGGGGCGGCGCCGGAGCCTACGAGGAGATCAACGCCGCGGTCCGAGCCGCGCTGCCCGCGGACGGAGTGCTCGCCGGCGACAGCTCGCAGGTCACCTATCTGGGCTCGGTCCACTTCTTCGACGTCCTCGCGCCGCGCCGGTTCTGCTACACCCCGGGCTATGCGACGCTCGGCTACGGCCTGCCGGCGGCGATCGGGGCGTCGCTCGCCCGGCCGCAGGCCCCCGTGGCGGTTCTGCTGGGGGACGGGGCGTTCATGTTCTCCGTGCAGGAGCTGGCCACCGCCGTCGACCTGCGGCTGCCGCTGCCGATCGTCGTGGTCGACAACGGCGGCTACCGGGAGATCCGCGACCAGCAGGAGACGCGGGGAATCCCGCCCGTCGGTGTGGACCTCCCGGTGCCCGATCTCGCCTCGCTGGCCAGGGCGTTCGGCGCCCTCGGCGTGCGGGCGACCGACCCGGGCGCGGTCACCGCGCTCGTGGCCGACGCGCTGTCGGCCGACCGCCCGACCCTCATCCACCTGAAGACACGAACGGAGTGAGACGTGGACGTCGCCATCGTCGCCGTGTACCTGGTCGCCATGATCGCCTTCGGCTTCTGGGGCAAGCGCCGCGCCACCACCGAGTCGGACTTCCTCGTGGCCGGACGCCGCCTCGGCCCGCTCCTCTACGCCGGGACGATGTCGGCCCTCGTGCTGGGCGGGGCGTCGACGATCGGCGGCGTCGGGCTGGGCTATGAGTACGGGCTGTCGGGCATGTGGCTGGTGGTCGCGATCGGCACCGGCGTACTGCTGCTGTCCCTGCTGTTCGCCGGCCGCGTGCAGCGGCTGGGCGTCTACACCGTGAGCCAGATGCTCCGGCTGCGGTACGGGCCGGGTGCGAGCGTGCTGTCGGGCGTCGTGATGTTCGGCTACACCCTGATGCTCACGGTGACCTCGACGATCGCCTACGCCACGATCTTCGCCGCCCTGCTCGACCTGCCGCGGGTGCCCTCGATCCTCGTCGGCGGCCTCGTCGTGGTGCTCTACTCGGCACTCGGTGGGATGTGGTCGATCACCCTGACCGACTTCGTGCAGTTCCTCATCCAGACCGTCGGGATCTTCCTCATCCTGCTGCCGATCGTGCTCGTCCAGGCGGGCGGGTTCTCCGCGCTGCCGCCGGAGGCGCTCTCGCTGACCACGATCGGCGGCAGCACGATCGTCACCTACTTCGTCATCTACACCTTCGGCCTGCTCATCGGCCAGGACATCTGGCAGCGCGTGTTCACTGCGCGCAGCCCCGGCGTCGCCCGCTGGGCGGGCGCGGCGGCCGGCGTGTACTGCCTGCTCTACGGCGTGGCCGGCGCGCTGGTCGGGATGGGGGCGAGTGTGCTCGTCCCGGGCCTCGAGGAGCGCGACGACGCGTTCACCGCCGTGGTGGGCGCGACCATGCCGCCGGTGCTGTCGGGCCTCGTGCTCGCCGCGGCGCTGGCCGCCGTCATGTCCACGGCGAGCGGCGCGCTGATCGCGACGGCCACCGTGTTCGGCAAGGACATCGTGCAGCGCCTTCGGAGCGGGGCTGCCGACGCGTCGGAAGACGAGCACGTGCGGGGCAACCGGGTGCTCATCGCGGCGTTCGGCGTGGTGGTGATCGTGATCGCGTGCATCCTGCAGGACGTCGTGGCCGCGCTGACCATCGCCTACGACATCCTGGTCGGCGGCCTGCTGGTGCCGATCCTCGGCGGTCTGGTGTGGCGGCGGGCCACGATCGTGGGCGCGGTGGCGGCGATGGCCATCGGTACCGTGGCGACGCTGGCCACGATGGCGGCGGTGGGCGACATCTACGCGAACGAGCCGATCTACGTCGGGCTCGCGTCCGGGCTCGTCGCGTTCGTGGCGGGGAGCCTCGCGTCCCGGCCGACCGCGTCCGACGTGCTCGCCGAGTGGGACCGGCGCAGCGCCGGGACGGGTGTGACGACGCGGGTGTGACGCCGCCCGGTGGCGCAGCAATCCGGGAGAAGCCACCGTCGGTGTGCTGGACCTAGCCTCGGTCCTCGTCGACGGATCGGAGGATCGGGTGATCAGGAAGCTGTCCCACGCCTGCGTCTACGTGCTGGACCAGGACCGGGCGAAGGAGTTCTACACGGAGAAGCTCGGCTTCGAGGTGCGCAGCGACGTGCGGATGGGCAGTGAGTTCGAGGGAGCGGGTGAGGGGTTCCGCTGGCTCACCGTCTGCCCACCCGACCAGCCGGACGTGGAGATCATCCTGGCCGACCCCGGCATGGGCCACGACGCCGAGAGCGCCCAGCAGATCCGTGCACTCGTGGCGAAGGGGGCGATGGGTCCCGGGGCGATGACCACCGACGACATCCGGAAGACCTTCGAAGAGCTGTCGGGTCGCGGGGTCGTGTTCACGCAGGAGCCGGTGACCCGGCCCTACGGCGTGGAGGCGCTGTTCCGCGACGACTCCGGCAATTGGTTCAGCCTCACCCAGCCCAACGCGTAGCCCGCGCGTCGGCGCGTCCCCCGCGGTGCCCCGAGGGCGCGCCGGTAGCCTGCCTCCTCGAACGGCTGTTCGCGGAGATGATCGGGTAGGGGAGATCGGGTGCGGGTGCTCGGCGTCGACCCGGGGTTGACCCGGTGCGGGCTCGGGGTCGTCGACGGGGCGGGTGGGCGGCGGGTGCGGTGCGTCGCGGTGGACGTCGTGCGCACCCCGGCCGACGCGCCGTTGCCCGAACGGCTGCTCGCCGTGGGCGCCGAGGTCGAGCGGTGGATCGAGCGGCACCGGCCGGACGTGGTGGCCGTGGAGCGGGTGTTCAGCCAGCACAACGTCCGCACCGTCATGGGCACGGCGCAGGTGAGCGGCGTCATCGCGATGCTCGCGGCCAAGGCCGGCCTGCCGGTGGCGTTCCACACGCCCAGCGAGGTGAAGGCCGCGGTCACCGGCGAGGGGCGCGCGGGCAAGCAGCAGGTCACGACGATGGTCACGCGGCTGCTCGCACTCGAGGAGGCGCCGCGGCCCGCCGATGCGGCCGACGCCCTCGCGCTGGCCATCTGCCACTGCTGGCGCGCGCCGATGCTCGACCGGATGGCGCAGGCGCAGGCGCGGTCGGCCGAGCTCGCCCGCGCACACAAGGCGCGGCTGGAGGCCGCGCGACGTGCGGGGGAGGCATCGTGATCAGCTCGGTGCGCGGCGAGGTGCTGGAGATCGGCCTCGACCACGCGGTCGTCGAGGTCGGCGGGGTCGGCCTCGCCGTGCAGGCCACCCCGGGCACGCTCGCCCGGCTGCGCCGCGGTGAGCAGGGCAGGCTCGCCACCTCCCTGGTGGTGCGCGAGGACTCGCTCACCCTGTTCGGGTTCGCCGACGAGGAGGAGCGGGAGCTGTTCGGCCTGCTGCAGACCGTGAGCGGGATCGGGCCGCGCATCGCGCTCGCCACGCTCGCCGTGCTGAGCCCGGACGCGCTGCGCCGCGCCCTCGTCGACGGTGACCTGACCACGCTCACCCGGGTGCCCGGGATCGGCCGCAAGGGCGCCGAGCGGCTCGCCCTCGAGCTGCGAGACAAGGTCGTCGCCCCCGCGGCCTCGCCCGCGACGCTGCCGATCGCGGCGAACGGGGCGAACCCTCGCCGCGACCAGGTGGTGGAGGCGCTGGTCGGCCTCGGCTTCGCGGCCAAGCCTGCTGAGGGGGCGGTCGACGCCGTGCTGGCCGGTGACGGGGAGGCCGACGCGAGCGCGCTGCTGCGGGCCGCGCTGACGAGGCTGGGTGGCAAGGGCCGGTGACCGAGCTCTCGCTCACCCCGGCGCCCGAGCCGGAGGACATCGAGGCCGACGCCTCGCTGCGCCCACGCAACCTCACCGAGTTCATCGGGCAGCCGCGGGTGCGCGAGCAGCTGGAGCTCGTGCTCGAGGGGGCCCGCCGCCGCGGCCAGCCGCCCGACCACATCCTGCTGTCCGGGCCGCCAGGGCTCGGCAAGACGAGCCTCGCGCTCATCGTGGCCGCCGAGATGGGCGCGGCGATCCGGCTGACGTCCGGCCCCGCCCTCGAACGCGCGGGCGACCTCGCCGCGATGCTGTCCAACCTCGAACCGGGCGACGTCCTGTTCATCGACGAGATCCACCGGACGGCCCGGCCCGCCGAGGAGATGCTGTACCTCGCGATGGAGGACTTCCGGGTCGACGTGGTCGTCGGCAAGGGGCCGGGCGCCACGTCCATCCCGCTCGACATCGCCCCGTTCACGCTGGTGGGCGCCACCACCCGGTCCGGCGCGCTCACCGGGCCCCTGCGCGACCGGTTCGGGTTCACCGCCCACATGGAGTTCTACGAGCCCGCCGAGCTGGAGCTCGTGCTGCGCCGCGCCGCCGTGATCCTGGACGTCGACCTGCGCCCGGACGGCGCCGAGGAGATCGCGCTGCGCTCGCGCGGCACACCGCGCATCGCCAACCGGCTGCTGCGCCGCGTGCGCGACTTCGCCGAGGTGCGCGCCGACGGGGCCGTCACCCGCGCCGTGGCGCGCGACGCGCTGGCCGTCTACGACGTCGACGAGCTCGGCCTCGACCGGCTGGACCGGGCGGTGCTCGGAGCGCTGGTGAAGTCGTTCGGTGGCGGGCCGGTGGGCGTATCCACGCTGGCAGTGGCGGTGGGAGAGGAACCGGGTACCGTCGAGGAGGTCTGCGAGCCCTACCTCGTGCGGGCCGGAATGTTGGCCCGCACGCCGCGGGGCCGGGTGGCCACCGCCGCCGCCTGGTCACATCTGGGCATCGCTGCGCCACCCGACGTCACTCCGGGTGGCCCTCCCGCGTTGTTCTGAACCGGGGGCTGGCAGACTCTGGTGGCTCCACGACGTGCGGAGATTCGGAGAGTTGGCCCATGGAATTCCTGTTCCCCCTGCTGATCCTGCTGCTGTTCATCCCGATCTTCCTGTCGGGGCGGCGCCAGAAGCGGCAGATGCAGCAGATGCAGCAGATGCAGGCCGCCCTCGAGCCCGGGGACGTCATCGTGACCACCTCGGGCCTGCGCGGCACCATCGTCGACGCCTCATACGAGGACACGATCGACATCGAGATCGCCGACGGCATCGTCACCACCTGGGTGCGGGGCGCGGTCCGCGAGAAGGTCGTCGAGCAGGCCACCGCTGAGGAGGCTCCGGTCGAGGAGCCCACCACGGAGACCGCGGCCATCGAGGACGAGCCGGCGACGCCTTCGCTGGAGAAGACGGCGCCCGAGAAGAAGGACGAGTCGACGAACGGCACCGCCCGCAGCTGACGGCGTCCGCGCGGCCACCGGTGCACCGGGTGGGTCGCACCTGACAGGAAGAGATCGCGAGCAGTGGCATCCACCCCGGGGCAGATCCGCCCCTGGCGGCACCTGGCGGCGTTCGTCGCCGTCGTCGCCGCGCTGTACGCGCTGGTGTTCTTCACCGGCGACGGGAACCCCACGCCCAAGCTGGGCATCGACCTGCAGGGCGGCACCCGTGTCACCCTGCAGCCCCGCACCGAGACCGGCGCCGAGCCGCCGCGCGAGCAGCTCCTGCAGGCGCAGCAGATCATCGAGCAGCGCGTCAACGGGCTCGGTGTCGGCGGCGCCGAGGTGGTGGTCGACGGCAGCAACCTGCTGATCACCGTGCCCGGCCAGCAGGGCGAACAGGCCCGTTCGCTCGGGCAGACCGCGCAGCTGCGGTTCCGCGAGGTCATCGGCGGGCCGTACGCGGCGCAGCAGCAGCCCCAGCAACAGGGACAGCAGCCGGGCGAGCAGGCCGGGCAGCAGCCGGGCGCCCCGCCCGCGGCTCCCGCCGATCCGTCCACGGCGCCCGCGCCTCCCACGGGTCAGCCTCAGGGGATGGGTGACACGGTCGAGCGCGACGTCGCCCCCGTCGCGTACAGCCGGCCGCTGCAGGACCCGACCCCGCCGCCCGCCCCGCCGCCTGCCGCGGCCCCCACCGGGCCTGCGGACCCGCGTCTCGCGGCCGAGGTCGACGCCGCCCGCCAGATGCGGCAGAGCACCGACCAGACCGTCCAGGAGACGGCGCTGCTCACGCTCGACTGCAATGCGCGCGACCCGCTCCGCGGCTACGACGACCCGACCAAGCCACTGGTGGCCTGCAACGAGGACGGCACCGAGAAGTACATCCTCGGGCCGTCGTTCCTCGAGGGCACCGAGATCGCGAGCGCGCAGGCGCAGCAGAACACCACCGGGGTCGGCTGGGTCGTCAGCCTGACGTTCGAGTCGGCCGGTCAGCAGGTGTGGGGCGAGTACACGACCAACAACGTCGGCAAGCTGACGGCGTTCACCCTCGACGGCGAGGTCGTGTCGGCGCCCCGGATCAACCAGCCGATCTTCGGGGCCACCCAGATCGAGGGACAGTTCAGCCAGAAGGAGGCCGAGCAGCTGGCCGGCGTCCTGCGGTACGGGTCGCTGCCCCTGTCGTTCGAGTCGTCCGAGGCCCAGACGGTGTCGGCGACGCTGGGGCTCGCCTCGCTCCAGGCCGGGCTGATCGCCGGTGCCATCGGGCTGGCGCTCGTCTTCGTCTACGGCCTGTTCTACTACCGGGTGCTCGGGATCCTGCTGATCCTGTCGCTCGCGCTGTCCGCGGCGATCGTCTACCCCGTGCTGATCCTGCTCGGGCGCTGGATCGGGCTCACCCTCGACCTCGCGGGCGTGGCCGGCTTCATCCTCGCCATCGGCATCACGGCCGACTCGTTCATCATCTTCTTCGAACGGTTGAAGGACGAGATGCGGGACGGGCGGACGTTCCGCTCCGCCGTGCCGCGGGGCTGGGTGCGGGCGCGGCGCACGATCCTGTCCGCCGACGCGGTGAGCTTCCTGTGTTCTGCGGTGCTGTACCTGCTCGCCGTCGGGCAGGTGAAGGGTTTCGCGTTCACCCTCGGCCTGTCCACGGTGCTCGACCTGATCGTGGTGTTCCTCGTGACGCACCCGCTGGTGGCGCTGGTCGCCAAGTCGCGCGTGTTCAGCAACCCCGGCCTGTCCGGGCTGGGCGAGGCCGCTCGCACCGGCGCGGAACGCAGGCGCGTTCTCGCCGCCGCAGCCGGTCGATCGAAGGGAGCCTGACGTGGCCGGGGTCCTCAACAGGCTCTACACGGGCACGGGCGCGTTCGACATCGTCGGGCGCAGGCGCGTCTGGTACGTCGCGTTCTCGGTGCTCGTCCTGATCTGCATCGGTTCCATCGTGTTCCGGGGGTTCAACCTCGGCATCGACTTCACCGGCGGCACGCAGATCCAGTTCCCGGCGGCCACCGCGGCCGCCCCGGCCGACGTCGAGGCCGTCCGCGGGGTCTACGAGCGGGTGATCGGGCACGAGCCGGCGGCCGTCCAGGCGGTGGGCGCCGGCGCTTCCGCGTCGATCGTCATCCGGTCGGAGGCGCTCGACGCGAGCCAGCTGGTGCCGCTCAAGCAGGCGCTGTTCGACACGTTCCAGCCGATCGGGTCCTCCGGCGCCCCGGAGCTCGCGGTGATCAGCGACAGCGCGGTGAGCGGCAGCTGGGGCGGGCAGATCACCCGCCAGGCGCTCATCGCGCTCGCTGTTTTCCTCGTGCTCGTCACGATCTTCCTGGCGTTCTACTTCGAGCGCACCATGGCGGTCGCGGCGCTCGTCGCGCTGCTGCACGACGTGGTGGTCACCGCGGGCATCTACTCGATCGTCGGGTTCGAGGTCAGCCCGTCCACCGTGATCGGTCTGCTGACGATCCTCGGGTTCTCCCTCTACGACACCGTCGTTGTGTTCGACAAGGTCAAGGAGAACACCCGCGGGCTGCTCGGGCTCACCCGCCGCACGTACGCCGAGACGGCCAACCTCGCGCTCAACCAGACGCTCATCCGGTCGATCAACACCTCGCTGTTCGCGGTGCTTCCGGTGGTGGCGCTGATGGTGATCGGCGTCGGCGTGCTCGGCGTCGGCACGCTGGCCGACCTCGCGCTCGTGCAGATGGTCGGCATCATCGCCGGTGCGCTGTCGTCGCTGTTCCTGGCCACGCCGATCCTCGTCGACCTCAAGATGCGCGACCCGCGGTACCAGCAGCAGGCCGCGCGGGTGGCGGCGCGGCGGGCGAAGGCCGCGGGCGTCGCGGCGGACGGTTCGGCAGCCGACACCGACCCGGACATCGCCGACGACGCCGTGCTCGCCGGCGAGCTGCGCAAGGAGCGGGCGATGGCGGCGGCCGCGAGCGCGCCGGCCCGGCACGCCCGCCCCGGCGGGCAGCACCGGGGCGGCGCCCGTCCGGCAGGCAAGGCCGCCCGGCCCACCGGCAAGCGGCAGCGGTGACCGGTCCCGTCACGGTCGCCGGCGCCGGGGTCGAGTCGGGGCCCGAGCTGGAGCGGGCGGCCGGGCTGATTCGGGACGTGCCGGACTACCCGTCGCCCGGCATCCTGTTCCGCGACATCACGCCCCTGCTGGCCGACGCGGAGGCGTTCACGGTCGTCACCACCGAGCTCGCCTCGCTGGTGGGGGACGCCGACCTGGTGGCCGGGGTCGAGGCACGCGGGTTCCTGCTGGGTGCCGCGGTCGCGGTGGTGGCGGGCACCGGGGTCGTCCCGGTCCGCAAGGCCGGCAAGCTGCCGCGTGTCGCCGGATCGCGCACCTACGACCTGGAGTACGGCACGGCCACCCTGGAGTTGCCCGCCGACACGCTGGCCCCCGGGGCGCGGGTGTTCCTCGTCGACGACGTGCTCGCCACCGGCGGCACCGCAGCGGCCGCGGCCGACCTGCTGGCCGAGGTGGGCGCCACCGTCGTCGGATTCGGCGCGTTGCTGGAGCTCACCGCTCTGAACGGCAGAGCACGGCTTGGTGACGTCCCGGTGCACGCCCTGCTGACGGCCTGATCCGGGGAAGCCTAGACTGTTGTAGGTGGAGGGCAGGACGGGATGACGGAGCTGCAGCAGCCTGCGTCCCCGGCTGCGAGCTCGACCCCGCCCGCTCCGGACGCGAACGGGAACGGGGCCCGCCCGTCGGCCACGCGCCGGGTGCGGGCCCGCATCGCGCGGCGGATGACTCCGCAGCGCGTCGCCGTCGTCGCGCCCGTGCTCGAGCCGCTCGCCAGCGTGCACCGCACGCTGCACCCCAAGGCCGACCTCGGGCTCCTGCAGCGCGCGTACGACGTGGCGGAGGCCAAGCACGCGGGCCAGAAGCGCAAGTCCGGCGACCCGTACATCACCCACCCGCTCGCCGTGGCCAGCATCCTCGCCGAGCTGGGCATGGACACCACCACGCTCGTCGCGGCGCTGCTGCACGACACGGTGGAGGACACCGACTACTCGCTCGACCGGCTGCGCAAGGACTTCGGCGAGGAGGTCGCCCACCTCGTCGACGGCGTCACCAAGCTGGACAAGGTCGAGCTGGGCACCGCCGCCGAGGCCGAGACGATCCGCAAGATGATCGTCGCGATGGCCCGCGACCCGCGGGTGTTGGTGATCAAGCTGTCGGACCGGCTGCACAACATGCGCACGATGCGCTTCCTGCCGCCGGAGAAGCAGGCGAAGAAGGCCCGCGAGACCCTCGAAGTGCTGGCCCCGCTGGCCCACCGGCTCGGGATGGCCACCATCAAGTGGGAGCTGGAGGACCTGTCCTTCGCGATCCTGCACCCGAAGAAGTACTCCGAGATCGTGCGCCTGGTCGCCACGCGGGCGCCGTCGCGCGACACGTACCTCAAGCAGGTCATCGACGAGGTCATGCAGCAGCTCGACTCGGCCCGCATCCAGGCCACGGTCGAGGGCAGGCCCAAGCACTACTACTCGATCTACCGCAAGATGATCGTCAAGGGCCGCGACTTCGACGACATCCACGACCTCGTCGGCGTCCGCGTGCTCGTCGACGAGGTGCGCGACTGCTACGCGGCGATGGGCATGGTCCACGCGCTGTGGCAGCCGATGCCCGGCCGGTTCAAGGACTACATCGCCCAGCCCCGGTTCGGGGTGTACCAGTCGCTGCACACCACCGTGATCGGGCCGGACGGCAAGCCGCTCGAGGTGCAGATCCGCACCCGCGAGATGCACAACACGGCTGAGTTCGGCATCGCGGCGCACTGGCGCTACAAGGAGACCCGCGGCGCCCACAACGGCCAGGGCGTCGAGGTGGAGCAGATGGCGTGGATGCGCCAGCTGCTCGACTGGCAGCGTGAGGCCGCCGACCCGGGCGACTTCCTGGAGTCGCTGCGCAACGAGCTCGGGGCGCAGCAGATCTTCGTCTTCACGCCCAAGGGCGACGTGGTCACGCTGCCCGCCGGGTCCACCCCGGTCGACCTCGCCTACGCCGTGCACACCGAGGTGGGCAACCGCTGCATCGGGTCCCGCGTCAACGGCAAGCTCGTGGCGCTGGAGCGCAAGCTCGAGTCCGGCGACGTCGTCGAGATCTTCACGTCCAAGGCCGAGGGCGCCGGGCCGAGCCGCGACTGGCTGTCGTTCGTCGCGTCGCCGCGGGCGAAGTCGAAGGTCCGGCAGTGGTTCGCGAAGGAGCGCCGCGAGGAGGCCATCGAGGCGGGCAAGGAGTCCATCGCCCGCGAGGCGCGCCGCACCTCCTTCCCGATGCAGCGGCTCGTCTCGGCCGAGGCCATGTCCGCGCTCGCGCGGGAGATGCACTTCGCCGACGTCTCGGGGCTCTACGCAGCGGTGGGGGAGGGGCACGCCAGCGCCCGCCACGTCGTGCAGCGGCTCGTCGCGCTGCTGGGCGGAGAGGAGCAGGCGGAGGAGGACCTCGCCGAGCGCGCCACCCCGTCCACCGTGCGGCTGCGACGCACCGGCGGCGACGCCGGTGTCGTGGTGCGCGGCCCCGACGGCGACCTGGGCGACATGTACACCAAGCTCGCCCGCTGCTGCACCCCCGTGCCGGGCGACGACATCCTCGGGTTCGTCACCCGCGGCGGCGGGATCAGCGTCCACCGCACCGACTGCACCAACGCCAAGGACCTGCAGGCACGCGCGGAGCGGCTCGTCGAGGTCGCGTGGTCGGTGCAGCCGGGCTCGGTGTTCCTCGTGGCCATCCAGGTGGAGGCGCTGGATCGGCACCGGCTGCTCTCCGACGTCACGAAGGTGCTCGCCGACGAGCGGGTCAACATCCTCTCCGCGTCCGTCCAGACCTCCCGGGACCGGGTTGCGGTCTCCCGGTTCACCTTCGAGATGGGCGACCCGAAGCACCTCGGCCACGTCCTGCGCGCGGTGCGCAACGTGGAGGGCGTCTACGATGTGTACCGGGTGACGAGCGCCAGCTGAGTGCCGCGCACCTGATCGGGGTACATCCTCTCGACAGGGAGGAGAGACCCATGAGCACGGTCCCCGAGGCGGAACGCACCGAGCCCTTCCACACGTTCACCCAAGCGCGTACGAACCTGGCGCCCGAACAGGCGCGGCACCTCGGTCGCATCAGGTGGGGTTCGGCGTTCTTCGGCTGGGTGACGGCCATCGGAACGACCGCCCTGCTGGGTGCCATCGTCACGGCGGGCGGCGCCGCGCTGGGGCTGCTGAACCCGATGACGGCCGCTCCCGGGCCGGCGCCTGCCATGGGCGTCGCCGGCGCGGTCCTGATGCTGGTGGCGATCTTCGTCGGCTACTACTGCGGCGGCTACGTGGCCGGGCGGATGGCCCGGTTCGCCGGCGCGCGGCAGGGTGTGGCCGTGTGGCTGTGGACCCTGTTCCTGGCCGTGATCGGGGCGGTGATCGCCACGGTGAGCGGGGTCGTCTCGGGTCCGCGGCTCGACGAGCTGATCCGGCTCCCGATGAGCGGGGGCGTGCTGTCCGCGGGTGCCGCCACCCTCGCCGTCGCCGTGCTGGTGGTCACCCTGGTGGGCGCCGTGCTCGGTGGGCTCGCGGGCATGCGCTACCACCGCAAGGTCGACCGGGACCTGGTGGTCCCCGCCGCCTGACGCCGGCCGGACCCGCCGCGGCTCAGGCGGCCGTGGCGGTCTCGATGGTCACAGCCGTGCGTGGGGCGCCGTCGCCGGCACCGTTCGTGTCGTCCGCCCCGCCCTGCGCGATGGCGTCGAGCGTGGCGAGGCCCTCCGGGCCGACCGTGCCGAACACGGTGTAGTCCGGCGGGAGCGTGGAGTCGGCGTAGACGAGGAAGAACTGGCTCCCACCGGAGTCGGGGGCCGACGTCTTCGCCATCGCGAGCGTGCCGCGCGGGTAGACGACCGAGCCGCCGCCGGACGGTGCGGGCGCGAGGCCGGTGGGCGGCTCGTCGTTGATCGTGTAGCCCGGACCACCCGTACCCTCGCCGGTCGGGTCGCCGCACTGCAGCACCTTCAGGCCCTCGCCGGTGGTGAGCCGGTGGCAGGGCGTGCCGTTGTAGTAGCCGGCGTTGACGAGGCTCAGGAAGCTCTCCACGGCGCAGGGTCCGGTTGCCCGGTCGAGCGTCAGCGGGATGGGGCCGCGGTTCGTCGTCAGGTTGACCGGGACGGTGCCGCTGGTGCCCGCGGTGGTGACCGTCGGGACCGGCGCGGGCTTCGCGGCGGGCTCGTCCGGGGTGGGCGTGAAGGTGCAGTCGCCGAGCGCGGCAGGCGCAGCGGACGGGGTTGGGGCGTCGGCGGGCGGCGCGGCCGTGTCGCTGCCGCCGCCGGGCAGGCCGACGGTGGAGAGCAGGACCACCGCGAGTACCACGACCACGACGACCGAGACGGACGTGATGATCGCGGTGCGCTGGCGCCGGCGGGCCCGCTCGGCCCGTCGCTTCTGCTGGTTCTCCAGCTTGCGCTTGGCCGCTTCACGCCGCACCTGGTTGGTCGTCACCGAAACTCCCTCGCTTCCGCCGATCGGCCGCAGGATAGCGAGCGACCCTGAGAGGTCGCGGTGAGGTCGGTCCCCTCTACGCTGGTCATGTGCTCGTCGCAGGTTTTCCCGCCGGTTCGTTCCAGACCAACTGCTACGTGGTGGCAGCGGGTCAGGGCGAGGCGTGCGTCGTGGTCGACCCAGGCCAGGACGCCGTCGAGCCCCTGGACGCGCTGCTCACCGAGCACCGGCTCACCCCGGTTGCGGTCCTGCTGACGCACGGCCATTTCGACCACACGTTCAGCGTGGCGCCGGTGTGCGACGGCCACGACGTCCCCGCCTGGATCCACCCCGACGACCGGGACCTGCTGGCCGACCCCATGAAGGGCCTGTCGCGGGAGGCGGCCGCGTTCTTCGGCGGGCGGATCGAGCTGCGCGAGCCGCGGGAGGTCCGCGAGCTCGCCGACGGGGCCGCGCTCGAGCTGGCCGGGCTCACGCTGCGCGTCGACCACACCCCGGGCCACACACCCGGCTCCGTCGTTTTCACCACTCCCACCGAGGAAGGCGTCGAGGTCGTGCTGGCCGGTGACACGCTCTTCGCCGGCTCGATCGGACGCACCGACCTGCCCGGCGGCGACCACGAGCAGATGCTCGCGAGCCTGCGCGACAAGCTGCTGACAAAGGCCGACGACACGGTCGTGCTGCCCGGGCACGGCCCGACCACCACCGTGGGCCGCGAGCGGGCGTCCAACCCGTTCCTGCAGGGTGTGGAAGCACCCGTGCGGGGGAGGGGACTGTGACCGCGGTGGAGGAGAAGCGCGCAACGAGCTTCGCTGCGCCGAAGGGGATCCCGGAGTACTACCCGCCGGAGTCGGCCGGGTTCGCCCACGTGCGCGCCGCGCTCGAGACGGCCGCCGAGCGCGCCGGGTACGGCCTGCTGGAGCTGCCGGTCTTCGAGGACACCGCGCTCTACGCCCGCGGCGTCGGCGAGTCCACCGACGTCGTGAGCAAGGAGATGTACACCTTCGCCGACCGCGGCGACCGCTCGGTCACCCTGCGGCCGGAGGGCACCGCAGGCGTCGTCCGGGCGGTGATCGAGCACGGGCTTGACCGGCACGGGCTCCCGGTCAAGCTGCGCTACTCGGGGCCGTTCTTCCGCTACGAGCGCCCGCAGGCCGGCCGGTACCGGCAGCTGCAGCAGGTGGGCGTCGAGGCGATCGGCGTGGACGACCCGGCGCTCGACGCCGAGGTGATCGCGGTCGCCGACGAGGGGTTCCGCTCGCTCGGGCTCACCGGGTACCGGCTGGAGATCACCTCCCTCGGCGACGCCGAGTGCCGCCCGGCGTACGGGCAGCTGCTGCGCGAGTTCCTCGCCGCCCTGCCGCTCGACGAGCCCACCCGCGCCCGCGCGCAGCTCAACCCGCTGCGGGTGCTCGACGACAAGCGGCCAGAGGTTCGTGCGCTGCTCACGGACGCGCCACTCCTGATCGACCACCTGTCCGCGGCCTCGGCCGAGCACCACGCCGCCGTGAAGCAGTACCTCGACGACCTGGGCGTCGCGTACGTCGAGAACCCCCGGATGGTGCGGGGCCTGGACTACTACACGAAGACCACGTTCGAGTTCGTCCACGACGGGCTCGGCGCGCAGTCCGGGATCGGTGGCGGCGGGCGGTACGACGGGCTGATGGCCACCCTCGGCGGGCAGCCGCTCTCGGGCGTGGGCTTCGGTCTCGGGGTGGACCGCACGCTGCTCGCCTGCAGGGCGGAGGGCGTCGCGCCCTGGTCGGAGGCCCGGTGCGAGGTCTTCGGCGTGCCGCTGGGCGACGCCGCCAAGCGCCGCCTCGTCGGTCTCGCGGCACAGCTGCGCCGGGCCGGGGTCCGCGTCGACCTCGCTTACGGCGGCCGCGGCCTCAAGGGTGCGATGAAGGCCGCCGACCGCTCCGGCGCCCGCCTCGCCCTCGTCCTGGGCGAACGCGACCTGGAGGCCGGCACCATCGCGGTGAAGGACCTGGCGACGGGCGAGCAGCAGTCGGTGGACCTGGACGCGGCGGTCGACACGGTCGTCGCGGCGCTCGCGTAACCACTTCACAAACCCAGCCCGTGCTTCACACAGGGCCCGCCCTGTGTGAAGCCGGTACGGGGTTTGTGAAGTCGGTGCCGGGAGGCGGCCACCTAGGCTGGATCGGTGGCTGACGCCGACCGCGATCGCTGGGACTCCCGTCATGCCGCTGCCGTCGCAGCGGGCGCAGATGGGATCGCGCCGCCGGACGCGTTGCGCGGGCGGACCGAGCTGCTCCCGCCCGGCGGCCGGGCCCTCGACGTGGCCTGCGGACGCGGCGCCGTGGCCGTCTGGCTGGCCGCGCAGGGGTTCGCCGTGGACGCGGTGGACGTCTCGCCGGTCGCGTTGGACGCGGGGCGCCGGCTCGCGGCCCGGGAAGGCGTGCCCGTGCGGTGGTTGCTGCACGACCTCGACGCCGGGCTGCCCGACGCCGGGACCTACGACGTCGTGGTCTGCCAGCGGTTCCGCGATCCCGCCCGCTACCCGGAGCTGGTGGCCCGCATCGCCCCGGGCGGGCTGCTCGTCGTCACCGTGCTGTCCGAGGTGGGGGAGGGGCCCGGGCCGTTCCGCGCGCCCGCGGGTGAGCTGCGTGCGGCGTTCGGTGCGCTGGAGGTGCTCCACCACGTCGAGCGGGACGGCGAGGCGAGCATCGTGGCCCGGTTCAGCGGATCGGCCTCGACGTCAGCCCGTCGGTGAAATCGGCGTCCTTCGTCTCGCTCAGCGGCACCAGAGCGGCCACGCACACGAGCGCGATCACGAGCACGTAGGCCGAGACCGCCGCGCTCGACCCGGTGCGGGCGAGCAGGTCCGTCGCGAAGATCGGGGTGAGCCCGCCGCCGACGATCCCGCTCGCGCTGTAGGCGACCGAGGCGCCCGAGTAGCGGTAGCGCACGCGGAACAGCTCCGGCAGGAACGCGCCCATCGGCCCGTAGAGCATCGCGAAGCAGAGCAGCCCACCGGTCATGCCGAGCGTGATCAGCAGCGCGTTGCCGGTGTCGATCAGCCAGAAGAGCGGGAACGCCCACACCGCGGCGAGCACCGCGGAGGCGATGCAGAGCCGCTTGCGGCCGATGCGGTCGGACTGCACCGCGAACCACAGCGTCGCCGCGCCCATCACGGCCACGGCCACCATCGCGGCCAGCAGCATCGTGGTGCGGTCCAGGTGCAGGGCGGTGGTTCCGTACGACAGCGCGAACGTGGTGACCGTGTAGAACAGCGTGTGCGCGAGGATGAACGACAGCGTCGCCAGCACCAGCACCAGCGGCTGGTTGCGCAGCAGGTCGACGAACGGCACCCGCGAGCGTTCCTGGCGCTCCATCGCCGCCTGGAACACCGGCGTCTCGGCGATCCGCATCCGGATGTAGTAGCCCACCACGAGCAGCACGGCCGAGGCGAGGAACGGGATGCGCCACCCGACCGTGCGGAACGTCTCGTCCGACATCGTCGCGTCGAGCACCAGGAAGAGCGCGTTCCCGAGCACGAACCCGACCGCCGGGCCCAGCTGCGGGAACGCCGAGTACAGGCCGCGCTTCCCCGGCGGGGCGTACTCGGTGGCGAGCAGCACCGCGCCGCCCCACTCGCCGCCCAGCCCGATTCCCTGCACGAACCGGGCGGTCACCAGCAGCACGGGGGCGAGCACGCCGATGCTCTCGTACGACGGGATCAGGCCGACGACCACCGTGGCCCCGCCCATGAGCACGAGCGAGACGATCAGCATCCGCTTGCGGCCGATCCGGTCGCCGAAGTGACCGAACAGGATCGCGCCGAGCGGCCGCGCGACGAACCCGACCGCGAACGTCGCGAACGACGCGAGCGTGCCGGCGAGCGGCGAGAACGACGGGAAGAACACCGCGCCGAACACGAGCGCCGCGGCCGTGCCGTAGATGTAGAAGTCGTAGAACTCGATCGCCGTACCGACGAAGCTGGCGATCGCGATACGCCGACCGGATGGGGCTGTTGGGCTCATCGGACCAGTGTCGGCGCCGCCGGATCCCAGTCCTCCGGCAGGGCGGGTGCGACCTCGACGGTGCTCGCCACCTCCACCGGGACGCCGCGCTCGGCCGCCTCGATCGTGGAGATCATCACGTCCAGGACGTGCTCGCCCAACTCTCCGGACGCGCGCTCCGGCCGCCCGGCGCGCACCGCGCGCGCCAGCTCGAGCACCCCCGTGCCGCGCGTCGTCGGGGAGGGGACGGCCGGCACCGTGACCACCTCACCGTCCATGCGGTGCACCACGATCTCGCCGGCGAACGTGTTGGGGTCGGGCACGGCGATCGTGCCGTCGGTGCCTGCGATCTCGATCGTCCGCCGCTTGACGGCCGAGTCGAAGCTGAACAGGCACTGCGCGCTGGCGCCACCCGCGAACCGGTAGATCGCGGCGACGTGGGTGGGCACGGTGACGTCGAACCGCTGCCCCGCGCGGGGCCCCGACCCGACCGTGCGCACGGCCCGCGCCGTCGAGGAGACCGCCGAGACCTGCGCGACCGGGCCGAGCATCTGGACGAGCGCGGTGAGGTAGTAGGGGCCGAGGTCGAACAGCGGGCCCGCGCCGTCCTGGAACAGGAAGTCCGGGTTGGGGTGCCAGGACTCGGGGCCCGGGCTCTGCAGAATCGTCAGGGCCGTGAGCGGGGTGCCGATGGCGCCGGACTCGACCATCCGACGCGCCGTCTGGATCCCGGGGCCCAGGAACGTGTCCGGGGCCGTCGCCACGCGCAGCCCGGCGGACCGCGCCGCGTCGAGCAGCTTGCGCGTGCTCTCGCGGTCGAGGCCGATCGGCTTCTCGTTCCACACGTGCTTGCCGGCGGCGAGCGCCTGCAGCGCGACGTCGACGTGGGCGCGCGGCACGGTGAGGTTGACGACGAGCTCGATCGCCTCGTCGTCCAGCACCGCCGCCACCGAGCCGCCGCTCGGTACGCCGAACTCGGCGGCCTGCGCGCGGGCCCGCTCCTCGTCGAGGTCGCCGATCGCCCGGACGTCCAGGTCGGGCAGGCGGGTCAGGTTGCGCAGGTACTCGGTGCTGATGACGCCTGCACCGATGACCCCGACGCGGACCGGCCCCGTCACGCCAGACCCTCGGCGCGCAGCCACGCGACGCTGTCGGCGACCGCCTGGAACCGGTCGCCCCTGGTGTCGTCGAGCTCGACGACCCGCAGTGCCTGCGGGGCGGCGTCGAGGATGTCCCGGACGGGGAGCGTGCCCTGCCCGACCGGCACCTGGTCGATCGGGTCCGGCGTGGCCGGTCCGTCCTTGACGTGCACGGCCGTGACCCGGTCGCCGAGCCGCTCCAGCAGCGCCACCGGGTCCTGCCCGCCGACGGCCGCCCAGTACGTGTCGACCTCCAGCACCACGGCGTCGTCCAGGTGCCCGGCGAGCACCTCGAGAGCGGGCGTGCCGTCCAGGACGCTCAACAGCTCCTCGGCGTGGTTGTGGTAGCCGATCCGGACCCCGTGCTTCGCCGCGACGGCGGCCGCGGCGTTGAGACCGTCGGCGACCGCCGCCACCCCGTCCACCGTCTCGAAGCGCTGCGGATCGATGCGCGGGTCGAACACGGTGCCCACCCCGAGCTCGGCGGCAGTGGCGAAGATCTCGTCCTCCGCTCCGGTGCCGACGACGTGCTGGTGCGCCGTGGGCGCGGTGAGCCCGCTCGCCGCGAGCGCCGGGCCGAGCTGCGCGGCGTAGTCGGTGAGCCGGAAGGGCTCGACGTGGGCGAGTCCCAGCTCAGCGAGGCGGTCGAGGGTGCCGGGCAGGTCCTCGACCAGCAGCTCGCGCAGGGTGTAGAGCTGAACGGAAAGAGCGGTCACGCTTCGAGGATCACCGTTCGCACGCCTCCGGGGCAAGCGTTGTCCCAGGGGGCGGACGGTGGGCTAGGCGGCCTTCTCGGCCGCGGGCACCGTCTCCCGCGCCGCGACCGCGGCCGCCAGCGCGGTGGTGATCGGCACCGATGCCACGAGCCCGATGCTGCCCACCAGGGTCCGCACGATCTCGGTGGCCACGTCCTGCGACGTCACGACGTCGGCGAACCCCCGCCCGGACAGCGAGAACAGCAACAGCAGCGGAAGCGCAGCGCCCGCGTACGCGAGCACGAGGGTGTTCACGGCCGACGCGACGTGGTCGCGCCCGATCCGCATCGCCGCCGCGAACAGGCCGCGCGCACTCATGCCGGGGTTGGCGTGACGGAGCTCCCACACGGCGCTCGTCTGGGTGACGGTGACGTCGTCGAGCACACCGAGCGCGCCGATGACGACCCCGGCGAGCAGCAGGCCGCGGGCGTCGACGCCCGTGCCGAGGGTGGCGATCAGGTTGCTGGTCTGGTCGTCGAGGCCCGTGAGCTCGGCCGCGGCCGAGAAGGCGGCGCCGAGCGCGCCGATCAGCGCGAGCGAGAGGAGGGTGCCGATCACGGCCGTCGACGTGCGGGCCGACGGACCGTGCGTGAGGTACAGCACCGCGAACATGATCAGGCAGGCGCCGACCACCGCGACGGCGAGCGGGTCGCGCCCGGCGAGGATCGCGGGCACCACGAAGAACAGCAGCACGACGAAGCTGAGCCCGAGCGCGGCGAGCGCCGCCAGGCCGCGCCACCGCCCCAGCACGAGCACCGCCGCCGCGAACAGGCCCGCGAGCCACGCCAGCGGAGCGCCACGCTGGAAGTCCACCACCTGGTAGGAGCCCGCGTCGTCGGCGTCGCTACCGGACCAGCCCAGCACCACGTGGTCACCGACCGCGAACCGCGGGGTGCCCGGCTCGACCGGCATCACCTGCACGAGGTCCCGGCCTGGGCGCGGCCCGTCCGCCATGTGGACGACGAGCGCGACGCAGGAACGGTCGCCGGAACCCGGGCTGCAGTCGGTGACCGTCATGGCGGTCACCTGCGCCTTCACCGGTTCCTGGCTGACCGGGTAGGCCGCGGTGGGCACGCCGCCGAACGGCCAGAGGACGACGAGCCCGACGAGCGTGGCGAGTCCGCACGGCACCAGCAGGGCGGCGATGAGGATCCGCACCTTCCGGCCGGCGGGACGGGCCGGACCGTGCCCGTGGCCGTGGCCGTGCGCGAGGCCTGGTCCTGCCGCTGCGACACCGTCCTTCGCCCCGCCCAGCCGGGCGGCCCAGATGGGCAGCGGGAACGGCAGTGGCACGCCGAGCAACCGCCTGCGAGCCGGCGGGGTGTCGTCGGTCTGGTCGGTCTCGTCGGCCTCCTCGGTCTCGTCGGCCTCGTCCGTCTTCGCCGCCGTCGAGGCCGCGGCCCGGTCGTGCAGGCCCAGCAGCTCCGGGGTCAGCGCGGGTGTCTCCGCGGTGGTCTCGACGAAGAGGTCGGCCACGGCGCCGGGTGGGTCACCCGGTCGCCGGCTGGGCATCGCGGCCGAAGCCGGGGCGTCGGCGGACCGATCCGGGTCCGGCAGTGGACCGGGGGCGTCGAAGCGCCCGCGAGCCCGGTCTTGCGGTACCCGACGGCGCTCGGGGTCGGCCGTGACGTCGCTGCCGGCGATCGTGACAGCGCCGGTGTTGCTGTCCGGGTCGGTGCCCGGTTCGAACTCCGGGGCGAGGTCCGGGCCGGCCAGGGGCTCGTGCGGCGGCGCCGGGTACCGGTCGGTGACCGCCGGGGGCCCGGTGCGGTCGGCCCTGCTCCCGGGTGTCTCGGGAGGGCCCGACCGGGCGGTGCGGCGCTCGGGGTACGAGCCGGGGCCGGACGCATCGGCCGGGTACCGGTCGACGCCGAGCCGGTCCGAGGCGGTGCCGTACGGATCGGGTGCGTACGGATCAGGCGCGTAGGGATCGGGCGCGTACCGATCGGGTGGGTACGGGCCGGCGGCATACGTGTCCGCTTCGTACGGGCGCTCCGGGTACCTGTCAGCGCGGTGCGCCGTGTCCGGGGGGAAGTCGTCCCGGTGCCGGGTCGCGCGCTCGGAGCCTCCCCGACGGTCCCCGTTCCGATCGGCGCCGTTCCGATCCATGCCGTTCCAGTCGGTGTCGTTCCAGGCGGCACCGCTCCGACCAGCGCCGTTCCAGTCGGCGCTCGGGCCGGCCCCGTTCCGGTCGACGCGCCGGTCAGCCCCGTTCCAGGCGGCCCCGTTCCAGGCGGCGCCGTTGGAATCGGCACCGTTCCGGTCGGCACCGTTCCGGTCGGCACCGTTCCGGTAGGAACCGTTGGAATCGGCGCCGTTCCGCTCGGCGCCGTTTGAGTTTGCGCCGTTCCGGTCGGAACCGTTCAGGTCGGCACCGTCCCAGCCGCCGTTCGGGGCACCGTTCCGTTCGCCCCCGGCTCGACCGGCGTCGGACGCGCCGCCGCCGTACCAGTCGTCGAACGCGCCGTCCCCGGCCGGTGGCCGGCGGTCGGGCGGTTGGGGACCGCGTGCGTGCCGCGGTCGGTCGGCCGGCCGGTCGGGCTCGTGCACGGCGGCGAACCCGACCTCGGGCGTGGGTGGCCCCATGACGTCCCGATCGGTCCGGTGCCGACCGGACGCGCGTCTGCCGCGCACGGTCCCGGTGGGCTCGTCCGGATGGTCAGCAGGCACGTTCCCATCCTGTCAACGCGTGCGGCCGCCTTCCCGTCCCGTCCGCTCGCCGGTGGCTGCCGCGCGGTCACCGGCCCGTTACCTGGGGGTGAACGGCTGTGCAGGTCGCCGTCAGCGCGGCTCGCGCCCGCTCGGCGCATCGGGTGTGCTCCGCTCGGCGGCGATCCGGATCAGCACCTCGTCGGCGACATCGGTGGGGGAGCGATCGGTGTCGACCGCGAAGCCGGGCTCGTCGGGGCCGAGCGGTTCGAGCGCGGCGAGCTGGCTGCCGAGGAGGGCGGGCGGCATGTAGTGGCCGCGGCGGTTGTCGACCCGGGACTGCAGGAGCGCGGGCGGGGCGAGCAGGTGCACGAAGCGCACCGATGTGTGCCCGTCGCACAGGAGGTCGCGGTAGCTGCGCTTCAGCGCGGAGCAGGTGATCACGGCGTCGCGCCCGGCGGCCTCCTGCTCGCCGATCCACGCCGCGATCCGGCGCAGCCACGGCCAGCGGTCCTCGTCGTCGAGCGGGGTGCCGGCCGCCATTTTCACGCGGTTGGCCTCCGGGTGCAGGTCGTCGCCCTCGGCGAAGGTCCAACCCGTGCGCGTGACGATCGCGGCGGCGACCGAGGTCTTGCCGACCCCGGACACGCCCATCACCACCAAGGTGTGAGTCATTGTGGAAGCTTCGCGCATCGTCAGCGGAACCGCTCCGACGAACGTGTCCCGCCATCAGCCGACCGGGGGGCCCGCGGGCGAGCCCGGTGCCGGAAGGGGCAGGAGGCTCAACTGCTCGCCGTGCGGCTCTGCTGGTGGAGGCGCGGCAGGTCGGATCGTCGGGACGCCCCCTGCCAGCCCGTGCCTGCGGAGCAGCGGCCCGATCCGCTCCGACAGCGCCTTGCGGTAGCCCGGATCGACGTACGCGCCGCGGCGGTAGAGCCGCTCGTATGCAGGTACGAGGTCGGGCCGCTCCCGATTCAGCCAGGCGAGGAACCACTCGCGGGTGCCGGGGCGGAGGTGCAGCGCAAGCACCGTGGCGCCGCGCGCGCCCGCCTCTGCGATACGGGCGAGCAGCGTGTCGAGCGCCTCGGTCGAGTCAGTCAGGAGCGGAAGCACCGGTGCCACCATGACGCCGCAGGGAAGCCCGGCGTCCGTGATACGCCGGACGAGCTCGAGGCGTGCTTCGGGCGATGGAGTGCCCGGCTCCATTCGGTGCTGCAGCCCACGGTCGAGCAGCGCGATCGAGACGCCGAGCCCGACCGGTACGTCGCGGGCGACGCCGGCGAGCAGCGGCAGGTCCCGGGTGAGCACGGTGCCCTTCGTGAGTATCGACATCGGTGTCCCCGCCCGAGCCAGCGCGCGCACGATGTCCGGCATGAGGCGATAACGCCCTTCGGCCCGCTGGTAGGGGTCGGTGTTCGTGCCCATTGCGACCGGCTCGCGACGCCACCGCCGTGAGCGCAGCTCCTTCTCGAGCACGCGCGCCACGTTGACCTTGACGACGATCTGCGAATCGAAGTCGTGACCGGCGTCGAGCTCCAGATAGGTGTGCGTGTTCCGGGCGAAGCAGTTGTGGCTGATCACACCGTTGGCGATGAAGTCACCGGTGCCGGTGGTGATGTCGATCATCTCCTGGGTGCGCCCGAGATCCTCGATGCTCCTGACCCGCAGCGACGTCGACGTCTTGACCGCATCTCCCAGGATTCCGAGCTTGCGGCTGATCACGGGACCGGTGAGCGCGAAGAACCGGCGGCGGGCCGCCAGCCCGCCTGTGACGCGGATCGTGGCCACCCCGTTCGTGCGGGCCCGTTCGCGGATGTGCGGGATGCCGAGGAGCTTCAGAGCGGCGGCCGTCGTCGTGAGCATCTCGTCGTCGGCGTTCGAGATCCGCAGGACGCCGTTCGAGCAGGAGCCTTCGGCGTCGAAGATCCCCGCGAGGAACCCTGCCGCCCAGTCCCGCTCCATTCCCGCAGGCCAGCTGATGATCTCGCGGATCGCCTGGACGTCTGCGCGGCGGGCGGTGAAGATGGCGTCGATCGGGCGACGGGTCGGTGTGCCACGTGCGAACGGTCGTCGCGTCGTCCGCACGCCGGCGCGTTCGAGAAGTGCCTGAGCGTGCACGAGCCCTTCGCCATCGGCGAGCGCGAGCCGGAACATCGTGACGCGAGACCCGCCTCGACCGGTGCGTTCCGGATAGGTGCCGTCGAACAGCATGCCGTCACCGCGGATCATCCCGGTGAGGTAACCGGTCTGGTAGCCGACGGTCTCGACCGGTGCTGCATACGTGCCGGCGGTCATGCCCAGCCCGAAGCCGAGCATCCGGTTGTTGGTGGTCAGGTGCGGGCGCTGCGGCTCGCCCGGCGCCTGGCGGACGACGTGCTTCCACCCCCGCTCGGTGAGGAAGCGGTGGTCGCCACTGGCGATGATCTCGGTGCCGTCGTCCAGGGTGACGCGGTAGGCGCGCTTGCTGGTGGACCATTTGGCCAGCACTCGGGTCTCGACGTACCGCCGGTAGGTGCCGCGCGGCTGCGTGCCCACGATCTCGTCGCCGATCACCAGGTCACCGATGGGCTTGTGGCGACCGTCGGCCATCAGGACGAGCGTGGATGGATCCAGGCAGTAGGTGCACGCGTGGCTGCAGCCGCGGTACGGGTTGATCGTCCAGCGGAACGGCAGGGGGGATGGACCGCGCACTTCGTTGAGGGCGGACCGGGCCTCGACCTCGTGGAAGACGGTGCCCGCGAACTCCGGGGTGCGGACCGACCGCAGCAGACCGCGCAGTCCGGGTAGGGCTTGCTCTCGCCCTACACCGTCGCCGGATACCTGCTGGCTGTCCCATCGCACGAATCAATACGAACAAATGTTCGAGTGAAATGCAAGCTCGAGCCCTGGGGTGCGGGAAACGCGCTGGCCCTGGCCGGATAACCTCGGCTCGTGATGCGCAGCCACCCCGCCGGCACTCTCCGTGCCGAGCACGCCGGACAGTCCGTGACACTCGCCGGGTGGGTGGCGCGCCGCCGGGATCACGGCGGCGTGATCTTCATCGACCTGCGCGACGCGTCCGGGTCGGCGCAGGTGGTGTTCCGCGAGGGCGAGATGGCCGAGCGGGCCCACCGGCTGCGTGCGGAGTTCTGCGTGCAGGTCACCGGGGAGGTCGTGCGCCGCCCCGCGGGCAACGAGAACCCGGACCTGGCCACCGGCGCGATCGAGATCACCGCCACCGAGCTCACCGTGCTCTCGGAGTCGGCGCCGTTGCCGTTCCCGCTCGACGAGCACAGCGACGCCAACGAGGAGATCCGCCTCAAGCACCGCTACCTCGACCTCCGCCGCAGCGGCCCGGCGGCCGCCTTGCGGCTGCGCAGCGAGGCCAACCGGATCGCGCGCACCGTGCTGCACGAGCGGAGCTTCGTCGAGGTCGAGACGCCCACGCTCACCCGATCCACGCCGGAGGGCGCGCGTGACTTCCTCGTGCCCGCCCGGCTGCGTCCCGGTTCCTGGTACGCGCTGCCGCAGAGCCCGCAGCTGTTCAAGCAGCTGCTGATGGTGGCCGGTGCCGAGCGCTACTACCAGATCGCGCGCTGCTACCGCGACGAGGACTTCCGCGCCGACCGGCAGCCGGAGTTCACCCAGCTCGACATCGAGATGAGCTTCGTCGAGCAGGACGACGTGATCGAGCTCGGCGAGTCGATCGTCGCGGCGCTGTGGTCGGAGCTCGCCGGCTACGAGATCCCGCGCCCGATCCCGCGCCTCACCTACGCGGAGGCGATGGCCCGCTACGGCTCCGACAAGCCGGACCTGCGCTTCGGGATCGAGCTCACCGACCTCACCGAGTACTTCGCCGACACCTCCTTCCGCGTGTTCCAGGCGCCGTACGTCGGGGCCGTCGTGATGCCGGGCGGGGCGAGCCAGCCGCGCAAGCAGCTCGACGCCTGGCAGGAGTGGGCCAAGCAGCGCGGCGCCCGAGGCCTGGCCTACGTGCTCGTCGACGACGACGGCACGGTCAGCGAGCGCGGGCCCGTCGTGAAGAACCTGTCCGAGGCCGAGCGGGAGGGCCTGCCGAAGGCCGTCGGCGCCGCGCCCGGCGACGCGATCTTCTTCGCCGCCGGCCACCCGTCCGACGCCCGCGACCTGCTCGGCGCGGCCCGTGGCGAGGTCGCCCGCCGGTGCGGGCTGGTCGACGAGAGCGCGTGGTCGTTCGTGTGGGTCGTGGATGCGCCGATGTTCGAGCGCATCCGGGACGACAAGGGCAACGAGCTGGGCTGGACGGCGGTGCACCACCCCTTCACCTCGCCCAACCCGGACTGGGTCGACCGGTTCGAGGAGGCGCCGGGCGAGGCGCTGGCCTACGCCTACGACATCGTCTGCAACGGCAACGAGATCGGCGGCGGCTCCATCCGTATCCACCGTTCCGACGTGCAGCAGCGGGTGTTCGCGCTGCTCGGCATGGACGAGGCGGAGCAGCGGGAGAAGTTCGGCTTCCTGCTCGACGCCTTCGCCTACGGCCCGCCGCCGCACGGTGGCATCGCGTTCGGCTGGGACCGCACCTGCATGCTGCTCTCCGGCGGCGACTCGATCCGCGACGTGATCGCGTTCCCGAAGACCGGCGGCGGCTACGACCCGCTCACCGCGGCGCCCGCGCCGATCACGCCCGAGCAGCGCAAGGAGGCGGGCGTCGACGCGGTGCCGCCGCCTGCACCACCGGCGGCGTCGCCTGCCGCCGACGAGCCGCCCACCAAGCTGTGATTGCAGCCGCGGGGGTGAACCCGTGCTGCACATGAGGATCATCGCGCCGGCCGACCGGACGGACGCGGTGCGTGATCTCCTGCTCGCCGAACCCGGTGCCACGCACGTCACCGTGCTGCGGGGAGCGGCCCTCCAGCCCGCCGGTGACGTGGTGGAGGCGGCCGTCGCCCGCGAGGCCGCCGACGAGCTGCTCGGACAGCTCTGCGAGCTGGGCATCGACCGCAGAGGCGGTGTGACGCTCGAGGCGATCGACACCAGCCTCTCCGACGCGGCCGACGCCGCTGTGGAAGCCTCACCCGGCGACCCGCAGGACGCGGTCATCTGGGACGAGGTGGTGGCCCGCACGGGCGAGGAGTCCCGGCTGTCGGTGAGCTACCAGGCGTTCCTGACCATCGCGTGCCTGCTCGCCGCGGTCGGCGCCATCACGGACTCGCCCGTGACGGTGGTGGGGGCCATGGTGCTGGGGCCGGAGTTCGGGCCGCTCGCGGCCGTGGCCGTGGGGCTCGTGCTGCGCCGCGGCGACCTCGTCCGCCGCGGCGGACTCGCGCTGGCCGTCGGGTTCCCGCTGGCCATGGCGGTCACGGCGATCGGGTCTGTCGTGCTCGACGCCGTCGGTCTGCTGTCCACCGCCGCGCTCGCCGACCTCGACCAGGTGGCGTTCATCTACGAGGTCGGGCCGTTCTCGCTGATCGTCGCGCTGCTCGCTGGGGCCGCCGGGATGCTCTCGCTGACCTCCGCCAAATCGGCGTCCCTCGTCGGCGTGTTCATCTCCGTGACGACCGTGCCCGCCGCCGCGTTCGCATCGGTGGCCCTGGTGGAGGGCCGCTACGTGCAGGCGATGCAGTCCGGGCTCCAGCTGGCCGTCAACCTCGTCGGCATCGTCATCGCCGCCGCCCTCGTGCTCCTGCTCGCCCGCAGGCGGTCGGAACGGGGCGGGCGAAGGTTGTCCGCGGGGTAGGGTCGACACGATGGTTCGCGACCTGGGCAGCTTTCCCAGGCCGGTGCTCGCTGCGCTGGCTGCTGCCGAGCGGCTGCTCACCCGCCGGTCCGGCGCCGGTGTCGTGCTCGCGGACCCCGAGGATCTCGGGGGCAGCGAGCGGTCGGTGGTGGCGCGCGCCCGGCTGGCGCGCAACCCGTTCTCGCTGCCGCGCACGATCGTCGTCAAGCATTACCTCGGCGAGCCCGATCCGGACCGGCCCGACCCGTTCCACTACGAGGTCGCGAGCTGCCAGCTGTTCACGGCGCTCCCGGCGGACTCCCGCCCGAGCCCGGTGCTGATCGCGCACGACCCGCAGGCCCGCCTGCTCGTGCTGGAGGACCTGGGGCGCAGCTCCACCCTGGCCGACAAGCTCTTCGGGCCCGACCCGGACGCCGCCCGGCGCAACATGCTCAGCTGGGCTCGGGCGCTGGGCCGGATGCAGGCCGCCACGGCGGGGCGCGAGGGCGACTTCGGGGCGCTGCTGCGCAGGCTGGGGGAGCGGGCCTGGCGCGACCCGGTGGCCGAGGACGCCCGCGTCGCGCTCGCCAAGGGGCCGGCTCTGCTGGCCAGGGAGCTCGGGGTCGACGCCTCGTCCGCGGCCGTGCTGGAGGCCCACGAGACGGCCCGCCTGCTCGGCGGCACCCGGTACCGGGCGTTCAGCCCGTCCGACACGTGTCCCGACAACAACCTCGTCACCAGCCGTGGCGTGCGGTTCGTCGACTTCGAATGGGGTTGCTTCCGCGACGTCGCGCTCGACGCGGCGTACTTCCGCGTGCCGTTCCCCGGGTGCGAGGCGAGCTTCGCCCTGCCTGCCGGTCTGGCCGACACGATGCTCGACGCGTGGCGCGACGAGGTCGCCGCCGTGTGGCCCGACCTGGACGACCACCGCGTGCTCGAGCGCAGGCTGCTGCACGCCCAGCTGCTCTGGGTGTGGCTCACGACGTGGTGGCTCCTGCCCCGCATCCGGGAGCGGGACCGCCCGATCGGCCCCGACGCCACCCGGTCGCCGCGGATCAGCAGCGCGCTGGGGCACTACTGGCGCCAGATGGCCCGGGCCGCCGAGACCGGTGGCCTCCCTGCAACGGCCGAGCTCGGGGACGCGGTGGCCGACGCACTGGCGAAGCGGTTCCCGGACGCGCCCGGCACGCTGCCGGTCTACCCCGCCTTCCGGTCGGTCGCCTGATCTTCGCTGGTCAGCGCACCGATCGTTCGTCCCATCGCCCTCGACACGTCATCCCGCGAACACCCCTGGTGAGCCGAGGTCGGTGATCGTGGCGGTGTGAGCGTGCAGCCCTCGACTGTGCCACCGCCACCCGAGCCCTTCCGGCCTCGACTCGCACTCGTCCCGCCGCCGCAGCCCCGCCCCGTCCGGACGCTGGTGACGCTCGGCGACTCCACCGCCGCCGGGCTCGGAGACCCCGTGCCGGGCGGCGGATGGCGCGGGTTCCCCGTCCTGCTGGCCGGGGCGCTCGGCGCGCGCCTGGTGAACCCGGCCGTCACCGGTGCCCGCATGGCCGACGTGCGCCGCGACCAGCTCCCGGTGGCCCTCGCGGCCGAGCCGGACGTCGCGGTGGTCTTCGTCGGCATGAACGACACCCTGCGCTCGGACTTCGACTCCGTCCGGCTGGGGGCGGACCTCGCCGCGACGGTGACCGCGCTGCGCGCGGCCGGGGCGCACGTGCTGCTGATGCGCTACCACGACCACACGCGGGTGTTCCCGCTGCCGGCTCCGCTGCGCCGGGCCCTCTGGCGCCGGGTCGTGGCGCTCAACCTGGCCATCGACGCGGTCGTCGCCGGGCTCGACGACGGCATCGGGGTCCTCGATCTGGACGTGTTGCCCGGCGGTTACGAGCGCGCGGCCTGGGCGGTCGACCGGCTGCACCCGTCCGAGCTGGGGCACCGGATCCTCGCCGCAGGCCTCGTCGTGCTGCTCGCCGATGCCGGCTTCGCCGTGCCGGGCGAGGTGAGCCTGCAGTGCGGCGGCGGTCGCAAGGTGACGGCCCTGCACCGGGCCGCCTGGCTGGTGTTCAGGGGCGTGCCGTGGCTGGTGCGGCGAGGCCGGGACCTCGGGCCGGTGATCTTCCAGGGATTGGCCGGCGAGCTCCGGGCCGGGTTGGGCCGCGCCTGATCAGGCGGTGGCGTCAGGCAGTTTTCGTCAAGCAACGTTCATCAGGCAGTGCCGATCAAGCGGCGCGCCGCATCGGGACCGGTGCCGCCGGCGCGGTCGGCGACGCCACCGCGAGCAGCGCCTCGATCCGCCACAGCTGCGCACGGGTGCAGGTGGGGCAGATCCACGTGATCGAGCCGTCCGGTTCGTGCTGGCTGCTCCAGGCGAGGCCCGTGGCATCGGCCGGGGTGCGCTCCAGGGCGCAGAGCGGGCAGGCGGTGTTGTCCATGCTCCCGAGGCTTCCGGGTGCGGATTGCAGTCGGATGAACCCCGGATAAAGGTTACGCTCCGTGGATGTCCGACTACTGGAGGTCCTCTGGTAGTTGCTTACCTGTGAGCGGGGCATTGGCCGAGGCCGACTGGGAAGCGCATCGCTCCGCCGTCTTCGGCGCGGCCTACCGGATCCTCGGCACGGTGGCCGACGCCGACGACGTCACGCAGGAGGTGTGGCTGCGCGCCGCTGCCGCCGACCTGTCCGCGGTGCGTGACGTGCGGGCCTGGCTGGTGACCGTGGCCGCCCGGACGGCCTACAACGTGCTGAAGTCGGCCCGCGTCCGCCGGGAGTCCTACGTGGGGCCCTGGCTGCCGGAACCGCTGCTGACCGGTCCGGACGCGGCCGCCGCTGTGCTCGTGGACGAGTCGGTCAGCACCGCGATGCTGGTGGTGATGGAGACGCTCGGCCCGGCCGAACGCGTCGCGCTGGTGCTGCACGACGTCTTCGACTTCCCGTTCGACCGGATCGCCGACGTCCTCGGCAGTACGCCCGCGGCCAGCCGCAAGCTCGCCTCCCGCGCCCGGGCCCGGGTCGCTGCGGTCGAGGAGCGGCCGCGGGCGTCGAAGGCCGAGACCGAACGGGTGCTCAAAGCGTTCAAGGCGGCCGCGGACGCGGGGGACATGGCCGGGCTGATCGAGCTGCTGCACCCCGAGGCCGTCTACGTCGCCGACGGCGGCGGCAAGGTCACCGCCGCGCGCAGGCCGGTGGTGGGCGCCGCGCAGGTCGCGCTGCTGGCGGTCCGGCAGATCGAGATCAGGCGCCCCGACGCGTTCCGGGTCATCGAGGTGAACGGCAGGCCCGCACTGGCGACGTTCGACGGCGGCGAGCTGGTCTGGCTCGACACCGTGGACGTCGTCGACGGGCGGATCACGGCCTTCCGGCGGCTGGCCAACCCGGAGAAGCTCGCCCGCATCGGTCACATCTGAACCCGCCGTCTTGTCTCCCTGCCGATCAACGACAGAGAGGACGGCACGAATGGCCCACGTTGTGATCATCGGAGGCGGTTTCGCCGGCGTGTGGAGCGCGGCGGGCGCGGCGCTGGCCCGCGGGGACGCGGACCTGCGCATCACGCTCGTCGCGCCGAACGAGCAGATGGTGCTGCGGCCGCGGCTGTACGAGCCGGAGCCGGACCTGGCGACGGTCGAGCTCGGCAGGGTCCTCGGGCCGATCGGCGTCGAGCACCTGCGGGCCACGGTGAGCACGATCGACACCGGCCGGCGGGTGGTGGTGGCCGACGGTGAGGAGATCGGCTACGACCGCCTGGTCCTCGCGGCGGGCAGCGCGCTCGTCCGGCCCGACGGCCTGCCCGGCGGCGAACGGCTCTTCGACATCGACACCCTGGACGGGGCCCGGCGGCTCATTGACCACCTGCGCGGCCGGGAGGGCTACTCGACCGTGGTGGTCGGCGCCGGGTTCGTCGGCCTGGAGGCCGCGACCGCGCTGGCCGAGCGGGGGCGGGTGCTGGTGGTGGACCGCTCGGATGTGGTCGGGCACCAGCTCGGCCCCGGCCCCCGCGCCGAGATCGAGTCGGCGCTCGACCAGCTGGGCATCGACCGCAGGCTCGGGACGACGGTGGCGGAGGTCGGCGACGGGTACGCCGTGCTGTCCGACGGCAGCCGGGTCGAGGCGGACGCGGTGGTGTGGTGCGTGGGGATGCGGGCCAGCGAGCTCACCCGGCAGATCGCGGACGGTCTCGACCACCTCGGCCGGGTCCCGGTGGACCGGCAGCTGCGCGCCCTGCCCGACGTGTTCGTCGCCGGGGACACGGCCGCGGCGCCGTTCGACGCCGAGCACACGGCCATGCAGGCATGCCAGCACGCCACCCCGCTCGGCAAGGTCGCCGGGTACAACGCGGCAGCCGACCTGCTCGGCGCGCCGCTGCGCGGCTTCACGCCCGGCCCGTACGTCACGTGCCTCGACCTCGGTGGCGCCGGCGGGATCTTCACGCGCGGCTGGGACCGCAGGGTGATGGTCGCGGGCGCCGAGGGCGGGGCGATCAAGAAGGGGATCAACCAGGCCATCCACCCGCCCGTCGACGACGCTGCGAAGATCCTCGCGGCCGCGGATCAGGTCTACCTCGAGCTCCCCTTCTTCCCACGTGCCGAAGAGGAGGACGCCGCCTGAAGGGACGACGGATGATCCTGGTGACCGGGGCGACCGGCAACGTCGGCCGGCACGTGCTCTCCCAGCTCCGCGCCACGGGAGCGGCCGACGTCCGCGCCCTCGTGCGCCCGGGGGCGGCCCCGCCCGACGGCGTCGGCGTCGCGACGGGGCGCCTCGACGAGCCGGCCGGGCTGAGCGCGGCGTTGGCCGGGGTGGAGACGGTCTTCCTCGTGTGGCCGTTCCTCACCACCGAGGGTGCGCCCGCGGTGCTGGAGGCGATCGGCCGCCACGCCCGGCGCCTGGTCTACCTGTCGTCGATCGGTGTGGGCGGGCCCGAGGAGCGGGCCGACCCGATCTTCACGCTGCACGCCGGGATGGAACGGCTGATCCGGGAGAACGGGCTGCCGCACACGGTGCTGCGCTCGGACACGATCGCGAGCAACACCCTGGCCTGGGCCGAGCAGATCCGCAACACCGGGATCGTGCGTGGCCCGCTCACCGCGGCGACGGCGGTCGTCGATCCGCGCGACATCGCCGCCGTCGCCGCCCGCGTGCTCGCCGACGACGCGCACGCGGGCGCGACCTACGGGCTGACGGGCCCCGAGGTGATCAGCCGCCCCGAGCAGGTCCGGGCGATCGGGGCGGCGATCGGCCGGGAGCTGCGCATCGAGGAGGTTCCCGTCCGGGACGCGCGAGCGCAGATGCTGGCCGACGGGCGCCCGTCCGCCCTGGTGGACGCCCTGCTGTCGGCGGCGGAGAACCGGTCCGCCTCGACCCTCGTGACGTCCGAGGTCGAGGACCTCACCGGGAAGCCGTCACGCAGCTTCCCTCAGTGGGCGCACGACCACCGGAAGGCGTTCCGCTGATCAACCCGCCGCGCTGCTGCGCAGGAAGCGGTCGATGCGCACGAGCGCCTCCTCCAGCAGCGGCAGCGCGGTGGCGTACGAGCAACGGACGTGGCCCTCGCCCGACGGCCCGAAGACGCTCCCGGGCACCACCGCCACGTGCTCGGCGTGCAGCAGGCGCTCGGCGAACGTCTCCGAGTCCATCCCGGACGAGCGGATCGAGGGGAACGCGTAGAACGCGCCGCCGGGCTCCGGGCAGTCGAGGCCGGTCTCGCGCAGTCCCTTGACGAACACGCGCCTGCGCCGGTCGTAGTCGGCGACCATCGCGTCGACCTCGTCGTCCGGCGCCGAGAGCGCCTCGACGGCCGCGAGCTGCGAGATGTGCGGCGCGCACAGCATCGTGTACTGGTGCACCCGCACCGCCAGCTCCGCGACGGCGGCCGGCGCGCAGATCCAGCCGACCCGCCAGCCCGTCATCGCGTGGGCCTTGGAGAACCCGCCCAGGAGCACGGTGCGCTCCCGGGCGCCGGGCAGCGTGCCGAGGCAGGTGTGACCGCCGGTGTAGGTGAGCCGGTCGTAGATCTCGTCCGAGACCAGGTAGAGGTCGTGCTCCTCGGCGAGCCGGACGAGCGCCTCCAGCGCGGCGCGCGGCTGCACCGCACCGGTCGGGTTGGCGGGTGAGCCGATGAGGATCGCCTTCGTGCGAGGCGTGATCGCGGCCGCGACGACCTCGGCGTCGACGGCGAACCCGTCCTCCCAGCGCGTCGGCACCCGCACCGGCGTGCCGCCCGCGAACGCAACGCACGGCTCGTAGGCCACGTAGCAGGGCTCGGGGACGATCACCTCGTCGCCCGGGTTGAGCAGCACCCGAAGCGCGAGGTCGAGACCCTCGGACACGCCGGTGGTGATCAGGCACTCGCCGCCCGGGTCGTAGTCGGCGCCGTAGCGCTTCGCGAGGTCGGCGCAGATCAGCTCGCGCAGCTGCGGGAGTCCGGCGTTCGAGGTGTAGGTGGTGTAGCCCTGTTCGAGCGCGTAGATCCCGGCTTCGCGCACGCGCCACGGCGTGACGAAGTCGGGCTCGCCGACGCCGAGGGAGATCACGTCGTCCATCTCGGCGGCGATGTCGAAGAACCGGCGGATGCCCGACGGCGGGCAGGCCGCGATGACCTTGTTGAGCTCCCTCACCGTGCCGTCCTCATGGCGTCACCGGCAGCCGGTGGTCGGCCTCCTGCGCGGTGAAGGCGTCGCCGTCGCGCTTGTAGGTCTTGAGCACGAAGTGCGTGGCCGTCGACTGCACGCGGTCGATCGTCGAGAGCTTCTGGGACACGAAGTCCGAGACCGCCCGGATCGTGCGGGCGATCACCGTGCAGCGCAGGTCGTGCGTGCCGGACACCAGGTAGACGCTGCGTACCTCGTCGAAGCGCGCGATGCGCGCCGCGACGTCGTCGAACCCGACGCCCCTGGCGGGCGCGAGCGAGACGTCGATGAAGGCGGTGACGGTCTCGCTGGTCGGGTCCTCGTCGACGGCGTCCCAGTCGACCACCGCCTTGTACCGGCGGATCGCCCCGGACGCCTCCCAGGTCGCGATCGCCTCGCTCACCTCGGCGACCGGGAGGCCGGTCATCGTCGCGATGGTGTCGTGGGAGAGCTGGGCGTCGCGCTCCAGCAGTTCGAGGATCTGGCGCACCCGCGAAACCCTACGTCGCGCTCGCGCCCCAGGCGGCGCCGAGCCGCTCCACGGCCGTGTGGAGCTCCGCGGGCGGATTGGAGGCGTAGCAGAGGCGGGCCGCGGCCGACAGGTCCTGCCCGACGGCGAACGCGGTGCCGGGCACGTACCCGACGCCGTGGTCGAGCGCCGTGGGAAGGAGGTCGGCCGGGCGGGTGCCATCGGTGAACTCCAGCCAGCAGAACATGCCGCCGGTCGGGACGGAGCAGGTGACGGCGTCGCCGAACACCCCCGCGACGGCGCCGGTGAGGGCTCCGGCCCGGTCGTGCAGGGCCGCGCGCAGCCGGTCGAGGTGAGCGTCGAACCAGGCGTGGTCGGCCAGCAGCTCGGCCGTGACGAGCTGGGTGAGGCTGGACGTGCACAGGTCGGTGCACTGCTTGAGCCGCTCGACCGCGGCGCAGAGCGGCGCGGGCCCGGTGAGCCAGCCGACCCGCAGCGCGGGGGCGAGCACCTTCGACGCGCTGCCCAGGCGCACCACGCGGTCGCCGTGGGCGGCCACGGGTGTGGGGAGCGGATGCCCGTCGAAGGCGAGCAGCCCGTACGGGTCGTCCTCGACCACGAGGAAGCCGTAGCGCTCGGCGAGCTCGGCTAGGTACGCCCGCCGCGGTGGGCTGAGCGTGGCGCCCCGCGGGTTGTGGAAGCTCGACACGGTGTGCACAAGCCGGGGGCGCAGGCCCGCGGCGAGCCGGTCGGCGAGCACGTCGACGGCCATCCCGTCGGCGTCGACCGGCACCGGGTGCAGGGTCGCCCCCGCGGCCTGGAACACCTGCAAGGCGCCGACGTAGACCGGGTCCTCGACGACGACCGGATCACCCGGGTCGAGCAGCGCCCGCGCCACGAGATCGAGCGCCTGCTGGGAGCCGCTGGTCACGACGACGGCTTCGGCGGCCATGGTGCGGCCGAGCCGCTCGGACTCGTGCTCGGCGACGACCTCGCGCAGCGGCCGCAGACCGGCGGTCTCGCCGTACTGGACGGCGGCCGGGTCGGCCACGGCCGTGGCGAGGGCCTGCGCGATCCGCTCCCGCGGGAGCAGGTCGGTGCCGGGGAGACCACCGGCGAGCGAGATCACCTCGGGGCGGGCGGTCAGGGCGAGGAGGTCGCGGATGGCCGAGCCGCGAACGTCGTGCAGCCGGGTGGAGAGGGTGATGGTCATACGGGCCGCCTTCGAGCGTCGATCCAGGAGTGCGGGGTCGTCCTGGGTCGGCAGGGCGAGCGGTGTGCCGGGCGGGGTGGCGCCCGTTGCTAGGATGCCCTACGGATCCTGCGATGCGGAACAGGTTCTCGAATGATGAGATGCCCTAGGGTCGCCGGATGCTGCTGTGGATCAACGGCCCGTTCGGCGGCGGGAAGACCCAGACCGCGTACGAGCTGCACCGGCGCCTGCCGGGCAGTGTCGTGTGCGACCCGGAGGAGGTCGGCTTCGGCCTGCACCGGATGACGCCCCGGCCGCTGCGCGGCGACTTCCAGGACCTCACCGCGTGGCGTTCGGGCGTCCGCGAGGTCCTCGACCTTGCCCTCCGCAACCACGACGGCCCGGTGATCGCGCCCATGACGCTGACCAACTCCGACTACTTCGACGAGGTGGTCGGCCGGCTGCGCGCGGACGGGCACGAGGTGCGGCACTTCGCGCTGCTGGCCTCGCGGGCCACGGTGCTGCGACGGCTGCGCGAGCGGGGGTGGGGGCTCGGGTTGAAATGGGAGAGCTTCGCCGTGACGAAGCTCGACGAGTGCCTGGACCGCCTCCAGGCACCTGAGTTCGCCGAGCACATCCGCACCGACGTCCTGCCGGTCCCGGACGTCGCGACGCACATCGCGCGTTCGGCGGGGCTGCCGATCGTGCCGAACCTCGACGGCCGGGTGCGCAGGCAGCTGCGCCGCTACGCCGTCAGCCTGCGCCACGTCCGCCTCGGCTGACGCGCATGTCGTGGTCCGCCGACCGCGACCGCAGGTCGTGGAGCGCGGAGAGTGCGGCCTCGACCGGGGCGTCGACCTGCAGCACCAGGTGCCCGACGCCGAGCTCCGCGACGCGGGCGACGTCCTCCGCCCATTGCGCGACCGTTCCGCGGAACAGCGGGCGGTCCCGTCCGGCGGCGGGGTCGAGGACGGCGTCGCCGCGCAACACGACGGGCAGGGCGGCCGGGTCGCGGCCGGCCTCGGCGGCCGCCGACCGGAACAGCGCGATGTCGGCGGCGAGCTGGTCGGCGTCGGTGCGGTAGGGGTGCAGCCCGTCGGCGATGCGCGCCGCTCGCCGGATACCGGCGGCCGTCGTGTAGCCGAGCAGCACCGGGATCGTGCGCCGCCCGAACGGCTTCGGCCCGACGTCCGACGGCGGCACGGGATAGGTCTCGCAGGTGACCTCGACCGGATCGGGTCCCCACACCGCCCGCAGCGCCGCGAGGTGGGCGTCGACCCGGTCGCCGCCGGCACGGGAGCGGCCGGCGGCGGCGAACTCCTCGCGCATCCACCCCGCGGCCAGGCCCGCGATCACCCGGCCCCGGGAGAGCTGGTCGACCGTGGCGAGCCGGCGGGCGAGCAACACCGGCGGCTGCAGCACGGCCTGCACCGCGCTCGTGCCCAGCCGCACCCGCGTGGTGATCGCGGCGATGTGCGCGAGCACGTCGATCGGGTCGAACACGCACGCGTAGCCGTCCGCCGGCATCTCGACCGGCACCGGCACCCCCGGCATCTCGACCGGGTGCCGCGGCCGCAGCCAGCGATCCATCACCCACACCGAGTCGAGCGCGGCCGCCTCCGCGCCCGTGGCCAGCCGCACCAGGTCCTCCGTCGCCACCGTCGCGCCGCCGTTCGGCAGTCCCACTCCGATCTCCATGCTCTGACGACGAACGGGAAGCTGCGGTATCGACCGGTCAGCGGCGGGTGAGTGCGGGGAGGTCGATCGAGACCGGGTGGCCTGCGACGTCGAGGCCGACGGCGCCGGTGTGCTCGCCCGACAGCTCGTAGTTGCCGTCGACCAGCACGTAGGCGAGCAGGCTGGTCGGATCGTCCAGATCGACTATCCAGTACTGCGGGATGCCGGCCTCGGCGTACTCGGAGAACTTGAGCACCCGGTCGACCCGGCGGGTGCCGGTGGAGAGGATCTCGACGGCGAGGAGAACGTCGTCGGCCCGGTACCGAGGCGGGTTGGTCTCGAACAGCTCGGTACGGGTGACGATCACATCGGGTGCACGGATGGTCAGCGGGTCGTACGTGATCAGCACCTCGACGTCGGTGAGGCCAGTCAGCTCTTGCGGCAGTTGCTCGTCGAAGCGGGTCTCGAGACGCGTCCCCGCCTTCTGGTGTCGAGACAGGGGTCTGGGGGACATCACGAGCATTCCTTCCGCGACCTCGAGCTTGTTCGCCGAGTCCTCCGGCAGTGCCTCCCACTCCTCGAGGGTGATCGGGTGGTTCGGCCACGAGAGGGTCATCGCGTCTCCTTCCACGGGCAGGGTGATGCTCCCACGGGCGACCGACAGGAATCGCCCGGCGCGCGGTGGCCGACGTCCCGATGGCGGTCGGTGCGGGCGGATGCGGAGGTACGTTCGGGCGCGGGCTCAGGGGAGGGGATCGATGAGGATCGCGGAGATGCTGCCGGCCGACCGGGCGGAGGGCAGCCTCTGGCCGCTGATGCGCCAGGCGGGCGTGACGGACGCGGTGGGCACGCTGCCCGGCGACCCGCGGCCGCAGCCGGGGCACGATGCGCCATGGGACCGCCTGCCGATGGCCCGCACGAAAGACCTCTACGAGCGCAACGGCTTCGACCTCGGTGTGATCGAGTGGCGCCCGCCGTTCAACCTCGCCAAGCGCGGCCTGCCCGGCCGGGACGAGGAGATCGAGAACGTCTGCACCCTGCTGCGCAACATGGGCGAGCTGGGGATACCGGTCTGGTGCTACGAGTGGATGACCGACCGCAACTGGACGCGCACCAGCACCGCGGTCCCGTCGCGCGGCGGCTCCACGGTGACCGGGTTCGACCGGGCGGTCTTCGAGGCCGGGCCGCCGTCCCCGCTGGGTGGGATCTTGGAGGAGCAGCTCTGGGAGAACCTGGAGTACTTCCTGGCGCGGGTGCTCCCCGTCGCGGAGGAGGCGGGGGTGCGCCTGGCCATGCACCCGGACGACCCGCCGATCTCCCCGCTGGGCGGCGTCGGGCGCATCATGTCGAGCGTCGACGGGTTCCGGCGGCTCCTGGAGGTCTCCGACAGCCCGATGAACGGCATCACGTTCTGCCAGGGCAACTTCCGGCTCATGGCCGACGACCTCCCGGCCGCCATCCGCGACCTGGGCGGCAGCGGGAAGGTCTTCTTCGTCCACTTCCGGGACGTGGAGGGCACCGTCGACAGCTTCGTCGAGACCTGGCACGACGCCGGGCCGACGGACATGCGGGCGTGCATCGAGGCCTACCGAGGCATCGGGTTCGACGGCCTGATGCGTTCGGACCACGTGCCGACGCTGCACGGCGAGGTGGGCGCCCAGGCGGGGTACGGGGTGCTGGGGCGGCTGTACGCCGTCGGCTACATCCGGGGCCTGATGGAGGGCACGGCCTGAAGGACGCAGCCGCGCCCGTACCCCTCAGGCCATCGCCGACTTCGCGAGGAAGCTGCGGACCGCCTCCCGCGCGCCGTCGACGATCTCCGGGCCGTGGGTGAAGCCCACCCGGTCGTACTCCAGCTCGCCCAGGACGTGGGCGGTGCGCTTGCTCAGCCGGAAGTCGTTGCAGAGCATCCGCGGCGAGTGGCGCAGCCCGAGCACGTTGAAGATCGCGTCGCCGGTGATCAGGGTGCGCGTGCGCTCGTGCAGGAGCGAGACGTGCCCGGGGGAGTGGCCGGGCGTCGCGACCACGCGCAGCCCGCCCGCGACGTCCAGCACCTGCCCGTCGCCGAGCTTCTCGGCCACCGCCACGGCCGGGAACCGCCCGTTCTGCAGCCGCGCGAAGATCCGGCCCATCGTGCTCGACCGGTCGTTCGGGGGTGACTCGCCGGACTCCACGAACCCGGCGTCGTCCTCGTGCACGGCAATCGAGGCACCCGTGCGGGCTGCCATCTCCTTCGCCCCGCCTGCGTGGTCGGGGTGGGCGTGGGTGAGCAGGATCCGCTGCACGTCGGCGGGACGCTTCCCGAGCGCCGCCAGCCCCGCGACGATCCGCGCGGGCGCCCGCTCCACGCCGGTGTCGACGAGGGTGACCGAACCGTCGTCGTCGACGAGGGCGAAGGAGTTGACGGCCGACGATCCGATCGTGGGGATGCGGAAGACGCCCGGTGCGACGGCCACGGCGGGGGGAGGAGCCATGCGCCCGGAGCGTAGCCCCGGTGGTCTGGCAGGAACCTCAGCTTCGCGCCACACTGCGCCGGGTGCCCGCCCTCGACCCCGCCGCGCAGCGGTCCCTCCTCGCTGCGGCCCCGGTGGCCCGCCTCGCCACCCTGCGCCCCGACGGCACCCCGCGGCTGGTGCCGATCACCTTCGTGCTGCTGGACGACCTGATCTGCTCCGCGGTGGACGAGGTCAAGCCGAAGACGACAACCCGGCTCGCGCGGCTCGCCGACGTCGAGCACGACCCGCGGGTGGGGATCGTCGTGGACCACTACGCGGACGACTGGTCGGCCCTGTGGTGGGTGCGCGTGGACGGGACGGCCGCGGTGCACGAGGGCGGGCGGCTGCGTGACCGGGCGCTGCGCGCGCTCGTTGCGAAGTACCCGCCGTACGCCGCGGCCCCGCCGTCGGGCCCGGTCCTCGTGATCGCCGCGAGCCGGTGGGCCGGCTGGTCAGCGGCCCCTCCGACCAGCGGTGAAACCTTTCACAAATGATCCTCATCCTCGCCGTCGGCTGAGCTGTGACTTGACGCACGTCAGGTGCCCCCATAGGGTCGCCGCAGCAACTGAAACGTTTAAATTCCCGTCCTGACAAAGAGGTCCAGATGAGGAACCAGACATCTCCGCGCGGTCGTCTGCGGATGATCGCGCTCGCGGCCGGCGCCGTGCTGGCCCTCGCCGGCTGCAGCGCCGGGAGCCTGGGTTCGAGCGGCGGCGGCGGGGGCGGGGTCAACTTGACCTGGGTCCTCGACAGCAACGCGAGCACGATGAAGGCCGCGGAGAGTGTGGCCGCGGCCTTCAAGGCCCAGAACCCCGACATCACCGTCGACCTCGAGTCCCGGCCGAGCGGCTCGGAGGGCGACAACATCGTCAAGACCCGCCTGGCCACGGGGGACATGCCGGATCTGTTCCTCTACAACTCCGGCTCGTTGTTCCAGGCCATCGGGCCGGTGCAGAACCTCGTGCCGGTGACGGACGAGCCGTGGGTCGGCACCCTCGAGGAGAACTTCAAGCGGGTGGTCACCGCCGACGGCAACGTCTTCGGCGCGCCGTTCGGCAGCCAGATGACCGGGGCGATCCTCTACAACAAGCGCATCTACGCCGAACTGGGCCTCCAGATCCCGAAGACGTGGTCGGAGTTCATGGCGAACAACGCCGCCGTGAAGGCCGCGGGCCGCGTGCCGGTCATCCAGACCTACGGCGACACCTACACCTCCCAGCTGTTCGTGCTCGGCGACTTCCACAACGTCGCTGCCTCCGAGCCGGACTTCGCCGAGCGCTACACGGCGGGCCAGGCGAAGTTCGCCACCTCGCCCGCCGCGCTGAAGGGCTGGCAGCACCTGGAGGAGCTGCACGACCTCGGCTACTACAACGAGGACTTCCCCACCGCCAAGATGGAGGAGGGGATGCGCAAGCTGGGCGACGGCGAGGGCGTCCACTACCCGATGCTGACCAACGGCATCACCACGCTCGCCGTCGCCTCGCCCGAGGGCGCCAAGGACATCGGCATCTTCCCGATCCCCGGCGACGACCCGGCGAAGAACGGGCTCACGGTCTGGTCTCCCAGCGCGGTGTACATCCCGAAGACCACCGAGGGCGCGCAGCTCGACGCGGCGAAGAAGCTGCAGGCGTTCATCGCGAGCCCCGCCGGCTGCGCGGCCTACGCCCAGGGCGTCCGCCCCAACGGCCCGTTCGCCGTCGACGGCTGCGAGCTGCCCGACGACGTCCTGCCCGCGGTGCGGGACTTCCAGTCCTTCGTCGACGCAAGCGCGTTCAGCCCCGCGCTGGAGTTCCTGTCGCCGATCAAGGGTCCGGCCCTCGAGCAGATCACCGTCGAGGTCGGCTCGGGCATCCGCCCGGCCGCCGACGGGGCGGCGCTCTACGACGAGGACGTCCGCAAGCAGGCCCTGCAGCTCGGGCTGCCGGGCTGGGACTAGCGGCGAACCGCCCGGAGGGCGACCCATGGCGATCACGACCACGACGAGCAGCGCCGCCCCCCGCGGGGCGGCGCATGCCCGGCCGGCCGGGCGGCGGCCCCGCAGCCCGTACCCGGCCTGGTTCTTCCTGCCGGCCGCGATCATCTACACGATCTTCTTCCTGGTGCCGACGTTCGCGTCGTTCTACTTCAGCCTCACCCGCTGGAGCCTGTTCGAGTTCGAGTTCATCGGGCTGGAGAACTTCGTCCAGTTCTTCCGGGAACCGGCCCTGGTCACCGGCCTGGTCAACACGGTCGTCTACGGGGTCGTCACCTCGGCGCTGAAGGTCGTGCTCGGGCTGCTGCTCGGCGTGCTGCTGACGTCGCAGATCATCGCGCGCGGGTTCCTGCGCTCGGTGGTGTTCTTCCCGGTGCTGGTCAGCACGATCGGCGTGGGAATCACCTTCCAGGTGCTGATGGACCCGTTCGGCGGCCCGATCAACGAGGCGCTGGCCGCCGTCGGGATAACGGGCCCCGGCTGGCTCACCGACCCGTCCCTCGCGCTGCTGTCGGTGGCGCTGGTCGACGTGTGGAAGGGCGTCGGGCTCGCCACCGTCATCTACATCGCCGGCATCGTCTCGATCCCGCAGGAGTACTTCGAGGCGGCGCGGGTGGACGGCGCAGGCCCGCTGCACCAGTTCCGGCACGTGCTGCTGCCGCTGGCGCGCCCGGCCACCGTCACCGTGATCATCCTGTCGCTGATCGGGGGGCTGCGGTCCTTCGACCTCATCTGGGCGATGACGCGGGGCGGTCCCGGCTTCACGTCCGACGTGATCGCCTCGGTGATCTACAAGCAGTACCAGGCGGGCTTCTACGGCCTGTCCACCGCGGGCAACGTCCTGCTGTTCGTCCTCGTCACCGCGATCGTCCTGCCGCTCTCGCGGTTCCTGAACCGCAAGGAGGTCGAGCTGTGAGGACCGCGACCCGCTACTGGCTCGGCACGGCGGCGATCCTCGCGTTCGCCGTGGTGTTCATCGTCCCGTTCCTCTTCATCCTCATCACCGCGATGAAGACGCAGCAGGAGGCGGGCCTGCTGGAGTTCACGTGGCCCACGCAGATCGTGTTGCTGGACAACCTGCGGGAAGCACTGGCGGCGCGCGACTTCATCCTCATCATCGCGTTCATCAACAGCACGATCCTCACGGTCTCCAGCGTGGCGATCATGGTGATCATGGCTGCGATGGTGGGGTTCGTGCTGCAGCGCCGCCCGAGCCGCTGGAGCGGGTACGTCAACTTCCTCGTGCTGGCCGGGCTGATCATCCCGCCCGCGGTCGTGCCGACGATCTGGGTGCTGCAGGGGCTGGGCCTGTTCCGGACGATGCCGGGGCTGATCCTGGTGGAGGTCGCGTACGGGCTGTCGTTCTCGATCCTGCTGTTCCGGGCCTTCATCGCCACGGTGCCCCGTGAGCTGGACGAGGCCGCGATCATCGACGGAGCCGGGCCGCTGCGGCTGTTCTTCCGCGTGATCTTCCCGCTGCTGCGGCCGGTGGCCGTCACGGTGGTCGTGGTGCAGTCGGTGGTGGTCTTCAACGACTTCACCCACCCGCTCTACTTCCTGCCCGGCGAGCAGAACGCCACCGTGCAGCTCACGCTCTACAACTTCCAGAGCCAGTACGAGACGCAGTACAACCTGCTGTTCACCAACATCCTGCTCATCACCATTCCGCCGCTCGTGATGTACCTGTTCTTCAACCGCCAGATCGTCGCCGGAATGACCGCCGGCGCCATCAAGGGCTGAAATCCGAGAGGGAGAATCTGTGCCGTCCGTCGTCCGGATCACCGCCGAGTACGCCACCGATCGGACCACCGTCGCCACCCCCCGTCCCCGCCTGTCGTGGGTGACCGAGTCCGACACGCCCGGATGGCTGCAGGCCGGCGCCGAGGTGGAGCTGGATGGTGACCGCACCGTGCGGCTGGAGGGGCGCGACTCGGCGCTCGTCGACTGGCCCTTCGAGCCGCTGGCACCCGGGAGCGTGCACACCGTCCGGGTCCGCGTCACCGGCGAGGACGGCGGGACGTCGGAGTGGAGCGAGCCGCGCGAGATCGTGGCAGGCTTCCTGCCCGAGGGCGGCTGGGTGGCGAAGCTGGTCGGCCTCGCCGACCCGGCGCAGCACGCGCAGCCCGCGCTCGTGCGAGCCGGCTTCACCCTCGACGGCCCGGTGCGCCGCGCGACCCTGCACGCCACCGCGCACGGCGTCTACCAGGCCGAGATCAACGGCCGCGAGGTGGACGACGAGGTGCTCAAGCCGGGCTGGACGCCCTACGAGCAGCGCCTGCTGCACGAGACCACGGACGTCACGGAGCTGCTGGTCGACGGCGAGAACGCGGTGGGCGTGTGGCTCTCCGGCGGCTGGTACACCGAGCGGTTCGGCTTCCGGGACGCGGAGCTGCACTACGGCCCGCAGCCGGCGGTCGCGGTCCAGCTGGTGATCGAGTACGCCGACGGCCGCACCGCCACCGTCGCGAGCGGCCCGGACTGGCGCGCGACGGCGGAGGGACCGATCGCCGCGGGCGGCATCTACGCCGGCGAGTCGTTCGACGCCCGGCGCGCGCTTCCCGGCTGGTCGGCGCCCGGGTTCGACGACTCCGGATGGGCGCCGGTCCGGGTGGACGAGACCGACGTCGTACCGGAGCCGCGCAACGCCCCCGGTGCCCGCCGCACCGAGGAGGTGCCGGTGCGGGAGGTGCTCACGACGCCGAGCGGCGCCACCGTCCTCGACTTCGGGCAGAACCTCGTCGGCTGGCTGCGGATCACCGTGACCGGCGAGGCCGGCAGGCAGATCGTGCTGCGCCACGCCGAGGTGCTCGAGCACGGCGAGCTGTGCACCCGGCCGCTGCGCCGCGCCGAGGCCACCGACCGCATCACGCTCGCGGGCGGCGGCCCGGAGACCTGGGAGCCGCGCTCGACGTTCCACGGGTTCCGGTACGTGCAGGTCGATGGCTGGCCGGGCGAGCTGGACCCGGCCGACGTCGTCGCGGTCGTGGTGCACAGCGACATGCGCCGCACCGGCTGGTTCGAGAGCTCGTCCGACCTGGTGAACAGGCTGCACGAGAACGTGGTGTGGGGGATGCGGGGCAACTTCCTGCACGTGCCCACCGACTGCCCCCAGCGCGACGAGCGGCTCGGCTGGACCGGCGACATCCAGGTCTTCGCACCCACCGCCACGTACCTGTTCGACTGCGACGGCTTCCTCGCCTCGTGGCTCACGGACCTGGCGCTCGAGCAGCGGGTGCAGGACGGCGTGGTGCCGTTCATCGTCCCGAACGTCCTGGACCGGGCCGCCACCCCCGCCGCGGCATGGGGCGACGCCGCCACCGTGATCCCGCACGTGCTGTACGAGCGCTTCGGCGACCGGGGCGTGCTGGAAGCCCAGTACGACAGCATGCGCGACTGGGTGGAGGTGCTGCTCGGGCTCGCCGGGCCGCGGTTGCTGTGGGAGGGGCGGTTCCAGTTCGGCGACTGGCTCGACCCGGCGGCCCCTCCGGAGCGGCCCGGCGACGCCACCACCGACCGCGACCTCGTGGCGAGCGCGCACCTGTTCCGCTCCACGGACCTGCTGGCCCGCGCCGCCACGCTGCTGGGCCGTGAGGACGACGCCGCGCACTACCGGAAGGTCGCCGAGGACGTGCGGGCCGCGTTCGTCCGGGAGTACGTCACGCCGGCCGGCCGGATGATGTCCGACACCCAGACCGCCTACGCGATGGCGCTGGTGTACGGCATCGTCACCGAGGCCGGGGAACGACGCGTGATGGGCGAGCGGCTCGCCGAGCTCGTGCGGACCGCGGGCTACCGCGTGGCCACCGGCTTCGTGGGCACCCCGATCGTGCAGGACGCGCTCACCGGGAGCGGGCACCTGGACGCGGTCGCCCGGATGCTGCTGCAGACCGAGTGCCCGTCGTGGCTGTACCCGGTCACCATGGGCGCCACCACGGTCTGGGAGCGCTGGGACAGCATGCTCCCGGACGGCACCGTCAACCCGGGCCAGATGACCTCGTTCAACCACTACGCCTTCGGCGCGATCGCCGACTGGCTGCACCGCGTGGTGGGTGGCCTGGCGCCGGCCGCCCCGGGCTACCGCGAGCTGGAGATCGCCCCGCACCCCCTGCCCGGCCTGGATCGGGCGCGCACCGCGCACGAGACGCCGTACGGGCGCGCCTCGGTCTCCTGGGAGCGGCGCGGGGACACCGTCGTCGTCGAGGCGGTGGTGCCCGCCAACACGACCGCGACGGTGCGGCTGCCGGGCGGCGCCGAGCCGATCTCCGTCGGCTCGGGCACCCACCGGTGGGAGGTCGCCGCGCCGGAGACGGGCGACGGTCGTGGCCCGGTCACGCTCGACACACCCCTCTCCCAGGTGATCGACGACCGGGAGGCTTTCGACGCCCTCCTGTCCGCCGTCCGCGCCCGGGACGAGGCGAAGGTGCGGGAGTTCCTCGACCAGACCCGGTGGGTGCCGCACATCTCGCTCGGTCACGCGCTCGAACGCATGCCGGCCGGGATCCGGGAGGACGTGCGCGGAGCGCTGGAGACGGTCAGCCGGGGGCGCGCCGGCTAGTGGCCTGCGTTCGCGCGGCAGCGCTGCCGGTCACCGCGAGCAACACGATCGCCGCGAGCACGACGAGGAGCGGCGCCGTCCAGTCGCCGGTGGCGGCGTGGACGGCGCCGAGCACCGGCGGCGCGGCCGCGGCGACGGTGTAGCCGCCGCCCTGGACGAGCGCGGAGAAGCGCCGGTTCTCCGCGGTGTCGCGAGCGGCCCGGACGGCGAGCGAGAAGATCACCACCAGGCCGCCACCCTGGGCGAAACCGCCGACGATGCACCAGACCGCCCATGCCGACGGGGCGAGGAGCAGGCCGAGCGGGATCGTCGTCCACGTGGCGCACACGACGAGCACGGTCGTGAGCGCACTGGTGTACCGCAGCAGTGCCGGCACGCCGAACGCGCCGCCGAGTGCGGCGATCTGGAAGACCGACGCCGCCGCGCCCGCCGTGGCAGGCGACATGCCGAGCTCGTCGCGCAGGAGCTGCGGGAGCCACGCCGTCACGCCGTAGTAGGCGAACGCCTGGCCCGCGAACGCCGCGGTGAGCACCCACACCACCGGACGGCGCCACCACGTGGCCGGTCCCGTGACCGGCGCGTCCCCGGTGCGCGCTGGCCCCGGTCCGGGGTGCCGGACCGCCCTCCACCAGACGATGGCGGCCACGACGACGAGCGCACCCCAGCTCGCGAGCGCGCTGCGCCAGCCGGTGGCGGCCGCGATCGGCACGGTCAGCGACAGCGTGAGCATCGTGCCGACGTTCAGCGCCGCCGTGTAGGCGCCGAGGACGGCGCCCGCCTGCCGGGGGAGGTCCCGCCCGATCACCACCGGGACCGCCACGTTGGCTGCGGTGATCGCGAGCCCGAGCAGCAGCGTGCCGATGATTGCGGCGGGAAGCCCGTCGAGCGATCGCACGACGATCCCGACGAGCAGGACGGCCAGCGCGAGGAGCACGCCCCGGCCGAGGCCTGCGCGCGCCAGCAGGGCCGAGGCAAGGGGAGTGGCCAGCCCGAAGCACAGCACCGGCAGGCTCGTGAAGAGCCCGACGGTGGCGGCGTCGATCCCCAGGTCGGCGCGGATCGGGTCGACGACGGCGGACACGGCGACGAGCGGGCCGCGCAGGTTCAGGGCGAGCAGCAGGATCGCGCTGATCAGAAGCGCCGCCGAAACCGGCCGCGAGTCGGTCGCGGGCGGTGCGGGGCGGCGGGCGGCGGTCACGTGGCTCCATGCTCCTGCCCGGCGCCTCCCGCGTCACGCGGAGGTGAGGGGATCGACAGCCCCCTGGCAGTCAGACGGCGTCCGGGGGAGAGCTCGGAAGCCAGGTGTGGGCCGCGGAGACCAGGGCCGCCACCCCGATCCGGAGGGTTGGCTCGATCACCGGGGCGTAGAACGGCGAGTGGTTCGAGGGCTGTTCGGCCACGGCCACCGCCATGTCGTCGACACCGGTGATGCCGGCGAAGCAGGCCGGGTCGGCCCCACCGAGCAGCCAGAACACACACGGGGCACCGCTGCCGGAGGCGAGCAGCCCGACGTCCTCGCTGCCGGTGACGAGCCCGGGATCGATGACGCGGTCCGGCCCGACCAGCGCCTCGAAGGCGGGACGGGTGCGCGCACACGCCGCGACGTCGTTGACCACAGCGGGAAAGCCGTCGAACACCACGACCTCGGGATAACGCGTCGCCCCGGACGCGACGGCCTCGGCCCGGACGATCCGCTCGATGGCGCCCAGCACGCGCTCGCGGACGAGCGGGTCGAACGTCCGGACGCTGAGGAGCAGCTCGGCCTCGTCCGGGATGATGTTCTCCTTGGTGCCGGCGCGCAGCACCCCGATCGTGACCACAGCGGTGTCGGTGCCCGCGACCTCCCGGGACACCACCGTCTGCAGCCGCATCACCGTCGCAGCGGCCATCACCACGGGGTCGACGGTGGTCTCGGGACGGGAGCCGTGACCGCCCTTGCCGAACATCGTGATCCGTACCGAGTCCGCTGCGGCGAACGCCGGTCCGGGCCGCAGCGCCAGGAAGCCCGCCGGGAACGGCGCCACGTGCTGCCCCAGCACGACGTCCGGGCGTCCGAACCGCTCGAACAACCCGTCGTCGATCATCGCCCGGGCCCCTCGCCCGAGCTCCTCGGCGGGTTGGAAGACCGTGATCAGCGTCCCCGCCCACGCCGCGCGGTCCTCCGCGAGCTGACGCGCAGCGCCGACCAGGCACGTGACGTGCACGTCGTGGCCGCAGGCGTGGAACACGTCGACCTCGTGGCCGAGGTGGTCGACCCCGCGGACGTCGCTCGCGTAGGGCAGCCCGGTCTTCTCCTGCATCGGCAGGGCGTCCATGTCGGCCCGCAGCAGCGCGGTGGGGCCCTCCCCGTTGCGCAGGACACCCACGACCCCGGTGCCGCCCACGCCCGTCGTGGTCTCGAAGCCCAGCGCGCCGAGGTGGTCGGCGACGACCGCGGCCGTCCGGTGCTCCTGGAACGACAGCTCGGGATGGCGGTGCAGATCGCGGTAGAGCTCCGCCAGGACCGGGGTGTCGACGACGCCGACCATGCGGCCTCCCTCCTCGCGTCCAGCTCCGGAGCCTAGGCCCCCGGATCGCCGTCCGATCCGCGAATCGGCCGGCGGTATCGCCGGCGGAGGTGGCACCGCAATCGGTGCGCGACCCGGCGGGCCGAGGATCAGCGGGGGCTGCGGAGGGCGAAGGCGCCGGCCGCCACCAGCAGGAGCGGCACCACCGCGGCGCCGGGGAGGCCCTGCTCGGTCACGAGCCCGTCCAGCCCGATCCTGGAGACCACGAACAGCCCCACAGCCGAGGCGAGCGTCCCGGCGACGACGACCGCCGGCCGGACCGAGCCGCGCACCAGCGCGTCCGCCGGTCGTTCGAACCGGCGGAACAGCGCGACGATGCCGACGCACACCAGCGAGCACGCGATCAGCCATCCCGCCAGCGCCGGGAACCACAGCGGGGTGTCGGCGGCCGGCAGCCGCACGCCGACGACCAGCAGCAGGCTCTGCACCAGGTAGCAGGCGGTGAGGTGCCAGCAGTACACCGTCATGATCGCCGAGCTGCCGGTGGCGACCGCGAACCAGGCCCTCGGCCGCTGCACCAACGCGGTGCCCGCCCGGCGGAGGAGCAGTGCCGTGCCGATGAGGAAGAGGCTCTGCGCCAGCAGCGCGAGGTTGGGCGGCGCCGAGTTCGACACGTCGTTGCCCGGCAGCCCGACCATCAGCACCGGGTAGGCGGACGTGCCGAAGACCAGCAGAGCCGCGCCGGCCAGACCGCCGACGGCGAACAGCCCGGCCAACCGGCGACCGCCGCGCTGCAGGGTCCCGTCCGCGTACCCGTAGCCCAGCTGGTGCACCGCCAGCCAGACGAACAGGTAGTTCGCGAAGCCCACCAGCGTGACGCCGGTGCCGAGCCTGAGCACGTCGACGACCACGACGGCGCTCGCCAGCGCCCCCAGCACCGGCCACAGGCCGAAGCGCTCGTGGAACCGCATCATCAGCGGCGCGGCCAGGACGATCACCAGGTACACGCCGAGGAACCACAGGGGCACCGTGATCAGCTGCAGGCCGGCGGCGAACTGCCCGATCGTGTATCCCGTTGCGTGCATCAGCAACGCGAGCACCGTCCAGACCGCCAGCATGACCAGCACCGGAGGCAGCAGCCGGGCCAACCGGGTCCGGACGAACCGGCCGTCGGGCGGCCGGTGGCGCAGCGCCCGGGCGTGCGCGAACCCGCCGACGAAGAAGAACAGCGCCATCACCTGCCACACCCAGGTCGACAGCATCAGCAGCAGCGAGGTGCTCACCGTGCCCGCGCCGTGCAGCGTGAGCAGCGCGACCACCCAGTGCCCGAGCACGACCATGCCGATCGAGAACAGCCGCAGCAGGTCTGCGTACCGGTCCCGGTCGACCGGGGTGGCGGCGGCGAGCCCCGTCGCGCTCAGCGGGGCCGTCGGTGCGTTCGTCATGGTGATCAGGCTTCCGGGCCCCGGCCCGTGGCGGATCCGAGAGACTACGTACTTCCCTCAGGCGAGCAGCGGGGCGAGGCGCTCGGCGTGCTCGCGCAGGAGGGCGACGAGCTCGACGTTCGGCTCCGCGACCCGGTGCGGCGGGCCGGCCAGCGCGAGCCCGGCGACGAGGCTGCCCGTGCCGGGGGCGCGGACGGGCACGGCGATGCAGCCCCGGTCCCCGCGCAGCTCGCCGCACTGGCGGGCGAGGCCGCTCTCGGCGACGGCGGTGAGCTGGCGGTCGAGGACGCCCGCCTCGACGATCGTCTGTTCGGTGAACCTGCGCAGGTCGCGGGAGACGCCCCGCCAGTCCGGCTGGTCGGCGAGCAGCAGCTTGCCCAGCGCGGTCGCGTGCGGGTACCGGGCGATGAGCGTGGGCTCGGCAGGCGGGTGGTCGGGATCGGCGTCGACGAGCGTGACCTGCCCGGTGGTGAACGACGCGAGGTGCACGCCCCAGCGGACGAGCCCGCGCAGGTGCTCCACCACCGCGCGGGCCGCGGTGGGCGGGGTCGGCACGACGGGCAGCGCGAGGCGTGCGGCCCGCCGGCCGAGGGCGAACCCGCGCAGGTCCGGCAGCCGCACGAGGTACTCCTCGCCCACGAGCAGGTTGAGCAGGCGGTACGTGGTGGCCTGGGGCAGCTTGAGCGCGGCCGAGATCTCCTTCGCGGTGACGCCCGGGCCTGCCGCCACCACCTCCTCCAGGACGGCGAGCGCGCTGCGTACGGCGCGGGGCTGGCGTCCCGAGAGGGGGAGCGGGTCCAGCCCGGTCACGCGGCCCGTCCGGTGTGCACGTCGGCCGTCGACGGTTCGTCGTAGACGCCGATCGCGGCGAGCTCGTTCGGGCGGCGGGCGCGAAGCACCGCGTACCAGGCGATCGCTGCGAGCAGCAGCGCGCCGAGCACGATCGGCACCGGGCCGCCGAGCGCGGAGACCACGAACACCCCGCAGACCCCCGCCAGCACCGGCACCGCGACGACGGTGACCGCCACGGGTGCGAGCGTGAGCTCGCCGATGCGGCGCAGGAAGAGCGGAGCGGCGAGCGCCACGAGCAGGTACGCCACCAGGTAGCCGGCGGTCGCGACGCCGAGCAGCCCCCGCAGGACCGCGAGGCCCGGTACCCCGGTGAGGAGGAGCGCCGCGGGGGCCGCGGCGCCGACGGGCGCGGCGACGGCGATCGCGACGTGCGGCGTGCGGTAGCGGCGGTGCGTCGCGCCGAAGCACCTCGGCACGATCCGGTCCCGCGCCATCGAGAACAGCACGCGGGCCAGCGCGTTGGTCGTCGCCAGGGTGCACGCGACGAACGAGGTCGCGATGCCGAGGTCCAGCAGGCCGGCGAGCCACGGCGTGCCGTGTGCCGCGGCGAGCGTGACGACCGGTTCCGGTTGGCCGCCCAGCGCCCCGGCGAACCCGACCACCTGCGTGTGGGCCGCCAGCAGTGACAGCAGGCCCACGAGCCCGGCCGTGCCGAGCACCGCCCTCGGCACGGAGACGAACGGGCGCCGCGCCTCCACGCCCAGGGTGCTGGCCGCCTCGAAGCCGATGAACGCGCCCAGCGCGGGCAGCACGCCTGCCGCGACCCCGACGAGGCTCCACCCCGGCGCGGCGTCGACGGGTGCGGGTGGCGCAGGCGGTCCGGCGAGCAGCACGCCGAAGATCACGAGCATGACGGTGATCGAGACCGCCTCGACGGCCAGCACGATCCGCGCCGACACCCGCACGCCACGCAGCACGAGGCCGCCGGCCAGTGCGGCGAGGACGACCACCGCCACCGCTCCGACCGCGGGCGACGGGGCCACGCCCACCCGGGTGAGGAACGCGTCGGTGTAGAGCGCCGCCCCGGCGAGCGCGGCCATCAGGAGCACCGCGTACCCGGCCAGGAGTGCCGCTCCGCATGCGAACGCGGCCGCCGGACCGAGGCCCTTCGCGGTGAGGCTGTAGAGCGATCCGGCCGCGGCCATCCGGCGGGTGAAGGTCGCTATGCAGGCACCGACGGCCAGCGCCACCGCGGTGGCGAGCACGAACGACCAGAGCGTGGCCGTGCCGGCCGTCGTCGCCACGATCGCGGGGACGGTGGCCATCCCGGCGGCGGGCGCCGCCGTGGACACCGACTGCGCCAGCACCTCGACCGGGCGCAGGTTGCGCCGGTCGAGGCCGTGCACGGGCGAGCGGCGCCGCAGCCCCGCCAGTGCCCCGTACCGCATCCCTCACCTCCGATGATCGGGGGACGCTAACCCCTCCACCGGCGCTGCGACAGGCGCGAACACGTCGAATGAGAATCGGACGCCGCCGATTCTCACCACGTGAGAGCCGTCACACCGGGCTTTCGCGGCTGCGGAGACCCGCCTTTGACCGCGGTGGCATCCAGCGGTGACGGTCCTTCACCACGCTCTCGCCAACGACGCAGGGAGGCACCCGTATGACCACTGTCGAGGACCGGCGCGACGCGACCACCGACACGCCCGAGGCCCCCACCCATCCGCTCGCCATGACCCGCGGCGCGGAGGTCGACCGGGTCCGCGAGGCCCTGACCGCAGCGGGTCTGCTCACCGAGACCGTCCGCTTCGCGTTCTTCGCGCCCGAGGAGCCGCCGAAGGCCGAGGTGCTCGCCCACGACGACGGGGCGCCCATCGACCGCCGGTTCCGCGCCGTGCTGCTCGACCTGGCGACGGGCCGGTCGTGGGACACGGTCGTGTCCGCGACCAGCGGCGAGGTCGTGTCGTCGCGGGAGATCGACGCGCCGCGCGAAGGCCAGCCGCCGATCATCGACGCCGAGTTCGAGCTGATCGAGGACATCCTCAACGCCGACGATGGCTGGATCGAGGCCCTGCGCAAGCGGGACATCGAACCTGCATTGGTGCGCGCCGTGCCGCTCTCGGCGGGCGTGTACGACCACCCGGAGGAGGTGGGCAGGCGCATCGTGCGCTCGTTCGGGTTCCGGCAGGACCACGAGCAGGACCACCCGTGGGCGCACCCGATCGACGGCCTCGTCGCCTACGTCGACCTCACCGACCGGCGGGTCACGCGGATCATCGACGTCGCCACCCCGCCCGTCCCGGCCACGTCGGGCAACTTCGACGACCCCGAGGTGCAGGGCCCGCCGCTCGACTCGCTGAAGCCCATCGAGATCACCCAGCCGGAGGGCCGCAGCTTCACGGTCGAGGACGGCCGGGTGCGCTGGGGCAAGTGGGACCTGCGCATCGGGTTCAACGAGCGCGAGGGGCTCACCCTGCACCAGATCGCCTTCGACGGCCGCCCGGTCTGCTACCGGGCCTCGATCGCGGAGATGGTGGTGCCCTACGCGGACCCGGCGCCGACGCGGTTCTGGCAGAACTACTTCGACTGCGGCGAGTACATGTTCGCCCGCTACGCCGACTCGCTGCAGCTGGGCTGCGACTGCCTCGGCGACATCCACTACGTGGACGCCGTGATCGCCGACGACTTCGGCTTGCCGAAGACGATCACCAACGCGATCTGCATGCACGAGGAGGACACCGGTGTGCTCTGGAAGCACTCGGACCTCTTCACGCAGTCGCGCGAGGTGCGCCGCCAGCGGCGCCTCGTCATCTCGTTCTTCACGCCGATCGGCAACTACGACTACGGCTTCTACTGGTACCTCTACCTCGACGGCACGATCCAGCTCGAGGTGAAGGCCACCGGGATCGTGTTCACCGCCGCGTACCCGGAGGGCGGCAACGAGTACGCCACCGAGGTGGCGCCTGGCCTCGGCGCGCCGTACCACCAGCACCTGTTCTCGGCGCGGCTGGACATGACCGTCGACGGCGTGCGCAACGCCGTCGAGGAGGCCGAGGCCGAGCGCGTGCCGATGGGGGAGGGCAACCCGTACGGCAACGCGTTCCGGCAGCGGCGCACCCGCCTGAGCCGGGAGTCGCAGGCGCAGCGCCGCGCGGACGGGTCGGTGGTGCGCAGCTGGCACATCGTCAACCCGGAGAAGCGGAACGCGCTGGGCCAGAACGTCGGGTACGCCCTGCTGCCGGAGGGCCGGGCCACCCTGCTCGCCGACGAGGCGTCCTCGATCCACGCGCGCGCGACGTTCGCCACCAACCACCTGTGGGTCACCCGGTACGACCCGGCGCAGCGCTACCCGGCGGGCGACTTCGTCAACCAGAACCCGGGCGGCGCCGGCCTGCCCGCCTGGGTGCGGGCCGACCGGGACATCGACGGCGAGGACATCGTCGTGTGGCACACGTTCGGCACCACCCACTTCCCGCGGCCGGAGGACTGGCCGGTCATGCCGGTCGACCACACCGGCTTCACCCTGAAGCCGGTCGGGTTCTTCGACCGCAACCCGGCGCTCGACGTCCCGGCGACTCGTGCGGCGCACTGCCACAACGGCAGCGGTGACGACCACGAGGTGCACGGCCCGGCGAAGGAGCGTGCCGGCGATGGCGACTGACGCGACCGCCGCTCCCACCCCGACCGGCGGCTTCCACCGCACGCTCGGCCTGCGCGACGTCATCGCGCAGAGCCTGTCGGTGATCGCGCCCGCGATGTCCGGGGCGTTCCTCACCTACCTGGCCTCGACGAAGGCGGGTGGCGCGACGCCGCTCGCCTACCTGCTCGGGACCCTGGCCATGCTCGCGGTGGGCGGAACGGTCGCGATGTTCGCGCGGTCGCTGTCGTCGGCCGGGTCGATGTACACCTACATCACCCACGGCGGCGGCAAGGTGCTCGGCTTCCTCGGCGGATGGTGCTACGCGGCGGCGTTCCTCGTGCTCGGCGGAGCGGTGCTGTGGGGCTTCGGGTTCTTCACGGCGAGCCTCGTCGCGCTGCTCACCGGGGCCGACCCGGCCTGGTACTGGTTCTCCCTGGCCGGGCTCGTCGTCATCGCTCTGATGAGCCTGTACGACATCCAGGCCTCCACCCGGACCCAGCTGGCGATCCTGCTGCTCACGATGGTCGCGCTGCTGGCCGTGGCCGTGGTCGTCATCGCGATCGGGTCGCCCCCGGTGAGCGTGATCGACGGGACCACGCCGGTGGCCGACCCCGGCCGCAGCTTCGACCTCGCCGCGTTCTGGCCGTCCGCGGCGGGCGTCTCGTGGACGGGGGTGCTGTTCGGCCTTTCGTTCGCGATGCTGTCGTTCACCGGGGCCGAGGCCAGCGCGGTGCTGTCGGAGGAGACGCGCGACCCGCGCCGGGCCATCCCGCGCGCGATCATCGGCTCGATCGTGGTGGCCGGCCTGTTCTACCTGGTCATCACGTACGCGACGGCGATCGGCTTCGGCGTGCAGCAGGCCACCACCGACTGGCCGACGTCCGTCGCGGGGTTGGCCGCCGTGGCCCCGAACGAGGCGGTCGGCGCGGTCGTGCTGGCCTGTGCGGCGCTGGCGAGCCTGTTCTGCGCGCTCGGGGTGCACATCGCGGTGTCGCGGGTGCTGTTCGCGATGGGGCGCGAGCGGGTGCTGCCCGCCTGGCTGGGCACGCTGCACCCGCGCTGGGGCACCCCGTGGCGCGCGATCGGGCTCGACCTCGTCGTGTGGGTGGTGCTCGCCGCCGTGTCGGTGCTGTTCACCAGCCGGGAGAGCCAGGTGGCGATCGCGGGCGGCATCGACTCCGGCCTCACCGGTGGGGTCTTCCTGTTCACCTTCCTCGCCGGGGTCGGTACGCCCCTGGTGATGGGCGTGTACCTGCTGCTCGGGATCGCCGGGGCGGCGCAGGGGAGGCGCACCGGGCGGCCCGGGTTCACCGTGACGGGCGTGCTCGCCGCGCTGGTCGGGGCGCTCGCGGTGGTGGGCGGGGTCTACTACTCCTTCGTGCCCGCCGCGCCGGGCGCGCCGATCCCGCTGCAGGTGGCGATGGTGCCGTGGGTCTGCCTCGGCATCGCCGTCGCCGGGCTGGCGCTCGCCGCGTGGACCCGCACGTCCCGTCGGGACGTCTGGGCGGACATGGGCCGCATCTTCGACGAGGTGTGACCCGGCGGCCGGGGCCTCCGAAGTTCAGGAAAGCCACGTTCAAGGCCTTGTAGGCCCTGAACGTGGCTTTCCTGAACCCGCAGAACCATCCGGGCGGCCCCTGGACCTGCTGCTGGTCCACCTCGGAGCCGGGCCGCCCGTTGCGAAACCGTCGCTCAGAGCCATCCCTCCGCGCGCCTGATCGCGCTAGTCTCCCGACACGATGCGGTGCTGCGTGGCTGGGGGCGTGACAGCGGGATGACAGGCGGGAGCGGCGCCGCGCCCATCGGGGGACTGGAGGCGGAGCTGGCGCAGCGCAGCGCCGCCGAGGGGCGGATGGCGACGTCGCTCGTCGAGCTGGAGCGCCACCCCGGACACGCGTTGCTGTCCACCGGTCGCCTCACCGGGCTCACGCAACGCGAGTGGGCGCGGGCGAGCGCCGACCTCGCTTCGTTGTGGCAGGACTTCGACACCTACCGCCAGGTGCTCGCCGCCGCCCGCCACGCCCTCACCCGCGGGCCGGACGATCCCGAGCTGCACCGGCTGCTCCGCGAGCCGTCGATCGAGGTGGGGCGGGCCGTCGTCGAGCGGAGGCTGACCGGCACCGTCGAACGCGTCGACACGATCACCCTCGCCGAGCTCGCCGAGCGGATGGAGGCGGCGTTCGACCGCGTGCACGACCTGTTCGTCACCAGCCACGACCTGCACGAGACGTTCCTCGCCGCGGTCGGCCCGCTCGCCGAGCGCCTGCGGGCGGCCCGGCAGCTCGCCGCCGACCTCGAGGACACCCGCGTCGCGGAGCTGACCACCCGGGTCGAGGAGCTGACGGCCCGGTGCACGACCGACCCGCTCTCCCTCGCAGGCGCCCCACCGGACGCCGCGATCGCCGAGCTCGGTGCGCGCGTCGACACCCTCACCGCCGACCTCGCCGGCACCGCCGCCGCCCGCAACTCGTGGGACGACCGCCTCGCGGGCGTGGGCGACGCGATCGCGGAGGTCGAGGCCGCCCGCGCCGCCGCGGAGCAGCTGCGGCTGCGCGCCCAGGACCTCGTGCTCACCGCCCCGCTCGACCCACCGCCGGACCGCGCCGCGGCGCTGCGGGGCGTGCACTCCGCGCTGCTCGACGGGCGCCTGCCCAGCCGCCGCACCTGGCCAGCGCGCGCCCGTGCCCTCGCCGACCTGGAGGCCCAGGTGGCGGCGGCGGCCGCTGAGGTGCGCAGGGCCCACGCGCTCGCCGACGGCCTGCTCGAACGGCGCACCGAGCTGCGCGGCCGCTTCGAGGCCTACCGGGCCAAGGCCGGCCGGCTCGGCATCTCCGAACGCCCCGACCTGCTCGCCCTCGACGCCGACGTCCGCCGCCTGCTGTGGAGCCGCCCCGCCGACCTGGCGGCGGCCACCCGGGCGCTCGTCTCCTACCAGCAGCTCCTGGCCACCGGCGGCAGCTCGACGGGAAGGACGGCATGACCGCGCCCCAGGCCTGCGGCCGCCCCGGCTGCGACGGCACGATCGACGGTGGGTGGTGCGACACCTGCGGGCTGGCCCCCGTCACCGATCCGGCGACCGGGTCGTCGAAGGCCCCTTCCACACCGCCGGCTGCAGCGAGCGGCGGGCAACCCTGCGGCCGCCCGGGCTGCGACGGCACCATCGACGGCGGGTGGTGCGACACCTGCGGCCTCGCTCCCGACACCGCCCCCGACACCGGCCCCTCGACGGCCGCGGCCAGTGGTCCCTCCACCGCTCCGTCGAGCCGTCCGACCAGCTGGTCCACCAGCACCGGCGGCAGCCGCCCGTCACGCCGCGGCTCCGGCCGCACCACCACCGGCACGGCACGCAGCAGGCTCGGCGCCGGGCTCGTCGACGTGCCGGCGGTGCCGCGGGTCGACCCGGCGAGCGCCCTGCTCACCGACCCCCAGGTGCCGGAGGACAAGCGGTTCTGCAGCACCTGCCACAAGCCCGTCGGCCGGTCCAAGGACGGCAGGCCGGGTCGCACCGAGGGCTTCTGCCCGCACGACGGCACCCGGTTCTCGTTCACGCCGAAGCTGCGGTCGGGCACGGTCGTCGCCGGCCAGTACGAGGTGCAGGGCTGCCTCGCGCACGGCGGGCTCGGCTGGATCTACCTCGCCACCGACCTCAACGTCGACAACCGCTGGGTGGTGCTCAAGGGCCTCCTCGACTCCGGTGACGCGCACGCCATGGCCGCGGCGGTGGCGGAGCGGCGGTTCCTCGCCCAGGTGAACCACCCGAACATCGTCACGATCCACAACTTCGTGCAGCACCCCGACGACGACGGCACCCCCGTCGGCTACATCGTGATGGAGTACGTCGGCGGTTCGTCGCTCAAGCAGCTCATGGAGGCCCGCCGCCGTCTCGACCGCACCCTCGAACCGATGCCGGTGCCGCGCGCGATCGCCTATATGCTGGAGATGCTGCCCGCGCTCGGCTACCTGCACGCGAACGGGCTCGCCTACTGCGACTTCAAGCCCGAGAACGTCATCCAGTACGACCGGCAGCTCAAGCTGATCGACCTCGGTGCCGTGATCCGCTTCGACGACCTGACCAGCGCCGTCTACGGCACGATCGGCTACCAGGCGCCCGAGATCGGCGACGAAGCGGTGCCCGACAACGGGCCGTCGGTGAGCTCGGACCTGCACACCGTCGGCCGCACGCTCGCCGTGCTCGCCCTCGGCATCCCGCCCGCTCGCCGAGGAGTGCCCACGCCGTTGCCCGACCCGGGGGAACACCCGGTGCTCGCGCGGCACGAGTCGTTCCACCGGCTGCTCCTGCGGGCCACCGACCCCGACCCGCTCCGCCGGTTCGAGTCGGCAGACGAGATGGCCGAGCAGCTCGGCGGGGTGCTGCGGGAGGTGCTCGCCACCGACCGCGCAGAAGGCATCGACGACGAGTCCGGCGAGCACCGGCACGGGCCCCTGCCGCCCGCGGTCTCCACGGTGTTCGGGCCACCGCGGGGCACGTTCGCACCCGGGTTGCTCGTGGGCTCCGTGCCCGACGCAGCCGACGCCGCCACCGATGCCGACACCGGCGCCGACACCGAGCCGGGCCGGCCGGAACCCCGGCGGGTCGCCGCGCTGCTGCCGGTCCCGCTGGTCGAGCGGGACGACCCGGCCGCCGGGCTGCTCGCCGCGTCGGCGCCGAGCACCCCCGCCGACGTGGAGCGGGTGATCGCCGCGGCGCCGAAGTCCAGCCGCGCGCTGCAGCTCGCGCTCGTGCGCGCCCACCTCGACGCGTCCGAACCGGGGACGGCCACCACCGTGCTCGACGCGCTCGCCGTCGAGGACGCCGACGACTGGCGGCTCGACTGGTTCCGGGGCGTCGCCGCGCTGGTCGAGGGCCGGGTCGATGCGGCGTGCGCCGCCTTCGACACCGTCTACTCCACCCTTCCCGGCGAGGCAGCGCCGAAGCTGGCGCTCGCCGCCGCGACGGAGTGCGCGCGCCGCGACGAGCCGGCGGGCCGTTACTACGCGCTCGTGGCGCGGCCCGATCCCGGGGTGGCCGACGCCGCGTTCGGGCTCGCGAGGGTGCGGGTGCGGGCCGGTGACCGCGCGGGAGCGCTGGCGGCACTCGACGCCGTGCCGGACACGTCGAGCGGGTACGTCGTCGCCCAGCTCGCCGCGGTCGAGGTGATGCTCTCCAGGCGGTTCGACGCCGACCCGGGTGAGGACGACCTGCGGTCGGCGGCGGCCCGCGTGGAGGGGTTGCGCCTCGATGCGGCCACGGCGCAGCGGGTGCGCATCCGGCTGTTCGAGGAGGCGGTGGAGCTCGCGCCGAACGGCGCGGGCGGCGCGCCGCTGCTCGACTGCCCGTGGAACGAGCGATCGCTGCGGCTGGCGCTCGAGGCGAGCCTGCGCACGTCGGCGCGGCTCGCATCCGACCCGGCTCAGCGGGTGGTACTGGTGAACCGGGCCAACGCCGTGCGCCCGAGGACGTGGGTGTAGCCGATGTCAGAGAACACTTCCGCACCGGCCGCCGCCGCCTGCCCCCGGTGCCGCGAGCCGGTTGACGGCCACCGCTTCTGCGAGAACTGCGGCCACGACCTGTGGCTGCGTCGCGGCGGGGCCGCCCGCGCGCCGTCGGGGCCGTGCCCCGGGTGCGGCGCGAACGGTACGAACACGCCCAACGGGTTCGGGGTCGACGAGGCGGGGGAGGACTACTGCAGCACCTGCGGGATCCGCCGCGACGACGGCACCGAGCACATCGAGGCCGACCTCGGCCAGGTCGCGGGCGTGAGCGACCGGGGGCTCGTCCACGCCCACAACGAGGACGCGATGGCCGTCGGCGTGCTCGCCGCCCCCGACGGTCAGGCGCTCGTGGCCGCCGTGGTGTGCGACGGCGTGTCCACCGTGGACGCGCCGGAGCTGGCCTCACGCGCCGGGGCCGACGCCGCGTTGGAGCGGCTGCTGCACCCGAGCGGCCCCGACATGAGCAAGGCCGTCGAGGAGGCCGCGGACGCGGTGGCCGCGCTCGTCGACGGGAGCCACGGTCACTTCCGGAACCCGCCGTCGTGCACGCTCGTGGCGGCGGTAGTCGACCCAGGCCCCGAGGACGGGGTCTCGATCACCGTGGGTTGGGTCGGCGACAGCCGCGCCTACTGGCTTGCGGCGCCGGACGCGGCCGAGCCCGCTCGCCTGCTGACCGTCGACCACTCGTGGGCCACGGAGATGATCAACTCGGGAACGCTCGACGCGGAGACGGCCCTGGCCGACCGGCGGGCCCACGCGATCACCCGGTGGCTCGGGGCGGGCGGGGAGCCGCACCCCGAGATCGTGACGATCCGGCCGGCTGGGCCCGGGTTGCTGCTGCTGTGCAGCGACGGGTTGTGGAACTACTACCCGGGTGCCGAGGAGCTGGCCGAGGTGGCCCTGTCCACGCTCGCGCGGGGCGGGCCCGTGGCCGTCGCGCGTGAGCTCACCACCATCGCCCTGAACGCGGGCGGGCGCGACAACGTCACGGTGGTCGCCGTGCCGGTCGGGCCATGGGACGAGAGAGGTACTCCATGACCGACGTGGCTGGTGCGGGTGCGTTCACGGTCGAGGTCGACCAGAACAGCTACCTGCCGGCTGGCGCGAGCAGGGTGGACGCGGTCGTCACGGTCACCGCTGCCGACGCCGCCGCCGCGCCTGCCCCCGCGTCCGAGGTGCTCGAGGTCATCGTGGTCGACTGCTCCACGTCGATGACGGGCAGCAAGATCCGGGCCGCCCGGCAGGCCACGATGGCGGCGATCGCCGAGCTGCGTGACGGGGTGTCGTTCGCGGTGGTGGCCGGCAACCACGTGGCCCAGCAGCTCTTCCCACCGGTCGGCACGGTGGTGGCGAACGCCGGCACGCGGACGACGGCGACCCGGATGGTGGAGCGGCTGCAGGCCGACGGCGGCACCGGGATCGGGGCCTGGCTGACGCACGTGGGCGGGCTCGCGCGCCAGCACCCGGGCTCCATCAAGCACGCCATCGTGCTGACCGACGGTCAGAACGGTGAGTCGGCGGAGTACTTCGCGAACGCGCTGAACGGGGTGCTGGGCACCTTCACCTGCGACTGCCGGGGGGTGGGCACCGACTGGCGCGTCGACGAGCTGCGCACGATCGCCACCTCGATGCTCGGCACCGTCGACATCGTCGCCGACCCCGCCGACCTCGCGGCCGACTTCCGGTCGATCATGGGGGAGGCGATGGGCAAGAGCGTGGCCGACCTCGCCCTGCGCCTGTGGACGCCGCGCGGTGCGACCGTCCGGTTCGTCAAGCAGGTGGCGCCCACCGTCGAGGACTTGACCGACCGGCGCACGGAGGCCGCCCGGCAGAGCGGTGACTACCCGCTCGGCTCGTGGGGCGCCGAGTCACGCGACTACCACCTCGCGATCGAGGTCCCCGCCGGGGGCGTCGGCGACGAGATGCTCGCCGGACGGGTCAGCATCGTGCGTCCCGGCCCGGACGGCGCCGAGGAGGTGCTCGGGCAGGGGCTCGTGAAGGCGATCTGGACCGAGGACACCGCGCTGTCGACCCGGATCAGCCGCGGGGTCGCCCACTACACGGGCCAGGCCGAGCTGGCCGAGGCCATCCAGGAGGGCCTCGCCGCGCGGAAGGCGGGCGACGAGGCCACCGCGACGGCCCGGCTCGGGCGGGCGGTCGCGCTCGCCGAGGCGTCCGGGAACGAGGGCACCGCGCGCCTGCTCGGGCGGGTGGTGGAGGTGGTCGACGCGCCGTCGGGCACGGTCCGGCTGCGCAAGGCGGTCGCGGACGTGGACGAGATGACGCTCGACACCCGCTCCACGCGGACCGTGCGCGTGCGGGGGGACGGATGAGCGGCCCCTGCACGGAGGATCACAGCGCCGCCGCGGGTGAGTACTGCGGGGTCTGCGGGCTGCGGCTGCGCGGCGGGCAGCCGGAGGCGACGGCCGCACTGGCGCCCGTCCAACGCTGCCCGAGCTGCGGCTCGGCCCGGGAGGGCCGGTTCTGCGAGGTCTGCGGGTACGACAGCGCGCTCGGGCCGCCGCCCGAACCCGCGTCCCCCGTCGACGGTGATGCCCCAGCTGCACCCCGGGCGGCGCCCGGTGGGACGTGGACCGCGGTGGTCCGCGCCGACCGCGCCTGGTTCGAGGAGGTCCTGCGCCGGGACGGGCCGGACGCAGCCACGCTGCAGTTCCCCACGTTCCCGATCGAGCGGCGGTTCGTGCTCGACCGGCCGCAGCTGACGATCGGGCGCCGCAGCCGTTCGCGGGGGGTCGAGCCGGAGATCGACCTGTCCGCCCCGCCGCTCGACCCCGGCGTCTCCACGCTGCACGCGCTGCTCGTCGGCCGGGCCGACGGCGGCTGGGACGTGGTGGACCTGGACTCGACCAACGGCACGATCGTGGGGGACCGGCCCGACCCGATCCCGCCGAACACGCCCGTCCGGCTCGCCGACGGCGACGTGGTGAAGGTGGGCGCCTGGACCACGATCACGCTCGTCGCCCCCGTCGGATCCGCGGACCGGCCGGATCAGTCGCGGTAGACCGGCGGCAGGGGCTGGGGCACGGCGTCGAGGCGGCCGGTGTACCAGTACCGGAAGTTGGCGGCCAGGCTGCCGTCGGCGCGGGCGGCCTCGAGCACGCCGTTGACGAAGCGGACGAGGTCGGGCTCGTCGGGGCGCATGCCCACGGCGTAGCGGGATGTGTCCAGTGCCCGCCCCACCACCCGGGTGTTGGGGTCCTGCGCGGCGAGCCCGGCGAGGATGACGTCGTCGCTCGACACGGCGGCGACGCGGCCGCGCTGCATCTCCAGTACGCAGTCCGGGATTCCCGGGAGCGTCTCGACCTGGAGTCCGAGCTTGCGCAGCTCGACCTCGGTGGTGGAGCCGCGGGAGGTGCAGACGGTGCGACCGCCGAGGTCCTCGACCTCCCGGATCCCGCTTCCGAGCGGCACCAGCAGGCGCTGGGAGGCCGGCAGGTAGGGGGCGGAGAACTCCACCACCTGCTGGCGAGCGCAGGTGACCGTGAAGCTGTTGACCACCACGTCCACCTGGTTGCGTTCCAGCGCTGCGGCCCGGTCGGCGATGTTCAGCACGACGTACTGCACCCGCTCCGGGTCGCCGAAGATCGCGGCGGCGATCCGCCGGACGATGTCGATGTCGGAACCTTTGAGGGTGCCGGCGAGCGGGTCCCGGTACCCGGCGAGGAACTTGCCCTGGTCCACCCCCGCGACCAGCCGGCCCTGGGCGGCGATGGCGGCCATCGTGGAACCGGCCGGCATGGAGCCGGGCGCGGGCAGCGGGTCCCGCGGGCGCAGGCTCTCCCGCTCCTCCGTGCAGGCGGCGGGCTGCGCGGGCGCGCCTGCCTGGGGCCCGGCGGGCGGAGGCGCGACGGGCTCGCCGGTGGCGGCGCCCCCGCTCAGCAGCGCAGCGCCCAGCGCGAGCACGGCGCCGACCGCGAGGTAGATCGCGGGCCTGCGGGCGCTCACGCCTGCCGGTGCGGTGGTCATCGGTACTCCTCCACCCGTCGCGCGATCCCCGCGGTTGCCGCCGCGGCGGCCAGGACCGCCAACACGGCCGGGCCGGCCGCGAGCCCGTTGAGCGCGGCCGCCGCGGCGTCGGCCTGCTCGCGGAACGCGGCCCGCTCGGCGTCGATCGCGTCGCCGAGCACGGCGCCGAGCCGGTCGAACGCGGCGCCGGACCCGCCCGGGTCCGCCCCGGTGGCTGATGCGACGGCGTCGCGGTAGATGCCGCCGTCGTCGAGCTCGCGCAACCTGCGGTGGGCGGTCATCCACTGCTCGGTGGCGAGGCGGACGGCGGCGATCCGCTCGTCGGTGTCGGGCGCGGCGGCATCCGTGGCGATGTCGAGGAGCCCGTTGCCCTCGGTCGGAGTGCCGAGCACGCTCTCGATCGCGGCCGTGAAGCCGCTGTCGGCGGCGCCGCCGCTGCGGGCCACCAGCACCAGGCTCTCGTTGCTCCGCGCTTGCAGCACGGCGGCCCGTGCGTCGTCGAGCGTGTCGGCGACACCGCTGTGGCGCCCGGCGTCGGCGAGGTGTCCGCTCGCCACGGATGTGGCGACCACCCACCACAGCAGTGCGACCACGATCGCCGCTCCCGCGACCGTGAGCCCCACCGACAGGATGCGCTGCGTACGCCTGCCCTCCCGCACGGCGGCGTCGACCAGTGCGGCGAGCGCGGCGAGCCCTATCAGCAGCACGGCGATCGGCGGGCTCCCGGCGCGGCCGTATGCGTCGGCGAGCGCGCGTGCCTGGAGGCTGCGCAGCTCGTCGGCCGCCGGCAGGATCTGGGTGGACATCAGCCGGGACGCGCTGTCGAGGTAGGACTGCCCGAGCGGGTAGCCGAGCCGGTTGTAGGTGCGCGCCGACTCCACGAGCCCGCTGTAGACCGGGAGCTGCTCGGAGATCGTGGCCAGTGCCGGCGCCGCCGGGTCGTCGGCGGGAAGCAGGCCCGCGGCGTGTACAAGCCGGGCCGTCGTGTCGGCGATGTCGCGGTCGTAGCGGGCGCGGATCTCGGCAGGCTCCTGGCCGCCGGAGACGAAGCCGCTGGTCGCCATCGCGTCGGCGTCGGCGAGCGACCGGTACAGCTCGGCTGCGTCGGCGTGCACGGCGGCGATGCGGGTGCCGCCCTCGCGGACCGCTTCCGTCCGCGCACTGCCGTCGACCAGGCTGAACACGCCGGCCAGCACGCATCCCAACACGAGGACGGCGCCGAGCCGGCGGAGCCGGTCGGGCGTGCTCGGCCCGGCGGCGAGCACCCGGAACCGCTGCCGCAGGCCGCTCCTCGTGGTGCCGCTCGCCGGTGCTCGGGTGGCGTTCTCGAGGTCCAGGCTCACTCGTCCCCCCAACGCTGACGACCCGGGCGACCAGCCTAGGACCAATCCCGGCGACGGCGGGTCAAGATCCGATCAGGATCTGGTCGCAGGCGATCGATGGACGTGCCGGGACCCTTCCTAGGATTGCGTGATCGATAGCGGAGAGGGAGGACGCCATGACGCCGCGTGAGCAGGCGGGCGGGCACCCGGTCGCGGGACCGGGTCTCGCCACCGGCTACCGCCCGGAGCTGCAGGGCCTGCGCGCGCTCGCGGTCGTCCTCGTCGCCGTCTACCACGTCTGGGTGGGCCGGGTCTCCGGCGGCGTCGACGTGTTCTTCGTCGTCTCCGGGTTCCTGCTCACCGGGCAGCTGGTGCGGGCGGCCGAGCGCGGCGGGTTCAACGTCCGGCGGCGGTGGTTGCGCAGCCTCGCCCGCCTCGTCCCGGCTGCGGCGGTGGTGCTCGTCGTCACCGCGGTGGCGGCCGCGCTGGTGCTGCCGGAGGGCCGCTGGGGCCAGACCGTCCGCGAGATCGTGGCGGCGGCCCTGTTCCTGGAGAACTGGCAGCTCGCGGCCGACTCGGTGGACTACGCCGCGCGCAACAACGTGGCGAGCGTCGCGCAGCACTTCTGGTCGCTGTCGGTGCAGGTCCAGGCGTTCCTGCTCTGGCCGCTGCTGTTCGCCGTGGTCGCGCTCGCCTGCCGGAAAGCGCCCGGGAAGCTGCACCGCTCCGCGACGACGGCGCTGCTGGGGGTGTTCGCGGCCTCGCTGGTCTACTCGGTGGAGCTGACCATCGCCAACCAGCCCCTCGCCTACTTCCACACCCTCACCCGGCTCTGGGAGTTCGCGCTCGGTGGGCTGCTCGCGCTGCACGGGGACCGGATCGTCCTCCCGCGGCGAGCCCGCGTCGCCGCCGGCTGGACGGGTGTGGCCGGCCTGGTGGCGTGCGGCGCGGTGATCCCGGTCGCGCACGCCTTCCCCGGTGTGGCGGCGCTGTGGCCGACCGGCTGCGCGGCGCTCGTGCTGCTGGCCGGCCGCACCGGCGCGCCACTGGGCGCCGACCGCATCCTCACATCACCGCCTGCCCGCTACCTGGGCGACCTCAGCTACGGCCTCTACCTGTGGCACTGGCCGATCCTCGTGCTGTACCTGCAGGCGTCCGGGGAGGCACCGGTCGGGCTCGGCGCGGGCGCTCTGATCATCGGTGCCGCCACGGCCCTCGCCGCCGTCACCCACGAGTGCGTCGAGAAGCCCCTCGCCCGCAGGCGCGGCGGCCCGCGTCACCAGATCCGGATCACGGTGGTGTGCACGGCCGCCGTGCTCGCCGTCGCGCTCGCCTGGCAGGTGGCGGCCGCGCTGCGCGTCGACCCCGAGGCCGTGCTCGGCGACGACGAGCACCCCGGCGCCGGCGCGCTGCTGTCGGACGAGCAGGTCCCACCTGCGCCGCTCCTGCCCTCTGCGATGGCGGTCACCGAGGACTGGGTGCGGATCGAGCGGTGGGACTGCACGCCGATGGCCGGCTTCCCGATGGACGTCTGCGCGCAGCCGCTGCTCGTGGCCGAGGACACGCAGGAACCGGTGCAGCCCGACCGCCGGATCGTGGTCGTGGGCGACTCGCACGCCCAGCAGCTCACCGGCGCGCTGCTGCCGATCGCGCAGCAGCACAACTGGCAGATCATCACGATCATCCGCGGCGCGTGCCCGTTCTCCACGGCGTCCGAGGTGGTGCCGGACGAGGCCGACTGCCTGGCCTGGAACGCCGCAGCCGCCGACGAGATCCGCGCGATGCGGCCGGACGCCGTGGTCACCCTCGCCTCGCGCGACGTGCGCGTGGGGCAGACCGAGCAGACGCCCGCCGGGTTCGTCGAGCAGTGGCGCAGGCTGGACGCGGAGGGCATCCCGGTGCTCGCGCTGCGGGACAACCCGCGGTTCGACCACTCGGTGCCCGACTGCGTGCAGACGCGCCCCGATGACATCGACGGCTGCGGCGTCGACCGCGCGCAGGTCTACGCTCCGACGCCGCCGTGGGCGAACCTGCCCGACATCCCCCCGAACGTCTCCTTCGTCGACATCGCCGACGCCGTCTGCACCGCCGACCGCTGCCCACCGGTGATCGGCAACGTTTTCGTCTACATGGATGACAACCACCTCACGGCGAGCTACAGCACCTCGATGTCAAACTTGCTGGCGAACCGGATCGAGGAGCGCCTTGGCTGGTAGGGGGCTGGCAGTGGAGTCGAGGTACCGGCGGCGGGTGCCGTGGTGGTCGCTGCTCGCGCTCGTCGCGGTGGCGTTGGTGCTGCCGTCGGCCGGGGTCGGCACGCCGATCGTGATGGGGTTCGACCAGGACCTGGTTCGCCCCACGCAGCCCGCCGCGCCCGTGGACTGCGCGGCGGGCAACGTGGTGTGCCTGACGGGGGACTCGAAGTCGCGGCTCACCGTGACGAGGTCCGACGTGATCTACGACGGCCGCGGGTTCTCCTCGGTCGGGATCACCGTCAACGCCTCCAACGTCGTGGTCCAGAACTTCAACTTCACGAACTGCGCCGGCAACTGCATCTGGATGCGGGGCACCGGCAACGTCGCCCAGGACAACAGGATCTCCCAGGTGTACTTCGCCGGGGACGACATCGACGGCCTCCGGTTCTTCGGCAACGACACGAAGATCCTGCGCAACCAGTTCTTCGACATCCGCAAGGGCCCTGAGCACGACGCCCACGTGGACTGCATGCAGACGTGGGCGTCCCCGTCGACCGGCGGGGGGAGCTCCGGGGCGTTGATCGCGGGCAACGTCTGCCGCGGCCGCGACCTCCACCAGTGCATCATGGTCGAGGGTCCGGGGTCGTCGGACGGTGGTGGCGGCGGGCCGGGGGTCACCAGGGACTGGGTGATCGAGGCGAACTACTTCCAGTGCTACGCCAACCAGACGGTCGCGTTGCGCGACGCCCACGGCTTCGTCATCCGGTACAACACGTTCGCAGGCGCGGGCAACAAGGCCATCCAGCAGACGGACGGCACGTCGGGGATCGTGATCCAGAACAACGTCCTCGGCCCGGGTTACCGCAGACTGACCGGCGACTGAGGGCGGTCGCGTCCCCCAGCTCGTCCGTCCACCGCGAGGGCCGCGATCTAGCCCGCCAGGTGTCCCCACCGCCCGGCCAGCTCCGACCAGGTCCCGGTGGCCGCCACCCGGCCGTCCTCCAGCACGACCACGCAGTCGGCGCGGGCGAGCGCGGAGCGCTTCGAGCTGCAGCCCACCACCGTGACGCCGCGGCGGCGCAGCGCCTCCCACAGCTCGACCTCGGTGCGGGCGTCGAGCGCTGAGGAGACGTCGTCGGCGACCAGCAGCTCGGCCTCGGTGGCGAGCGCCCTGGCGAGCGCGAGGCGCTGCACCTGCCCGCCGGACAGCCGCACGCCGCGGTGGCCGATCAGGGCGCCGTGTCCGCCCGCGTCCTCGACGTCGGCCTCCAGGCGGGCGTCGTCGAGCGCGTCCTGCAGCCGCCGGTCGTGGTCGAGCGCGATGTTGTCGGAGAAGGAGCCGGACAGCACGCGCGGTACCTGGCCGACGTAGGCCACCTGGCCGGGGCGCAGGAACAGCTCCGGGTCGTCGACCTCGAGGTCGTTCCAGCGGATGCTGCCCTCGTGGTCGACCAGCCCGGCGAGGCTGGCGAGCAGGCTGGACTTGCCCGACCCGACCCGCCCGGTGAGCAGGACGAGCGAGCCGGCGTCCACCGCGAGACTCACGTCCTGCACGCCGACGGTGCCGTCGTCGTGCACGGCGGTGACGCGATCCAGGCTGAGCCGCTTGAGCGGCACCCGGCCGGCCGGCTCGGGTGCGGGCGCGGCGCCGGTCGGCAGGTCGACGCCGGGCGGCACGCGGATGATGTCGGCGTCGCCTGCGAGGTCGGCCATCGCCTGCAGCCAGCGCCGCGCGACCGGGGCCTCGGTGACGGCCGCACCGAACACCATGCCGAACCAGCCGGACCCGGCCACGGCGGTGCTCACCAGCAGTGCGGTGGCGAGGTCCCAGGTGCCGGCGAGGTGCACCGCCCACGCCGCGACGACGCCGAGCTGCGTGAGCAGCGCGGGCGCGCCTTCGAGCAGCATGCGCACCCGCTGCTCCCGCACCGTGGCCGCGACGCGGCGTTCGTCCACGCGCCCCAGGTATGCCTGGACGGCCTCCGTGGCCGCCGCGAGCTTCACGGTGCGCGCGGCGTCGAGCACGGACACCAGTGCGCCGCCGAACCGGGCCCGCGCGTCGCCTGCCACCCGGGCCGACGATCCGGCCAGCGGGGCGCCGACGGCCGACACCGCCGCGGACACGACCAGCACGGTGCCGAGGACCGCGCCCGCGAGAAGGCTCTGCGCGGCGACGGCCGTGACCAGCACGACGACAACCCCGTTGGTGACGTCGACCCAGCGGTCGACGTAGAGCACGAGGCGGTCGGAGTCGAGCGCCCTCGCCACCACCTCGCCCGCGGGAGTGCGGGCCAGGCGGCGCTGCATGGTCTGCCCGCGCAGCACGGCGAGGCGGGTCCTCAGCGTGACCGCCGACCACCACAGGGGGTAGGTGCGGAACGCCACGGCCAGGGTCAACGGCGCGAACAGCAGTGTGGCGGCCAGCGCGGCGGTTTCGTCCCACGGCGACCCGCCCTGCTCGAGGGTGCCCACGAGCCGCCCCCACAGCCAGCCCGTGACCGCCCCGTAGGCGCCCAGCAGCGACGCGACGAGGAACGCGAACCCGCCGAGCACTCCCCACCGCGGGTGGGCGAACATCGTGCGCACCACCGTGCGGGCCAGCCGCGCGCGCACGGCCGGGGGAGCGGGTTTCGGCGGGCGGCGGACGGCCGGGGTGAACCGGGCGGCGTGCTCGGCCGCGGGCTCGCCGTCCCCTGCCGCGGCGAGGAGGTCCCGGAACGGTCCGGGCTCGGCGGCCAGCCGGGCGCGTTCGCCGTGCTGGACGACGCGCCCGCGGTCGAGCACCGCGACCGCGTGGCAGCGGCGGGTGGTGGAGAGCCGGTGCGCGACGAGGATGCCGGTGCGTCCCGCGAGGAGCCGGTCGGCGGCCCGGGTGACGCGGCGTTCGGTCTGCGGGTCCATGCGCGCGGTGGCCTCGTCGAGCACGACGACCGCGACGTCCCGCACGAGCAGCCGCGCGAAGGCGACCAGCTGCTCCTCGCCCGCGGACAGGGTGGTGCCGCCTGCGCCGAGACGGGTCTGCAGGCCGTCGGGCAGTGCGGCGACCCACTCGGCCAGGCCGAGTGCGTCGACGGCGGCCTCCACCGCCGCCGGGGGGACGTCGTCGGCGAAGAGCGTGATGTTCTCCTCGAGGGTGGCCGCGAGGATCTCGGTGCGCTGGGTGACCACGCCGACGGCCCGGCGCAGGTCGTGCAGGTCGGTGGCGGTGACGTCCTGGCCGGCGAGGAACACCGTGCCCGGTGGCGGCTCCACGGCTCGCGAGAGCAGCTTGGCGAGCGTGGACTTGCCGGCGCCGGTGCGCCCGACCAGCGCGCACGTGGTGCCGGCGGGCACGGTGAGGTGGACCGAGCGCAGCGCGAAGCCGCCCGGGTAGCCGAACGTGAGGTCGCGGACCTCCACGGCCGCCGGTCCGGCCGGCACCGGGCGCCCGCCGACCGGTTCCTGCTGCGCAGCGAGGAGGCTGCGGATGCGCTGCAGCGCGCCGAGGCCGGCCTGCACCTCCGGCATCTGCATGCTGATGTGGTTGAGCTGGCCTGCGAACGTGGTGAAGAGCAGCCACAGCGTGACGAGCTCGGCCACCCCGAGCCCGCCCCCGCTGACGAGGGCGGCGCCCGCCACGGCGAGCGCGGCGAGCATCCCGCTCAGCACCAGCCCGGCGCGCAGGCCGACGCGCGTGGAGGCGGCGCAGGTGGCGGCGACCCGCTGCAGCACCTCGCGCGCCCGGACCGCGTACTGGCGCACGACGTGCGGCTGCCCGAGCGATGAGCGCACGTCGTCACGGCCAGCGACGGCCTCCTCCAGCTGGGCGGAGTGGTCCGACCACGCGGCCTCCTCCGCGAGCTTGCGCTCGGCGACGACCGCGGTGAGCGGGCGCACCAGGGCGGCCGCCAGCAGCGCGACCACCGGGAAGGCGAACCAGGCGGGCCACCAGGTGAGCCCGGCCACCACCCAGGCCAGCACGGACCGCAGCGCGGCGTGGCTGAGCTGCCAGCCGGTGCGCCGCATCAGGGCGCCGAGCTGGCGGGCGTCGTCATCGACGCGGTCGAGCATCTCGCCGACGGCCTGCTCCTCCAGCACCGGCAGCGGCTGGTGGAGCGCGGCGTGCAGGAGGTCGGCCCGCAACCGTCCCTCCGCGCGGCCGATCACCCCGGAGAAGGCGGTGCGTCCGGCGGTGTCGAGGATCGTGGCGCCGACCAGCAGCGCGCCGAGCAGCCAGACGAGCCCGACGCCGGGACTCTCGGCGACCCGCCCCGCCACCACGGCGCCCGCCGTCTCGGCGACGGCGGCGACGACGACCATCGCCCCGACCACCACCGCGGTGGGACCGGCGAGGCGGCGCCAGGTGAGCGGCTGCGCCCGATACCCCTGCGCGCTCTCGTTCATGCCCCCCGGCCCGTCCCCCGTCCGGCCTGGTGCCGGTCGTCGAACGCTAGCTGCCGGGCGAGGAGGGGCGCGCCCGATTTCCGGTCCGGGCGGGCGTGCCAGGAGACGTGGACTAGGAGATGCGCAGCCGCCCACCGGCCGCGATGCGGTCCGAGTCGGCGATCTGCGGGTTGAGCCGCAGCAGGTGGGAGACCGTGACGTTGTGGCGCGAGGCCAGCCCGGTGAGGGTGGCACCCGCGGGGATCACGATCTCGTTGGGTGGCGCCGGGCGGATCTCGAGGTTGTCGCCCGCCTGGATCCGGTCGGGGTCGGCGATCCCGTTCTGCTCGGCGATCTGTTCGAGCGGCACCTGGTACCGCAGTGCGATGCGGGCGAGCGTCTCCCCGGGCTGCACGGTGTGGGCCATCGGCCGGTCCTCGTCCGGTGGCGGCCCGGGCTCCGGCGGTTGGGGCCGTGGCGACTGGGGTTGCGAGGGCTCGGGGCGTTGCGGGACGTCGGGGCCCGTGGACGTGGCCGGTGCCCGCGGTGGTGTCGGCCGGGGTGACGGGGGCGGCGGGGCGGCCGGCTCGCTCGGGGGCTGCCCGACCGGTGTGGTGGGGGCGGCGGGTTCGGCCCCACCGGACTGGGATGCCGTGATCGCCGCGATCACCGCGGCGGCTATCGGCACGGCGGCCACCAACCCGATCAGCGCCTGCCTGCCCGTGACCCTGCGACGCCCGCCGGCGTCGCTGCGCGCCTCGGTGGCGGCGGACTCGAGCTCGCGCCGCAACCTCTCGTGATCGGGCTGGTTCATCGCCCGGTATTGTGCATCCTTCGTTCGGGTGAGGATCACCGGGTCGTGTGACGCAGAGCGTGCTGAGGCTTGGGCTGGGCGGCTTGCATCCTCGTCGGTCGATCAGGTTGACTCTCCACGTTCGGCCGAGCGGTTGTCACACAACGTGGCGCCCTGATCCTCCTTGGGGGTTCTTGATGCCCTGGTGGTCCAGGGAGGCGGACGGTGAGCCGGCCGCCATGGATGGATCGCGAATGCCGGTGCGGACCGGCGCTGCCGACCGGGGCACCGTCCACGAACTCGCAGTCCGGAACGCACGCGCGGCCGCCCTCTTCTCGGCCGGCAACGCGAAGGAAGCCGTCGACCTGTTCGAGGACACGCTGCGCGGCTGCCGCGCGCTGCTCGGAGGCGACCACCACGCCACGTTGACCGTCGCGGGCAACCTCGGCGTGGCGCGGGTATCGGCCGGCAAGCGGCGGGACGGGATCCACCTGATCGCGGAGAACGTCGCAGATCGCGCGCGCGTGCTCGGCGACGACGACCCCCGCACCCTCACCGCCCGCGACGCCCTCGCCGTGGCCTACCGGCTCGCGGGCGACGTGGACGACGCCGTCGAGCTCTCCGGCCAGGTCTCCGCGCAGCGCAGGCGCACGCTCGGCGCGGCCCATCCCGACACGCTCACCTCGCGGATGGGCCTGGCGCGAGCGCAGGCCGCGGCCGGTGACCTGGAGGCGGCCACCGCCCTGCTGAGCGCGGCGGTGCACGACGCCGAGCAGGCGCTCCCGCCGCGCCACCCGCACCTCACCGCCCTCGTGGAGTGCGCCGAAGCCATCGGCATGACCCGCCGCGAGGGGTAGGACCGCCCCCGAGACGCCCCCCCCGAGCTCCCCATACCCACGAACCGAGGCATCCCCCCATGTCGACCCCCATCAGCCCCAAGACGCGAGAGCGCGACACAGCGCGCAGTGACGAGGCGCTGCTGCTGCGCCTGGGTTACTCCCAGGTGCTCTACCGCGAGATGGGTGGGTTCTCCAACTTCGCCATCTCGTTCACGATCATCTCCGTCCTGGCGGGCTGCCTCACCTCGTACAACCTCGCGTTCAACAACGGCGGCCCCGTGGTGGTGACGTGGGGCTGGCTGGTGGTCGGCGGGTTCTGCGTGCTCGTCGCGATGGCGATGGCCGAGATCGCCTCCTCCATGCCCACCGCGGGCGCGCTCTACTTCTGGGCGTCGCGGCTCGGCGGCCCGGCATGGGGCTGGTTCACCGGCTGGTTCAACCTGCTCGGCCAGATCGCGGTCACAGCCGCCATCCAGTACGGCTGCGCGACGTTCACGACCGCGCTGCTGAACCTGTGGTTCCCGAGCCTCGTCGGCACGGACACGACGACCATCTTCATCACGTTCACCGTGATCGTGGTGGCTCAGCTGGGCCTCAACCTGCTCAACGTCAACCTGCTGTCGAAGTTCAACACGCTCTCGGCGTGGTGGCACATGGCGGGCGTGGCGCTGATCGTCGTGATCCTGCTGATCGTGCCCACCGAGCACCAGTCGGCCGCGTTCGTGTTCGGTGAGGTCGTCAACAACTCCGGCTTCTCCGACTCGGCCATCTGGTTCGTCTTCGGCATCGGGCTGCTGATGGCGCAGTACACCGTCACCGGGTACGACGCCTCGGCCCACATGAGCGAGGAGACGCGGGGGGCGTCCCGCGCCACCGCGCTCGGCATGATCTGGGCCGTCGTCGCGTCGGTGGCGTTCGGCTTCGTGCTCCTCGTCGCGATCACGTTCGCGGTGCCGGACGTGCAGGGCGTCCTGGACGCCGCCGGCATGTCGGTGGTCTACATCTGGACCGAGTCGACCAACGCGGCGTGGGCCGAGTTCATGCTGATCATCTCGGTCGGCGCGCAGTGGTTCTGCGGCACGGCGTCGGTGACCTCGGCGTCGCGGATGCTGTTCGCGTTCTCCCGCGACCGCGCGGTGCCGTTCTCGCGGCTGTGGCGCCGGGTCGGCGCCAACCGCGTGCCGGTGAACTCGGTGCTGGCCATCGCCGTCACGGCGTGGGCGCTGATGATCCCGACGCTGGCCAACGGCGTGGTCGGCTACGCGGTGGGCACCTCGATCGCGGTGATCGGCCTCTACATCGCCTTCGCGCTGCCGATCATCCTGCGCATCAAGGCGGGCGACAAGTTCGAGCCGGGCGCGTGGAGCCTCGGCAAGCACTGGAAGTGGGTCTCCCGGATCGCGGTCGTGTGGATCGCGGTCGTGTGCGTGCTGTTCCTCCTGCCGCTCACGCCGAACGGCGTCCCGGGTACGGAGGGGTTCAGCTGGGAGTCGATGAACTACGCCCCGCTGACGGTGGGCGGGGCGGTCGTCCTGTTCGGCGGCTGGTACGTCCTCTCGGCCCGCAAGTGGTTCACCGGCCCCGTGCAGGAGGCCCGCGCCCAGGAGCAGCTCCAGGCGATGCAGCAGCAACAGCAGCGCGAGATGCCTCGCCAGCCGGTGCGCCAGCCCGTCCGCCCGTACTGACGCTCGCGAACCGCAACGCTGCGGGTTTCACCAGCCCCGGCTGATCCAGCCGGGCAGCTGGGGGCGTTCGGCCGCGACCGTGGTGTCGCGGCCGTGGCCGGGATGGATGCGGGTGTCGCCCGGGAGCGCGAGGAGCGTGCGCACCGAGCCGACGATCGTGGCGAAGTCGGAGAGCGGCGGGCCGGTGAGGCCCGGTCCTCCGGGGAAGAGGGTGTCCCCGCTCAGCAGGTGACCGTCGACGAGCAGGCTGATCCCACCGGGCGTGTGGCCCGGGGTGTGCAGCACGTGGGCGGTGAGGGGCCCGATGGGGAGGACCCCCTCGTGCACCGGGGTGAACGCGCCGTCCCACAGCCGGTCGGGTGGCGCGAGCCGTGCGGGGTCGCGGGCGAGCAGCTCCGTGGTTGCGGTGCCGGCGTCCCAGTGCCCGTCCCGCCGGACGGTGGCGAGCTCGTGGGGCCACACCGGCGACTCGGCGGGATGGGCCAGCACGGGCACCCGCCACGCGTCGACCAGTGCGGGCACCGCGAGCACGTGGTCGAAGTGGGCGTGGGTGAGCAGGATGGCGGTCACGCGCAGGTCCGCGGTGGCCGCCAGGATGCGCTCGGGCCGGTCCCCGGGGTCGACGACCAGTGCCTCGCCGCCGGCGGACACGATCCAGCAGTTCGTCTCCAGCGCGCCGACGACGACCCGGCGCAGGTTCACGCCGCGCGCCGGAGCAGTTCGTCGTAGACGCCGGCGTCGTGGGCGGCCACGACCGGGAACCCCTCGGCCCACGGCCCCTGCCAGTGCACGTCGATGCCCGGGTTGGTGACCGTTGTGCCGTCCGGGAGGCGCAGCGTGGGGCTGGCGGGGATCGCGTCCGTGCCGGCGACGGCGAAGTCGGCCGTGACGCGGCGGCGGTGCCGCCCGTCGTCGAGCGCGACGGCCAGCTCGTCGAGGTCGACCTGGGGGACGGTGGCGGCGACATCGAGGATCACCTGCCGGTGGCTGATCGACCGCGACTCCGTCCAGAACGCTCGCCGCAGCGCGAGATCGAGCTCCTCGCCCGCGACCAGGCTCTGCGCGCTCGCGGCGTGCACGGCCTCGGCCGCGAGGAGCACGGTGTGCGGGTAGAGGTCGTCGGCGGCCGTCCACACCCGGAACCCGGCCTCGGGCTCGATCTGCCCCAGCCCGACCGCCTCGGTGTCGGTGCCTCGGCGCGGGTGCGGCCCGTTGAACAGCTCGAGGGGGAACGTGTGGTGCTCGATCCGGACGTCGAGCCCGAGCCGGGTGCGGGCGCGGCGCAACCGCAGCAGCCCCACGTAGGCGAAGGGGCACAGCAGGTCGGACCAGACTTCGATCGTGGTCATCAGTGCTCCTCGTGCTCCGTGCCGGGCGGGTTGCTGGTGAACCGCTCGGGGCGCAGGAGCACGGCGGTGCGCCGCTCGGCGGCCATGATGCGGTCGTACTCGTCGAGATCGGGGTGCTCGCCGCCCGCGGCCGTGTAGATGTCGCGCAGGAGGCGCCGCAGGTCGACACCGGCGGCCGGGTCGTCCGGCCCGGCCAGCTCGACCGGCCCACGGACGGCCACCCACTCCCAGCCCGACCGGAACACGAGCGTGGCGCGCGGGTCCTTGCGCAGGTTCGCGAGCTTCGCGGTGGCACCGCGGGCGACGAACGCGACCGTCTCCTCGCCGGTGGACGGGTGGGGCAGCACCCCGGCGTTCACCACGCTCACCGACGGCGCGTCGCGTCCCGTCGTGACCAGTACCGCCAGCCAGCGCTCCGCTGCGCCGTACGCGCGTACGAGGCGAAGGCCCTCTTCGATGGGCAGGCTCATGGCGCGGAACCATACGGACTGCGGTCCGCTTAAGTCAACGCTATGGTCCGCGGTGTGGACCTGATGGCCGGTGACGTACCGAGGGAGCGAGCCGACGCGGCGCGCAACCGGCGCAAGGTGCTCGCCGCCGCAGGCGAGCTGTTCGCGGCGCGCGGCGTCGCGGCGGTCAGCATGGACGACGTCGCGGCCGCAGCGGAGGTGGGGAAGGGCACGTTGTACCGGCGGTTCGGCGACAAGTCGGGGCTGGCCGCCGCGCTGCTCGACGAGCGCGAGTCACAGCTCCAGCAGGAGCTGCTCAGCGGCCCGCCCCCGCTCGGTCCCGGTGCGCCGCCGGTCGAGCGGCTCGCCGCGTTCACCGCGGCCTACCTGGCCTACGTCGACGCGCACCTCGACGTCGTCGCGCTGTCCCAGACCGCGAGCCCCGGAGCCCGCCTGCGCACGGGCTCGCACCGGTTCTGGCTGCTGCACTGCCGGATCCTGTTTACCGCCGCCGGCGCGCCCGATCCCGACCTGCGCGCCGACGCGCTGCTGGCCGCGCTCACCGCGGAGCAGGTGCGCCACTGGCGTCACGACGAGGGCCGCGAGCTGGCCGGCCTGACCCGCGCCGTGAGCGCGCTCGCCCGCAGCCTTGCCGCGTCCCATGACGGGAGCTCCAAGCCCTGATCCGGTGCTCAGGACGCGCTGTCGTACTGGTCGTCCGGAGCGGGGACCGGTCGTGCCTCCATGACGTCGATGTACGGGATGACACCGTTGTTGATCGGGTCTGCGGCCTGCCGGTCGGTGTGGACGCCGGTGATCTCGTACCAGGTGTCGGGCTGCAGGATGGGCGGTATCCGGCCGGTCAGGCCGACCTTGACGGGCCGGGCGTCCGCCGCGCAGCAGTTGAGGACCATGCGGACCAGGTACGGCGCGCCGCTCTCGTCGAGGCTGATGAACCCGGACGTCGTGATCCGGCGGTCGCCGAGGGAGCGGCCGTGGTCGTAGGCGGCGCGGCCGGCGTAGTCGACCAGGCCGAGTGGTACCGGGTCGTCGGCGGGGAGCGCCGAGAGGTCCCACGGTTGCTGCAGGGCCGTGCCGTCGCGCATGGCCGCGTAGGAGCCGGGTGGCGGTGGGGCGACGAAGATCAGCGCGAGCAGGGGCAGGACGAGGAGCCATGCGATCCGCGGTTCGCGGTGTTCGTGTTCGTGGTGTTCGTGTTCGCGGTGTTCCTGTTCGGCGCCCTCGCCTGCGGCGCGCGGGCGTCGCCGTTCGAACCAGATCGTGGCGACGGCGGCGACGATGAGGACGCCGCCGGCCACGAGCAGCAGCGGCTGCAAGCCGGCCTTGACGTACCGCAGGTAGAGATCGGTGAGGCCGGCGTACCCGAGGGCCGCGCCGAGCAGGAGCAGCACGCCTGCCTGCGCTCCCCGGTTCACAGCAGCACCGCCCCGACGAGGGTCGCGGCCAGGACGGCCGCCGCGAACGTGGCGGGGGCGAACCGCAACGCGAACCCGCGGCCGAACGTGGCGGCCTGCATGCCGAACAGCTTCAGGTCGATCATCGGGCCGACCACGAGGAAGGCCAGCTGGGCGGTCGGCGAGAACTGGGTCAGGGAAGCGGCGACGAACGCGTCGGCCTCGGAGCAGATCGACAACAGCACCGCTAGCAGCGCCAGGGTGAGCACGGACACCACGGGGATGGAGCCCGCGACGTAGAGCCAGCTCGCCGGTACCACGGTCTTGAGGGTGGCGGCGGCCATGGCGCCGACGACGAGGAAGCCGCCCGCGTGCATCACGTCGTGGCGCACGGACGCCCAGAACGCCGCTCCCTTGCCGAGGCCCGCGTGCGAGGGCCGGGCCGGAAGACGCAGCCAGTCCGTGCGGCCCAGCCGTTGCCACAGCCAGCCCATCGCGCACGCCGCGAGGAGGCTCGCCACGAACCGGGCGAGGACCATCCGCGGGTTGTCGGGGAACGCGACGGCGGTTGCGGTCAGCACGATGGGGTTGATCGCCGGGGCGGACAGCAGGAACGCCAGCGCCGCCGCCGGGGCGACGCCCCCGCGCACCAACGCCCCGGCCACCGGCACGGAGGCGCACTCGCAGCCGGGTAGCACCATCCCGGCCACTCCGGCGACCGGTACCGCGCGCGCCGGGTGTCGCGGCAGCGCACGGGCGAGGAACGACGGTGGGACGAACACCGCGATGACCGCCGAGAGCAGCACACCGAGGACGAGGAAGGGGAGGGCCTGCACGACGACCGCGACGAACACGGTCATCCAGGTCTGCATCACCGGCTCGGACAGCACCCGGCGGATCAGCCCCTGCCCGGCGACCGCCAGCAGCAGGGCCATGCTCAGGACGAGGGTGGAGTCGAACCGCCAGCCCTGCGGTTCCCCCGCCTCGCGCCGGTCGGCCCGGGTGGAGGCGGAATCGGTGGTGGTCACGGGTGATGTGCCTCCGGTGTGCGGTGGTCCCACCTCCAGCACGGATGTCCCCGGGGAATCGTTCGGTCACGGGCCCGGCTGAACCGCCCACCCGCGAGATCCGTGGTGAGGGGAGTAGCCCAGCGGGAAGGACTCCGGCCTTGTTGCTCAGCACCCGTCCGTCGACCCGGGCCCGGCGCGATACGCCCGGAGCCGGCCCCGAGGGCGGCGGAGCCGACGGCACCGGCCGGGGCGCCCGTCACCGCGTCGCCCAGGCGATCCTCACCGTTCTCGCAGGCCTCCTGGTGTTCCTCGCTCTCACCGTGCCCCGGGAGGCCGGGCAGCTCACCCCGCTCGCGTTCCTGCGGATCCCGGTCGAGGTGCTGGTCGGCGTAGCCGTCCTGCTCGTCCTGCCGGCGCGCCTCCGGCCGCGGGTCGCGCTCGTCGGCGGGGCGTTGCTCGCCCTGCTGACCCTGCTGCGGGTGCTGCAGATGGGTTTCCTCGCGGTCCTCGCGCGCCCCTTCGACCCGGTCTTCGACTGGTCGCAGCTGGCCAGCGGCGCGAGCCTGCTGGATCTCCCGTTCGGCGCGACGGGTTCCGTGGTGGGCGCCGTCGTGGTCGCTGCCGTGCTGGTCGTCCTCACGGCGCTGGCGACCCGCCGGCTGGCGAGCTGTGCCGCAAGGCACCGGACGGTCACGATCCGGCTGGTCGCCGTGCTCACCGCCGCCTGGCTCGCCTGCTTCGTGCTCGGCACGCAGCTCGTGGCCCCGGTTCCCGTCGCGGGCAGGAGTGTTGCCGCCAGCGCGTACGAGACCGCGCAGCAGGTCGCAGCGAGCCTGCACGACCAGCAGGTGTTCGACGAGCAGGCGGCCACGGACGCGTTGCGCGACGTCCGGGATGCCGACCTGCTCACCGCGCTGCGCGGGAAGGACGTCGTCCTCACCTACGTCGAGAGCTACGGGCGCTCGGCGCTGGAGAACCCGGAGTTCGGGCCGACGATCACGCCGATCCTCGACGAGGGGACCCGCCGCCTCGCCGCTGCCGGCTTCGGCTCCCGCAGCGCGTTCCTCACCTCGTCGGTGGTCGGTGGGGGCAGCTGGCTGGCCCACGCGACCCTGCTCTCGGGTCTGCGCGTCGCCAACGAGCACAGCTTCGACAAGCTCGTCGCGAGCGACCGGCTGACGCTCTCGGCCGCCTTCCGGCGCGCCGGCTGGGACACCGTGGCGGTCCAGCCCTCGAGCCTTGGTCCGTGGCCGGCGGGCGCGTTCTACGGCTTCGACCGGACCTACGACTCCACGACCCTCGGCAACCGGTCGCGGATCTACGACGGTTTCCAGACGCCCGACCAGTACACCCTGGCGGCCTTCCAGAGCCTGGAGCGTGGCCGACCGGATCGGGCACCGCTCATGGCTCAGATCCCACTCGTCTCCAGCCACTGGCCGTGGGCGGAGATCCCGCGGCTGCTCGACTGGAACGAGATCGGCGACGGCTCCGTGTTCGACCGGCCCGGAGCCGGGCAGAGCGACCCGGTGGACGCGGTCGAGGCCGATCCGGCCCGCATGCGCGACGGGTACCGGAGAACGATCGAGTACTCGCTGTCCACCCTGATCTCCTACGTCGAGACCTACGGCGACGACAACCTGGTCTTCGTCTTCCTCGGTGACCACCAGCCGGCCCCCTTCGTCGGCGGGAACGGTGCCGGCCAGGACGTTCCGATCACCATCGTCAGCCGGGACAGCGCAGTGCTGGACCGGATCGCCGGGTGGGGCTGGCAGGACGGCCTGCGGCCCGACCCGCAGGCGCCGGTCTGGCCGATGGAGTCCTTCCGCGACCGGTTCCTCACGACCTTCAGCCCGTGATCGACCCGGCTCGAGTCGTCTCAGCTCGAACGGTCGGAGCGCCCGGCGGCGCGCAGCAGCCGCAGCTGGCCGAGCTCCGCGGTGTTCTTCATGAGCTCCGCGTTGGCCCAGCCCAGCATCTGCGCGACGGTCATCCCGGCGTCGGCGGGCCAGGGGAACGGGGCGGGGCCGGCCAGGTCGGCGTCGGTGAGCGCGTCGAGCACCGCGAGCCACTCGTCGTGCAGTCCGCGCAGCCAGCCGACGGTGGCATCGGGGCCCGGCCAGGCCACGGCGGTTCGGTCGCGTGGCTCGCGGCCCTGCGCGTGGTCGATCGCCACGGTCCACCACCAGCCGAGGTGCCACGTCACCCAGCCGATCGTCGGCACGGGGATCGGGTCCGGCTCGGCGTCGGCCCAGTCCGGGGTCCAGCTCCCGTTGGCGGCCTGCCGCACGGTCCAGCAGAGCGGCGCCGGCTCCCAGAGGAAGTCCTCGGTCGTCAGCCGGTCCAGGTGCAGCCGGGTGAGGGACCAGGTCAGGTCGAACTGCCACCGCAGCAGGTCGCGAGTCACCTGGTGATCATCGCGTCCTGCTGCGGTGGACTGCATCCGGTTTGTCCCGGTCGGCCTCGACTCAGTCGGTGAGCGTGAGTTCGGCCGGGACCCGGTCGCGGCGCGGGACGAGCCCGCTCAGCGCGATCAGGAGCCCGGCGACGGCGAACCCGGTGACGACGCCGAGGGCGGGTGTGAAGCCGGCCAGCAGGGCCTCCGGTCCGGTGCGTCCCTCGCCGCCCGCGACCAGCACGGCGGTGACGATCGCCAGGCCCAGCGCGCCGCCCACCTGCAACGAGGTGTTCAGCAGCCCGCCGGCGAGGCCCTGCTCGTCGTCCGGGATCCCGGCGGTGGCCTGGATGTTGAACGACGCGAAGGCGAGGGTGAAGCCGAGGCCGAGCAGGATCATGCTGGGCAGTACGCCGACGACGTACGGGGCGTCGCGGTCGACCACGAGGAAGAGCACGTAGGCGGCCACGTGGGCCACGACGCCCGCGGCGATCGTGCGCGACGTGCCGACCCGCTCGATGAGCGGGTCCATCCGCGGCGAGCCGAATGCGACGATCAGGGCGGCCGGCAGGAAGCCGAGCGCGGTCTGCAGCGCGGACCAGCCCAGCACGGACTGCAGGTACAGCATCACCACGAACTGGAACCCGAGGTACGCGCCGAAGAACACCATGACGCCGAGGTTGGCGCGGGCCAGCCGGCCGGACCGGAGGATGCCGAGCCGAAGGAGCGGGTGCGGGCTGCGGCGCTCGATGACGGCGAACGCGGCGAGCAGGACCGCGGTGAGCGCGAACTGCAGGAGCGTGCGCGGCTCGGCCCAGCCGATCTCGGGTGCCTCGACGACGGTGTAGACGAGCAGCAGCATCGCCGCCACACCGGTGATGGCACCGGGGAGGTCGTAGCTCCCGGTCCGCTCGGCCGGCCGGTCGTCCGGGAGCAGCCGGTACGCCGCGACCAGCGCGACGATCGCGATCGGCGCAGGCAGGAAGAACGTCCAGCGCCAGCCGACTTCGGTGAGCAGCCCGGAGAAGACGAGGCCCGCGGAGTACCCGCTGGCCCCGAACACCGCGAAGATGCCCAGCGCCCGGTTGCGGGCCGGGCCCTCGGCGAAGGTCGTGGTGATGATCGAGAGGGCGGCGGGCGCGGTGAACGCGGCGGCTGCACCCTTCACGAGGCGGGTGGCGATCAGCAGGGCGCCGTCGTCGACGAGACCGCCGAGCAGCGAGGCGACTGTGAACACGGCGACGGCGGCGAGGAACACCCGCCGTCTGCCGAGCAGGTCGGCGGTGCGCCCGCCGAGCAGCAGCAGACCGCCGTAGCTGAGGACGTATCCGCTGACGACCCACTGCAGGGCACTGGTCGAGAGGCCGAGGTCGGCCTGGATGACGGGAAGCGCGACGCCGACCATCGACACGTCGAGCGCATCGAGGCCGACGACGAGGGACACGGTGAGGAGCACACCCCAGAGCTGGGGCGTCCACCGTGTGGAGGTGGTCGTGAGGGAAGCGGTCACGATCGACGAGGCTACATGCATGTGCATCAGATGCAAGCTCATTTAATGCGCGTGCATCACAGTCCCATGCATGCTAATGTGCGGCTCGTGAGCGCCAGCATCGCCGACGGGGCCGATGAGCAGCTGCTGGACGAGTGGCACGCGCTACTCGCCCGCCACGCCACTGTCTGCGGCGCCCTCGAGGCCGAGCTCCGCCGTCGCCACGACATCGGCGTGAGCGAGTTCGAGGCGCTCGAGCGGCTCGCCACCGGCCCGCAGGGGAAGTGCCGCGGCGTCGAGCTCACCGAGGCCGTGCACCTCAGCCAGAGCGCTGCTTCCCGGCTGGTCGCCCGGATGGAGCGCGACGGCCTCGTCGAGCGCACCACCTGTCCCGACGACCGGCGCGCGATCTTCATCGCCCTCACCGACGCCGGCCGGCAGCGCTACCGCGAGGCGAAGCCCACGCAGCGCGCCGTGCTCGCCGCCACCATGGGCTGAACCGCACCGGGGTCGGTCGAAAGATCGACTGCGGACGCCCCTCTCGGACCTTCGGCCGATGTCGACAGTGGCTGCGGTGCGCGAAGGTCTCCACCGGAAACCGCCATCGGACCGGGGGGGGAGCGTGCATCGGTTGATCGTGTTCGCCGACCGGCTGCACGCACGGGCCCGCGGGGTGCGCGCGCTGGGCTGGTTCGCGTGGAGCGTGCGGGTGCTGCTCGCCGCGGCCTTCCTGCCTTCCGGGCTGGTCAAGGTCCTCGGCCTGCCCTTCACCCGCCTCGATCCGCGGACGTCGGAGGTGGGCCGCCTGTTCGCCGCCCTCGAGCACGACTTCGGTGCGCTCTACCCGTTCATCGGCGCCTGCCAGCTCGCCGCGGCGGTGTTGCTGCTCGTCCCGCGCACCACTCTCGTCGGCGCGCTGGTGCACCTGCCGATCACGGCCGGCATCGTGGTGATCACGACGACCGTGGGCTTCCGGGGCACGTGGGTGATCACGTGGCTGATGCTGCTCGGCGTGGTCTTCCTGATCTGCTGGGACTGGCACCGGGTCAAGGCGCTGTGCGGTCCGGAACTCCCAGCTGATCCGGCTGTCGCACGTCCGGCCGCAGCTTCGGCTCGGCGACACCTCGCTCGGTGACGACGGCCGGTAGGTGGGATCAGGCCGCGCCGCGCCACCATCGTCGGGCGGTGGGATGGGTGACCGAGCGGGGCCGCGAGGCCGGTACGGGGATCTCGACGCCGAGGGTTCGCTGCAGGAGCAGGCGCTCCCGCTCCTGCGCCGCGGCGAGCGCGGGGGAGTCCGCATGGGCGTCGAGGAGCGCGCGGAGCCCGCGCCCGCCCGTCGTCGGGTCGGTCCACGCGGCCACCACGGCTGCGTCGAAGTCGGCGGGCGAGTCCTCGAGCTGGGCGTCGATGCGGGCGAACAGCGCCGTGCGCCAGCGGTGGTGGAGGGCGAGGAGGAATGCCTCGACGCTGCCGAACGCGGCCTCGACGTCCCCGCGGCGGGCGATCTCCGGGCGGCCGGTGCGTGCCGTTTCGGCGAGCACCTCGCGGACCAGCAGGAACTTCGGGGACATGACGTCGGTCTCCAGCGCTGCGACGGTTACATACTCTGCGTACGTACTCTGAGTATGTCGTAGACTCCCCGCATGTCAAGGCCGAAGAGCCGGCGCGAGCTCTACTCCGAGGCCACCCGGGCCGCGCTGCTGGAGACCGCCACGGCGATGTTCGCCGAGCGCGGGTTCGCCGGTACGTCACTGGACGACATCGCAGTCGCCACGCAGGTCACCCGCGGCGCGGTGTACCACCACTTCGAGAGCAAGAAGGCCGTTTTCGAGGCGGTCTTCGACGCGCTGGAGCAGGACATGACGGCCCGCGTCTCGGCGGCGGCACAGGGGCAGCCGGACGCGTGGCAGGCGGGGATGGCCGCGCTCGACGCGTTCCTCGATCTCTGCTGCGAGGACCGGTACGGCCGGCTGTGCTGGCTGGAGGGTCCGCTGGCGCTGGGCTGGGCCAGCTGGATGCACCACGAGAAGAAGTACGCCTACGCGCTGATCGACGGGTTCCTGCAGGCCGCGCGGGAGGAAGGGCTGCTCGCGGCGGTGCCTTTCCCGGTGGGCAGCCAGCTGGTGTTCCACCTGCTCGGTGGGGCCGGGCGCACGATCGCCGAGGCGCCGAAGGCCGAGCGCGGGGCCGTGCGCGACGCCTGCGCCGGCACGATCCGCCGGATGCTCAACGGGCTGCGCGCGTAACCGCCTCCGGCCGCGGGGCCTGTGCCCCGAGCAGGCCGGCAGCGCCCTGCACCACGACCCGCACGTTGCGCCGGTTCCAGACGGGGTTGGCCGCCATCTGCTGCGAGCGCGTCACGCACGACTCGACGTGACCCAGCCATCCGAGCAGGACCAGCACCTCGGGAGCGAGGATGCTCCCGCCGAGTGCCGACTGGCAGCCGACGAGCACCTCGGCCTCGGCCCGAGGCACACCCGCCAGCCAGCGCAGCACGACCGTGCCGAACTCCTCGCCGCGGGTCATCGCCTCCGCCATCGGCACGAACGTCGCGACGTCGACCACGGACATGCCGTCGGGCCGGGCGGTGCACCAGTCGACGATGGCGCTGACGCGCCCGTTCGGCGCGGCGAGCAGGTTCACGGGCAGGTAGTCGCCGTGGGTCCAGCCGACGCCGACGACCTGGTCGCGCAGCCGGGCGTCGAGCAGTGCGGCCAGCTGGCGCGCCTCGGCCCGCAGCGCGGCCGGCAGCGTGGCGGAGATCGCGACGACCGGCCGGTGCACCCATTCGTCGAGCTCGGTGTCGCCGACCCGCCGCAGGGTGGCCGTTCGCCGGTGCAGCTCGCTGATCGCGCTGACGCCGCTGGACAGGAACGCGCCCCGCCGCGCGGGGTCGTCGAGCGCATCCGGCCCGGAGCCGCCGGGCAGCAGCGACTCGGTCACGCAGTACGCGCCCCCGATCTCGGCGGTGCCGAGCACGCGGGGGATGAGCGGGGTCCAGTGCGCGAGGCGCGGGTCGGCGTGCAGCGCGGAGAGCGCGGCCGTCTGCTGGCGCAGGTCCTGCTGCCCGTACTCGGTGTCGGCGGCCTTGAGGATGGCGCGGTGCTCGCCAGCCGGTCCGACGGCGACCACGACCGTCTCGGAGCCCCCGCCCATGCGGGACCCGAGCGCCCAGCCGGACGGGGCGCCGATCCGGGTCAGGACGTCGTCGCCGATCCGGCGCAGCAGCGCCGAGCTGCGGATGCCGTCGATCCACCTGCCGACCGGGCCGGGGATCCACGGCGCGTTCATCAGCAGCACGACGGCCGCGACGGCGCACTGCGCGAGCAGCCAGGCCAGACCGACGGCCAGCACGCCCAGGTGCGGCATGAGGATCCAGGCCAGCCCGATCGTGAGCACGGAGAGGCTGGTCGGCACCCCGAACTGCACGCCACGGCGCTGCCGTACGCGCGCCGTGCTGGTGGCGGCGGCGGTGATCACGTTGGGGATCGCGGAGAGGGCGACGAGCGCGAGCGCCGCCGTGCCCGTCGCGGCGTAGTGGGGGCCGAACAGCGCCAGCACGAGCGGCGCGCCGATGGCGAGGACCAGCGCGACCGGGACCACGAGCATCAGCCCGCGGCGCACCGTCTCCCGGCGCGCCTTGTCGACCGACGCCGGGTCGGCGGCGCTGTGGGCGATCATGGACTGCCCCATGCCCGACGGCACCATGTACAGGGCGACCCCGAACTGCCACACCATGTTGTAGGCGGCCGCCGCCTCGGCGCCGAGGCGGTTCAGCACCAGCACCGGAAGGCCCATCATCGCGGCCTGCCAGAACAGGGCGCCCACGTAGTCGGCGCCGATGAACCGGGAGACGGCGCCCGCGGTGATCGGCACGGCCCGGTCGGCGGTCTTCGTGCCGTGCGCTGGCAGCAGCCGCACGAGCAGCCACAGGTTGATCGGCAGCACGATCAGGGCGGTGGCGACCACCCAGGACACCGCGATGCCCCCCGGTACGGCCGCGAGTGCGACCGAGACGAGCAAGCCGATCTTGAGCACGGCGAAGACGAGGTTCTCGATCGGCACGGCAACGGCCCTGCCGACGGCGGTGAGGACGTAGTCCTGGAGGGTGAACAGCGTCCAGACCGGGCAGCTCAGGGCGAAGAAGGCGATCAGCGTGCCGTAGCCGGCGACGTCGACGAGCTCGGGCGCCCACCAGATGGCGCCGGCCCCGAACCCGGCGCCCGCGAGGCCGGACAGGGCGATCGCCACCAGGTAGCCGAGCACCACGAGCCGGCGCGCGTTCGTGCCCGCCACGGGTACGAAACGCAGCAGCGCGTGCGACATGTTCAGGTGTGCGACGCCGCCGACCAGCATCAGCGACGACAGCGCGACCGCGTTGACCCCGACCACGTCGGCCGGGAACATCTGCGCGGCCAGCACCCAGTAGAGCAGCCCGACCGCAGAGGACAGGCCGGAGCTCATCACCAGCGCGAGCCCGTCACGGTGCTGCGGCGCCCGCCACCCCGTCAGCAGGCCTTTCACCCGCGCGACCGCGACCGCCACCTGCGCGCCCCCCAAAAGAGCTAAGCCTTTACAACACCATCGTGAACACGTCGTGTATCGCAACCGAACGATGCCGGTCCGCAGAACATCCTGCCGGAGCGCCGGATCTGCCCGCTCCGGGCCCCGCCGGTGGCACGCCCGGTGTCACCGGTTCGTGTCGGGCCACCCCGGATCGTCACGCTGCGTGTCGTCGCCGGGTGGCTCGCGCTCCAGCTTCCCGAAGCCCCACAACATCACCCAGGGTACGACGATCATCGAAGCCATGATCGCAAGCGCTGCCCACACCACGCCGGGCACCAGCCCGGCCACGGCCAGCACGGCGAAGAGCGAGAGGATTCCGAACCCGGCCTCCACGACACCTGGCGGCACCGGTGGAGCGGCGGTCAGGGGGCGGGCCATCTCCCGGGCGAGACCGGGTGCGCTCGCGTCGAGCTGGTTCTCGATGCCGGCGAGGATCTCCCGTTCGCGGGACGACAGGCCAGGCGGCTCGTCCGGGCCTGAAGCCGGCGGCGGGGGCATGCGCCCGGTCCTCCCCACGTGCTGCGCGACGCTGACGCGCCCAGTTTACGTGAGATGTCCGAATTGCCGGTACTGCACGGTCTGTCCGATGTGATGATCGCGTCCTGGCCTGTGGATCTGGCCAGTGTTCGTGCAGGACCGCTGATCACGCGCGACAGCCTGCTGCTCAGTAGACGTGGACCTCGGTGCCCACCCGGGCCACGTCGCTCGCCCACAGCAGATCCATGGCCGCGTTGGTCACGCGCACGCACCCGTGCGACGCGGGGTGGGCGGGGATGCTGCCCGATCCGTGTACCGCGATGCCGCCGTGGAAGTACTTCGGTCGGTAGAGCACGCCCAGCTCGGCCTCGCGCACCCCGTTGATCTGGCGCTCGATCTCGAAGTCGCCGCGGGGCGTGCGTGCCACGCCGGTGCCGCCGGAGGGGCGGTCGTAGGCCTCGCCGTTGCCGGTGGAGGTGTTGAGCGTCCACAGCACCTGGCCGCCGCGCACCACCATCAGGAGCTGGCGCTTGAGGTCGACCTCGATGTGGTCGCCCTCCGCGATGCGGGGTGTCGGCCGCGACGCGGTGGGCAGCTCCTTGCGCGTGTCGGGTCCGGCCACCCCGTCGCGGTCGAGCCCCTTGGCCTTCTGGAACGCCATCACGGCCTGGCGCGTGAGCTGCCCGTAGTGGCCGTCGATCTTCCCGAGCCAGTAGCCGAGGTCGGACAGGCGCTGCTGGAGCTCCTGTACGGCGGGGCCGGACGACTCCAGGCGCAGCACCGCGTCGGCGGCGTCCGGTGGGGGCGAGGTGGGCGGCGCGGAGGGGGACGGTGTCGCGGTGGACGGCGCCGAGCTCGGAGGCGTCGAGGTGGGCGGGGCCAGCGTGGGGAGCGTGGTCGCGGGGACCGCCGCGGGCGGGAGGGCGTCCGGCGACGGGGCCGCAGGCCCTCCGCACGCGCCGGTGAGCGTGAGACCACTCGCGATCACCAGCGTGACCGCGAGCCGGGCCGGTGTGCGAGTTCGTTCGGCGTGATTTCTCTCAGCGCGATTCCGTCCAGCGGCGACGAAGCCGGCGACCATGTGTGCTCCTCGGGTCCTGAAACGATCATGCCCGGAGGAGTGTTCGTCCAAACGCCGAACGCCACGGCATTTGCGACCGCGGCCCCGACCGGTCAGCATCGTCGAGATCATCCTGTACGACGGGCTGCGCGGCGCGGATATCGGGTCGGTGGCGCCCGTCATGTCACCTGGTGGTGCGCTCCGGGTGTCCGTGCCAGGGGCGCCAGAGCGCGGCGTAGGCGCCGCCGCCCGCGATGAGCTCGTCATGGGTACCGAGTTCGGCGGCGAGAAGCGCGCCGGTCCAGGCGGCAAGAGCGGCCCGGTGACCCGTGGCGAGCCCGTCGTCAACGGCCCGGTACGTCGATCACCGGCCCCTCGGCTCGCCGACCGCGCCGGCTACGTCGCGAGATCGGCGAGCGCGGCCGCAGCCCTTTCCCGGAAGGCGAACACGTTGCGCAGCTTGATCTCCTCGTAGCCGCGGATCACGTCCGGCAGGGCCGCGAGCTCGGCGACCGCGTCGGCGGTGTCCGGGCTCAGGTGGTCGAGGGCCTCGCGGACGAGTGCCTGGTACTCCGGCACGAGCGCGCGCTCCACCCGGCGGACCTCGGCGTGGCCGAACGGGTCGATCAGGCTGCCCCGCAGCCGGCGGGCGGCGCGCAACGCGCGGAACACCGGGCCCGCTGTGCGCCGGAGCCGGATCTTGCGGGTCATGCCGAGCGCGCGCAGGACCGGTGGGTGCAGGAGCACCGAGACGGCGGCGTCGGGTCCGAACTCGGCGTCGCGCCGGGCCTGCTCGGCGGGGTCGAGGTGCAGCCGCGCCACCTCGTACTCGTCCTTGTAGGCCATGAGCTTGTGCAGGCCACGGGCGTAGGCGAGCGCCACCCGCTCGCCCGCCTCGGCACCCGCGCGCTCGATGGCGATCGCAGCGACGCGCTGGACCTCCTCGGCGTAGCGGTCGGCGTAGCGCTCGTCCTGGTAGCCGGTGAGGTCGGCGACGCGGGTGGCGAGGACGTTCGCGAACCCCGCCGTCTCATGGACCACGGCGGGACCGCCGATGGCGGTGGCGACCGCGGCCGGTGCGGCCACCGCGGCGCGGCCCCAGCGGAAGGCGGTGAGGGTCTTCTCGACGCCTGCCCCGTTGAGCCGGATCGCCTGCTCGATGGCGTCGGCGGAGATCGGGATGCAGCCGTGCTGGTAGGCGGCACCGACCAGCAGCATGTTGGCCGGCATGTGGTCGCCGAACAGCGCCTCCGACAAGCCCTGGGCGTCGACGTGCAGCGCGGCGTCCGGGCGGGTGGCGGCGGCGATCCGGTCCAACGCCTCGACGGGGGAACCCGGCACGGCGACGCGCCCGGTGACCATGGCCGCCGTCGGCACCACCGCGGAGCTCACCACGGCGATCGTGTGGCCGGGGCGTGCGACGGCGAGGTTCGCCTCGGACGCGGCGCCGAGCAGGTCGAACCCGATGAGGACGTCGGCGGTGCCGCGTGAGGCCCGCAGCGCCCCGCGCACCGGCTGCTTGGCGATGCGGACGTCGCTGACCACCGGGCCGCCCTTCTGGGCCAGCCCGATCTGCTCCAGGCCGGCGGCGTAGCGCCCGTCGAGGTGCGCGGCCATCTGGACGATCTGCGACACCGTGACGACGCCGGTGCCGCCGATCCCGGGCATGCGCAGCAGCACCCCGTTGTTGCTGCGGTCGCCGGTGAGCCGGCTCTCCGGCTCGGGCAGGCCAGCGGGCGGTTCCGGGATCGGCCGCGGGCCGCGGTCGCGCGGCTCGACCAGGAGGAACGACGGGCAGTCGCCCTTGAGGCAGGACAGGTCGGTGTTGCAGGAGGCCTGGTGGATGCGGGTCTTGCGCCCGAACTCGGTCTCCACCGGCTGCACGGACAGGCACGTGGAGACCTCGCCGCAGTCGCCGCAGCCCTCGCACACCCGCTCGTTGATCACGACCTTCGCGGTGGGCGTGGGGAGCTTGCCGCGCTTGCGCAGGCGGCGCTCCTCGGCTGCGCAGCGGTCGTCGTGGATCAGCACGGTGACGCCCTCGACCGCGGCCAGCTCCCGCTCGGCCGCGGCGAAGTCGTCGCGGTGCCGGACGGTCGCGATCGGATCGAGCGTGAGGCCGCGGTAGCTGTCGGGCTCGGCGGTGGTCACGACGACCCGGCGCACCCCCTCGACGGCGAGCCAGCGGGTGAGCGCCGGGACGTCGAGCCTGCCTTCGGCGCGCTGACCACCGGTCATCGCGACGGCGTCGTTGTAGAGCAGCTTGTAGGTCATGGTGACGCCGGCGGCGACGGCCGCCCGGATCGCGAGGGAGCCGGAGTGGTGGAACGTGCCGTCGCCGAGGTTCTGCACGAAGTGCCGGTCGTCGGTGAACGGGGCGAGCCCGAACCACTGCGCGCCCTCGCCGCCCATCTGCGTGAGCCCGAGCTGGTGCCCGCGGCCCGCGCCGTCGAGCGCGATCATGGCGTGGCAGCCGATGCCGACGCCGACCAGCGTGTCGTCGCTCGCGCGCGTGGAGGTGTTGTGCGGGCACCCCGAGCAGAAGAACGGGGTGCGGGCGGCGAGGGGGAGCGCGATCCGGGACTGCCGCTTCGGCGCGGTCGCCTGCAGGTGGACGGCGGCGGTGCGGGGGAGCCGGTCGGGGCCGATGCGGGCGGCCAGCGCGGCGGCCACGTCCTCTGCGCCGAGCGCGGAGCGCGCGGGCAGCAGCACCCGGCCGTTGGGGTCGTGGCGGCCGACGACGCGCGGCACGTCGGGACGGCCGTAGAGAGCCGACTTGAGGTGGTTCTCCAGGAACGGGACCTTGTCCTCGACGACGAGTACCTCGTCCAGGCCGTCGGTGAGCTCGGCGAGCACGGCCGCGTCCACCGGGAACGGCATGGCGAGGGTGATGATCCGCAGGCCGAGCGCCTCCATGGCGGCCTCGTCGAGGCCGAGGTCGTCGAGGGCGCGTTGCACGGTGGCGGCCGAGGTACCGGAGGCGACCACGCCGAGCCGGGCGGTGCGCGAGGTGAACGCGACCCGGTTGAGCCCGGCCGCGCGGGCGTAGGCGCGGGCGAGGTCGAGGCGGCGGGTGAGGGCGTCGTGCTCGGCCTCGAGGGCGGTGGCACCGACGAGGACGCGGGGTGCGTCCTCGGCCCGGCCGGGCAGCGGCACGCCGAGGTCCAGCGCACCGACGTCGACGGTGGCGGCGGCGTCGGCGACGTCGGCGACGATCTTCAGGCCGGTCCAGAGGCCGCAGGCGCGCGACAGTGCGACGGCGTGCAGCCCGAGCTCGACGATCTCGGCCACCGATCCGGGCGCGAGCAGCGGCAGCAGAAGGCTCTGCGCCATCGGCTCGCACGAGCTCGGCACGGTGGAGGACTTGCAGGCGGGGTCGTCGCCGATCAGGGCGACCGCCCCGCCGAGGGCGGTGGTGCCGGCGAGCGTGCCGTGGCGGACGGCGTCGGCGGCGCGGTCGAGGCCGGGGTTCTTGCCGTACCAGAAGCCGGTGACGCCGTCATGGCGCCGACCGGGCGCCTGGCGCAGGAGCTGGGTGCCGGCGACGGCGGTGGCGGCGAGCTCCTCGTTCAGGCCGGGCCGGAACACCACGCCCGCATCGTCGAGGAACGGCCGCGCGCGGACCATCTCCTGGTCCAGCCCGGCGAGCGGGGATCCCTGGTAACCGCTGACGAACGCTCGGGTGTTCAGGCCCCGGGCGGTGTCGAGCCTGCGCTGTTCGAGGATCATCCGGACGATCGCCTGGATCCCCGAGATCAGGACCCTGCCGTGGCGGGCCGTGTACTTGTCGTCCAGCGTGACTGTGGTGGGCGGCGCGGTGGGCGGCACGGGCGACCTCCGTCGGTGCAGGTAGGACGAGGAGACCCGGTGCGCCCGGGCTCGCGCAAGGCCTGTGCGGCATCGCACCATGGACACGCAAAACCCTTGTGTCCGGATCACCCGGCAGGCCGGGTCGTTTGCGTGGAGGGGCCCTCATGGCCGAGGTCGACGACACGGATCGGCTCCTGCTCGACCTGCTGCGCGTCGACGCCCGGCGCACCTATTCGGACATGGCGGGCGAGGTGGGGCTCTCCGTCGCGGCGGTGAAGCGGCGGGTGGACCGGCTGCGCGAGATCGGCGTCATCACAGGGTTCACCGTGCAGGTGGACCACGCGAGGCTCGGTGCGGGCGTGGAGGCGTTCATCGAGCTGCGGTTCCTCGGGAACACCAGGGTGAGCGCGATCGTGCGCTCCGTCGGGTCCATCCCCGAGGTGCAGGCCGTCTTCACGCTCGCGGGCGACCCGGACGCGCTCGTCCAGGTGCGCGTGCGCGACCTCGCCCACCTGCAGCTGGTGATCGACACGCTCCGCCGCTCCGGTTCGGTCACGGGTACCCGCACGCTCATGGTGCTGGGGTCGTGGGAACGGCGCGACTGAGGCGCGTCGGTGATCGTGCGGTGCCATGATCGCGTAACTCGCACGCGTTCTCGATCACGCCGGTGCTTCGATGCCTTGTCGTCGAGGCCCCGGGCGTACATCATGCTCCGAGCTGTAGTGGAACACTATTCCACTACATGGAACGTCGCAGGTGCCGTCGCGGAGCCCGTTTCCGGCACCCGAGGAAGGGGGACCACCGCCTGTGGCCGAATCCAGCGCACCCGGCGCCAACCGTGCCGACCAGGACCGCGCCGACCAGGACCGCGTACCGGTGGGTGCCGGGCTCACCGCCAGCCGCGTCGTGGCGATCCTGCGGGCCGAGAACGCCGACCGGGCAGAAGCCGTGGTCGACGTCCTCGTCGAGGCCGGTGTCCGCAGCCTCGAGCTGACACTGACGACCAAGGGCGCCCTCGACGTCGTCGAGCGGCTCGCGGCCCGGGTCCCGGCTGAGGTCGAGGTCGGCGTGGGCACCGTGCTCACCGCGGCGGACGTCGACCGCTCGGTGGACGCGGGCGCGCGTTTCGTCGTGTCCCCGTCGGTGGAGCCGGAGGTGATCGCGGCCGCGCTGCGCCGCCGGATCGCGAGCTACCCCGGCGCGTTCACCCCCACCGAGATCGCCGCGGCGTGGAAGGCCGGTGCGAGCGCGGTCAAGCTGTTCCCCGCAGGGCAGCTCGGCCCCGGCTACCTGAAGGACGTGCGCGCCCCGCTGCCGGACATCCCGGTCGTGCCCACCGGCGGCGTCGGCATCGCCTCGATCGGCGAGTGGCTGGCCGCAGGGGCGGTGGCCGTCGGGATGGGTGGCCCGCTGATCGGCGACGCGCTCGCGCCGGACGGGGACCTCGCCGCGCTCGCCCAGCGGGCCGTCGCGGCGCTCGAGGCGGCGCGCGGATGAGCGAGCCGGCGAGCGAATCGAGAGAACAGCGCGAGCTCGCGAGCGGATCGGCGGCGCAGCGCGGGGGGCTGGTCACCCTCGGCGAGACCCTCGGGCTCCTCGTCGCCGAGGACGTCGGCCCGCTCTCGCTGGCGAAGGGGATGCGGCTGTCCATGGGCGGGGCCGAGTCGAACGTCGCCATCGGCGTGTCCCGGCTCGGCGTGGCGGCCACCTGGATCGGGCGGCTGGGCCGCGACCCGATCGGCGACCTCATCGAGCGGAACCTGCTCGCAGAGCGGGTACACACCGTCGTGCACCGCGACGACGCGCCGACCGCGATGATGCTCCGCGAGCGGCGCACCGGCTCGGTGCAGAACGTGACGTACTACCGCCACGGCAGCGCGGGCTCGCACCTGCGGCCCGAGGACGTGCCGGCGGGGGTCGTCGAGGACGCCGGCGTGCTGCACCTGACGGGGATCACGCCGGCGCTCGGGGAGGGCCCGGCAGCGGCCGTCCGAGAGGCGCTGCGCCGGGCCCGCGCCGCGGGGGTGCCGGTGTCGGTGGACCTCAACTACCGGTCCCGGCTGTGGGACGCCGCCACCGCGGCACCGGTGTTCCGGGAGCTGGCCGCCGCCGCGGACATGCTCTTCGCGGGCGACGACGAGGCGCGCATCGCGCTCGAGGTCGACGACCGGACCGGCCCGGAGAAGCTCGCGTCGGGGCTCGCCGAGCTGGGACCACGCGAGGTGGTGATCAAGCGCGGCAGACACGGTGCCACCGCGCTGATCGGCGGCGAGCTGATCGACGTGCCGGCCGTGCCGGTGCAGGTCGTCGACAGCGTCGGCGCGGGTGACGCCTTCGTCGCCGGCTACCTCGCGTGCCGGCTCACCGGCCGCGACCCGCACGAGGGCCTGCGCACGGCGGCCGTCACCGGGGCGCTCGCCGTGACGGTGCCCGGCGACTGGGAGGCCTCGCCCCGGCCGCACGAACTGACGCTGCTCGGCGCGGAGGAGGACGTGCGCCGCTGACCGCGTCCGACCCAACCCGATCGATCCAGCCAGGAAAGGCAGTAACCATGTCCACCGGTCGCGACGACGCGGTCTCGGCAGACCCGTCGAAGCTCTTCCCCACGAGGCACCTGCCCGCACCGCAGGTGCGTGAGCTGCCCGCCCCGCCGCTGAACCAGTGGCGGTACGTCGGCCCCGGCATCATCGCCGCCGGGGTCGGGCTGGCGAGCGGGGAGTTCATCCTGTTCCCGTACATCACCTCGCAGATCGGGCTCGGGTTCGTCTGGGCCGCGCTGGTGGGGTTGATCACCCAGTACTTCCTGAACATGGAGATCGAGCGCTACACGCTCGCCACCGGCGAGACCGCGCTCACCGGGTTCAGCCGGCTCTGGCGGCACTGGGGCCTGGTGTTCGCGATCCTCGCCTACTTCGCCAACCTGTGGCCGGCCTGGGTGACCAGCTCGGGCACGTTGTTCAGCTACATCTTCGGCGGCAACCCGTCGATCATCGCGATCGTGCTGCTCGTGCTCGTGGGCGCGATCCTCACGCTGGCCCCGGTGGTCTACAACGCCCTGGAACGCGCCCAGATGGTCAAGGTGGCGGCCGTCCTGCTGCTGGTGATCATCGGCGCAGCGTTCGCCATCGGCGGGGCGTGGGCGGACGTGCCGACGATCATCACCGAGGCGCAGTTCCCGGCCGCCGAGCTCGGGTTCGCCACGCTGATGGGCGCGCTGGCCTTCGCGGGCGCGGGCGGCGGGCAGAACCTGGTGCAGAGCAACTGGATCCGGGACAAGGGCTTCGGCATGGGGCACTACGTGCCGAAGATCGTGTCGCCGTTGACCGGTGAGCCCGAGGCCCGCGGCCGGGTCGGCTACGTGTTCGTCCCCACCGACGAGAACCTGGACAACTGGCGCGGCTGGTGGAAGTTCGCCAACCGCGAGCAGCTGTGGACGTTCGTGCTGATCTCGTTCGTGTCGATCGTGTTCATGTCGCTCCTGGCCTACGCCACGGTGTTCGGCCACCCCGACGTCAAGAACGACATCTCGTTCCTGAAGATCGAGGGGAACGTGCTGATGGAGCGGGTCGGCACCTGGTTCGGCTACTTCTTCTGGGTGGTCGGCGCGGTGTCGCTGTTCGCAGCGGCTCTCGGCATCGTCGACTACACCAGCCGGCTCGCCGCCGACGTGCTGAAGACCATGTACTTCCCGGACGTCGACGAGAGCAAGCTGTACGCCGCGCTGGTGTGGGGCCTGGCGTTGATCGGGATCGTCGTGATCTCGGCCGGCTTCTCCCAGCCGATCGTGCTCGCGGTGATCGCGGCCTGCGTGGGCGGGACGATGATGTTCATCTACTCCGGCCTGCTCATCGTGATCAACCGGAAGCTGCTGCCGGAGGCGATCCGCATCCGCGGGTTCCGGGTCGGCGCGCTGGTGTGGTCGGTGGTGCTGTTCGGCGTGCTCGCCGTGCTCACGGTCAGCCAGCAGATCGGGAAGCTGTTCGGCTGAGCCGGTGCGCTCGATCAACAGGGTCGAGGACGCCCTGCACGCGGGGCCGGACGCCGAGGTCGACGACAAGTGGCTGCACGTGCGGCCCGGCGACCCCGGCCGGACGGCCCCGTTCCTCGTGCTGTCGGAGGACCGGTTCTCGGCGCCGGGCTTCGAGTGGCACCCGCACCGCGGCATCGAGACCGTCACGGTGGTGCTGGACGGGGCGCTCGAGCACGAGGACGACGCCGGTGGCGCTGGCGTGCTGGAGGCGGGCGACGCGCAGTGGATGACGGCGGGCAGCGGCATCACCCACCGGGAGGTCGCGGCCCGCGGGGCGCACGCCCACGTCCTGCAGCTGTGGCTCGACCTGCCCGCACGGGCGCGGTCGGCGGCGCCGGGACACCAGCAGCTGCGCGCCGCCGACAGACCGCGGCTCGTCCGCCCCGCCGCGGAGGTGGACGTGCTCGCCGGCACCGTCGACGGCGTCACGGGCCTGGCCCGGCCCGCCTCGCCGGCGCAGGTCGTGCTCGTCACGCTCGACGCGGGCGCGGTGCTCGACCTGCGCGTCCCGGCCGCCGACCGCGCGTTCGCCCTCGTGATCGAGGGGGATGCGGTGGTGGCCGGCGAGCCCGTGGCGGCCCGTCGGACGGCGTGGTCGGAGCCGAGCGGCGCAGCGCACCTGAACCTGCGGGGCGGCGCGGCGGGGGCTCGCCTCCTGGTGGCGAGCGCCCACCCCTGACGCTCACACACCGACGCTCAGGGGCCGACGGCGAGGTCGTCGGGGTGGCCGGCGTCGAGTCGCGGCCACTGGGCGATGGGGCGTCCGCCCCACTCCTCCGATACCGGCGGCCAGGTGGGCGAGCCACCGTCACTCCTCATGGAGCAGTGTTGTGGCCAGCCGGTGGGGGAGTCCTCCCAGGGTTCCTGGCGTCCGTAGACGGTGAGGTCCATGAGTGCGTAGCCGTAGTCCATGGCCTCCACGCCGCGGCGGTTCGTCCAGTAGGTCTCGAAGACGCGGTCGCCGTCCCGTAGGTAGCACACGAGGTGCATCAGGCCGAGCTCACGACCGACGAGGAGCGCGTCGAGGGAGGGCTGCGCCGAGTACCAGGGCATGTCCCAGCCCATGAAGTCGCGGTAGCGGAGGCTTTCGTCGTACGACGCCTGTGGGTCGGCCGGGCCGAACGCGGTGTTGCGGCCCTGGCTGAAGACCGCGTAGGTGATGTCACGGGAGTGCAGGGAGGACAGCTCGGCGACCTGGCTGAGGAACAACGTGCAGCCTTCGCACTGCTCGGGCGCGGGCCGGCCAGGCCACCACATCGAGTAGTAGGCGATGAGCTGCCGGCGCCCTTCGAACGCATCGAGCAGGGTGAGCGGTCCGTCGGGCCCGATCAGCTCGAGCTCGGAGTCGACCTCGACCACGGGGAGGCGCCGACGGGCCGCGGCGATCGCGTCGCCTTCCCGGGTGTGTGCCTTCTCCCGGTCCCGCAGTTCGTCGACTTCGGCCTGGAAGGTGGCCCGGTCGACGACGGCCGGCTGGCCGGGGGTCGTTGGTTCATCCGTCATGGCTGCGTTCTTTCCTGTTCCGGTGGCCCATCAGGCCGCGGCGGCGGGTGGAGTGGCGGCGCGCGTGGCGAAGCGGCGGTGCACCAGGAGGCTGATGCCGAGCCAGAACATCGGCCACACCGGCCAGAACCACGGCGCGGGGTCCATCGCCCACCGCGTCACGAGGAACGCCGCGAGGAAGCCGACGACCGCGGCGTGCACGGCGAGGCGCCTGCGTGCCCCGCTGGTCAGCGGGCCGCGCCGGGGCTCGGGCGGCGCGGCGGGCTCCTCCGCGGTCGGCAGGTCGGCGGTGAGCGGGGTGAGCTCGGCGCGGGTGACGGCGGCGTAGGCGGCGGCCTGGCGTTCGTCGGCCTCGGCGAGGGTGAGGAACCCGGCGCTGACGGCCTCGCGCAGGCGGGTGGCGACCGCCTCGCGCTCGGCGTCGGAGGCGCGGATACCGGTGAGGTCGGAAGGTGTCGTGATGTTCTCGGTCATGCCTTCGATGCTGGCCCGCCGGGCGCGCCGCGGCGTCGGCTCGGCGGAGGCATCTCGGCTACGCCCCCGGTCGTACGGGGGAGATCAGCCGGCGCCCGGCGGCGGGGGCGGCGGCGGTACCTGACCGCTGCTGATCTGCAGCGTGATCGTCTCCTCGGGCAGCGCCGTGCCCCGCGGCGACTGCCCGATCACGGTGCCGGCCGGTGCCGCGTTGTCGACGGTGCCGACGTTCACCGGGAAACCCGCGCGTTCCAGCATGGCGCGCGCCTCGGCCTCGGGACGCCCGATGACGTCGGGGATGCGCGTGGCCTCGCCGCCCTCGAGGTAGCGCGGGTCGGTGGGCGGGAGGGGCTCGACCGGCTTCCCGGCGAGCAGCGGCTGCATCGTGCCGAACCAGGTCTGGGCCGGTGTCTTGCCGCCGAAGATGTTGCCGCTGCGGCAGGCGAACGGCGCGCCGGGGCCGTCGCAGAGGGGCCGGGGGTTCGCCGAGTTGTCGAAGGTGATCACGGCGCCTGCCATCTGCGGCACCACCCCGAAGAACGCGGCGGACTGGTGCACCTGGGTGGTGCCCGTCTTACCGGCCATCGGCCGGTTCCAGCCGAACTGGGCGGCGGCGCCCGCCGCCGTGCCGCCGGGCTTGTCGTCCTTGGACATGCCCGTGAGCAGCGTGTTGGCCAGGCCCGGCTCGACGGCCTGCTCGCAGGGCGCCTCCGGCACGGGCACCGGGTTGCCGGCCGCGTCGGTGATCGACTCGATCGGGTCGGGCGGGCACCACCTGCCGGCGCTGGCGAGCGTGGCGCCGACGTTCGCGAGCTCCAGCACGCTCGTGGGCGTGACGCCGAGCGTGAACGACGCCTGCCGCTGCGCCTTGGTGACCTCGGCGATCGAGCGGTCGGTCGGCCGCCCGGTGCCGGGGTCGACGAACGGGGTGGTGGCGAGCGAGCGCATGCCCAGCCGGACCGCCATGTCGACGACGGGCGGGACGCCGGTGAACTCCTCCAGCTTGATGAACGCGGTGTTGGGTGACTGGGCGAGCGCGTCGGTGAGCGAGAGCCGCGGCGCGTAGCTGCCCGCGTTCTGCACCGGGATCGGCCTGCCGTTGCCGTCGCGGTAGATCGGGGAGGCGTAGCCGCCGGGCGGCACCTCGATCTGGGTGTTGATGCCCAGGCCCTTCTCCAGGGCGGTGGCCGCGGTGAAGATCTTGTACGTCGAGCCTGCGCCGAGGTTCACCGGCTCGTAGGGCAGCCCGTAGCTGGTCTGGCGGGCCGCGGCGTCGAGGCCGAAGACGCGGCTGGAGCCCATCGCCAGCACCCGGTGCTCGTCGCTGCCGGGCTGGACGATCGCCATGACGTTGGCGGCGTCGGGGGAGTCCGGCGGCACCTGTGCCTTGAGCGAGGCGGTCATCGCGGCCATCGCGTCCGGATCGAGGGTGGTGCGGATGGTGTAGCCGCCTCGTTCCAGCTGGGTGCGGGGGATCCCGGCGGCGGCGAGGTGCGCGATGACGTAGCTGCAGAAGAACCCGTTGTCGCCGGAGCCGATGCAGCCGTTGGGCCAGCTGTTGAGCGGGGAGGCGACGCCGAGCGGGGCCGCCAGGGCAGCCTGCGTCTGATCGCTGTCGATCATGCCCTGGGCCTGCATGAGCTTGATGACGAGGTCGCGGCGCTCGCGGGCGGCATCGGGGTGGCGCACCGGGTCGAACCCGCTGGTGCTGCGCACCAGGCCGGCGAGCAGCGCGGCCTGCGGGATGTTGAGCCGGTCGGGGGTGACCCCGAAGTAGGTGCGGGCCGCCGCGGCGATGCCGTAGGCGCCGTTGCCCCAGTAGACGGTGTTGAGGTAGCGGGTGAGGATCTCGTTCTTGGTGAGCTGCTGCTCGAGCTGGAGCGCGATCTGCACCTCCCGCAGCTTGCGGGCGGGCGTCTGCTCGACGGCCTGCAGTCGTTCCGCGTCGGTGTTCGCGAGCACGTAGAGGGTGTAGTTCTTGACGTACTGCTGGGTGAGGGTGGACGCGCCCTGCTCGATGTCACCGGACGCGGTGTTGGCGAGCACGGCCCGCATGGTGCCCGGCCAGTCGACGCCGCCGTGCTCGAAGAAGCGCCGGTCCTCCACCGCGATGAGCGCGGCGACCATCGCGGGTGCCACCTCGTCCGCCGCGACGATCTCGCGGTCCTGGGCGAACATGTGGGCGATCGGGTTGCCGCGGCTGTCGGTGATCGTGGTGGTCTGCGGGAGCGAGCCGGTGATCAGCTCGGCCGACAGCCCGCTGAGGCTGTCGCTCGCCTCGTTGACGGCCAGCCCGGCCCCCGCGGCCAGCGGATACGTCACACCCGCCACGAGGACTCCGGCGAGCAGGCACAGACCGAGCAACAACCCGACCGCTCGAAGGATCACACGCCCCCGCACACCGCCTGACGGTAGCCGCGAGCGCGTCACGTCGCAGTCAGGGAACGACCCGTTCCGGTGGGGAGGTCAGCCGAGCACGGGGAGGTGGGCGGCGAGTGGGCCGGCCTGCGTGACGTGCTCCTCGTCCGGCGGGACGCGGCCGGTGCCGATCAGCACGGTCGTGTCGTCGTCCCAGGGGAGCCGGCCGCCCGCGAGCTCCTCGACGGTGGTGCGGGCGAGTGCGAGCGCGGTGGCCGCTGGGGGCGAGAGGGTGAGCTCGGCGCCCAAGTCGAGGTGGTGGACGGCGAGCTCGAGCGCCCAGCTTGCGAGGAAGTCGCCGGTGCGCATGGCGTGGCCCTGGGTCGCCACGACGCCGTCCGGCAGCACCTCGACGGCGGCGGCGAGCGCGTCGGCGGTGGGGTGCAGGTGCGCCACGATCGCGGTGGGGCGGCGGTAGGCCCCGGCCATCGCGCGGACGAAGCGCACGTGCCCCACCGGGCCGGCCGCGCACCGGAGGCCGGTCGGGGTGCTCCAGTAGCTCGCGGCGTCGGTGTCCGGGGCGCGGTCGGTGGGGCTGACGACGCCGAGGAGCATCTCCTGCAGGCCGAGGTGGACGTGCACGAGCACGTCGCCGACCGTCCAGCCCCGGCAGCGGCTGGCGGCGAGCAGCTGGCCGTCGTCGAGCCCGTCGGCAGTTGCCCGCAGCGCCTTCAGCCCGTCGAGGAACCCGGTGCGCCCGGCGTCGTGGTCGACCTGCACCCGGGAAGGCTAGTGGGTGCCGCTCGGCCTCATCCGGGGCCGGGGCGGCGGAGCCGTCGTGCTGCCGGCGCGCCCGGCCTGCGGATGGACCCGACTGCGGCGAACACCTCGCGCAACGCCCCGGCGGCCGCGGCGAGCACCGGCTCGGGCACGGCCGCGAGCACCGCGGCGTGGGCGGCGGTGCTCGTGCGCACCGCCTCCTCGGCGAGTGCCACGCCATCGTCGGTGAGGGCCACCAGGGTGCCGCGCCGGTCGTCCGGATCGGGCTGCCGGGCGACCAGCCCGCGGGCGGCGAGCCGGTTGATCACGTTGCTGGTGCGGCCTCGACGCGCCGGGGGCCGAGGTGATCGACGCCCGGGAGCGGGTCGTGCTGCCCGGTTTCGTCGACACCCACCGGCACGGCTGGCAGTCCGTGCTGCGCGCCGCCGCCCTCGACGTCGACCTCGCCGGCTACCTGGACCGGGTCGCGGGGCGCCTCGCGCCCGCCCTGGACCCGGCCGACGTGGCGACGGCGAGCCTGCTCACCGGCTTGGAGTGCCTCGACGCCGGCATCACGACCGTGCAGGACCACGCGCACATCGTCTACACACCCGAGCACGCCGCCGCCGTCGTCGAGGGGTTGCAGGCCTCCGGGGTGCGGGCGGTCTTCGGGTACGGGCGCCCGGTCCTCGACGAGCCGCGGCCGTGGTTCGCAGGCGACGTGCGGCGGGTGCGCACCGACGTGCTGCCCGGTGACGACGGCCTGGTCACGATGATGCTGGCGGCCACGGTCCGTCATACCTGCCGGTCGAGGAGGTCGTCGCGGAGTGGGCCCTCGCCCGGGAGCTGGGCCTGCGGATCGCCGTGCACGTCGGTGCGGGCCCCGTGGCCCGGCGGCCGGTGGCGCTGCTGCGCGAGCTGGGGATCGCCGAGCCCGGCACGGTCTACGTGGTGAAGCGGGACGGGCGGCTGCTGCACCCCGCGGTCGCCGAGGTCGTCGCGGCGGCGAACGGGGTGGCGAGGCGGCTGTCGGCCGGGTAGCCCGCGCGTTCAGGGGCGCCGAACCGGGCCGGTGGAGCCGCGCACCACCAGCTCCGGGCGCAGCAGCAGGGACCCGCCGTTGGGTGAGCCGCCGCCCTGCTCGACGCCTACGCGCAGGTGGGCGAACGCGGCGTCGGCCATCGCGGGCAGCGGCTGGCGGATCGTGGTGAGCGGCGGGGTGGCGAGGTCGGCGAGCACGATGTCGTCGAAGCCGACGACGGAGAGGTCGGTGCCCACCTGGACGCCGGCGTCGCGGGCGCCCGCGGTGATGCCGAGCGCGCACATGTCGTTGATCGCGACGATCGCGGTGGGCGGGCGGTCGTCCGCGAGCAGGTCGCGAGCCGCAGCCCGGCCGAGCTCCGGGAAGTCGAGGTCGCCGAAGCGGTCGCCGTAGTGGTCCGGGGTGCCGCCGGACCAGACGATCGCGTCGTCGGCGCCGAGGCCGTACTCCTCGAGCGCGGCCTCGAACCCGCGGTACCGGGCACGCCGGTTGACGCTGCGCAGCGAGCCGGTGACGAAGGCGAGCCTGCGGTGGCCCAGCTGCAGGACGTGCCGGGTGGCGAGCTCGGCGCCGACGGCGTTGTCCACGGAGATGTTCACCAGCGACGGCGGGTCGCCCGCCTGGGCCGTGCGGTCGAAGGCCACGAGGGTGAGCCCGCGCTCCACGAGCGGCAGCACGTGCTCGAGCGACGGCAGCGACGAGCAGAGCACCACGCCGCGGATGCCGTCGGCCCACAGCTCCTCGAGGTAGTCGCGCTCCCGGGCCGGGTCGCGCTCGCTGTTGCACAGCAGCACCCGGTACCCGGCCTGCAGCGCGGCGGCCTCCAGGTGGCGCGCGAAGGTGCCCCAGAACGGGTTCGCCACCGAGGGCACGACCAGCCCGAGCACCTGGGACCGGCCGGTGCGCAGCTGCCGGGCCGGGCCGTTGGGGCGGTAGCCGAGCCGCGCGATAGCGTCCTCCACGCGCTCGCGGGTCTGCGGCAGCATCCGGTCGGATCGGCCGTTGAGCACGTTCGACACGGTGCTCGGCGAGACGCCCGCTTCCGCGGCGACCTGGTGGATCGTCACACTCACGGCGCCTCCTCGGCCTCCACACTCACCCCGATGTCGATCGTTGACAGGGCATGAGGGCGCCCCTAGTTTGGTGCATCGTTGCAATGGTGCAACGTTGCAGTGGTGAGCGCCACCCGTCCGGCCGATCCACACACTGCAGCAGTGAGGGGAGCTCAACGATGACCAACCGACACAGGTCCGCCCTGCGGGCCGTGGCGGCTGCGGCGGCCGGCCTCGTGGTCCTGGCCGCCTGTGGCGGGCCTGCGCCCGACCGCGGGGGAGACGGCGCGGTCAGCGGCGAGATCAGCCTGCTCACGCCGATCTTCGAGCGGGCGGACGGCGCCGCGGTGCTGGAGGAGCAGCTCGCCGCGTTCAAGCAGAAGTACCCCGGTGTCACCGTGAAGCCGGACTACACCTCCTACAGCAAGCTCAACGAGAAGCTCACCACGTCGATCGCGAGCGGCCAGCCCTACGACGTGATGCTGATGGGCGTCGGCTGGATCCCGCCGTTCGCGGAGAAGGGCGTGCTGGCCGACCTGCAGCAGGACCCGGCCCAGCTCGCGACGCGCTACTACGAAGGCGCCGTGGACCCCGGTGTCTTCCAGGGCAAGGTCTACGGCCTGCCGATCATGATGGACACCCGGATCGGGATCTACCGCAAGGACCTCTTCGCGCAGGCCGGGATCACCGAGCCGCCGAAGAACTTCGCGGAGCTCCGCGAGTACGGCAAGCGGCTCACCCAGCGGGGCCCGGACGGGAAGCTGCTGGTCGCCGGGCTGGACGTGCTCGGCATCGACCCGCGCCAGGCGTTCCTCACCCTGCTCTGGGCCGCAGGCGGGGAGCTGTTCAACCCGGACGGCTCGCCCGCGTTCAACTCGCCCGCCGGGGTCAAGGCGCTGCAGACGATGACCGACGTCATCCAGACCGACCGCAGCGAGGAGGTCGGCTGGACCGTGCCCAACTCGCCGACCGGCAACGTGATGGCGCAGGGCAGAGCGGCGATGCTGGTGGGGCACCACAACTTCTGGACCGCGATCGAGCGGGAGGCGCCCGACCTGATCGCGCAGGACAAGCTCGGGTTCTTCGTGATCCAGGACGAGCGGCCCGCGATCTTCCAGGGCGGCACCCTCGCCACCGTCGCCGCCCAGAGCAAGGCGCCGGCCGCCGCGAAGGCGCTCGCCGAGTTCCTGGCGTCCGAGGGGCCGGCGCTCGCGGCCAACCAGCAGCGCGGCAACATCCCCGCCCTGAAGTCCCTGGAGACCTCGGAGTTCGTGCAGCAGAACAAGGCGATCCAGTTCGCGATGCAGCACTTCGACGCGGTCCACTCGGAGGGCGGCGTGCCGGCATGGCTCGACGTCCGCGACAAGTTCAAGCCGGCTATCGAGAGCGCGATGCTCGGCCAGAAGTCCCCGCAGCAGGCCCTCGACGACCTGGCGGCCGAGACCTCCGCTGCGCTGGCCGGGCGCTGACGATGGCTGCACCCGCCGTGGCACCCCCCACCGCCCGCCCGGCGGTGGGGGCGCACCGGCGCCGTCGCTCGCTGGGGGGCGACCGGCGCCGGGCGGCGTACCTCATGCTCGCCCCGGCCGTGCTGCACCTGGCGTGGTGGATCGGCATCCCCACGGTCGCGACGTTCGTGCTCGCCTTCACCCGCTACGACATCCTCGCCGGCACGATGTCATGGGCGGGCCTGGACAACTTCGTCGCGATCTTCCGCGACCCGCTCTGGTGGAAGGCGATCGGCAACACCGTCGTCTACACGTTCTTCACGGTGCCCGTCGCGATGGCGGTGGCCGTGGTGATCGCCGTGCTGCTCAACACGAAGCTGCGGGCGCGGGCCTGGTACCGCACCGCGGTGTTCATGCCGCACATCACCGCCACCGTCGCGATCGCGCTGGTCTGGATGTGGATGTTCGAGCCGAACATCGGCCTGTTCAACTGGGTGCTGTCGCTGTTCGGGGTCCGCGGCCCCGCCTGGACCTCCGACCCGGCGTGGGCCATGACCTCGGTGATCCTGATGAGCGTCTGGAAGGGCATCGGGCTCAAGATGGTCATCTACCTCGCCGCGCTGCAGGGCATCCCGTCCGACCTCTACGAGGCCGCCGAGATCGACGGCGCCGGTCCCGTGCGCCGCTTCTTCGCGATCACGCTGCCGCTGCTCGGCCCGGCCACGTTCTTCGTGCTCGTCATCTCGCTGATCGACTCGTTCCAGGTGTTCGAGCAGTTCTACGTGCTCACACCGGAGGGTGGCCCGGCGAACGCGACCACGGTGATGACCTACGAGATCTACAAGTCGGCATTCCAACGCTTCGACATGAGCACGGCGAGCGCGCAGAGCATGGTGCTCTTCGCCTTCCTGCTCGTGCTCACGATCGTCGGCAGGCGATTCACCGGGAGGGACGATGTCGCTTGAGAGCGCCGTGGTCCAGCCCGCGCCTGCGTCGGGGGCGTCCGGGCCGGGGCGGGTGGGGGGTGCGCCCCGGCCCGGGCGGATCGTCCTGCACGCCGTCCTGATCCTGCTGTCGCTGCTGATGGTGGCGCCGTTCGTGTGGATGGTGCTGACCTCGCTGAAGTCGCACGCGGAGGTCATGTCCTACCCGCCCACGATCCTGCCCTCGGTGTGGCAGTGGGTGAACTACCCGGACGCGCTGGCGTTCGCCCCGTTCGGCACCTACTTCCGGAACAGCCTCGTCATCGCCGTCAGCCACACCGTGATCAACGTGGTGCTCGCGGCGATGGCCGGGTACGCGCTCGCCCGGCTGCCGTTCCGGGGGCGCTCGGTGCTGTTGATGCTCGTGCTCGCGACGATGATGATCCCGACCTTCACCAAGATCGTGCCTCAGTACCTGCTCGCGAAGACCATGCCGCTCTTCGGCGGCAACGACTTCCTCGGCCGCGGCGGCAGCGGCTGGCTGGACTCGTGGTGGGGCCTGATCGTGCCGGGGGCGGTGACGCCGCTCGCGATCTTCCTGTTCCGCCAGTTCTACCTGTCGCTGCCGCGCGAGCTGGAGGAGGCCGGCCGACTGGACGGGCTCGGCGAGTTCGGGATCTTCGCCCGCGTGATGACGCCGCTGATGAAGCCGGCCATCGCGACGGTCGCGCTGATCACGTTCGAGAACAGCTGGAACAACTTCGTGTGGCCGCTCATCGTCACCCGCAGCGTCGACCTGCGGGTGATCCAGGTCGGGCTGGCCGCGTTCCAGCAGACCGACGCGACGCTGTGGGAGTACATGATGGCCGGCACGGTGCTCGCCACCGTCCCGATGATCGTGCTGTTCCTGTTCACCCAGCGATACTTCGTGCAGGGCTTCGCCACTGCAGGGATCAAGTAGCAAGTAAGGAGATCGTGTGAGCTTCGATCTGACGGGCCGCCGCGCCCTGGTCACCGGCGCGGGCCACGGCATCGGCGCGGGGATCGCCGAGGCACTGGCCGCAGCGGGTGCCGACGTCGTGGTGCACTACGGGCGTTCGGCCGGACCGGCGGCCGAGGTCGTCGAGCGGATCGGCGCGCTGGGGCGCAAGGCCACCGCGATCGGCGCGGACGTCACCGTCACCAGCGAGGTCGACCGGCTCGTCGACGAGGCCGTGGCCTTCCTCGGCGGCCTGGAGATCCTCGTCACCAACGCGGGCCACCTCATCGGGCGCTCCCCGGTGGCGGACATGAGCGACGAGCACTTCTCGAAGGTCGTGGAGGTCAACCTCGGCTCCACCTTCCGTACCGTGCGCGCCGCGATCCCGCACCTGCGGGCGGCGGGCACCAAGGGCCGCGTGGTCACGATGGCCTCGCTCGCCGCGCACAACGGTGGCGGCGCGGGCGCGGCCGTCTACGCCGCCTCGAAGGCGGGCGTGGTCGGGCTGACCAAGGGCCTGGCGAAGGAGCTCGGCCCGGCCGGCATCACGGTCAATGCGCTCGCCCCCGGCTTCATCGGCGGCACCGCCTTCCACGACACGTTCACCCCGCCCGAGGCGCAGAAGGCGATGGTCGGAGGCATCGGGGTCGGTCGCGGCGGCACCGTCGAGGACGTCGCGGGCGCCGTGGTCTGGCTCTGCTCGGACGCCGGCGCGTTCATCAACGGCACCACCGTCGACATCGACGGGGGCGTCGGGTACCGGTGAACCCGGTGGCGGTCCTGCCGAATGAGCGGGGCGGCTGGTGGCACCACTACGTGTGCCCGACGCACGGGGTGGAGCTCGAGCACGTCGGCCTGCTCACCGGCGAGTTCCCGGAGGACGGGGCGCCGTGCGCGTACGGCTGCCGCGTCGACGACGCCGACGTGCGTGGCGCGTGGACGGTGCTCGCCCACCAGGCGTCCGCACGGGCGATCCTCGCGGCCGCCGGCGGGTCCGCGGACGAGCGGGCGGCCGCCGTCGCGCTGCTGGGCGAGTACGCCGACCGGTACGCGGCGCTCGGCACCGCAGCCCACAACGGTGCCGCGGGCTGGATGCTGCGCGGGCGGCTGTTCCACCAGGCCCTCACCGAGGCGATCTGGGCCGTGACGATCGGGCGTGCCGCGCGGCTCCTCGGCGACCCGGTGCCGGAGCTCACGGCCGGGCTGGCCGAGGCCGCCCGCGTGGCCCGCGACTCGCTCGTGGCGGAGGGCCGGTTCGCCTCCAACTACACCGCGTGGCTGGACGCGGCGGGCGCCGCCTGCACCGGGAAGCCGGAGTGGCTCGACGGGCCGCACGGGATCTTCGCGCACGTCCTCGTCGCCACCCACGCCGACGGCTGGGAGTGGGAGGCGAGCACCTACTACCACTCGTTCGTGCTGCGGGCCTACCGCCACGCGATCGCGGCCGTGCCGGGCGTGAAGGTGCCGGCCACGGTGCGCGGGCGGATCGACGCGATGGCCGACGTGCTGCGGGTGCTGGTCACGCCCGGCGGGCTGCTCCCGTCGCTGCACGACGGCCCGTACCGGCGGGCCGAGTGGGACCGCGAGCTCGCCGACCTCGACATGAGGCCCGCGGCGCGGCGGCCGGTCACCGTGTACCGGGACGCCGGCTACGCGATCCTGCACGCGAACGGCCTGCAGGCGATCGTCGACTACGGCGCGCACGGCGGGTCGCACGGCCACCTGGACAAGCTGTCGCTCTACCTCTACGGCGATGACGTCGCCTGGCAGCCCGACCCGGGGCAGGTCCCGTACGGGCATGCGTACTGGCGGCGGCACTACGCGTCGACGGCGGCGCATCCCGCCTTCTCCGTCGACGGGCTCGACCAGGCCGAGTGCGCGGGGGAGCTGGTGAGCGCCGGGACCGACGAGGTGACCACCGCCTGCGGCAGCGCGTACGACGGCGTGAGCGCGGTGCGGCGGCTGGTGCTCGCCCCCGACGGCGCGCTGCGCGACGAGCTGACCGTCACCGCCGACCGACCCCGCCGGATCGCCGCGCACCTGCGGCCCGACGTGCCGCTCTCCCTCCGGGTCCAGCCGGACGGCTCGGTGGTGTCGGACTGGGACGGGACGCTGCGCGGAACCCACACCGCGTCGGTGCCCGCGCGGTTCGTCGCCCGGCCGGGCCCGGGTCCGGCGGACGACCCGCAGCGCGCCCGCACCCACGTCGACTGGGTGGCCGAGGACGCGACGGCCGTCACCTTCCGATCGACCTACAAGGTGGGCTAGTGCTGTGGAACCGCTCCTGATCGCAGGCCGCCTCGACGAGCTGCGTGCGTCCCTCACCTCGACGCACGCCGCGCAGTGGCGGCGCCTCGCCGAGCAGTGCGACTGGTACCGCGGCCAGACCCCGCCGCCGGAGCACCCCACCGCCAGCATCACCTACTTCGGCCCGGCCGCGGCCAACCTCGCCCTCGCCTACCGGCTCACCGGGCAGCGCGGCTACCTCGACGAGGCGTGGCGCTGGATCGGCACGGCCATCTCGTACCCGCACTGGGGCAAGGCCAAGCTGCCCGACCACGACCTGGACGCGGGCTGGCTGCTGCACGGGCTGTCGCTGGCCTACTCCTGGCTGCGCGACGACCTCCCCGCCGACCGCGCGGCCGCCCTGCGCGCCAAGCTGGAGCTGCAGGGCGAGCGGCTCCACCGGTACGCGGTGGAGACCGAGGGCTCCTGGTGGTCGTCCAGCTTCTGGCAGAACCACAACTGGATCTGCTACGCGGGCCTCGCCACCGCCGGCTACGCCCTCGACCGGCCGGAGTGGACCGCGCGGGCGAGGGACGACTTCGCCCAGGTCCTCGAGCTCATGCCCGCCGACGGGTCCGACTCCGAGGGTGTCGTCTACTGGCGCTACGGCGTGCCGTGGCTCGCGATCTACGTCGACCTGCTCGAACGCACCGAGGGCCTCGACTGGTGGCGGCGCGGGTCGTTCCTCGCCAACACGTTCACCTGGCGGCTGCACCAGTGCGCGCCCGGGTTTCAGGAGAACGTCGACCACGGCGACTGCCACGACCGCCGCAGCGGCCACAGCGTCGCGCTCTACTACAAGCTCGCGTCGGCCTACGGCGACGGGCGGGCCCAGTGGCTCGCGAACCGGGTCGCGGAGCGGCACTTCTGGCGTGAGGCCTACGCCTCGGGCGTCAAGCCGGGCGTGATGCCGGAGGCGTTCTACGAGCTGCTCTGGTACGACCCGGACGTCACCCCCGTCGACCCGACCGCCGAGCCGACCGTCGCCCACTTCCCGGACCTCGGGCAGGTCACCGCCCGCACCTCGTGGGCCGACGACGCCGCGTTCGTCAGCTTCAAGGCCGCCCCCGGCGGCGGGCACACCGCCTGGGAGACGGCCGAGCGGTTCCGTCGCGAGCGTGGCTGGGACACGCTGTCCGCAGGCCACCACCACCCGGACGCAGGCGGGTTCGTGCTCGCCGCGCACGGCGCCTTCCTCGCCGTCGACTGCGGCTACAGCAACGCCAAGCGGGCGGCCGAGCACAACCTCGTGCTGGTCGACGGGCAGGGCTGGGCGGGGGAGGGGCGCTACCACGTCTACAAGGACCTGCCGTTCGAGTCGCAGCCCCGGCTCCGCGACGTGGCGATCGCCGACGGGTGGGTGCACGCGGTGGCCGAGTCGGCGGCGATGTTCGACCCCGCGCTCGGGGTGCGGCGGGTGGACCGCACGCTGGTCGTCACCCCGCGCGGCCGGCTCGTGCTCCTGGACCGGCTCGCCGCCGACGAGCCCCGGGAGTGGACGTTCCTCCTGCATAGCGACTGGCCCGCCGAACCCGTCGACGGCCGGTGGGCGATCCGCTCGGGTTCCGGCCAGGCGTGGCTCACGGCTCTCACCCCGGGCCTGCACGTGGAGCAGGCCGACACGGCGGTCGAGGCGAACCCCACCGGCAGCACCCCCAGCCTGCGCATCACCAAGACACTGCGGACGTTGCGGATCAGCACACCGCGCCGGGCGGAGGCGGTGCTCCTCACCGCCGTCGAACCGACGCACGCGCTGTCCCCGGCGGCCGCCAGCGCCACGGCGCTCCCGGACGGGACGGGCGTCGACTTCGGTGACGAGCAGGTGCGCTTCCCGGAACCCGGCGGCGCGCTGCTGACCGCCGGAGCCAGGGTGACCCGGCTGTGAGCCCGTCCTCCCGGTTGGCGCCCCTCGCCCCATCCGACGAACGGCGCGTTCGTCGGATAGGTACCGACGAACGCGCCGTTCGTCGGAACGGGGAGGGGTCGGGGTGGGCCGGGGCTGCCCTGCGGGGACTCGAGTTCGTCGCCTATCCGGCTCTCGCCGGCGTCGCCTTCTGCGTGCTCGCTGTCGGGGTGGTGACCTGGCTGCCTGCGCTCGCGGCGGTGGCGGCCGCCCTGGATCGGTGGCAGCGCGACGGGGACAGCCGCGTCTTCACCGGCGTGCTCGGGGCGTTCCCGCGGTTCTGGCGGGCGCTGTGGCGGCACGCGCTGGTGGCCACCGCGGCACCGGTGGCGATGCTCTGCGCGATCGCGTTCCTCGCCGGGCGGCCCGAGCCGGTGGCGATCCCGCTGATCGCGGTGCAGGTGGGCGGCCTCGCCGCGTTCGCCGTCTACCACCTGGCGCTGGCCGTCGTGGCGGGTCACGACCCCGCCGACGCGGCGTCGTGGCGCCGCCGCGCCCTCGTGCTCGCGTTCGGCTCCCCGCGCCGCGGCCTCACGCTGCTCGCCGCCGTGGTGCTCGCACCGGTGCTGGCGCTCCCGCTCGCCGTCGGCCCGCTGCTCTTCGGTCCGAGCCTCCCGGTGCTGTGCGGCCTCGCGTTCCTGGAAAAGCGCGGTTGAACTGTTTTCGCTGGTGGCGTAAGCAATTCCGGGCACGTGGTCCGCGCACTTAGCGTGGCCGCATGCACTCACCGATCACGGGCACGGCCGCCGGCGTGCCCTTCACCGCGCTGCCGCCCGCCGACGGCGGCGCAGCGCCGCTGATCGTCACCTGGCACATGCTGGACGCGCCGCGGTCGGACGCCGCATTCGCCGCCGCGCTGCCGATGCACGACGTGCCCGCGTGGCGGGTGCACCTCGGCATGCCGATGTGCGGGGCGCGCATGGTCGACGGCAAGACGGACGCGATCGTGGAGCTGTTCCAGAAAGATCCGGTCAAGTTGTTCCTGCACCCGTTCGTCCGGCAGGCGACCGAGGAGCTCCCGGCCGCGCTGGAGTCGATCCGGGCGCAGTTGCCGGTCGGCGACGGCCCGATCGGCGTCCTCGGGGGCTCGCTGGGTGGGGCCGTTGCGCTGCGCGTCCTCGCGGAGACGGACATCCCGGTCTTCGCGGGTGCGGTCGTGAACGGCGCCATCCGGATGCGGTCGGTCGTCGAACTGTTCCCCGGCGACTACCCGTACGACGCCGAGACCGAGGAGATCGTCGACAGCCTGGACTTCGTCGCCAAGGCGGCCACCATCGCCGATCGTGCACCGCTGCTGGTCGTCAGCGGCGAGCTGGACCACCCGGGGTTGCGGGCCGACGCGCTCAGCTTCGTGGAGGCGGCGGGGGAACGGGCCGAGCTGCTGTCGATCCCCGGCCTGGCCCACCCGCTGGCCGAGGAGCCGGGCATCGAGCCCGCGCCACAGCTGCCGGTGGCCCGCGAGGTCGACGCCGCCCTGACGACGTGGTTCCGCCGACGCCTCGGCTAACGTCGGGGTCGAAGGGTCGGCTCAGGGTGGAGGGGGACGGGTGCCACGGGTCAGCGAGCAACACCTCGCGGCGCGTCGCCAGCAGATCCTGGACGCGGCCGCCGGCCTGTTCGCCGAGCGTGGTTTCGCCCGCACCAGCATGAGCGACGTCGTCCGCGAGTCGGGCCTGTCGATGGGTGCCGTGTACCGGTACTTCCCGAGCAAGGCCGACCTGGTGATCGCGGTCGGGGAGGGACGGGGCGGCGAGGTGGACGGCGAGTTCCCCGCCGAACGCGCTCGCGACCTGCTGGCCCGCCTCGCAGCGCTGGTCGGGCCCGGCAGCAGCCATGCGCGTCTGTCCGTGCAGGTGTGGGGGGAAGCGGCGGTCGAGCCCGATCTCGCGGCGAAGGTCGTGCCGATCCATCGCAGGCTCGAGAGCCACCTCGCACAGCTCCTGCGCACCGAAGAAGGTCCCGGGTCCGCAGGCCGGGACTGCGACGCCGTCGCCCAGGTCGCGCTCGCCGCGGTCATCGGGATGGCCGCACTGGTCGCAGCCGGTGTGCCGGTCGACGAGCGCCGGTTCGTCGACGTCCTGACGGAGCTCGTCGACGTCCCGTCCGAGGCATCGCGGGACCGCGGCGACCGCTGACGGCCGGGTCGTCAGCCGGCGGCGGGACCGGCGACCGGGGCGAGGTAGAACCGCGTCGACGCGATCCGGCCGTCGCGTGTGCTCATGATGACGGGGCCGCACAGGAGCGCAGGAGCACCAGCGGGACCGGTGCCGGTCATCTCCCACTCCGACCAGAGCTCGGCTCCGCCTGCAGCTCGGCGGATCACCCGCGCGTTCAGGTCCGGTAGACGTTCGAAGAGGGCGGCCCAGTTGTCGGCCACGCGGTCCGAGCCGACGAAGCTCTCCGCGGGACGGTGCGGCACCTCGCAGCGGTAGTCCGCGGTGAAGCAGTCCGCGACCTGCCGCGGGTCGTGGGAGTTGATGGCGTCGCGAAGGCGCTCCACCGGGTCCTGCATGGTCATCTCGGCTGGCTCCTCGTCAGGGGTGGGCCGGCCGTCCCGACCCGCAGGCACTATAAAGCGAGCGCTCGCTCGGTAAGAATCGGGAGCCTGCGACGCCTCTGGGGAGCGGGCTCAGACGTCGGCTGCCGCCGATTCCGTGCGAGCGGCCTTCAGGCGGTCGTAGGCGCCGACCAGGTGCTTGTCGATCACCGTGATGGCGGCGCCGACGTCGCCGGCCGCGATGATGTCGCGCACGGCTCGGTGCTCGGGGTGGGCGATCTCGTGGAAGTCACGCCGGGCGAGGTGGCGGTCGTGCAGGAACATCGCGATCTGGCTGCGGATCTGCTGCCACGAGCGCTCCAGCCGCGAGTGCTCGGCCGCGTGGACGAGCACGTCGTGGAAGGCGAGGTCGAGCTCGACGGCCAGCGCGGGGGAGTAGCCGGCGTCGAGCTGCTGCATCCGGTCGAGGATGGCGTCGAGCTCGGCGAGGTGGTCCGCGGTGAGCCGGCCGCACGCGCGCTCCACGGCGAGCCGCTCCAGCGCGCGCCGGAGTGTGTAGACCTCCTCGGCGTCCTCGGTGGTGAGCGTGATGACCTGGGCGCCGCGGTGGCGGCGCAGCACCACGAGGCCCTCCCGCGCGAGCTCGACCAGCGCCTCGCGGACCGGCCCGCGGCTCATGCCGAGGGCGGCGGCGAGCTCGGCCTCCCGCAGGTGCTCGCCCTGGGGGAGCACGCCCGTCGTGATCATCTGCCGGATCGCGGGCACCACTGTGGCCGACAGCGCAGGGCTGGGTTGGGTCTCGATGGTGAGTTGTTCGAGTGGCCCAGGCACAGTCTCCCCCTTGCGTTCGCAACCCCGTAGATTGTTAACAATTGACTTTTTGCTACCTCCCGACCAGGCTACCGGCAGATCGGCAGTCACTCGACGAGGAGGGCGCGATGGCCACCCGCCCCGATGCCCTCCCGCTGCCGGCCGGCGCCGGGGCGAACCGCCCCGTCCCGGTCGACTGAACATCCCGCGTGAGAAGACGACGGAAGCCGGCGCAGCTTGTGAGCGCTCACACTCCGGAGGCCACCGATGGCGAAATCGACTCTGGCCGACCCGCCCGTCATGACCTCGACGGCTGAGCCCCTGAGGCCCGCCCCGGTCCGAGGCGTTCACCTCCGCCGCCGGAACCTGTGGATCTGGGCGTTCCTCATGCCCACGGTGGTGCTGTACGGCCTGTACACGATCTACCCGATCGTCGCGAGCTACTGGTACTCGCTGGTCGAGTGGAACGGGTTCGAGTCCGAGCAGCGCTTCGTGGGGATCAGCAACTACGAGGCGGTCCTCGCCGATCCGGGGTTCTGGAACTCGGTGTGGGTCACCGTGGTCTTCATGCTGCTCGTGGCGCCGGCGAGGATCATCCTCAGCCTCCTGCTCGCGATCGTGCTCAACTCGCCGAAGCTGCCGTTCGCCGCGCTGTTCCGGACGGTCTACTTCCTCCCGGTCGTGACGACGACGGCGATCGTCGGGGTCGTCATGCAGTTCGTCTTCGACCCGGCGAGCGGGCCCGTCAACGCCGCTCTGCAGACGCTCGGGCAGTCCAGGGGGATCAACTTCCTCGGTGAGTCCGGACTCGCGCTGCTGACCGTCTCGGCCGTCTACGTCTGGAAGTTCTTCGGGATCACGATGATCTACTGGCTGGCGGCCCTGCAGACGATCCCACGCGATCTCCTGGAGGCCGCGAAGATCGACGGGGCGTCGGCGGTGCAGACGTTCCGGCACATCACGCTGCCCCTGCTGATGCCCTTCCTGATCATCATCACCGTGCTGACCGTCGAGGACACGTTCCGCGCCTTCGACCTGATGCAGACGATGACCGGCGGGGGCCCGTTCTTCAGCACCGAGGTCATCGAGATCTACATCTACCGCTGGGCCTTCGCCGCCTCGATCCCGCAGCTGGGGTTCGCATCGGCGGCCGCGGTGCTGTTCGGCCTGTTCGTGATGGTGTTCGGGTTCTTCCAGCTGTGGGCGGTGTACGCCGCCCGGCGCCTGAGGGTGGAGACACGATGATCGCGACGCACCCGGCGCCCCGCCGCGCCAGCAGCCTCCGTGACCTGTTCCGACGCGTCCCGTGGTGGGGCACGGTCCTGCTGCTGACGCTCCTCGCGCTGCTGTGGATCTACCCCTTCGTGTGGATGGTGTCGGCCTCGCTGAAGAGCTCCACCGAGGTGTTCAGCGGCGGCGTGAGCCTGTGGCCCGAGGTGTTCGTCTGGGAGAACTACGCCCGGGCGTGGGACGACGCCGGGTTCGGCCGCTACATGCTGAACACGGTGATCGTGACGGTGGCGACGGTCGTGATCGTCGTCGTCCGCTGCGCGCTGTGCGGGTACGTGCTGGGCCGCTACCGGTTCCCGGGGTCGAGGCTGATCGTCGGGATCCTGGTCGCCACGCTGTTCGTGCCGACCGGCTACACGATCATCCCGATCGTCAAGCTGTCGATGGAGCTGGGCGTCCTCAACTCGCTCACGGGGATGATCCTCGCCCTCGGCGGCGCGGCGAACGTGTCCTTCATCCTGATCTACGCCGGCTACTTCCGGCAGCTCCCGAAGGAGCTCGAGGAAGCGGCGATCATGGACGGCGCCGGTTTCCTCCGGGTTTTCTGGACGATCATGCTGCCGCTGTCGATGCCGGTCACGGCCACGGTCGCCCTGCTGACGTTCCTGGCCACCTGGAACGCCTTCTTCCTGCCGCTCGTCTTCTCGTTCAGCCGCCCGGAGCTGCGGACCCTGAGCGTTGGGATGCAGGCGTTCGTGGGGGAGAACGCCACCGACTGGTCGGGAATGGCCGCCGCCGGTGTCATCTCGATCGTCCCCATCGTGGCGCTCTTCCTGTTCCTGCAGCGCTACTTCGTCGAAGGCATCGCAGGCGCCGTCAAGTCCTGATGATCCCGACTAGCACTCAACGAGGAGTAGATATGTCCGGAATCAGCCGCCGAGCCTTCCTCGGCGCCGGCGGTGCCCTCGCCGCCACCACGCTGCTCGCCGCCTGCGGAGGCGGGTCGGGCGGATCCGGTGGCGGGGGCGGGCTGCGGTGGTGGGACCACTACAGCGCGCTGCAGAACTTCCACAAGGACTGGGCCGAACGCCAGTCCCAGGCCTTGGGCGTCGGCGTCGACTACACCTACAACGACGTGACGCGTGCGTCCGAGGCACTGCAGCTGGCCAACCAGAGCAAGCAGCTGCCGGACGTCTACACGAACATCCTCAACATCCCGCTCGCCGCACTGGTGCGGGAGGGGTGGGTCCACGAGCTGGCCCTCTCCGACGAGGTGAAGGCGCGTCTGCCGGAGGGGGCGCTCACCGAGGGCATCACGAACATCGACGGCAAGGTGTACGGGCTGCCGCTGTTCGCCTTCCGCCAGTACTCGGCGGCCACCTGGTTCAACCGCGACATCGTGGCCGCGGCCGGGATCGACCCGGCGAACCCGCCCACCAGCTACGACGCCTACCGCGACGCGTGCACGCGGATCTCGGCGAGCGGCACCGCGCCGATGATGCTCGCGCTCGGTGGCAAGGCGCGGATGGGCGAGCAGATCAACGACATGGCGTGCGCCGCAGGATTCCCGGGGTTCGAGGGGCTGGTGTTCGCCACCGGCGAGTTCGCCTTCCACCACGACGCGTACGTGACCGCCATCGAGTTCTGGAAGGAGCTGAACGACACCCGCCTGATCGTCCCGGGCGCGATCAACTTCACCGTTGCCAACGCGCGCACCCGCTGGGCAGCCGGTACGGCCGGCTTCTTCCCGGACGGGCCGTGGTGCGCGGGCGGGGTGAGGGCCGTCAACCCGGAGTTCGTGCCCACCATGGAGGTCGGGCCCATCCTCACCCCCGAGCCGGGCGCGCAGCCCGTCGTCTACCGCGGGGCGCCGGCCTCGCAGATCTTCGTGGCCGGCAACACCAAGGACGCCGCGCACGCCACGGCGCTCGTCAGCTCCTTCACCACGCCCGAGTACCACGCCGGCCTCGCCGCCGGCATGGACCAGCCGCCGCTGGACCTCGACATCGTCGCGACCGCGGACGTCACGGAGCCGTACCGGCGGGTGATCGGGTTCTTCACCGAGCAGGTGAAGCGCATGCCGGAGCCCGTGGTGCGCAACCCGCAGGTCGCAGCCGTCCAGGCCCTGCAGGCGCCCATCAGCCCCGACCTCGGCGACATCGTCCAGGGCTACCTCGGAGGCGACATCCCGGACCTGCGTGCCGCCCTCCGCCAGCTCAGCGACGCCTACACCGCCGACCGGGACAACGCGCTGCAGAAGGCCGTCGCCGAAGGCGCCCAGGTCTCCGCGGACGACTGGGCGTTCCCGGACTGGCAGCCCGGCACCGACTACGTCTACGCCTGACCGGAAAGGGAGACATGACAGACCAGAACAGCTCGCCGAGCGCCGTGCAGGCGCTGCGCCACGCCCCGTCGGACCCCGACGCTCCGCACGTGCGGCGGGCCGAGGTGCGGGTCGACGCGCGCGACGACCGAGGCGTGCTGCCGCGTCCGTGGGCGAGCCTCGGGTACGACGAGATCAACTGGACCTACACGCCGCAGGGCAAGCGGACGCTGAAGACGATCGGCTCGTTCGCCGAGACCGCGTACCACGTGCGCCCGCACTACGTCTTCAACAGCGGCACGGGGCTCGGGCTGCCGCACTGGGGTGCCGGGAACGTCTACCACGAGGACGCCGACGGCAACCCGTTCTACGACTTCACGATCGCCGACCTCACCTACGACACGATCGTCGGGGCCGGGCACCACCCGCTCGTCGAGCTGGCCTTCACCCCGCGGGCGCTGGTGCCCGAGGAGCGGGCGAAGGCCGACTTCGCGTTCACGCCCAGCCCCACGCTCTACAGCGAGTACGAGGCCGGCTGGTGGTCCTACCCGCCGAAGGACTACGCGAAGTGGGGCGGCCTCGTCGCCGCGCTCGCGGAGCACTGCCGCGACCGCTACGGCGCCGACGAGGTGTCGCACTGGCTGTGGGAGCTGTGGAACGAGCCCGACATCTCCTACTGGCGCGGCACGCCGGAGGAGTTCCACGAGCTGTACGCGGTGACGGCCGCCGCGGTGCGCAGCGTCCTGCCGCAGGCGCGGGTCGGCGGGCCCGCCGTGACCGGCGGCGATCAGGGCGCCGTGTTCCTGCGCGGCTTCCTCGCCGCGTGCGCGGACCGGGACCTCCCGCTGGACTTCGTCTCGTTCCACACCAAGGGCGCGCACTTCACCCCGTGGCGCACCTACGGCCCGATCGGCGCCCCGGCACCGGAGCAGCAGTCGCCGTCGACGACGAAGATGCTGCGCGAGATCGACAGGGCGCTCGCGGTGATCGAGGAGTTCCCGCAGTACACCGGCCTGCCCGCGATCGTCGACGAGTGCGACGCGTCGGTGCCCGCCCACTGGGGTGTGTACGACAACCCGAACTTCGCCTACCGCAACACCGAGTACTACCCGGTGTTCCAGGTCAAGCTCATGAAGAAGGTCCTCGACCTGAACGCGCGGCGCACCGCGCAAGTGGCCGAGGCGACGACGTGGAGCTTCTCCATGGAGGGGGAGCGCTACTTCGAGGGCACCCGCAGCTTCGTCACGGCGTCGGGCATCGAGAAGCCGTTGATGAACGCCTACCGCGCCCTCGCGCACCTGGGCGACCGCAGGATCGCGGCGAGCTCCGACGCCGCCGTCGCGGTCGACGACCTCTCCGCCCTGGGCGCGGGCCTGGCCGAAGAGGTGGACGTGCTGGCCTCGGCCGGCTCCACCGACGGGAGCGTCGCCGTGCTCGTGTGGCGGCACGCCGACGACCAGTACGCCGTCGACGACGACCCGACCGTGGTCGACCTCCGGGTCGACGGCCTGGCCGCGGGCGAGTGGACGCTCTCGCACTGGCGGATCGACGCGGGCCACAGCAACAGCCACACCGTGTGGCAGGACCTCGGCGCCCCGCAGGAGCCGACGCCGGAGCAGCTGGCCACGATCGCCGACCGGCAGGGCCTCGAGCGCTACGCCGACGACACGACCGTCGCGGTGGAGGACGGGCAGGGTCTGTCGCTCACCGTGGAGCTGCCGCTGCCGGCGGTGAGCCTGCTCGTGCTCGTGCCGGGTGCCGCCTCGTGAGCGGGGTGCCGGAGCGGCTGTTCGTCGGGGGCGTGTGGCGCGACGCCTCCGACGGCCGGACGATCGACGTCCACGACCCGGCCACCGGGGACGTGGTCGCCCGGGTGCCCAACGCGGCCGACGACGACCTCGACGACGTGCTCGCCGCCGCGGCGGCCGGGTTCGCGACCTGGCGGCGGACCGCCCCGGCCGAGCGCGCCGCCGTCCTGCGGCGGGCGGCGCTGTTGCTGGCCGAGCGCGCGGAGGAGGTCGCGGCCGTCCTGACCCAGGAGCAGGGCAAGCCACTGGCGGAGGCGCGGGCCGAGGTGCGGCAGGCGGGCGAGTACTTCGACTGGTTCGCAGGCGAGGCCGTGCGCTCCTACGGGCGGGTGCTCGCCACCGAGCCAGGGCGCCGGTCCTGGGTGGAGCGCCGCCCGGTCGGGCCCGTGGCGGCGTTCACCGCCTGGAACTTCCCGGCCTCGCTGCCGGCCCGCAAGCTCGCCCCGGCCGTCGCGTACGGGTGCAGCATCGTGCTGTGCCCGGCCGTGGAGGCGCCACGCACGGCGATGGCGCTGGTCGCGGCGTTGCAGGACGCGGGCGTGCCGGACGGCGTGGTCAACCTGGTCACCGGCGACCCGCCGCGGGTGAGCACCCACCTGATCGCGTCGCCGACCATCTCGAAGATCACGCTGACCGGGTCGGTGCCCGTGGGGCAGGAGCTCGTGCGCCTGTCGGCCACGCACCTGCAGCCACTGACCCTCGAGCTGGGCGGCCACGCGCCGGTGCTGGTGCTCGACGACCTCGACGACGAGGCGGTGGAGCGGGCCGCGGCGACCGTGGTGCGGGCGAAGTTCCGCAACGCCGGGCAGGTCTGCGTCTCGCCGAGCCGGATCTTCGTCCAGGACGGTGTGCACGACCGGTTCGTCGCCGCCGTCCTGGACCGGGTGGCGGAGCTGCGGGTCGGCCCGGGGGCGGACCCGGACACCGACGTCGGGCCCCTCGCCAACGAGCGGCGGCGGGCGGCGGTGGCCGAGCTCGTCGACAAGGCGGCGGCCGACGGCGCCGCTGTGCGGTGCGGCGGCCGGGTCCCCGACGGGCCGGGCTGGTTCTACCCGCCGACCGTCCTCACCGACGTCCCGCCCGGTGCCGCGTTGCTCGCCGAGGAACCGTTCGGCCCGATCCTGCCGGTCCTGCGGTTCACCGACCTCGACGAGGGTCTCGCCCGCGCTGGCCACGTGCCCTACGGGCTCGCCGCCTACGTGTTCACCTGCGACCTGGCCAGGGCCGACACCGTGGTCGCAGGGCTCGACGTCGGCATGATCGGGGTGAACGAGACGGCGCTCGCGTCCGCGGCGTCCCCGTTCGGCGGGGTGCACCTGTCGGGTTACGGTCGCGAGGGGGGTACGGAGAGCCTGGAGGCCTACACCGTGGCCACCGCAGTCACGACGAAAGGAACTCCGTGACATTCGAGAAGCTCGCCCCTGGGGTGTGGGGGGTCCTCGCCACACCGCTCACCCCGGACGGCTCCGCGGTCGACACCGATTCCCTCGCGGGGCAGGTGGAGCACTACGTCCGGATCGGGGCAACCGGGCTCACCGTGCTCGGGGTCTTCGGGGAGGCGGCCCGGCTCACCCCGGACGAGCGACGCACCGTGGTGCGGACGGCCGCGAAGGCGGCCGGTGAGCTGCCGATGGTGATCGGGCTGTCCGCGCTGGATGCCGAGGCGGCCTGTGCCGAGGCGGAGAACGTGCTCGACGTGCTGGACCGCGCGCCGGCCGGGCTGATGGTGCAGGTGGGCTCGCCCGACCCGGACGCCGTGGCCGCCCAGGTCAACTCGGTGGCCGAGCGCACCGGGCAGGGGATCGTCGTGCAGGACTACCCCGTGGTCAGCGGGGTGTCCATCGCGACGGACGACCTGGTCGCGGCCGTGCGGCAGATCCCGGCGGCGGTTGCCGTGAAGTCGGAGTCGTCGCCGAGCCCGCCCGCCGTCGCCACTCTGGTGGCCGGGCTGGACGTGCCGGTGTTCGGCGGGCTCGGTGGCACCGGCCTGCTCGACGAGCTCGCCGTCGGTTCCGCGGGGGCGATGACCGGGTTCTCGGTGCCCGAGGGCCTGATCGCCTGCGTCGGCGCGTTCCGGGACGGCGGGTTCTCGGCCGCCCGCGAGGTGTGGCGGGACTACCTGCCGCTGGTCAACTTCGAGTTCCAGTCGGGCATCGCGCTCTCCCTGCGCAAGCACAGCTTCGTGCACCGCGGGCTCATCGCCGCGCCCGCGGTGCGCCCGCCCGCCCCGCCCGCCCCGGAACCGCTGCTCCCCGTGCTGCTGGAGCACCTGCGCCACACGCCCCACGCGCTGCGGGTCGCTTCGTGAACGGTCTCGATCGCGGCTTCGCGAACTACGGCGACGTGGCGTTCTCGCGGTTCCTGCGCCGCAGCTTCCTGCACGCGAGCGGGCGCTCCCCGGAGTCCCTCGACCGTCCGGTGATCGGGATCGCGACGTCGCCGAGCGACTTCAACCCCTGCCACCGGGCGCTGCCGGAGCTGGTGACGTCCGTCGAGCGCGGGATCCTCTCCGCGGGCGGTCTGCCGATGGCGTTCCCGACGATCTCGCTCGGCGAGAGCTTCCTGACCCCCACCTCGATGGTGTTCCGCAACCTCATGGCCATGGACGTCGAGGAGATGGTGCGGGCGCAGCCGATGGACGCGGTCGTGCTGGTCGGCGGCTGCGACAAGACGGTGCCGGCGCAGCTCATGGGTGCGTTCTCGGCGGGCCGCCCGGCGATCCAGCTGGTCACCGGGCCGATGTCCACCGGCCGCTACCACGGCGAGCGGTTGGGTGCCTGCACCGACTGCCGCCGGTTCTGGGCCCGCTACCGCGCCGGCGAGGTCGACGACGTCGAGATCGCCGAGGTGGAGCGCAACCTCGCCACCACCGCGGGCACCTGCGCGGTGATGGGCACCGCCAGCACGATGGCCTGCATCGTCGAGGCGCTGGGGATGGCCCTGCCCGGCAGCGCCACCGCGCCCGCCGTGCACGCCGACCGGCTGCGGGTCGGCGAGGCGACCGGCGCGGCGGCGGTGGAGATCGCCCGCGCCGGGCGCACCCCGGACCAGGTGGTCACGCCGGCGTCGGTACGCAACGCGCTGCGCGTGCTGCTCGCGATCGGTGGCTCGACGAACGCGCTCGTCCACCTCACCGCAGTGGCCGGGCGACTCGGCCTGCGCATCGACCCGGACGAGCTGAACGCCCTGAGCGACACCACCCCGGTCCTCGTGGAGCTCAAGCCCACCGGCGACCACTACATGGAGGACCTGCACGCCTCCGGTGGTCTCGCCGCCGTCCTGCACGAGCTGCGGGACCTGCTCGACCTGTCGGCCCCGACCGTCACGGGGAAGACGCTCGGCGACCTGCTCGGCGAGGGGCCGCGCTGGGTGGACCGGTCCGTCGTCCGCCCGCTCTCCGACCCCGCGCGCCCGGTGGGTGGCCTGGTCTGGTTGCGGGGATCCCTCGCGCCGCAGGGCGCGGTGATCAAGCGGTCGGCCGCCGACCCCGCGCTCTTCGAGACCACCGGCCGGGCCGTCGTGTTCACCTCGCTCGAGGATCTCGCCGCCCGCATCGACGACCCCGACCTGGACGTCACCCCCGACGACGTCCTCGTGCTGCAGAACGCCGGTCCGCGCGGCGCCGGCATGCCCGAGGCGGGCTACCTGCCGATCCCGGGCAAGCTCGCCCGCGCAGGCGTCAAGGACATGGTGCGCATCTCCGACGCCCGGATGAGCGGCACCGCGTACGGCACGATCGTCCTGCACGTCACGCCCGAGGCCGCGATCGGCGGCCCGCTCGCGCTGGTGCGCACCGGCGACCGCATCCGGCTCTCGGTGAGCGAGGCCCGCCTCGACCTCCTCGTCGACGAGGCGGAGCTGGCCCGCCGCCGCGAGGCGCTCCCACCGCCCCCACCCGGCCCGGCGACGGGTTACGGAAGGCTGTTCCACGAACGGGTGCTGGGCGCCGACCAGGGCTGCGACCTGGACTTCTGCGTCCCACCCGCGCTCTCCTGATCCGACGAACGGCGCGCTCGTCGGTTAGGTTCCGACGAACGCGCCGCTCGTCGGAACCGGAGTCGGGTTATCGGGTGGATCTCGCAGACCTCGGCTGGGAGTGTCCACCGCGTGGATCTCGTCGCCGCGCTGCCCGCCTTCGTCGTCGCCGTCTTCCTCATCTCCGCCTCGCCCGGGCCTGCCATGGCGCTGATCCTTCGGCGGGCGGCGCTGCACGGGTTCCGGGGCGCCGTGCCCACCGTGCTGGGCCTGGAGGCGGGGCTGTACGTGTGGGCGTTGCTCGCCGCCGCCGGGTTCGCCGCGCTGGTGGCGGCGTCGGAGGTCGCCTACCTGGTGCTGCGGGTGGCGGGAGCTGCGTTCCTGATCGTCCTGGGGGTGCGGGCGTGGCGGGCGGCGTGGCGGCAGCGCCGGGAGGTCGGGGAAGGGACGGAGCCGGTGGCGGCCTCGCCCGCCAGGGGATGGGCGGCGTTCGGCGAGGGGTTCGTCGTCATGCTCGCCAACCCGAAGGCCGCAGTGTTCATGATCGCGTTCTACCCGCAGTTCGTGCCGGCCGACATGCCGCTGTTCGCGACCACCGCCGGGTTCGCCGCGCTGCAGGTCGTGCTGGAGACCGGCTTCTACCTGGCACTCGCGGCCGGGGTGGCGCGGGCAGGCGGCTGGTTCCGCCGCCCGCGGATCAGGGCGCGGCTGGAGGCGGTGAGCGGCACCGTCCTCGTCGGGCTCGGGCTGCGGGTGGCGGTCGCAGCCCGCTAGGGCTTGACCGCCAGCACCGGCCGGTCGGCCTCCAGGAGGATCCGCTGCGCGCTGCTGCCCAGGATGAGCTTGCCGACGGGGGAGCGGCGGCGCAGGCCGACGATGATCACGGAGGCGTCGGCGTCGCCCGCCGCGCGGAGGACCGCGTCGGCCAGCTCCCCGTGCCGCGGCTCCTGCACGAGGCGCATCGCGACCCCGGCCGCTCCCGCCCGGGCGGTGAGGGCGGCGACCACCTCGGGCGGGGCGACGTCGGCGCTCACGGGCGCCCCGTCGCGCGGCGAGTTGAGCACCAGCAGGTCCTCCCCGCGCCGCTGCGCCTCGTCGAGGGCGGCGGCGAAGGCGGCCTCGCCCTCCGCTGTGGGTACGAACCCGACCAGGACCGTCACACGGACTCCTTCGACTCGGAACGTCGCCGGGCGAGCACGACCCGGACCAGCGGGAGGAGGGCGACCACCACGAACGCGGCGAGCAGCGTGCCCGAGATCGGGCGGGTCACGAACCCGGTGGCATCGCCCTCGAAGATGATCAACGAGCGGCGGAGCGACTCCTCGAGCAGCGAGCCGAGCACGAAGGCGAGCACCAGCGGACCCGGCTCGAAGCCGAGCTTCTTCATCAGGTAGCCCACCGCACCGAAGACGATCACGAGCACGATGTCGAAGACGTCGTTGCCCACCGTGTAGACGCCGACGAGCGTGATCAGCACCGTGATCGGCGCGAGGATCGTGGCGCGCACCCGCAGGATCCGCACGAAGAGCCCGACCAGCGGGATGCTCATGATCAGCAGCAGGATGTTGCCGATGTACATCGAGTTGATCACGCCCCAGAACAGCTCGGGGTGCTCGGTCACCAGCTGGGGCCCGGGGCTCACGCCCTGGATGAGCAGCGCCCCGAAGATCACCGCCATCGTCGCGTTCGCCGGGATGCCCAGCGTCAGCAGCGGGATGAACGACGAGGTGGCGGCCGCGTTGTTGGCGGTCTCCGGCGCCGCGACGCCCTCCACGGCGCCCTGCCCGAAGCGCTCGGGGTGCTTGGACCGGCGCTTCTCGAGCCCGTAGGCGGCGAGCGAGGCGATCACGGCCCCGCCGCCCGGGAGGATCCCGAGCACGAAGCCGATCAGCGACCCGCGTCCGATCGCCCCTGACGACGCCCGCAGGTCGGCGCGCGACGGCCAGACGTCGCCGACGCGCTTGGGCGCCTGCACCGAGTGGTGGCGCTCCTCGAGGTTGTAGAGGATCTCCCCGAGCCCGAACAGGCCCATCGCGATCGGCACGAAGTCGATGCCGTCGGCGAGGGAGAGGTTGTCGAAGGTGAACCGCGCGGCTCCGGTGAAGCCGTCCCGGCCTACGGTGGCGAGCAGCAGCCCGACGCAGGCGGCGACGAGCGCCTTGAGGCGGTGGCCACTGGAGACCGTCGCGACCAGCAGGATGCCCAGCAGCGCGAGCGCGGTGTACTCCGGTGGCCCGAAGTCGAGCGCGAAGCCCGCGACGATCGGCGCGAGCAGCGACAGCGCCACGATCGACACCGTGCCGCCGATGAACGAGCCGATGGCCGCGATGCCGAGCGCGGTACCGGCCCGGCCCTGGCGCGCCATCGCGTGCCCGTCGAACACGGTGACCACCGATGACGCCTCGCCGGGCAGCCGCAGCAGCACCGACGTGATCGTGCCGCCGTACTGGGCGCCGTAGAAGATGCCGGCGAGCATGATGATCGCCGTCACCGGCTCGAGCCCGAACGTGATCGGCAGCAGGATCGCGATCGTCGCCGCCGGGCCGAGGCCCGGCAGCACGCCGATCAGCATGCCGATGACGACGCCGAGCAGGCAGAACAGGAGGTTGGTCGGCTCCAGCACCACGCTGAAGCCCTCCACCACCGGAGTCAGGTCCACGGGTGAGCCCCTCAGAACATGTGCGGGATCGGGACCGCGAGCAGCCCGACGAAGACGACGTAGAAGGCGGCCACCGTGGCGAGGCTCGTGACGACCGAGAACCGCCACGACTCGCCGCCGAGGAACTTCAGCCAGACGAACATCAGCAGGGCGGCCGGGATCTCGAATCCGATCACCGAGATCACCGCGACGAACGCGATCATGGTGGCCAGGCCCGCGAGCACGAGCCCGCCGGCGCCGGTGAACCGCTCCGCGTCGCGGGTGCGGCCGGTCATCACCAGCAGCCCGAGCCCGAGGACGACGAGCACGATGCTCACCAGGAACGGCCAGGTCCCGGTGCCGGGGGCGCGCGGGCTGCCGACCCCGAGGGCGAGCGACCCGAGCAGCGCGGCCACGCCGAGCGCCACCACCGCGATCCCGACGACGACGTCGGTCACCCGGCCGGCCACCGGCGGCCGGAACTCGTGCTCGGCCTCCTCCACCTCGTGGACGGCGTCGGCGAGCCGATCGTTCATCGTTCCCCGCCCAACCTGATGCCGTACTGCTCGGTGACCTGGCGGTAGCTGTCGAGGTTGCCGGTCCACTGGCCGCGCAGCTCCTCGCCGCCGACCTCGTTGGGGGTGAGCTGGTTGTCGGTGTTGAACCGGCGGTACGCGTCGTCGGCGAACGCCTTCTGGAACGACGCGCGCAGCCGGTCCAGTACGGCGGGCGGAGTGCCCTTCGGCGCCGCGACCGCACGGGACTGCTGCACCGGCACGTCGTAGCCCGCCTCCACCGCGGTGGGCGTGTCGGGCAGGTAGGAGGGCCGCTGCCGGGCGAACGTCACGATGGGCGTGAGCGTGCCCGCCCGGATCTGTTCCACCGCCTCGCCGAGCTGGATCGACCCGACGTCGACCTGGCCGCCGAGCACCGCGGTGAGCGTGGGCGAGCCGCCGTCGAAGGGAACCGCGCTCGCGGGGACACCTGCCTGGTGGAACAGCAGCGCCTGGGACAGCTCGCTGCCGGTGCCGACGCCCGTGGTGCCGTAGGTGATCGGCCGGCCGGCGTTCACGAGGTCCTGGACGGTGCGCAGCCCGGAGGACGGCGCGGTCACGAGCACGTAGTCGTCCTGGGAAACGCCCGTGATGATCTCGTAGTCGGCCATGTCGACGGCCTCCTCCGGCGAGACCGCAAGGGGAGTGATGTAGGCGAGGCTGCCGTTGAAGATCATCAGCCTGTGGCCGTCCGGGGCGGCCGTGGCCAGCTCGCGCGCGGCGATCGCCCCGTTCGCGCCGGGCCGGTTCTCGACGACGACCGGCACGCCGAGGTCGTCGGAGGCCGGTTCGGCGAGTGCGCGGGCGATCAGGTCGGTGCTGCCACCCGGGTCCGCTCCGACGAGGATCGTGACGGGTTCTCCGCCCGGGAACTCGGCGGTCCCCGAGCCCGCGGAGCCACCGGAGCCGAGGTTGCCGCCGCAGGCGGTGAGTGAGACGGCGAGGGCGAGCCCGAGCCCGATCGCCGGCCAGCAGCGCCCGGCGGCGGTCCTGGTCATGTCGTTCTCCCCTTCGAGAAGCCGCGTTCCTTGCCGGGGGAGCCTAGGAACGCCGGTCATGCCTGTCCAAATCCGTTGTGGCATGGATTGATACCGTTCGTGCATGGCATACACGCTCGAGCAGCTGCGCGGGTTCGTCGCCGTGGCCGACGAGCTGCACTTCGGGCGGGCCGCCGTCCGCCTGAAGATGACGCAGCCCCCGCTCTCGCGGCAGATCCAGAAGCTGGAGCGGGCCGTCGGCGCGCAGCTCCTGGTGCGGGACAACCGGCGGGTCAACCTCACGGCGGCCGGCCGGGTGTTCCTCACCGAGGCGCGGCGGCTGCTGGCACTCGCCGACGCGGCCCCCGACCTGGCGCGGCGGGTCTCGTCCGGCACCAGCGGCGTGGTGCGCATCGGGTTCACGGCCGCGTCCACCTACGGGATCCTCGGCGAGCTGCTCAACGAGCTCGGCCGCCAGTTGCCCGACGTCGACGTCGACCTCGTGGAGATGGTCACCCGCGAGCAGGTGGCGGCGCTGGCCAACCGGGAGATCGACCTCGGGCTCGCCCGACCCCCGTTCGACCGCGACACGTTCGACTCGCGGCTGCTGCACCGCGAGCCGATGCTCGTCGCCGTGCCGGCGGGCCACCGGCTGCTGGGTCTCGACCGCGACGCGACGGCCGACGACGTCGTCGGCGAGCCGGTCGTCATGCACTCGCCCACCAAGGCGCGCTACTTCTACGACCTGATCGCCGGCGTCGTGCCGATCCCCCAGGAGGACATCGTCCACAGCGTGAGCCAGGTGCTCACGATGCTCTGGCTGGTGGCGGCCGGTCGTGGCATCGCGTTCGTGCCGGCGTCGGCCACCCGGCTGCGGATCGAGGGCGTCGGCTTCGTGCGGCTGGCCACGCCCGTCCCCGAGCCGGCCGAGCTGCACCTGCTGTGGGTGCGGGAGTCGGGCAACCCCGCGCTACGGCGGGTGCTGGAGGTCCTCGACGGCTACCCGTGATGCTGGGCAGGTATCGCACCATGCGGAACTGCTCTTGGACAGGCATCGTCCGTGTTCTTACGGTGACCGCGTGACGCTGCTGCCCCCGGACGAACTCGCCGACCGGCTCCGGTCCGGCCTGCTGTCCTTCCCGGTGACCCACTTCGACGCCGACCTGCAGTTCGACGAGCCCCGGTACCGGGAGCACCTGGCCTGGCAGGCCGGGTTCGACGTCGCGGGCCTGTTTGCCGCAGGCGGCACGGGGGAGGGCTTCTCGCTCACCCCGCCGGAGATCGACCACGTGGTCCGCACGGCCGTGTCCGAGGTGGGGGACCGCGTGCCCGTGATCGCGCCGGCCACCGGGGCCACCGCGCTCGCGGTGGCGCAGGCGGAGGCCGCGCAGGACGCGGGCGCCTCCGGGGTGCTGCTGTTCCCGCCGTACCTCACCGAGGCGAGCCAGCGGGGCCTCGCCGAGCACGTCAGCGCCGTGTGCCGGGCCACCGACCTCGGCGTGATCGTCTACAGCCGGGCGAACGCCGTGCTGACCGACACCACCGTCGCCGAGCTCGCCGAGCGCAACCCGAACCTGGTCGGGTTCAAGGACGGCGTCGGCGACATCGAGCGGCTCACCCGGATCTACGCGCGGCTCGGCGACCGGCTGACCTACATCGGTGGCCTCCCCACCGCCGAGACGTTCGCGCTTCCACTGCTGCAGCTGGGCGTGAGCACCTATTCCTCGGCGCTCTACAACTTCCTGCCCGAGTTCGCGCTGAGCTTCTACGCCGCGGTGCGCAGACAGGACCGGGAGACGGTCTACCGGATGCTGTCGGAGTTCGTGATCCCGTACCTCGACATCCGCGACCGCGGGAAGGGCTACGCCGTGTCGATCATCAAGGCCGGGCTCACGGCGGTCGGCCGGAACGGCGGCCGGGTGCGCCCGCCGCTCACCGACCTCACCGACGACGAGCGCGCCGAGCTGGCGACGCTGGTGCAGAAGGTCTCCTGACATGGGTGGAACCCCGACCGTCGCGCGCGTGGACGTCGTGCCCGTCGCGGGGCACGACAGCATGCTGCTCAACCTGAGCGGCGCGCACGGGCCGTTCTTCACCCGCACGATCGCGATCGTGACCGACAGCGCGGGCTGCACCGGCGTCGGCGAGGTGCCCGGCGGGGAGGCCATCCGGCGGACGATCGCCGACGCCGGGGAGCTGCTCGTCGGGAAGCCCGTGGCCAGGGCCGGGTCGCTCCTGCGGTCGGTGGCGGAGGCGTTCGCCGACCGGGACCGCGGCGGCCGTGGGCTGCAGACCTTCGACCAGCGCACCACGATCCACGCCGTCACGGCCCTGGAGTCGGCGCTGCTCGACCTGCTCGGCCAGCACCTCGGGGTGCCGGTGGCCGAGCTGCTCGGCGAGGGACAGCAGCGCGACTCCGTGCCGGTGCTCGGCTACCTGTTCTACGTCGGCGACCGGCGCGCCACGGACCTGCCGTACGTCGCCGAGGAGAACCCCGCCGACGACTGGGAGCGGCTGCGCCGCGAGCCCGCGCTCACGCCGAAGGACGTCGTGGCACTGGCCGAGGCGGCGCAGGCCAGGTACGGGTTCGCCGACTTCAAGCTCAAGGGCGGCGTGTTCGCCGGCGAGGAGGAGGTGGCCGCGGTTCGAGCCCTCGCGGCCCGCTTCCCGGACGCCCGCATCACCCTCGACCCGAACGGCGCGTGGCCCCTCGCCGAGGCCGTCGAGCTCTGCCGCGACCTGCACGGCGTCCTCGCCTACGCCGAGGATCCCGTCGGCGCCGAAGGCGCCTTCTCGGGCCGCGAAACCATGGCCGAGTTCCGCCGCGCCACCGGCCTGCCCACGGCCACCAACATGATCGCGACGGACTGGCGGCAGCTCGCGCACGCCGTCCGCGCGGGCGCCGTCGACATACCGCTCGCCGATCCGCACTTCTGGACCATGCGCGGCTCGGTGCGCGTGGCGCAGCTGTGCTCCGACTTCGGGCTGACCTGGGGCTCGCACTCCAACAACCACTTCGACGTGTCGCTCGCGATGTTCACCCACGTCGGAGCGGCCGCTCCCGGGCCGATCACCGCGCTCGACACCCACTGGATCTGGCAGGACGGGCAGGCGCTCACCCGCGAGCCGCTGCAGATCAGGGGCGGTGCCATCGCGGTGCCGGACACCCCCGGCCTCGGTGTCGAGCTGGACCGCGACGCCCTCGCCGCCGCGCACGAGCGCTACCTCGAGCACGGGCTGGGTGCGCGCGACGACGCCGTGGCGATGCGGTACCTCGTGCCGGGCTGGGAGTTCGACCCCAAGCGCCCCTGCCTGGTCCGATGACGCTGCCTCGTCCGCTGACCTCCCCGGAAGGAACCCGCATGTCCGCCGTCCTGGACCGGATCAGCTCGGTCACCCTGTCGTCGGTGACGCTGCCGCTGCCGACCGGCATCAGCGACGCCAAGGTGCTCACCGGCCGCCAGCGGCCGATGACCGAGGTCGCCTTCCTCTTCGCCGAGATCTGGACCGAGGCGGGCCTGGAAGGCGTCGGGTTCAGCTACTCGAAGCGGGCCGGCGGGCCGGCGCAGTTCGCCCACGCCCGCGAGGTCGCGCCCGACCTGATCGGCGAGGACCCCAGCGACGTCGCCCGGCTGTGGACCAAGCTCGTCTGGGCGGGCGCGTCGGTCGGGCGCAGCGGCGCGGCCACCCAGGCCCTGGCGGCGATCGACGTGGCGCTGTGGGACCTCAAGGCCAAGCGCGCAGCCCTGCCGCTCGCCAAGCTGCTCGGCGCCCACCGCGACTCCGTGCGCTGCTACAACACCTCCGGCGGGTTCCTGCACGAGCCGATCGAGCAGGTGCTCGACAACGCCACCCGTACCCTCGAGTCCGGTGTCGGCGGCATCAAGATCAAGGTCGGGCAGCCGGACCGGGCGGCGGACCTGCGGCGGGTCCGCGCCGTCCGCGAGCACATCGGCGACGACGCGCCGCTCATGGTGGACGCCAACCAGCAGTGGGACCGGCCGACCGCCATGCGGGTCGGGCGCGCGCTCGAGGAGTTCGACCTCGTGTGGATCGAGGAGCCCCTCGACGCCTACGACGCCGAGGGCCACGCCGCACTGGCCCGGTCCCTGGACACCGCGATCGCGTCCGGCGAGATGCTCACAAGCGTCGCCGAGCACGCCGAGCTGATCCGCCACGACGCCGTCGACATCCTGCAGCCCGACGCCCCGCGCATCGGGGGCATCACCCAGTTCCTCAAGCTCGCCGCCCTGGCCGAGCACCGGAACCTGCAGCTCGCCCCGCACTTCGCGATGGAGATCCACGTCCACCTCGCGGCCGCCTACCCGATCGAGCCGTGGGTGGAGCACTTCGACTGGCTCTACCCGCTCTTCCCCGAACGCCTCGAGATCCGCGACGGCCGGATGCACCTGTCCGACCGCCCCGGCCTCGGCGTCACCCTGAGCGAGCAGGCGCGGAAGTGGACCATCGAGAAGGTCACGATCGACAAGCCGTACTGAACCGCCTCCTGTCACAAGGTGTGCTCTTGCAGGGCCTCCTGGCGGCGCCGCGCATTGTGCGGGGCCGCCCCTCACAGCTCAAGGGCGCTGCGCGTCGCTCCGCGAGCGCTTCGCGCCCCTTGACCTGCGAGCCTCTGCGACCCCTTGAGGGCAAGCAGTGCGGGCAGGCCCAAGGGCCTGCCCTCTTGGTGCGCGGCGCCGCCAGGCGGCCGGTGTCGGGCATCTTCTTGCCCGTCGCGCACCCGGTTTGTGCCCGCGCACCCCTTGTCGGTCCACGCTGCCGGCCGACGGGCAGCGTGGGACGAGAACGGGTGCGTGAACCTGGCGGATCAGCCGCGAGCAGTACATGACGGCCTCGCCCGCGACGCTGGCGTGCTCCTCGCGCCGATCAGCCTGGCCGCAACCGCCGCTGAAGCCTCGCTCCCGCTCCATGATCGGTGTTTCGGCGCGTTCCCGGCTGGATTTCGCCGTTTTCGCGCCGAAGCCTTGATCATGGTGGTGAGACCGCCTTCGGTGGCGCCGCGCGCCGAAGGGGCAGGCCCGGGCCTGCCCGCGAAGCGGGCCCTCAGGGGCCGTAGAGGCTCGCGGGTCAAGGGTCGCGCAGCGATCGCGGAGCGACGCGCAGCGCCCTTGAGGCGTGAGGGGCGGCCCCGCACGATGCGCGGCGCCACCGAAGGCCAGGTGAGGGGTTGCCCGGGACGAGCGCGGCGCCATCGAAGGCCCGGTGGGAGGTGCCGGGACGGGCGCGGCGCCACGGAAGGCCAGGTAGTACCGGCACACTGCGTGTGCGGTTCGGCACCTCGGCCCGACCGCGCCGCGTTTCGATCTGCGGAAACGACCGGGTCGGCCCTACTCTCCGCGTCATGGCGCGGTACTTCGACGTCCACCCGGTCGATCCACAACGGCGAGCGATCGGGCAGGTTGCGGCCATCGTGCGGGACGGCGGGCTGATCGCCTACCCCACCGACTCGTGCTTCGCGCTTGGCTGCCAGCTCGGCGACCGGGACGGCATCGACCGCATCCGGTCCATCCGCAAGCTCGACGACAAGCACCACTTCACGCTGGTGTGCAGCGACTTCGCTCAGCTCGGGCAGTTCGTGCACATCAGCAACACGGTGTTCCGCGCGGTCAAGGCCGCGACCCCGGGCAGCTACACGTTCATCCTCCCGGCCACCAAGGAGGTGCCGAGGCGGCTGCTGCACCCGAAGAAGAAGACCGTGGGCGTGCGCATCCCGGAGCACGTCGTGGCCCAGGCGCTGCTCGCCGAGCTGGGTGAGCCGCTGCTGTCGTCCACCCTGCTGCTGCCCGACGAGCCGGAGCCCCTCACCCAGGGCTGGGAGATCAAGGAACGGCTCGACAACGCGGTGGACGCGGTGCTCGACTCGGGCGAGTGCGGCACCGAGCCCACCACGGTCGTCGACTTCTCCGGCGACGAACCCGAGATCATCCGCCGGGGAGCGGGCGACCCGTCGCGGTTCGAGTGACGCCGCCGCGCCCCCTGCTCCACGGTTCAGGAACGCCACGTTCCTGTCCTTCAGGTTCATGAACGTGGCGTTCCTGAACTCCCGGCGGCGGTGCGAGCGCTCAACCACCCGCCATCGCACCGACCACCAGGAACGGTTCCGTCCCTGCCGCCACCTCGTCGGGAAGGGGAGCGTCCGGCTCCTCGTGGGACAGGTCCTGCTCGCAGGCGAAGAACCGCACGTACGCACGCCGCCGCTGGGTGCCGTGGTCGCGGATCGTGCCCCGCAACACGGGGTGGCAGGCCTCCAGCGCGTCGAGCAGCGACCGCTGCGTGACCGGAGCCGGCACGTCGAGCCGCACCTCGCCGTCCACCCGAGCCAGCTTGCGCAGGTGTGCGGGCAGCTTCACCCTGACGCCGCTCATGAGAGCGTCTGGACCTGCACCGACAGCACCGGCGGCAGGTTCTGCACGATCGGCGCCCACGTGTCGCCCGCATCCCGGGAGGCGTACACCTGGCCGCCGGTCGTCCCGAAGTACACGCCGCACGTGTCCAGGGAGTCGACGGCCATCGCGTCGCGCAGCACGTTGACGTAGCAGTGCTCTTGGGGCAGGCCCTTCGCGAGCGGTTCCCACTCGTTCCCGCCGGTGCGGCTGCGGAACACCCGCAGCCGGCCCTCGGGAGGGTAGTGGAGCGAGTCGCTGGTGATCGGCACGACGTAGACGGTGTCCGGCTCGTGCGCGTGCACCTCGATCGGGAAGCCGAAGTCGCTTGGCAGGCCCTCGCCGATGTCGTACCAGAGGCCGCCGCCGTCGTCGCTGCGCATCACGTCCCAGTGCTTCTGCATGTAGAGGGTGTCCGGCCGGTCCGGGTGCATCGCGAGGTGGTGCACGCAGTGCCCGACCTCGGCGTCGGCGTCGGGGATGCCCTCGGACCGCAGGCCGCGGTTCACCGCTTCCCACGTCCCGCCGCCGTCCTCGGTGCGGAAGACCCCCGCCGCGGAGATCGCGACGTGCATCCGCGCCGGGTCGCGCGGGTCGACGACGATCGTGTGCAGGCACATCCCGCCCGCGCCCGGCTGCCAGCTCGAGCCCGTGCCGTGCTCGCGCAGGCCCGGCAGCTCCTGCCAGCCCGCCCCGCCGTCCGTGCTGCGGAAGAGCGCAGCGTCCTCGACGCCCGCGAGCACCGTGTCCGGGTCGGTGGCCGACGGTTCGAGGTGCCACACGCGTGCGAACTCCCACGGGTGCGGGGTGCCGTCGTACCACTGGTGGGTGCCGGGCACGCCGGCGTAGGCGAACTCGTTGCCCACCGGCTCCCAGGTGGCCCCACCGTCGTCGGACCGTTGCACGATCTGCCCGAACCAGCCGCTCGACTGCGACGCGTACAGCCGGTCGGGATCGGCGGGCGAGCCGGTCACGTGGTAGATCTCCCACCCCGCGAAGTGCGGTCCGCTCACCGCCCATCGCTCGCGCGTGCCGTCCGCGGTGAGCACGAACGCCCCCTTGCGCGTCCCCACCAGCACCCGCACTCCGGTCATGGCAGCCTCCTCGCAGTTCGGTCGTCCGAGGCGTTCGGACACGCCTGGCGCAGACTTGTGACCTCCCGCGGCAGCCGAACTCATCGGCGGTGACCGCTTCTACCACTCGACCGCGGCGAGTCGGCCGCTCGCCAGTCGCCGGTAGGCGTGAGGCACCCGAATGGGCTACGGTGCGTGCCGTCCTGTGCAGGTCAGGAGTGGTCCGGGCCGCCCGCCGCATGAGGGCGTGCCCTGAGCGCACTCTCCCCGCTGGCGTTCGGCGGGAGCCCGTCGGGAGGTAGCGTGCGTCGCCAGGGCAGCCGGTCACGCCGCCCGCAGCGTGATGGGAGTCACGCCTCTTCGACGTGAGCCGGCGCGAGGCATCGACCCGTTGGAGAGGACCGACTGGTGGACAGGGGTTACGAGGGAGACTCGGGCTACCTCGCGCACCTCGGATCCGCAGCGGGCACCGGCCGCTGGGATGCCGGCGATCGTGGTGTTGGTGACGATGCCGCCGCGGGGGTCGCGCGGCGGTTGCAGGCCAGGCTCGATCGGCACATCTGGCTGCTGGAGCGGCTGCGCACCGAGCAGCTCTACTCCGAGCCGCCCGGCCTTCCCGAGCTGCATGACACCGCGCTCCGGATGCGGCGCGACACCGAGAGCCTGTTGCTGCTCGCCGGCCATGAGCCCGGTGCGGCGTCGGCGGGGCCGCGCAGGCTCGGCGATCTCGCCGCCGACGCCGCCGCCCTCGCCGAGGAGCCCAGCCGGGTCGACGTGCGGCCCGCCCCGGCCGCCCTCGTCGAGCCTGCGGCGGCGGTGGAGTTCGTGCACGTGCTCGCCGAGCTCGTCGACCACGTCACCGCGGTCTACCCGGGCGCTCGCATCGAGCTCGTCGCCCGCGTGGAGCCCGGCAACCGTGGCGTCACCGTCGACGCGTTCGTCAACGGGGCGGCCCGCCACGACCCGGACGGGTTCGGCGGTCGCCGGGCCGCAGCCGCTGCCGAGCAGCTCGCCCACCGCTCCCGCTACGGGGTGACGCTCCGCCGTCCGCCCAGCGGCCCTCCGCCCACCGGATCCGGGCTGGTCGCGAGCGTCCATTGCCCCCCGGCGGTGGTCACGGTGGAGGAACCGCCGCTTCCCCCGCCGGAGCCGGTGGTGGACCGCACCGGGCTGTCGTCGCTGTCGGCGTACGAGTTCGGCTTCGACGCCGGTGGCCTCAACGGACATGCGCCGAGCGGCATCAACGGCTCCAGCACGCCGGTGCCGGGCCCGGTGGTGGAGCCGAGCAACGGCCACGGCAACGGACGGCCGTCGCTGTCGTTCGACGACGCGCCCGCCTACTCGCCGTCGTCCTCCTCCCAGGTGGACGAGCTGTTCGGTCCGCTGCTCGACCTGCCCCTCGAGCCGATCGACGACCGGTACGCCACCCCGATCTTCGAGGCGATCGCGTCCGCGTGGTTCCGCGAGGACGAAGCGGGCGGCGGGCAGGGCGGCACCGGCCCGCTCGACTGGCAGACCCCGCAGGACGACGAGTGGCGCGAGGCCGCCGCCCGCGCCGCCCGCCCCGAACCCGAGCTCCCCACCACGGCCAGCGGCCTGCCCCGGCGCCGCCCGGGCAACCAGCTCGTGCCGCCGCCGCGCTCGACCGAGCAGAACGGCCGGAACGGCAGCCAGCAGGCCACCCCCGCCGACCGCGCGCCCGACCGGGTCCGGGACCGGCTCAGCACCTACCAGCGCGGGCTGCGCGAGGGCCGGCACCGGGCCCCCGGGTCCGAGGGCGGCGCCGAGCCAGAGGACTGGTGATCGCCGGCCCCGGCGCATGACAGGGTGACGGGGTGGTCTACGACGTCGCGGCGGTTCGCGCACACTTCCCGGCCCTGAGGGCGGGCTACGCCCACTTCGACGGTCCTGGCGGGTCCCAGGTTCCCGCCGAGGTGGCGGACGCGGTGGCCGGCACGCTGGTGGCGCCGCTGGCCAACCGCGGCCGGGTCACCGCCGCCGAGCGCGCCGCCGACGACATCGTCGTGGCCGCCCGCCGGGCCGTCGCCGATCTGCTCGGCGCCGACCCGGGCGGGGTCGTCTTCGGCCGGAGCATGACCCAGATCACCTTCGACGTCGCACGCACGCTCGCCGCCACCTGGGCGCCCGGCGACGAGGTCGTGGTCACCTCGCTCGACCACGACGCCAACGTCCGGCCCTGGGTGCTCGCCGCGGAGGCCGTGGGTGCGCGCGTGCGCTGGGCCGAGTTCGACCCGGCCACCGCGGAGCTCCCCGCAGAGGCCGTCGCGGAGGTCCTGTCGCCGCGCACGCGGCTCGTCGCCGTGACGGCCGCGTCGAACCTGCTCGGCACCTGCCCGCCGGTGCGCGCGATCACCGATCTGGCGCACAGCGCGGGCGCGCTCGCCTACGTCGACGGCGTGCACGCGGCCGCGCACCTCCCCGTGCACGTCGAGGCGCTCGGCGCGGACTTCTTCGCGTGCTCCCCGTACAAGTTCCTCGGCCCGCACTGCGGGGTGCTCGCCGCGGCACCCGCCGTGCTGGAGCGGCTGCACCCGCAGAAGCTGCTGCCCTCACCCGACGCCGTGCCGGAGCGCTTCGAGCTCGGAACGCTGCCCTACGAGCTCCTCGCGGGCACCACTGCGGCGATCGACTTCCTCGCCGGGCTCGGCACCGGCGATACCCGGCGGGATCGGCTCGTGACGGCCCTCGGCGCGATCGGGGCCCACGAGGACCGGCTCCGCGAGCGGATCGAAGCCGGTCTCGCCGAGCTGCCGGGCGTCACCGTGCTGTCGCGGGCGGCGCACCGCACGCCCACGCTGCTCGTCACGTTCGCCGACCGGGAGCCCGCCGCCGCGTACGCGTTCCTCGCCGAACGCGGCGTGCACGCCCCGGCGGGCGCGTTCTACGCCCTGGAGCCGTCCCGCCGCCTCGGCCTCGGGGACACGGGCTCACTCCGGATCGGCCTCGCGCCCTACGTCGACGACGGCGACGTCGACCGCCTGCTCGCGGGGCTGGCCGAGTTCCTCGGGCAGTAGCTCAGGCGACGAAGGCCGGGTCGAGGCGCTCGCGCAACCGGCGCAGCCCGTCGGAGGTGTAGCGCTTCACGGCGCCGGTGGACAGCTGCATCAGCTCGGCGGCCTCGGCCACGGACAGCTGCCACTGCATCCGGATGACGACGGCCTCGCGCTCGCGGGGCGAGAGCGCGGCCAGCGCGTCGCGCAGCAGCGCGGCGTCGGCGACCTGCGTGGAGACGTCGACCGGCGCGCTCGGGGTGTCGTCGCCGCGATCGGGATCGTCGATGCTGACGTTGGCGCGGGCCGGGATCACCTCGCGCAGCTCGCGGTTGATCTCGTTGCAGACGGCCGTGAGCACGTACGCCTGCATGTTGGTGATCTCGGGCGGGTCGCCCTGCTGCCTGCGCAGGATCTTCTCGAAGGCCCGCTGCACGACGTCCTCTGCGCGGCCCTGGTCGCCGACCTTGCGCGTGGCGTAGCGGACCATCGAGGGCGAGCGCTCCCGGTAGGCCGCTGCGAGCCGCTCGGCGAACGTGGCCGGGTCGACCCGCGAGACGCGCCCGATCCGCGACCGCCCCGGCGGGACGAGCCCGAGAACGGTGCCCTCGCCCCGCTCGGCCGCGGCTGCCAACAGGCGTGAGAGGAGCGGGAACTCCTCGACAGGATCGACGTCCACGTTTCCCCCCGGACTCATGGCCTCAGATCGTACGGGGCCGGGCGGATCATTCGGGAGCTCAGATCCCGCGTCTGCCGGCCGCCCTGGTGTGCTCGAAGATGAGGTTGGTCTCGGTGCCGGCGATGGCGGAGTCGCGGTTGAGGTGGTCGGCAACGAACGCCCGCAGCGCGTCGGTGCTGGCGGTGGCGACGTGCAGCAGGAAGTCGTTGGCGCCCGCGACGAAGTAGACGTCCAGCACCTCGGGGCGCCGGGACAGGGCCGCGACGTGCTCGTTGAGGCTGCCGCGCGCGTGCGGCTGGAGCCGGATGGCGATCATGGCCTCGAGGTCGTGGCCGAGGGCGCGCGGGTCGATGTCGGCGTGGAAGCCGCGGATCACCCCGTTCGCCAGCAGGGCGCGGACGCGGGCGAGGCAGGTGGACTGGGCGATGCCGACGCGGTCGGCCAGCTCCTTGTTGGAGATGCGGGCGTCGTCGGCGAGGACCCGCAGGATCGCCCGGTCGGTGAGGTCGAGGCGAACGTCCTGCGGCCGGAGCGCCCGTTCGGGGCGTGTCCCTGCAGGTGGTAGCGGCATCGGCGCAATCTACCGAATCTCCTGCCGGAGAAGTTGCCGCTCGTCAGCAGTATCTTCATCCTCGGTCCATGAGGATCGGTGTTCCCCGCGAGGTCAAGAACCACGAGTACCGGGTTGCGCTCACCCCGGCAGGCGCCCAGGAGCTCACCCGCGCCGGGCATCACGTGCTCGTCGAGCGCGGCGCCGGCGTCGGCAGCTCGATCAGCGACGCCGACTTCGAGGCGGTCGGTGCCCACATCGTCACCACCGCCGACGAGGTGTGGTCCGCCGCCGACCTGCTGCTCAAGGTGAAGGAACCGATCGAGCAGGAGTACCACCGGCTGCGCCGCGACCAGGTGCTGTTCACCTACCTGCACCTCGCCGCGTCCAAGGAGTGCACCCAGGCCCTGCTCGACGCGGGGACCACGGCGATCGCCTACGAGACCGTGCGCCTGCCCGACGGCAGCCTCCCGCTGCTCGCCCCGATGAGCGAGGTTGCGGGCCGGCTCGCGCCGCAGGCCGGCGCCAACGCCCTGATGCGTGCGGCCGGCGGGCGTGGCGTGCTGCTGGGCGGGGTGCCCGGCGTGCGGCCGGCCAACGTCGTCGTGATCGGCGCCGGGGTGGCCGGGCAGAACGCGGTGGCCATGGCCGTCGGGCTCGGCGCCGACGTCACCGTGCTCGACCTCGACCTCGGCAAGCTGCGCCAGGTCGACGACCGCTACGCGGGCCGGGTCCGCACCGTCGCCTCCAACAGCCACGAGCTGGAGAAGGCCTGCCTCGACGCCGACCTCGTGATCGGCGCCGTCCTCGTGCCGGGCGCCCGCGCCCCGCGGCTGGTCAGCAACGACCTCGTGCGGCGGATGAAGCCCGGCTCCGTGCTCGTCGACATCGCGATCGACCAGGGCGGCTGCTTCGAGGACTCGCGGCCGACCACCCACGCCGACCCGACCTACATCGTCCACGGCTCGGTGTTCTACTGCGTGGCCAACATGCCCGGCGCCGTGCCGCACACCTCCACCTACGCGCTGACGAACGCCACGCTGCCCTACGTGCTGCGGCTGGCGAACCTGGGCTGGTCCGACGCACTCGCGGCGGACGCCGCCCTGGCGGGCGGTCTCTCGACGCACCACGGGGCGCTCACCAACCTGCAGGTCGCCCACGACCTGGGCCTGCCCTACGCCGACCCGCACACCCTCATCTCGGCCTGACCAGCCCCGGAGCGGCCTGCTCTGCGGCGTGCGTCACGCGGTGGAGTACGCCGTCGGGTCGTGTGGCCTACACCGCGCGCCGGGAGCGGCAGCGGCGCATAGGGTTCCGCCGTGACCGAGTGGTGGGTCTTCGCGCTCGCGGCGCTGCCGGTACTGGGGCTGCTCGCGGGTGTCGTCGTGCTGCGGGGGCGCAGGCGCGCCCCCGACCACGACCCGTTGCCCGCCGAGCCGGAGGACCGCCCGCTCGCCGCCGTGGTGGCGAACCCCACGAAGATCGAGCCGGGCACGCAGCAGCGGATCGAGGCGGTCTGCACGGGCCTCGGCTGGGCCGAGCCGCTGTGGCTCGAGACCACGGTCGAGGATCCCGGGACCGGGCAGGCGAAGCTCGCGATCGACAAGGGCGCCGACGTGGTGCTCGCCTGCGGCGGGGACGGCACCGTCCGCTCGGTGGCCGAGGCGCTGGCCGGCACCGGCGTGGCGATGGGCCTGGTGCCCGCGGGCACCGGGAACCTGCTGGCCCGCACCGTCGGTACCCCGGACGGCGTTGCGGACGCCACCCGCGTGGCGCTCACGGGTGACGACCGAGCGATCGACGTCGGCCGCATCCGGATCGACGGCTCGCAGGAGGAGCGGGTGTTCCTCGTGATGGCCGGCACCGGCTTCGACGCCGCGATCATGGAGAGCACGCCGGAGGCGTTGAAGGTCAAGGTCGGTCCGCTCGCCTACGTGATCTCCGGCCTGCGCGCCATGCGCGGCCGGCGCATCCGCGTGACCCTCAGCCTCGACGACGGCCCGCCGCTGCGCCGCCGCACCCGCACCGTCCTCGTCGGCAACAGCGGCACGCTGCTCGGCGGGCTCGTGCTCATGCCGCGCGCGAGGATCGACGACGGTGTCCTCGACGTGGTGAGCCTCGCGCCGGGCACGCTCGCGGGCTGGGTCGCGGTGGCCCTGCGCGTGATCACGAAGCGCCCCAGGGGCCACGAGCGCGTCGAGCACTGGCAGGCCCGCTCGATCGTGATCCGCACCGAGGCTCCCCAGCCGTGCCAGGTCGACGGCGACCCGGTCGGCGACGCGCAGGAGCTCTCGATCCGCGTCGACCCGAGCACGCTGGTGCTGCGCGTGCCGGACGTCCCGCCGCCCGACGCCCCGGACGCGGGATAGGGGGAGGCGGTGCGCACGGTCTACGTGATCGGCATCGGCGCGGGCGACCCCGAGCACCTCACGCTGCAGGCGGTCGCCGCGATGAACCGGGTCGACGTGTTCTTCACGATCGACAAGGGCGAGGCGAAGGCCGAGCTGGCCGCGCTGCGCGCCACGCTGCTCGCCCGCCACGTCACGCGGCCGCACCGGGTGGTGACGGCGCGCGATCCCGAGCGGGACCGCAGCGCGCCGACCGGACGGTACGCGGGTGCTGTTGCCGACTGGCAGGAGCGCAGGGCGGCGGTCTACGAGCGGATGCTCGCCGACGAGCTCGCGGACGACGGGTGCGGCGCGTTCCTCGTGTGGGGCGATCCGGCGCTCTACGACGGGACGCTGCGGATCCTGGAGCGGATCCGGAACCGCGGCGCCGTCGAGTTCGAGGTGGTCTCGATCCCGGGGATCAGCGCCGTGCAGGCGCTCGCCGCCGGGCACCGGATCGCGTTGAACCGGGTCGGGCGGCCGGTCACCGTCACGACGGGACGCAGGCTCGCCGAGGAGGGCCCGCCGCCGGGGGCGGACGACGTCGTCGTGATGCTGGACGCGGTGGACGCCTTCGCCGCGCTGCCGGGGGACCTCTGGGACATCTACTGGGGCGCCTACCTCGGCACCCCCGACGAGGTGCTCGTGCACGGCCCGCTCCGGGACGTGAAGGCGGAGATCGTGCGGCGGCGCGGCGAGCTGCGCTCCCGCAAGGGCTGGATCATGGACACCTACCTGCTGCGGCGGCGCAGCCCGTGAGTCCGACCAGCGTGCTGGTGCTCGGCGGCACGGCGGAGGCGCGCCGCCTCGCCGCCGTCCTGCACCGCGACGGCGCGTTCGCCGTGACCTCCTCGCTCGCCGGGCGGGTCGCGGTGCCGCGACTGCCGTGCGGCGAGGTCCGGATCGGCGGGTTCGGCGGCGCCGAGGGCCTCGCCGGGTGGCTGCGCGAGCACGGCACGGACGTGGTGGTGGACGCGACGCACCCGTTCGCCGCCCGCATGACCGCCAACGCGGTGGCCGCCACGTCCGCCGCAGGTGTGCCCCTCGTCGTGCTGCGGCGGCCCGGCTGGACCGAGGGGCCGGGGGACCGCTGGCACCGGGTGCCCGACGCGCGGGGTGCCGCCGCGCTGGCGCCCCGGCTGGGCAGCCGGGTGTTCCTAGCCACCGGCGCCGGTGACCTCGCCGCGCTCGCCGGCATCGACGCGTGGTGCCTGCTGCGTGCGGTCGACCCGCCGCCCCCGCCGCTCCCGCCCCGCCACCACCTCGTGCTCGCACGCGGCCCGTTCACGGCCGACGCCGAGCGCGCGCTGCTGCGCGAGCATCGGATCGAGGTGCTCGTCGCGCGGGACAGCGGGGGAGAGCTGACCGCCGCGAAGCTGGTGGCCGCGCGCGAGCTGGGGTTGCCCGTCGTGCTGATCGCCCGCCCGCCGGCACCGGACGCGCCGGCTGTCGCGAGTGTGGAGGAGGCGGTGGCCTGGGTGACCGCCCGCGTGTCTGCGGCCCGTGAACGATCTACGCCTCGCCCGCCCCGCCTGTGAGGAGAGCCGTGCTGCGCGGAGTCGCACCGCTGCTGGCCGTGCTGGTGCTGCTGGTGGTCGCCGCCTGCGCCGCACCGGGGGCCGCACCGGCAGACCCCTCCACGGACTGTCCGCCGAGCTCTGCGGCTGCGCCCGTGGAGCTGCGGCACGCCACCAACGTCTCGGTGCGCGAAGCTGGTGGCTACCGCGTGCTGACCGTCGCCCAGCCGTTCCCGGGTGGTCCGCCGGAGTCGACCGTGCTGGTGCCCTGCGGCGCTCCGGCGCCTGCGCTGCCCCCCGAGCTCGCCGGGGCGCCGGTGATCGAGGTACCGGTGCGCAGCGTGTACGCCGCATCCACCACCCAGCTGCCGATGATCGTCGACATCGGCGCCCTCGACGTGCTCACCGGCGTCGGCACGCCGGACTTCGTCTCCGGGCCCGAGGTGCGGGCGCGGATCGACGCCGGGCGGGTGGCCGGGTTCGCCACCAGCGGGCAGGTCGACATCGAACGCGTGGTGGCGGCCGCGCCGGACGTGCTGCTCAGCCAGGGCACCGACGACCCCGCGTTCCCCACGCTGCGCGAGGCGGGGATCCCCGTGCTCGGCTGGGCGGAGTACCTGGAGAGCGGTCCGCTCGCGCAGGCCGAGTGGATCAAGGTGATGGGTGTGCTGACCGGGCGGGAGGCCGAGGCCGAGCAGGTGTTCACCGCCATCGAGACGCGCTACCGGGACCTCGCCGCGCTTGCATCGGGCGCGGTCCACACGTCTGGGCCCGTCCCGGTGCTGGCCGGTCAGCTCTACGAGGGCGGCTGGCGGGTACCGACCGGAGGGAGCACCGCGGGTGCGCTCCTGCGCGACGCGGGCGCCACCTGGTCGGAGGCGGGCAACCCGGCACGGGGCGGCATCCCGAAGGACTTCGAGAGCGTCTACACCGCCGACGGGGCGGCCCCGATCTGGATCGCCGACGGGCCGTGGCCGACGCTCGCCGACGTCACCGCGGCCGACCCGCGCTACGGGGAGCTGGCGGCCGTGCGGACCGGCCAGGTGTGGAACCGCGACCGGCGGATCGGCCCGACCGGTGGCAACGAGCTGCACGAGCGCGGTGTGACCCGTCCCGACGAGCAGCTCGCCGACCTGGTCGCGGTGCTGCACCCGGACCTGCTGCCCGGGCACGCGTACACCTACCTGCGGCGGGTGTCGTGACGCGACGGCGCGCGCTACTGGCCGGAACCGGCGCGGTCGCGGTCGTGCTGTTCGTGCTGGCCGTCGCGCTCGGCCCGGTCAGCGTCCCGCCGGCCGACACGGTGCGGGTGCTCGCGGGCGCCACGCCGTCGGACCCGAGGTGGAGCGTGCTGATCGGCACCGTGCGGCTCCCGCGCGCGCTCACCGCGGTCCTTGTCGGGGCCGCGCTCGGGGTGGCGGGCGCACTCGTGCAGACGCTCTTCCGCAACCCGCTCGCCGACCCGTACGTGCTCGGCGTGAGCTCAGGGGCCGGGCTGGGGGTGGCGCTGTCGCTCGCCGCGGTCGGCGGTGCCTCGTTCACCGAGGGCCTCGCGGGCGTGGGCCGGCTGGGCGCCGTCGGTGCCGCGGCGCTGGGTGCGGCGGCGGTACTGGGCCTGGTGCTCGTGCTCGCCCGCTGGGTGCGCTCGGTGGTGACGCTCCTGGTGGTCGGCGTGATGGTGGGCGCCGCGACCACCGCGGTCGTGAGCCTCGTGCTCGTGTGGAGCGACCCGCGGATCGCCCAGCAGTTCGTCGTGTGGGGGCTGGGCAGCGTGGACGGCACGAGCCGGGCCGACCTCGCTGTGCTCGCGCCCGTCGTGGCCGCGGGGCTCGCCGTGGCGGCGTTCTCGGTGAAGCCGCTGAACGCGCTCCTGCTCGGGGAGGCGCACGCGCGCAGCGTCGGGGTGCCGGTCCGGCGGCTGCGGGCGATGGTCGTGCTCGCGGTCGCGCTCCTCGGTGGCGGGGTCACCGCGTTCTGCGGGCCGATCGCGTTCGTCGGGATCGCGGTGCCGCACCTGGCCCGGCTGCTCGTCGACACCTCCGACCACCGCGTGCTGCTCCCCGTCGCGGCGCTGGTCGGGGCCGCGGTGGTGCTGGCCTGCGTGGTGGCGGGACACCCGCCGGGCACCGAGGTGGTGGTGCCGCTGAACGTCGTGACGTCGTTGGTCGGCGCCCCGGTGGTGATCGCGGTGCTGCTGCGGAGCAGGCGGTTCGCGGTCGCGGTCTCGTGAACGGCGGCGCCGTGATCGTTCTCGACGCGCTCTCGGTCGGGTACCGGGCCGGACGGCGCTCGTCCCGGACCGTGCTGGCCGGGGTGTCCGCCCGAGCCGCGGCCGGCGAGCTGACCGTGCTGGTCGGCCCGAACGGCACCGGGAAGTCCACCCTCCTGCACACCGTCGCGGGCCTACTCCCGCCGCTGGCCGGCAGCGTCTCGCTGGACGGCGCCGACCTCGCGGCCCTGCCGCCCGCAGAGCGCGCCCGCCGGCTCGCGGTGGTGCTCACCGAGCGCGTCGAGCCGGGCCTGCTGTCGGTGGAGGACCTCGTCGCGCTCGGCCGCCACCCGCACACCGGTCCGACTGGAGCGCTGCGTGCCGCCGACCGGGCCGTGGTGGCCGCGGCCGTCGAGGCGGCGGGGGCCGGGCAGCTCGCCGGGCGGCGGGTGGCGGAGCTGTCCGACGGGGAGCGCCAGCGCGTACTCGTCGCCCGCGCGCTGGCCCAGGAGCCTGCCGTGCTGCTGCTGGACGAGCCGACGGCGTTCCTCGACGTGTCCGCCCGCGTCGGGCTGCTCGGCCTCCTGCGACGTCTCGCCCGCGACGACGGGCTGTGCGTGCTGGTGTCCACCCACGACCTGGAGCCCGCGCTGCGGGTGGCCGACCAGGTGTGGCTACTCGACCGCGACGGGAGCCTGCGGACCGGGCCGCCCGAGGCGCTGGTGGCCTGCGGGGCGGTCGGCGAGGTGTTCGACGCGCCCGGCCTCGCGTTCGACGCAGTCGCGGGCGCCTTCACGATCCGGCCGGCGCCCGGCGGGACACCGGTCGCGGTGGTCGCACCCGAGCCGGAGTCGGCGCTCGTGGCCAGGCTGCTCACGCGGGAGGGCTGGAGCGTGGTGCCGGAGGGGGCCGCTTCGACGGTGACGCTCACCGGGCCCGGCCGGTTCAGCGCGGTCGACGCCGGGGGGACGGTCGAGGGGATGGGCTGGACGGAGCTGGCCGCGTGGGCGCGCCGGAGCGGGGGAGCCGTCAGCGGCGGGCGAAGCGGTCCAGGGCGGCGGTGATGTGTGCGCGCGTCGTGTCGCTGCCGGTGTGGCCGGAGTCCTCGACGATCACCAGCGCGGCGTCCGGCCACGCCCGGGCCAGCTCCCACGCCGTGCTGGGCGGTCCGCCCATGTCGAGGCGGCCGTGGACGAGGAACCCCGGGATGCCGGCTAGCCGGCCGGCGTCGCGCAGCAACGCGCCCTCCTCCAGCCAGGCACCGTGGGAGAAGAAGTGGGCGCAGATGCGCACGAACGCCAGCTGGGCCGCCGGCGGGCGGTCGCCGTAGGCGCCGGTGCGGGCGTTGGGCTCCGCGGAGATGACCGCGTCCTCCCAGGCGAGCCAGTCCAGGGTGGCCTGCTGCCGGACGGCGGCGTCCGGGTGCTCCACCAGGCGCGCGTACGCGGCCACGAGGTCGCCGTCGCGCTCGCCGGGCGGCACGCTCTGGCGGAAGCGCTCCCAGGCCTCCGGGTAGAAGCGCCCGACGCCGCGGTAGAGCCAGTCGATCTCCGACCGCCGCGTGGTGGTGACGCTCGCGATCACGATCTCCGAGACGCGGTGCGGGTGCCGCTGCGCGTAGGCGAGGATCAGCGTGGACCCCCACGACCCGCCGTGCAGCAGCCACCGGTCGATGCCGAGGTGCTCGCGCAGCCGCTCCATGTCGGCGACGAGGTGCGCGGTGGTGTTCACGCTCATCCCGGTGGCCGGGTCGCTCGCGTGCGGGATGCTGCGCCCGCAGCCCCGCTGGTCGAACAGCACCACCCGGTAGCGGCTCGGGTCGACCGCCTGTCGCTGGCCCGGTCGGCAGCCCGAGCCGGGTCCGCCGTGCACGACGAGCGCCGGCTTGCCTGCCGGGTTGCCGCAGGTCTCCCAGTAGACGTGGTTGCCGTCGCCCACGTCGAGCATCCCGTGGTCGTACGGCTCGATGGGCGGGTACACGCCCCGGACGTTAGCGATCAAGCAGGGCGGGCGGCGAACAGGATGTGCGTGCCGCCGTCCCGCGCCCCCGGCTCGGAGCACGCCGCGACCTCGTGGTCCAGGAAGCGGCGCCAGCGGTCGCGGTCGGCTGCGAGGTGCGCGAGCACGCCGGGGTCCCCGGCCGACGCCCAGTTGCTCGCGCTCCCGTCGACGAGCTCCCCGCCGGCCTCGTGGACGAGCGCCACCACCTCCGACCACCGGTACCTGCGGTCGGCCGGCTCCGGCCGCCCGTCGAGGCCGGGCGGCTGCTGGCGCCACGACCCGAGCAGCGAGGGCGCCGACGCGACGACGACGCCGTCCGGTGCGACGAGCCGCAGCAACCCGCGCAGGGCGCCGGCCGCACAGCCGCGGATGCTCGACAGCGGCCCCCCGTATGCGAGCACGGCGTCGAACTCGCCGTCGGCGTACCGGCTCACGTCCGTGGCGTCGAGCACCTCGCGCCGCAGCACGCTGCGCTCAGCCGGGGTGCCGCGAACCCTGCGCTCGTGGGCGGCCAGCCGGGCGGACGACGGGTCGGTGACCACGACGCGGCAGCCCCTCGCGGCGAGCTCGGTGGTGAACCGGTTGCCCCCGGCGCCGATCTCGAGCACGCGCGCGCCCCGGGGGACGAACCGGCGCAGGAACCGGCGGTGGACCTCGCGGCTCACCCGGTCGCTCGCCTCGGCGTCCGGATGGCCCTGCCCCTGCTCACCCAGCCGGTCGAAGTGCCGCCGCACCGCCCCCACCGCCGCGCTGTGATCCACGAGACCGACGATGCGTGGACCGGGCTGAGGTGCTTCTCAGCGCGGCGCGGGCTCATCGTTCGGGCATGTGCCGCTGCAGGAAGTCCAGCCCGAGGGTGATGAGTCGTTGGCGGTCCCCGTCGGCGAAGAAGTGTCCCGCTCCCGGGACCCGCACCAGCTGAACGGTCGCCCCGACCCGCTCGTAGGCCGCTGCGATCTCCTCGCTCTGGTCGATCGGGATCCCGGAGTCCTGCTCACCGTGGGCCAGCTGGAGCGGTGCGGCGCCTGCGCCGACGTAGGTGCTGGAGCTGGCCGCCCTGGCGATGCGGGGTGCCTCGGCGACCCGGGCGCCGAGGAACCAGTCGTGCGGGTCGACGCCGAGCGCGTGGAGCGGCGACTCGCCCGGTGGAGGCGGCATCCGCGCGAAGTCGACCGGTGCGCTCCAGCTGACCGCCGCCTGCACGGCGCTGCTGGGCCCGGTGATCCCGAGGCTGCCGTCGAGGTCCGGGTGGTCCGCCGTGACCGCCAGCATGGTGGCCAGGTAGCCGCCCGAGGACGCTCCCCAGGCGCCGAAGCGGGAGGGGTGGAGTCCCAGCACCTCCGCGTGGTGGCGCAACCACCTCACCGCGGCCTTGACGTCGTGGACCTGAGCGGGGAAGGGCGACTCCCGGCTGTGCCGGTACTGGACGGCCGCGACGGCGACGCCCTGCGGGAGCAGCCGGTCGACGAGGTGGGCGCCCAGTGAGTTGGTCTTGTGCGAGCCCGTGGCGAAACCCCCTCCGTAGATGTGGACGACCAGGGGTACCGGCCCGGCGGCCTCCGGCACGACGAGGTCGAGCGTCAGCGGCCGGTAGCCGAGCGGCTGTGCGACGACGGCGTCGCGGTAGCGGAGCGAGCCGCCCCAGCGCTCCGGACCCGGGGGTGGCAGGGGAGGCAGCTGGTCCCCGCGGGCTGCGCCGTTCCGCATCTCCGTCACCGCGTCAGTATCGGAGCGCGGCGGGGGAGCCCGTCATCCGAATTCCGCTCGTACCCCCAGCAGGCGCACGGGGCGCCGGGAGCTGAACAGCTCGAGCACGTCGAGGGCGGCCTTGGCGAACCGGTCGGCGTCGGTGGTGGGGGCGTCGAGCGTGGCGCTGCGCGTGTAGGTCGAGAACGGTGCGAAGCGGACCTTCACCGCCACCCGAGCAGCCGGGCGTCCCGCGTCGCCGATCTCGGCGGCCACGCGCCGGGCGAGGGCGGCCACCTCGGTGCGGACGTCCGCCCAGTCGGTGAGGTTCTCCTGGAACGTCGTCTCGTGGCTGCGCGAGCGCGGCACCCACGGCGTGCCCTCCACCACCGCCCGGCCGATCCCGCGGCCCAGCTGCACGTACCAGGGGCCGAGTGCGGGGCCCAGCTCGGCGGCGAGCGCCGCCGGGTCGGCGGCGGCCAGCTCCCGGACGGTGGTGATGCCGCGGTCGGCGAGCTTGCGGGCGGTTTTCGTGCCGATGCCCCACAGCGCCTGCGTGGGGCGGTCGAACATCACCTCGGCCCAGTTCCCCGCCGTCAGGCGGTACACGCCGTCCCCGGCGCCCGGTTTGGCGAACTCGGTGGCGAGCTTGGCGCGCAACATGTTGTCGCCGATGCCGACCGAGCAGTGCAGCCGCGTGCGTTCCAGCACGTCGGCCCGGATGGTGCGGGCGAGGGCCTCCGGGTCGTCGCTCTCGGCACCGACGAACGCCTCGTCCCACCCCATCACCTCGACGACGACGCCGGGGCGGTCCCGCAACGTCGCCATGACCTCCTCGGAGGCCTCCTCGTAGTGCGCGTTGTCGGCCGGCAGGAACACGGCGTCGGGGCAGCGCTTCGCGGCCGTGCGGAGCGGCATCCCGGACCGCACCCCGTACCGGCGCGCCTCGTACGACGCTGTGGCCACGACGGCTCGTTGGGTCGGATCGCCCTTCCCGCCCACGACGACCGGCCGTCCCGCCAGCTCGGGGTGGCGCAGGACCTCGACGGCGGCCAGGAACTGGTCCAGGTCGACGTGCAGCACCCAGTAGGCCACCCCGTCAGTGTGCCGTCACCCGCCGGTTCCGCCAGATGACCTAAGGTGATCGACCGACCCCGGATCCCGGGGCACGGGGGAACCGGGAGGTCGCGTGAAGAGCCCTCGCGCAGTCGGGTGGGCCGTCTCGGCGGCCCTCGTGGCCGTCGCCACCGTGGGCGGGACCTCGCTGGCACCGGCCCCGGCAGCACCGGTGGTGCCGCAGGCGACCGTCGCGGACGCGGTACCGGCCGGGCACGCCACCTTCACCGTCCTGCTCGACGGCCCATCGGCCCGCGACGGTGCCGTCGCCGCGATCGAGGCCGCGGGCGGGCACCTGCTGCGCGAGACCCCGGCCGTCAGCGCGCTCGTGGTGGACGCCCCACCCGCGGGGTTCGTCGAGCGGGTGTCGGCCATCGAGGGCGTCTTCGGCGCCGTGCGCGCCCAGGTGGTGGGCAAGGCCCAGTCCGTCCCGGCCGTCCCTTCTGCGCCTGCCGCGCTCACCGGGCCGGCCGCGGCCGGGCCAACGGGGCTCGACCCGCTCGACACCCGGCTGTGGGGCCTGTCGATGGTCCGGGCGGACGCCGCGCGAGCGGTGCAGCCGGGCGACCGGCGGGTGTTGGTCGGCATCCTCGACACGGGTGTGGACGGGAGCAACCCCGACATCGCCCCGAACCTCGACGTCGGGCTCTCACGCAACTTCGTCACCGACATCCCGGCCGACCCCACCGGGGCCGAGCTGGACGGCCCGTGCGAGGTCGCCGGCTGCGTCGACCCGCCGGACCACGACGGCGGCGGCCACGGCACGCACGTCGCGGGCACGATCGCGGCGGCGGCGAACGGGTCCGGCGTGTCCGGGGTGGCCCCGAACGTGACGCTGGTGAACATCCGCGCCGGGCAGGACGCGGGCCTGTTCTTCCTCCAGCCCGTGATCGACGCCCTGACCTACGGTGCCGACGCCGGCCTCGACGTGATCAACATGTCGTTCTACGTGGATCCCTGGCGCTACAACTGCATCGACAACCCGGCCGACCCGCCCGCGGCGCGGATCGAGCAGCGCACCACCGTCGAGGCGATGAACCGGGCACTCGAGTACGCGCACGCCAAGGGCGTCACGCTGGTCGGCTCGCTCGGCAACGAGAACGAGGACCTCGGCCGCCCGCGCCAGGACACGAGCAGCCCCAACTACCCGGCGGGCACGGAGTACGCGCGCCCGGTCGACAACGCCACGTGCTCGGACCTGCCGGTGGAGGGCCCGCACGTGATCGGGGTGTCCGCCGTGGGGCCGAGGGGCGAGAAGGCCGAGTACTCCAACTACGGCGTCGAGCAGGTCACGCTGGCCGCCCCGGGCGGCAACAGCGGCATCGGCGGGGCCGAGGACATGATCCTCTCGACCTACCCGAAGAGCGTCCTGCAGCAGGATGGCGACGTCGACGCCGCCGGCGAGATCACGCAGAAGGGCGCCGCGAGCGGCGTGCAGCGCGTGTGCGGCGCGAACGGTTGCGGCTACTACGCCTACCTGCAGGGCACCTCCATGGCCGCGCCCCACGTCGCAGGCGTGGCCGCGCTGGTGGTGAGCAAGTTCGGCGTGCCCGACCCGGCGCACCCGGGCGGGCTCACCATGGATCCCGCCGCGGTGGAGCGCGCCCTCACCGGTTCGGCGCGCAAGGCTGCTTGCCCGGTCACCCCCGCCCCGACGGCGCCGTGCGAGGGCTCGCCGAGCTTCAACGGCTACTACGGCAACGGCGTCGTCGACGCGGTGGCCGCACTCGGCCCGCCAGCGGGCTGAGGCTCCTCGGGAACCCTCTGACGCCGCTAGCCCGCCGGCTGGGGCGCGATCTCCCGCACCACCGACGACGCCATCCGGAGCGAGCCGATCCCGGTGGGGTGGAACGGGAACGGGTCGGTCATGCCCTGCAGGTCCGGCCCCAGCCCGTCCCCGTCCTTCATGCCCGGGCCCTTCTCGCAGAGCATGGCCAGCTGGGGGTCGGCCACGGCGAAGCCGTACTTCTGCGCTCCCGCGGTGAGGACCGCGTTGAGCTGCTCGTTCCGGTCGTTCAGCAGTTCGATCTTGACGGGGTCCAGGCCGGGGTAGCCCTCGGCGCGGGTGTCGGCGCAGTCGGCGTCGGGCGGGAAGGCGCCGTACGAGGTCATGACGATCACCTGGGGCCGGCCGGGCAGCTCGTTGAGGTCGATCAGCAGGTCGCCGTACACCCGGTCGAACGCGGCGAGGCGGTAGTCGAACTCGCCCTGGGTGAGGCGGTCCGAGCAGTCGGGGACGCCGTAGCAGTAGCGGAGGAAGTCGATCCAGCCCACGTCGTTGGGCCCGATCGCCACCACGACGAACCGCAGCCCCTGCACCTGCTTGAGCACGCCGACCTGGGCGGGTACCGACCGGCCGCCCGCATCCTGCGGCCCGCGCAGCCCGCTGGTGATGGTGGCGCTGGGACAGGCCAGGTTCAGCACCTTCGCCGGGAGGAGGTGGCCGATCTCCGCGGCCAGGGAGTCGGTGCTGCGCTGGCACGCGACGTCGTCCGGCGTGCCGTCGGCGACGGGTGGCCCGCCGAGGCGGGCCGCGCGCGAGTCGCCGATGACGGCGCCGTCGAAACCGATGATCGGCGGGCCGACCGGGTCGGGGGTGAGGTGGTACGCGCCGACGAGCTGGGCCAGCGAGGTGACGCCCCGCAGGCCCTGCACCGACCCGGTGACCGCGAGCGCCCCGGAGACCAGCCAGGCCGTCACCGCCGTGACCAGCGCGATCACGGTCATCCGGCGGGCGGCGCGCACGCAGTAGGAGACGATCTCGTGCAGCGGCGCGTGCTCGCCGCCCTGGGCGCGGCTCTGGCGCCGCAGCACGACCAGGGTGCGGATGCCGGCTGCGCCCGCCGCGGCCGTGATCGTGAACGCCAGCAGGCCGAGGCCACCGAGGACGTACCAGGTGAGGAACCCGCGGGTGACGGCCGTGATCGCGTCGTTCTGCGCCTGCGGGCCCGCGACGGGGTCGAAGACGGCGGCCGCGGCGGCGTTGCGCTGTACCGGGCCCATCGTGAGCTCGGGGCGCAGCGGGCCGTAGACGTGCATCTGGTCGATGTCGAGTGCGGTGTTGCCGACCTGCACGAGCCGGGCCGGACCGGCGACGGACAGGTCCGGCGGTCGGGCACCGACGGAGATGTGCTGCCCGAAGACCACGAGGTCCTGCGCCGGGGTGAGCGCGACCGTGACGGGGATGCCGACGCCGAGGCAGAACAGGGTCAGCACGATGGTCGGCCACGAACGCAGCTCCCTGAGTACCGACCGCCTGCTGCGCTTCGCCTCCAGTGCTCCACCTCCGTGCTGATCGGGAGCCGGTCTCGGGCCGCTTCCACTATGCGTCGGCCGGGCGGCCGAGGGTACGGCCGACCGGCCTATCCGGGCGTGGCCTCGGCCGCGTGGGCGGCTGCGTTACCCGGTGCTGCTCGTACCCGTTCGGTCAGGGCGCGGCACGAACTGCGAGCAGCGCCACGTCGTCGTCGAGGGGCTCGGCGGAGAAGCGCTCCACCGCCTCCCGGACGGCGCCCACCACTTGCACGGCGGGACGGCCCGCGGCCCGGGCCGCCACCCTCAGCAGCCGTTCCGCCCCGAACTGCTCCCGGCCCCTCCGCCGCTCGGTGACGCCGTCGGTGTAGACGAGCAGTGTGTCGCCGGGGCCGACGCGGTGCTGGGTGCAGGTGAGCCGGACGGTGGGGACGAGCCCAACGGCCGTGCCGAAGGTCCCGATCAGCTCGGCGGTGCCGTCCGCGCGCACGAGCACCGGCTGGACGTGCCCGGCGAGCACGAGCTCGACCTCGAGCCCGCCCCGGGAGGACCCCTGCCCGCCGCCGGAGCCGCGGTGTCGCCTGCTCACCCGCGCCGCGGCGAGCGTGCAGAACTGCAGCGGGTCACCGGCCTCGATCATGACCTCGTTGAGCCGCTCGATGGCGTGCGGCAGGGAACGGTCGTCCCGCACGAGCACCCGCAGCACGTCGCGGACCAGTCCGGTGCGGGCCGCGGCCCGCGCGCCCTTGCCGCACACGTCGCCGATCGAGACGAGCCAGCTGGACGGGTCGATGGTGAGCACGTCGTAGAAGTCGCCGCCGACGTCGCTGCCGGAGCTGGCGGGCAGGTACTCGGCCGCGAAGTCGACGCCGGGCACGACCGGCAGCGCGCGGGGCAGGAGCGCCTGCTGCAGCGCCTGGGAGACCGCGACGTGCGCGCCGGTGCTCTGCGCGTTGTGGATCGCCAGTGCCGCGCGGCGGGCGACGTCGCCCGCGAGCACGACGTCCTCGGGGCTGTGCGGCCGGTTCGGTGGCCTGCCGACGAGCAGGGTGCCGAGAGTGCGGCCGCGGGCGCGCAGCGGCAGCGCGATCCCGTCGGTCGGCACGGCGAACCGGATGGCCGACGAGCCGTTGCGCACGACCTCGGCGAGCCGGTTGCGCAGCTCGGTGGGCAGCCCGGGGCGGGCGTCCGGGTCGAGCACGGCGCGCAGCTCCGGCAGGGCGTCCTCGTCGGCGTGGGTGAGGGCGGCCAGCCGCATCGCGCCGGATGGCTCGACGAGGTGGATGGCGCACCAGCGACCGAGCCGCGGCACGACGACCTGGGGCACCACCGCCACCGCGAGGTCGACGTCGAGCGACTGCCCGAGCAGCTCGCTGGTCTCGGCGAGGTAGGTCATCCACGAGCGCCTGCGCTGGTCCACAGCGCGCAGCCACTGCGACTCCACCGCCATCGCCACCCGGTAGGCGATCAGCTCGGTGAGGTCGCGGGTGCGCTCCGGGTCGGCGGTGCCCCGGTGGCCCGGGCGGTGCATGACGCGCAGCACCCCGCGCAGCGGCGCGGTGGTGGGCAGCCGCACCTCCACCCGGTCGCCGGATTCGGTGCCGACGCCGCTGACGATGTCGCCGCCGGTGGAGATCCCCCGGTCGGGGCTGCCGTCGCGGGCGATCTCGCGCGCGCCGGTGCCGTCGCCCTCGTCGACCTCCACGCTCACCGACTCGGCGTCGAGGAGCTCGCGCAGTCTCCGCACCAGCTCGGCGACGAGCTCCGCCGGCTCGAGCCGGTCGACGAGCCCCGGCGGCACGTGCAGCAGCCAGCGGGCCTGCTCGGCGGTGGTCCACACCCGCTCCGCGTCCGGCGGGGCGGGCGGCGCGGGTGCGGCGGCGGGCCGCTCCTCGCGGGCGAGGGAGAACCAGATGGTGTGCCGGCCGTCGGACTCGTGCCGGGTGCCCCACGTGGTGGCCAGCCGCTGCACGAGCGCGAGCCCGCGCCCGTGGCTCGCCGCGCGGCCGTAGCGCTGGCGGGGCTGGGCGAGGTGCAGCTCGAGGGGGCCCGGCCCGCGGTCGGTGACGGCGACGGTGAGGTCGGCCTCGGTGACCGTCAGGGCCACCTCGAACTCGGTGCCCGCGTGCAGGACGGCGTTCTCGCACAGCTCGCTCGCCAGCAGAATGGCGGTATCGACGAGGTCGGCGTCGACGGCGGTGTCGACGGCGGTGGTGTCGACGGCAGCGCCCTTGCCGAGCGGGTCGCCCGGTTCCTCCAGCTCGCGTAGTGCTTCCTGGAGCATCCGTCGGGCTCGACCGGCAGATCGCGGGTCCGGCGGCAACCTGGTCCGCCGCTCGAGCTGAACGGGCACGGCGTGCAGTGTGCACCCCTCGGCGCTCCGCCGCTCAACCCACCGGTCCAGCGACCGTTCGGCCGCACCGGGGCAGGGTCGGATCCAGGGCGGATCCACTAGGGTCGGGGACTGCGGCGGCCGCGCCGGCGCCCGGACCTTCGAAGGATTCGGCGTGCGCCCGTGCCCGGTCGCCGGTCCGAGCAGTGGAGGGACGGCCGAATGACCACTACCCCGCGCCAGAGCACCGAGCCGGCGGGTGCTGCCCCGTCCTCGGGTGCACAGGTGGCGGCCTCGGAGTCGGTGCAGGAGACGGCGCAGGAGTCGGCGCTCCTGCAGGAGCTCGCCGACGTCCTGCACCAGGTGCGGCGCGGACGGTTCGACGTGCGGTTGCCACGGCGGGCGGGTTCACCTGGGGAGCTGGTCGACCAGGTCAACGACCTCGTGGCGCTCCTGGAGCGGCGCAACCGCGACATCCTGCGGATCAGCCGGACGGTCGGCCGCGAGGGCCGGATGTCCGAGCGGCTCAACGAGGAGGCCTACGACGGCGCGTGGGCCCACGGTGTGCAGGCGGTCAACGCGCTGATCGACGACCTCGCCGCACCCACCGCGGAGATCGCCCGCGTGATCGAGGCGGTCGCCGAGGGCGACCTGTCCCAGCACATGGCCCTCGAGATCGAGGGCAGGCCGCTGCGCGGCGAGTTCCGTCGCATCGGCCGCACCGTGAATACGATGGTCGACCAGCTCTCGAGCTTCGCGGACGAGGTCACGCGCGTGGCGCGCGAGGTGGGCACCGAGGGCATGCTCGGCGGGCAGGCCGACGTGCGCGGCGTCGCGGGCACCTGGCGCGCGCTCACCGACTCGGTGAACGCGATGGCGAGCAACCTGACCAACCAGGTCCGCTCGATCTCGAGCGCGGCCACGGCGGTGGCAAAGGGCGACCTCTCCCGCAAGATCACGGTGAGCGCTCGCGGTGAGATCGCCGAGCTCGCCGACACGATCAACTCGCTCACCGACACGCTGCGGTTGTTCGCCGACGAGGTCACCCGCGTCGCTGTCGAGGTCGGCACCGAAGGCAGGCTCGGCGGGCAGGCCACGGTGCCGAACGTGGCCGGCACCTGGAAGAACCTCACCGACGCGGTGAACCTGATGGCGGCCAACCTGACCAACCAGGTGCGCGGCATCGCCCAGGTCGCCGCGGCCGTGAAAAGCGGCGACCTGTCGCAGAAGATCACGGTGGACGCCCGGGGCGAGATCCTCGAGCTGAAGTCGACCGTGAACACGATGGTGGACCAGCTGTCGTCGTTCGCGGACGAGGTCACCCGCGTGGCACGTGAGGTGGGCACCGAGGGCAAGCTGGGTGGTCAGGCCGCCGTTCCCACGGTCTCGGGCACGTGGCGCGACCTCACGGAGAACGTGAACCAGCTGGCGGGGAACCTCACGGCGCAGGTGCGCAACATCGCGCAGGTCACCACCGCGGTGGCCCGCGGTGACCTGTCGCAGAAGATCACGGTGGACGCCCGGGGCGAGATCCTCGAGCTGAAGTCGACCGTGAACACGATGGTGGACCAGCTGTCGTCGTTCGCCGACGAGGTCACGCGTGTGGCGCGCGAGGTGGGCACCGAGGGCAAGCTGGGCGGCCAGGCGGAGGTGCAGGGCGTCGCGGGCACGTGGCGCGACCTCACCGACAACGTCAACTACATGGCGTCGAACCTGACCGACCAGGTCCGCAACATCGCGCAGGTCACCACCGCAGTGGCGCAGGGTGACCTGTCGCAGAAGATCACCGTCGACGCCCGGGGCGAGATCCTGGAGCTGAAGTCGACCGTGAACACGATGGTGGACCAGCTGTCGTCGTTCGCGGACGAGGTCACGCGTGTGGCCCGCGAGGTGGGCACCGAGGGCAAGCTGGGCGGGCAGGCCGAGGTGAAGGGCGTCGCCGGCACGTGGCGTGACCTCACGGAGAACGTGAACCAGCTGGCCGGGAACCTCACGGCGCAGGTGCGCAACATCGCGCAGGTCACCACGGCGGTGGCGCAGGGCGACCTGTCGCAGAAGATCACGGTGGACGCCAAGGGCGAGATCCTCGAGTTCAAGGACACCGTGAACACGATGGTGGACCAGCTCTCGTCGTTCGCGGACGAGGTCACGCGGGTGGCCCGCGAGGTGGGCACCGAGGGCAAGCTGGGCGGGCAGGCCACGGTGAAGGGCGTCGCCGGCACGTGGCGCGACCTCACGGAGAACGTGAACCAGCTGGCCGGGAACCTCACCGCGCAGGTGCGCAACATCGCGCAGGTCACCACGGCGGTCGCGCGGGGCGACCTGTCGCAGAAGATGACGGTCGATGCCCGCGGGGAGATCCTCGACCTCAAGCTGACCGTCAACACGATGGTCGACCAGCTGTCGAGCTTCGCCGACGAGGTCTCGCGCGTGGCGCGCGAGGTGGGCACCGAGGGCAAGCTGGGCGGCCAGGCCGAGGTGAAGGGCGTCGCCGGCACGTGGCGCGGCCTGACGGAGAACGTCAACCAGCTCGCGGCCACCCTCACCACGCAGCTGCGGGCGATCTCGGCGGTCTCCACCGCCGTGGCGAGCGGTGACCTGACCCAGCAGATCACGGTGGCGGCGCGGGGCGAGATCGCCGACCTCAAGGACACGATCAACCAGATGATCGCGGCGCTGCGCGCCACCACCACCGAGAACGCCGACCAGAGCTGGCTGGACTCCAACCTCGTGCGCATCGGCGGGCTCCTGCAGGGGCAGCGCGACCTCAACGAGGTCTGTCAGATGATCATGAACGAGGTCGCCCCGCTGGTGAACGCGCAGGTCGGCGCGTTCTTCCTGGCCGCGGAGCCCTCGATCATCTCCGGGGGCGACCCGGACCGCTGGGTGATGTGCGGCGGCTACGCGATGACGGTGGGTGACCCCCCGCTCTCCTTCGGGCCGGGGGAGGGGCTCGTCGGGCAGGCGGCCGTCACCCGGCAGGTCGTGCTGGTCGAGAACCTCCCGGCGGACTACCTGCCGGTCCGTTCGGCCGTCGGCGCCGCGCCGCCGCGGGCGGTGGTCGTGCTCCCGGTGCAGTTCGAGGGCGAGTGCCTCGGGGTGATCGAGCTGGGGTCGGTGGTGCCCTTCTCGGCGCTGCACCTGACGTTCCTCGAGCGGCTGGTCGCCACCATCGGCGTTGCGATCACGACGATCCGGGCCAACCGCCGCACCGAGGAGCTGCTGTCCCAGTCCCAGGTGCTGGCGATGGAGCTGCAGGACCAGTCGGCCGAGCTGCAGCGCGCCAACGCCGAGCTGGAGGAGAAGGCCGAGCAGCTGTCCCAGCAGAACCGCAACGTCGAGATCAAGAACATGGAGATCGACGCGGCGCGCCGGGGCGTCGAGGAGAAGGCGCAGCAGCTGGCGCTCGCCAGCCAGTACAAGTCGGAGTTCCTGGCCAACATGAGCCACGAGCTGCGCACCCCGCTCAACTCGCTGCTGCTGCTCGCCCGGCTGCTGGCCGACAACCCGAACAACAACCTCACCGAGAAGCAGATCGAGTTCGCCAGCACGATCCACAGCGCCGGCTCGGACCTGCTGCGGCTGATCGACGACATCCTGGACCTGTCCAAGATCGAGTCCGGCCGCGTCGACGTCGATCCGGCACCGGTGAACCTCGCGCAGGTGTGCTCGTCGGTCGAGCAGGCGTTCCGGCCGCAGGCCGAGGAGAAGGGCCTCGAGATGCGGGTCGAGGCGTCGACGGACCTGCCGGCGGCCATCACCACCGACGAGCAGCGGCTGCAGCAGGTGCTGCGCAACCTGCTCGCCAACGCGGTGAAGTTCACCGACTCGGGTCACGTGAGCCTCGGCATCTCCGTCGTGCCGCCTGGCACGCTGCACGGTGTGCCCGCGCTGGACTCGGCGCGCACCGTGATCGCGTTCACGGTGGGGGACACCGGCATCGGGATCCCGCAGGAGAAGCTGGAAATGATCTTCGAGGCGTTCCAGCAGGCCGACGGCACCACGAGCCGCAAGTACGGCGGCACCGGCCTCGGCCTTTCGATCTCCAAGGAGCTCGCGCGGATGCTCGGCGGCAAGATCGAGGTCACCTCCCGGCCCGGGGAGGGATCGGTGTTCACGCTGCTCCTGCCCGACGAGCTGCCCCCGGTCACGGCGGCGGCCGCCCGCATGACGCCCCGCCCGCCGATCCCGGCGCTCGCGCTCCCGGAGTCGACCGTCGAACAGCCGCGCCCGGCCGCGATGTCGAACCCGATCCTGCGCACGGGACCGGGTGGGCCCACCGGCGTGCGCCCCGCGCCGGAGCTCGCCGGTGTCACCGTCCTCATCGTCGACGACGACGTGCGGAACGTGTTCGCGCTCACCAGCGCGCTCGAGCTCCACGGGCTCACCGTGATCTACGCCGACAACGGCGCGGAGGGGATCCGCCTGCTCACCGAGCACCCCGAGATCGACGTCGTGCTGATGGACGCGATGATGCCCGACCTGGACGGCAACGAGACCACCCGACGCATCCGGCGGCTCCCGCAGGGCCGCGACCTGCCGATCGTGTTCCTCACCGCCAAGGCGATGCCGGGCGACCGCGAGTCGAGCCTCGCCGCCGGGGCCACCGACTACGTGACGAAACCGGTGGACCTCGACGAGCTGCTCGCGCTCATGGCGTCGTGGGTCACGCCGCGGCGCGGGCGGACGAGCAGCCCGGGCGGCGGCAGCTTCGGCCCAGGGGTCAGAGCAGCAGGCGGTGGACGGTGATCCGCCAGACCGCGCGCGTGCTCGCGGTGGACGACCGCCGCGAGAACCTGCTCGCCCTGCAGGCCATCCTCGAAGGGCTGCCGATCGAGCTGGTGGCCGTCACGAGCGGTGAGGACGCGCTGAAGCGGCTGCTCGTCGAGGACTACGCCGTGATCCTGCTCGACGCCCACATGCCCGGCATGGACGGCTTCGAGACGGCCGGGCACGTCAAGCAGCGCGAACGCACCCGCCACATCCCGATCCTGTTCCTCACCGCCGTCGACTACGACCCCCACCTCGCATTCCGCGGCTACCAGGCCGGAGCGGTCGACTACATCACCAAGCCGTTCGACCCCTGGGTGCTCCGCTCCAAGGTGGCCGTGTTCGTCGACCTGTGGACCACCCACACCCAGCTCGCCGACCGCGCGGGGGAGGTCGTCGTGCTGCGGAGTGCGATCGACGAGGCACTCGAGCTCTTGGAGAGCGCCGACCCGGCCGACGCGGCCCGCGCCCGTGCCCGGCTGGCCGCGGTGAGAGGTGCGAGGATCAACTCGGCCTAGGGCCGCGTTCCGCGGAACGCGGTGCTCCTGGCGAAGGGTTTGGTGGCGGTCACTTCCACCGGGCCTTCGATGGCGCCACGCCCGTCCCGGCAACCCCTCGCTGGGCCTTCGGTGGCGCCGCGCATTGTGCGGGGCCGCCCCTCACGCCTCAAGGGCGCTGCGCGTCGCTCCGCGATCGCTACCGCGACCCTTGACCCGTGAGCCTCTGCGTCCCCTGAGGGCCCGCTTCGCGGGCAGGCCCGGGCCTGCCCCTTTCGGCGCGCGGCGCCACCGAAGGCCGGTGTCACCACCATGATCAGCGTTTCGGCGCGAAACCCGACGCCCTGCGTCGGAAAACGCACCCAACTGGTGATCTTCGCAGCCCACACACCCGTTCTCCGCTCACGCTGCCCGTCGACCGGTCGCGTGGGCCGACAAGGGTGCGCGAGCACCGACCGGGTGCGCGAGGGCAAGCAGATCGCCGAAACCGGTCTTCTGGCGGCGCCGCGCACCAAGAGGGCAGGCCCTTGGGCCTGCCCGCAAAGCTTGCCCTCAGGGGCCGCAGAGGCTCGCAGGTCAAGGGTCGCGTAGCGATCGCGGAGCGACGCGAAGCGCCCTTGAGCTGTGAGGGGCGGCCTCGCACAATGCGCGGCGCCGCCAGGAGGCCCAGCGAAGGCACACCTTGAGGTAGGAGGCCTTGAGCCAGAAGGCCTTGAGCAGCGGGCACCAGTCAGGCGTCGTCGAACGTCAACACCGCCTGCACCGCGTGGCGGCGGCGGGCTGCCAGGTCGGCGAGGAGTGCGGGGCCCTCCGCGAACGGCACCACGTCGGTGATCATGTGCTTGCGCACGAGGGGGCCCTCGCCGCGCAGCAGTTCGATCGTCTCGGCCGAGAGGCGTTCGCGGTCCCAGGCGTGGGCGGTGCCGCGGGGCACGCGCCCGATCTGGGCGCAGTGGATGGTGAGCCCGTTGTGGTGGAACTCCGCGCCGAGGCGCAGCGGTGAGCCGTCGTCGGTGTAGAAGGCGAGGTCCACGACGGTGCCCTGGGGGCGCAGCAGGCGCAGTGCGGTGGCGAGCGCGGCGGTGCGGCCCCTGCACTGGAAGACGACGTCGGCTCCGCGGTCGCCCGCGCCGTGCCGCCAGCGGGTCTTGAGCAGGACGGCGGGGTCGGCCCGGTCGGGGTCGAGCGCCTCGAGCCCGAGCCCTTCCGCGGCCGCGCGCCGCTGCGGGGTCGGGTCGAGCAGCACCACCTCCGCCGCCCCGTGCCTGCGCGCGAACAGCCCGGTGAGCAGCCCGACGACCCCGCCCCCGACCACCACTACCCGGCGCCCGCGGACGCCGTCGCCGAGGGTTCGGACGTCGGTGCCGCACAGGTCGGCGGCCGCGTGCAGCAGACCGTTGGCGCAGATGGGACCCATGTGGGCCACGTAGATGCCGAGCAGCGGGTCGAGGTCGGAGGGCAGGACGACGATCCGCTCCGCGAGCGGGTCGATGCGGTAGCCGGTGCGGTGGCCGTACGTCGCGGCGACGAGAGCGCCGCGCGGCGGCCCGGTCGCCTCGCTGTCCACGACCCGCGCGACCTCCATGTACCCGAGGCGGGTCACCGGGTAGCCGGTGGCCGGCAGGTCGGTGCGGAACAGTCCCAGCTCGGGGTCGTGGTGGGCGTGCAGCGCGGGGTTCGTGCCGGTGAGGAAGGAGAGCTCGGTGCCGGCCGACACCCCCGAGCACACCGTCGCGAGCCGGACCGGGCCCTCCCCGGCAGGAACCTCCTGCACGGCCGCGTCCCCGGGCCCTCGCACGACGACCGCCCGATCGGTGTCGCTCACCTGACCGGCTCCGCCCGCCCGGACCCGACCGAGCGCGCGAGGGCGCAGGCGAGGCGATGGCTGCGCAGCGCCTCGGCGTGGTCGGGTGCGTCGCGGTCGGGAGGGACGGGAGTGCCGCGCAGCGCGGCGACGAACGCGGCGTCCACCGCGGTGCGGGGCACCATCGCGTCGTACTCGGCGCGGTGGCCCCCCTCGGCCGTGCGCACGTCGAGCCAGTCCTCGCCGACGCCCACGACGACCCCGTCGGCCACGATCTCCAGCCCGGCGCGGTGCTTGGCGTCGAGCACGCAGGTGGTGGCGAAGGTCCCGACGGCACCGTTCGCGAAGCAGAGCAGGGCGCCGGTGGCGGCCTCGACGCCCCCTGGCAGCAGCCCGCCCGCTGCGGCGTGCACCTCGGTGACCTCGCCGACGAGGACGCGGGCCAGGTCCAGCACGTGCACGGCCTGCTCGACGAGCGGCCCGCCGGACCGGGTGCGGTCGGCCCACCACGCCACGGGCGGGGTGCGGTCCAGCCAGGCGCCGGAGACGAGCCGGATGCGCCTGCCGTCGAGCAGCTTCCGGGCCCGCTGCACCGGCTCGGCGCACCGCCAGTGGTGCCCCACCCGCGTCAGGACTCCGGATGTCCCGATGCGCCGCCCCACCCACTCGGCGGTCGGTTGGTCGGAGGCCAGGGGCTTCTCCACGAAGAGCGCCACTCCGGCGGCGGCGACCGCCACCTCGAGCGCGCCGTGCGCGAACGGGGGCACGCACACGTAGACGGCGTCGAGCTGCTCACCGAGCAAGGCATCGAGGTCGGGGACGGCCCGGACACCGTGGGCCTCGGCGAACACCGCCGCGCAGGCCGGGTCGACGTCGGTGGCGGCGACCAGGTGCACCCCGGGCATCCCGCCGAGCACGCGCGCGTGGCGATGGGCCACCCCACCCGTACCGACGAACCCGATGCGGCACGGCGCCACTGCTGTTTCCGGCGGAACTGCGCCACCCGATCCGTCCACGCCACTGAATACCTGCGACGGGAGGGCGCGAAACGGGTCGGAACATGGCCGGGCCCCGGCCGGTCGGGGGACGGCCGGGGCCCGTTGGGAGCGGGTCGGTCAGCGCTTGAAGGCGTCCTTGACCTTCTCACCCGCCTGCTTGAGGTTGCTCTTGGTCTGGTCGCGTTCGCCCTGCGCCTCGAGTTCCTCGTCGTCGGTGGCGCGGCCCACCGTCTCCTTGGCCTTGCCGCCGAGCTCCTCGAGCTTGTTGTCCATCTTGTCGTCGGTACCCACGGTTCCTCCGATCTGTGGTCACTCGCTGGCCGGATTACCCGGGCTCGTGCGACCGAACCCATTTCTTCCGCCGAACGGGTGACAGATCACAGTTCCCCGCGCGGGGCGAGCCGGGCGATGGCCGGTATCACCAGCAACATCAGGATGACGCGCAGCACCTGGACCGCCATGACGAACGTGACGTCGGTGCCTGCCGACACCGCGGTGGCGAGGACGGCGTAGATGCCGCCCGGGGTGGTGGCCAGGTAGCCGTCGAGCGCGCTGGTGCCGGTCGAGGCGGACAGCAGCAGACCCAGCCCCGCGCAGGCGATGATGACGCCCACGATGAGCGCGGCAGCCGGGAGCAGCGCACCGAGCACCGTGCGCAGGCTCTCCCGGGTGAACCGAACGCCCGCCTGCCACCCGATCACCGCGTACGCGACCTCGACCAGCAGCGCGGGCGGCGTGGCGCCGAGGGACCAGCCGGCGAGGTTGAGCGCGATGGCGACCACCATCGGCCCGAGCAGCGCACCGGCAGGCACCCGCGCGAGCCGCGCCAGCACCGTCCCGGCCACCGCGCACACCGCGACGTACCCGATGTCGACGAGGAGGGGTGCGGAGCCGGACGCGTCCGGTCCGGGTCCCGCGGCCGCGCCGAACCCGATCGCCGCGACCACCGGCATGGTGGCGGTGACCATCCCGACGCGGAGGTACTGGACGACCGCGACGGTGCGGTCGTCGCCCCCGAGATCGCGGCTCACCGCCACCAGCCCCGACGCGCCGCCCGCAGTGAGCGCGAGCATCCCGGTGAGCGGGGACACGCCGCGCCGCAGCCCCAGCAGCAGGCCGGCGGCCATGCTGACCGCGAGCGTCGCGACGCACACGAGCAGCACCTGCACCCACTGCCCGGCGAGGCCCGCGAGCGTGCCGGGCTGGGCGAGCACGCCGATGACCACGCCGATGACGGCCTGCGCCGCAGCGGTCAGCGGGCGTGGCACGGCCACCGGCAGCCCGCCCAGTGCGAGGGCAGTGGCGACCAGCAGCCCGGCGAACAGCGCTGGCGACGGCACGCCGAGCGGTGTCATCGCGGCGGTACCCCCGGCCGTGAGCACGATCAGCAGGGTCCACCGGGCCCATGCCGGCGGCGTTCGCGATCCCATCGCGCCCGATTCTCACCGCATGCCCGGGAAGGTGACGGGGGAGGGGCGCCGGCCCGTCTCCTCGTCGGAGCGGCGTCACCCCGTTGTCCAAGATCGACCCTTCCGGGTGGGCGCGACCTCTTGCGGGTACGTTGCCGGGGGTGCACTGTGGATGAGGCGTCGTCGACGCCGCGTGATGGATCAGCCGGGTCGAGATCGGGCCGGCCCCCTGCATTGGAGCCGAGCGGATCCCTGCACGAGAGCGAAACGGGATGACCTACGGGTACGAGCACATCGAGCGCGGCGGCGGTGAGAGCATGCCGATCGTGCCGCGTCGGGACCTGCTGCGGGTCGACGTCCGCGAGTCCGAGTCCGGGGTGCTGGTGCTCGCGCCGATTGGCGAGGTCGACGTCTCCACCGCGGACCTGCTCCGCGACGCCACCCGCGCAGCCGTGGAGGCCGCCCCGCGCTGCCTCGTGATCGACCTCGCCGGCCTCACGTTCTGCGGATCCACCGGGCTGGTCGTGCTGATGGACGCGCGCCGGGACGCCGAGGCCGCCGGCGTGCAGTTCGGCACGGCGTCCGGGCCGCCGATCGTGCGCCGGGTCCTGGAGATCACGCAGCTCGGGCCCGTCCTGCACCATTGCGAGACGGTCGACGCGGCCCTCCAGGAGCTGAACGCCTGACGATCGGCGTCACGCGGTCAGCGGGATCACCGCCCACGCGGTCTTGCCGTCGGGGTGCCGGTGCACGCCCCATTCGGAGGAGACCATCGCGACGAGGTGCAGCCCGCGCCCGGCCGGCTTTTCGAAGTCAACCGGCCGGGTCCGCAGGTCGTGTCCGGGGGCGTAGTCGCGCACCCCGATGCGCAGCCCGCTCTCGTCGACGGCCACGGTCACCCGGCACGAGCTGCGGGCGTGCTGCACGGCATTGCTGACGAGTTCGCTCACGACGAGCGCGGCGGCGTCCTCGGCCACGGTGACCGACCAGTCCGCGCAGGCCTCGCGCACCAGGGCTCGCGCCACGGCGGGCGCGGCGAGGTCCGCCGGCAGGTCCCGGTGCCTGGCCACCCGATCCGGCCTGCGGAACAGGTGTGACCGGGCGTGCGCGGGGTCGTCGACCAGCGGGACGGAGCGGTGGATCCGCAGTGCGCGCAGCCGGTCGGCGAAGGCGGCCCCGGCACCGGTGAGGACGAGACGCGCGGTGGGCCAGCCGCCTGCCGCCGCGAGCGCGGAGGGGAAGACCTCGGCGGCGGGGTCCCACCCGAGCGCGGTGTCGGTCAGGTCGACGACCACGGCCGCGTGGTCCTGGAGCAGCTTGCCCAGGACCCTGCGGACACGGGGCACCGTGCGAAGGGAGAGCCGGCCGCGCAGGCGGAGCAGATCGTGGTCGGGGAACTCCTCGACCTCGGTCCACAAGCCCGCGACGACCGTCATCAGTCCCCGCCCGGCTCGCTCGGCTCGTCCCCGTCGGCGCGGTCGTCCTGCTCCATCATCAGGATCACCCCGCCCGGCCGGCCGTCGTAGTTCGCGAGCGGGCTCCCGAGCACCCGGACGCTGATCCGGCGGCCGCGGCGGTTCACCGCCGGCAGCGCGAGCTCCTGCGGCCCGGGCTCGCCGCCGAGGGCGCGGCGGATCATCGGCGCGAGCTGTTCCAGCGGTAGCCCGATGTCGAGCGTGAGGAAGTGCTGCCCGATCGTCTCCTCGGGCCGCAGGCCCCAGAGGTCCTGGGCCTCCTGGTTCCACACCCGCACAGCCAGGTCAGGGGCGAGCACGACAACGCCCGCGCGCATCCCGGTGAGGATCGCCTCGAGGAAGGCGTTCGCCTCGTCGACCTGCGCGCTGCGGTCCTGCAGCTCGTCGTTGATCGCCTGGAGCTCGTCGTTGGTGGACTGGAGCTCCTCGTTCATCGTCTCGAGCTCCTCGTTGGTCGACTGGAGCTCCTCGTTGGTCGTCTCCAGCTCCTCCACCGTCGACTGGAGCTCCTCGTTCGTGGTCTCGAGCTCCTCGTTCGTGGACTGGAGCTCTTCGTACGCCGTCTCCAGCTGTCGGTGGGTGGCCTCCAGCTCGACCTGCAGCCGCCGGGCCTCCGTGACGTCGTTGAACACGACGGTGACGCCGAGCACCTCGGAGTCGCGGCCGACGAGCGGGCTCACGTGCACCTCGAGCGTGAGCGGCTCCCCGCCCCGGTGGAGCACCGCGTCGCCCGCGTGCACGGTGCGCCGGTCCGCCTGCGCCTGCTCGATGCTGCGGCGCAGCTCGAGGGGCCGGTAGGACACGTCCAGGTCGCGGAACGGCCGTCCCTTGTCCCGGACCGACACGCCCAGCAGCATCTCCGCCTGGTGGTTGACCATGACCACGGCCCCGTCGGCTGCGATGACGACCTGGGCCACCGGGCCTGCGAGCAACGCCTCGTCCCGGATCCGGTCCTCGACGCTCCGAGCGGCCGGGGGACCGACCGGGAGGGGGTCCGCCGAGAGGGCCACACCGTTGGACCCGACGCGCGCCACCTTGCGGAACACGCGGTGCTTGAGGTCGACGGGGGCGAACAGCCCGCCGTGGCTGAGCAGCATCTCGGCCTTGCCGAGGAAGAGGGCTCCTTCTGCGGTGAGCGCGAAGTGGAAACGGGTGAGGATGCGCGCCTGGGTCTCCGCGGTGAGGTACATGAGCGTGTTGCGGCAGACGAGCAGGTCGACGCGGGAGATCGGGGCGTCCTGCACGAGGTCGTTGCGCCCGAAGATGACCGATCGACGCAGGTCCTTGCGGAACGTGTAGGTCTGACCGTGGCGCTCGAAGTAGCGCTCCAGCAGCCCCGGCGGGACGCCGCGGACCTCGCGCTCGTCGTAGGCGGCGTGCCGGGCCTGGGTGAGGCCCTCCTCGTCGACGTCCGTGGCGTAGATCTTCACGCGCTCGCGGAACTCGGCGATGCCCATCAGCTCGGCCAGCAGCATGGCGAGCGTGTACGCCTCCTGCCCCGACGCGCAGCCCGCGCTCCACAGGCGGATCGGCTCGTGCGGGCCCTTCCCCGTGAGGAGCCCGGGCAGCACATGCGTGCGCAGGAACTCCCACGCCTCCGCGTCGCGGAAGAACCCGGTGACGTTGATGAGGATCGTGTTGAAGAGAGCGGTGAACTCCTCGCCGTGCATCTCGAGGTAGTCGAGGTACTCGGAGTAGTCGTCGACCCGGACCTGCGTCATCCGCCGATCGACCCGGCGCGAGAGGCTCGAGCGCTTGTAACCCGTGAAGTCGAACCCGCGGTTGTCCCGCAGGTGCACCAGGAGCGTCTCGAACGCGGGGTCGGGCTCAGCCACGCCCACAGCATCCCGCCTCACGGCCGCGCGCAACACACGGGGCGGCGTATTCCTCCTCGCGCCGGGGGAGGGATCACTCCTCGATCGCTCCACCGTCCTGCTCCCGTTCCGCCCAGCCGTCCTCGACCAGGTGGCGCAGCTGCTGCGCCTGGCCCCTCGTGCGAGCAGCGCGCAGTGCATACGCCGCTGCGGAGCGCGTGCGCCCGTGTTCGTGGGCGGCCGAGGCGAGCCGCTCCACGAGGTCCGCCTTCTCCTCGAGCGCTCGCACCGCGGCCCAGAGCGCCTCGTCCACCGCGCGGGCCTGAGCCACCTCCAGGGCGCCGGGTGACCAGGCGTGCCCGACCCGGCAGCGGAACCGCGGCGCGGGCATGCCCGGCAGCTCGAACAGCACGCCGTGGCAGTCCGGGCAGCTGAACGCCGACGGCGTGGCGCCGTCCAGGGTGTCGGTGGTGGGCACGCCCGTCGCGGCGATCCGCGTCTCGGCGCGCAGCAGCTCGTCGTCCTCGACGGGGGCCGCTGCCACCGGCCGGCTCACCAGCTCACCGAGCACCGGCCCGATCTTCGTGGCGGGGTGGACGAGCGCACCGGGTACCTGGGCGAGCGCGCTGGCCGGCATCGCCGCGTGGAGGGCGTCGTCGGGTTCCTGCACGACCGGCGTGCCGCCCCGCGCGGCGATGACCGCCAACCCGGCGGTGCCGTCGTCGCGCGTGCCGGAGAGCACCACTCCGATGGCGTCGGGTCCGTACGAGAGCGCCGCCGAGCGGAACAGCGGGTCGATGGCCGGCCGGTGGCCGTTCTCGCTCGGCCCGGTGGAGAGCTGCAGGTGTCCGTCGACGACCAGGACGTGGTGGTCGGCCGGCGCCGTGTAGACGACACCGGGGCGCAGCAGGGCGCCCTGCTCGGCGGGAACGGCGGGCAGTGGCCCCGCGCGGTCCAGGATCCCGGGCAGCGCGCTCGGCGAGCCGCGGGGGATGTGCAGCACCACGACCACGGACGCGGCGAAATCCGGCGGGAGTCCCGCGACGACCGCGCGCAAGGCTTCGACGCCGCCCGCGGACGCGCCCATCACGATCAACCGCCGGCCCATGCCGGGTGACTACCCCCCGCACCGCGCCGCGACACCCGAGGACGGTCAGTGCTGGTCGACCACCTCGTCCGCGGCGACGGCCCGCCGCTCGCCCATCGGCACCGGTTCGCCGCGGGTGGTGTCGCGCTCGGTCTGCCGCTCGGCCTCGGCGTTGATCTCCGCGCCGAGCAGCACGACGTAGCTGGTGAGGTACAGCCACAGCAGCAGCACGATGACACCGGCGAGCGTCCCGTAGGTGCGGTTGTAGCTGCCGAAGTTGTCGACGTAGAGGCTGAACGCGGCGCTGCCGGCCACCCACAGCAGGGTGGCGACGACAGCGCCGGTGCTCGCCCAGCGGATGCGCGGGGCGTCGCGGTCGGGGGCGACCCGGTAGACGACGGCGAGCGAGACGATCACCACGGCGATCAGCAGGGCCCACCGCACCACCTGCGCGAGCACGGTTGCCACCGGCCCGAGCGGGAGCGCGTCGAGCAGGGCCGGGACGACCGCCACGAGCGCGAGGGTGATCAGCACGAAGACGATGGCGCCGAGCGTGAGCAGGAGTGCCGTGCCCCGCAGCTTCAGGAAACCGCGGGTCTCGTCCTCGTCGTAGGCGAGGTTGATCGCCTGGATGAGGTTCCCGGTGCCGCTGGACGCCGACCAGATGGCCGCCAGCAGCGACACGACCAGCCCGATGCCGAGCGCGCCGTCGCTGCTCGCGACGACGGAGCGGAGCTGGTCGACGATCAGCGGCTGCGCCTCCCGCGGCAGCGTCGCGGCGAGCGTCTCCACCTGCTGGGCCACCTGGCTTGGGTCGGCGACGAGCCCGTAGAGGGTGAGCCCGGCGATCAGGGCCGGGAAGACGGCGAGGAAGGCGAAGAAGGCCACCCCGCCTGCGAGCATCGGGACGTGGTCGGCCTTGCTCTCCGCGAAGGCCCTCCGGGTGACCTGCCACCACCCGCGCGGCGGGATCTGCGTGGGGGTCTCGGCCTCATGGCCCGGCGGGCCGGCTGAGGGGGACTCGACGGTCTGGGCCCGGGCGGCCTGCTGTGATCCGGGCTGCTGGGACACGCTGTGCTCCTGGGGCGCCGGGGAAGGGGACGTCAACCCCGCGGGTGCCCGCCGGTCCCGCGGTCAACCCTCTTGTTCGGCCCGGCTCCCGGGATGCGTCGGACGGCCGCCTCCGCGTGGACCGCCCGGCAGACCGAACTCGGCTAACCGGCGGCGCCGTCCCCGGCACGGGGCGGGGGTCCTTCGCCGTCGAGCACCTCGAGCAGGCCGTCGACGCCGCTGAGGGCGAGCGCCCGGCGCACCACGTCGCCGGGGGAGACCAGTAGGCGCAGCCGCCCGCCCGAGGCGCGCACCCGCCGGTCGGCCTCCACGAGGAGCGCGACGCCCGCGCTCGCGAGGTAGGTGGTGGCGCGCAGGTCCACGGTGAGGGCACGTCCGGTGCCGGCGCAGGCCAGCAGCTCGTCGCCGACGCCCCGCACCCCGGCGAGGTCCAGCTCGCCGTGGATCTCCACGGTGCCCGCACCGCCGTCCTCGGCGCCGCCGACGATCCGCAGGGACGCGGGGCCGGGAGTGACCGGCGCGGCGGGGCCGGCCGGGTCCGCGGGCGCGGCCGGAGCGCTGGACGGCGGCAGCGTGAACCGCACCTCGGTGCCCTCGGGTCCGTGGTGCAGCCGCATCCCGTTGCTGATGTCGCGGATCAGCTCCAGGCCGCGGCCGCGGTAGCCCTTCTCCTCGGGGATGGGCCGCCAGCTGCCCTCGTCGCGGACGTGCGCGTCGATCGCTCCGTCGGGATCGCGCGCCAGCTCGACCGACATCGAGCCGGGCGCGCGGCCGCGGTAGGCGTGCTCGACGGCGTTGGCGGCCGCCTCGCCGATGGCGAGCTGCAGGTCGTAGACGTCGTCCTCCGCCAGGCCCGCCGCCGCCGCCCACGCGAGGACGGCGGCCCGCAGCTCCCGCAGCACCGCGGCCTCCGCGGGAAGCACCAGCCGCAGCGGGGCAGGTACGAGGCGAGCCACGATGAGGGCGACGTCGTCGGCCGGGTCCGGCTCCCCGGTCATCGCGCCGCTCGTGGCGCTCCCGTCGAGCGCGGCGGTCAGGAGCGCGTCGGTCAGCGCTTCGGGGGCGAGGGCGTGGTGGCGCGCCGCGATGGTCGCGAGCCGGTCGATCCCGTCGTCGACGAGCTCGCCGCGCCGCTCGACGAGGCCGTCGGTGTAGAGCACGATGCTCTCGCCCGGGGCGATCGTCGCCGCGCCTGCGGAGTACGCGGGACGGGCGCGGACTCCGAGCACCGTGCCGGTGGCGTCGTCGAGCTTGCGGCAGCCGTTCGGCCCGGCCACGAGCGGCGGCGGGTGGCCCGCGCGGGCCCACACCAGGTCGCCGGTCTCCGGGTCGAGCACCAGGCACGCGACGGTGCTGCCGGTGGCGCCGGGCACGCGGCCCGCGAAGCGGTCGAGCCGTTCGAGGGCCTGCTCCGGGTCGTGGCCCTCGAGCAGGTAACCCGACAGCGCGCTGCGCAGCTGCCCCATGATCGCGGCGGCGCGCGCGCCCTGGCCGACGACGTCGCCGACGGCGATCGCGACGCGGCCGCCGTCGAGCGGCAGCACGTCGTACCAGTCGCCGCCCGCCTGGCTGCCGCGCGCGCCGGGCAGGTAGCGGGATGCCAGCGGCAGGCGGTCCAGCCGGGGGAGGGTCGGCGGGAGGAGGCTCTTCTGGAGCGTCTCGGCGATCACCCGGCGCTCGTCGGCCGCGGCGGCCCGCTCGAACGCAGGCGCGGCCTGGGCGACGAGGGCGAGCACGAAGTCGCGCTCGTCGGCGAGGAAGGTCCGCTCCGTGGGGAAGGAGAGGCCGATCGCGCCGACCACCCTGCCGACGGCCGCGAGCGGCAACGCCGCCCCCGCGTGCCGGTTTCCGGCCACCGCCAGCTCGAGGAGATCCGGCCAATCGCGCGCCCACTCGTCCCGGTTGCGGATCCAGACCGCTTCGCCGGTGCGCGCGGCCACGGCGATCGGCATCCCGTCGTCGAACCGCAGCACGCCGTACGCGCCGAGCACCGGCTCCGAGTAGCCGGCGGCGTGCACGAGCCGCAGGCCGCGCTCGGGGTCGGCGAGGTACACGCTCACTGCCGAGGCGCCGAGGAAGTCGGGCAACCGCGCGACGAGCAGCCGGGCGGCCTCCAGGACGCTCCCCGCGGAGGCCAGGTCGGCGCTCACCTGCTGCAACCGCCGCTCCCGGGTGCGCCTGCGGTCGGCGGCGAGCATCATCGACGCCCGCCTGCCCAGCTCGGCGGCGAGGTCGAGCTCCGCGGGGTGGTAGTAGCGGCTCCCGTCGAGGTTGAGGAATGCGAGCACGCCCGCCACCTCGTCGCCGACGACGAGCGGGACCAACAGCGCGTTGCTCGCCCCCAGCGCGATCCAGGCCCGCGCCTCCGCGTCGTCGGCAACCGCCGACCGGATCAGCTCCTCGGTGATCGGCACGACCACGGGGGCCCCGGGTGCGAGCGCCTCCGTGAGCGACGGGGGCAGCCTCATGACCGTGCGCGTGCACAGCACCTCGGCGATGCCCGGATGGTCGTGCTCCACGGCTGCGCGGTGGAGCAGGCCGTCGGGGCCGACGAGCGCGACGACGGCCGCGTCGCCGAGCTCGCGCACGACGAGCCGCGCCAGGTCGCGGAGCCGGTCCTCGGCGCTGCCCTCCTGCGTGACCAGCCGTCCGGTATCGGCCAGCAGCGCGGCCGAGCGCTCGGCGCGCTTCTGCTCGGTGACGTCGACGGTGAGGCCCTGCGCGGCCACGGGGGTGCCGTCCAGCCCGGTGACCACGTGGACCACCTGGTGCAGCCACAGCACCCGGCCGTCGATCGCGACGGCCCGGTAGGTGAGGTCGTGGTCGAGGCCGGCGGCCGTGCGGTCGCCGGTGTAGGCGAGCGCCTCGTCCCGGTCGTCGGGGTGGATCATCGTGGGCCAGAAGTCCGGGTCGTCGCACCAGCGGGCCGCTGGATGGCCGAGCAGCTCCTCGGCGCGGTCCGAGACGAAGGTGAACCGGAGACCGCCCCGGCCGTCCGGGCCACCGTCCCGGCGCCACTCGGCCTCCCACACGATCGCCGCGAGCCCCTGCACCATGGCGCGCAGCCGGGCCGCGGCCGCCTCCGACGCCTTGCGCGCGGCGTGCTCGGTGGCGACGTCCCGGCGGACCTGCTCGGCGCGGCGCTCCTCGGTGATGTCGGCCGTTGTGGCGAGGAAACCGGTGATCTCGCCCGCCGGGTCGCGCAGCGGCCGCGCCGACGTCCGGACCTCCCGCACTGCGTCGTCGGCGGCGATGATCCGGTAGGTGGACTCCCAGACCGTGCCGTGGCGCACCGCGGCGGCCCACCCGGCCGCGGCGCCCTCGCGGTCGTCGGGATGCACCTGGTCGGTCCAGCCCGCGCCGGTGAGCTCCGCGGCGGGCCGGCCCCACAGCTGCGCGATCTGCTCGTTGACGAACGTGGTGGTGCCGCGGCGGTCGGCGACCCAGATCCCCACCGGGGCCTGCGTGACGAGCGTGCGGTAGCGCTCGCGTTCCTGGAACAGCGCGCTGCTGAGGGCCTCGTCCGCCGCGTCCCCGCCGCGGCGAGCGGCGTCCAGGGTCTCGTCGAGGGCGCTCGCGTCGGCCAGCGCTGCCGACACCAGGTTCTCGACGGAGTGCAGGAACCCGAGCTGGTCGTCGTCGAGCGGGCGGTACGGGTTGACGCCGAGGACGAGAGCCCCCGCGGGGGCGCCGGCTCCGAGCGGCAGCACCACCGCCGCGTCCGGGGGCAGGTCCCCGAGCTCGTGGGTGGCCGGGAACGCGCCGGGAACGGCGTTCCGCAGCCCGCAGACCACCACCTCCTGCCCGGTGCGCAGCACGTGCGCCAGCGCCGACCCCGACCCGTCGGGCGCGGGCAGCGGGGGCAGCCCCTGCGGGAGGCCGTGCGCGGCAGCCATCCGCAGCTCGTCGCCGCCGTCCGGAACGGGACGGCAGACGGCGGCGAAGGGGATGTCCTGCGGGTTGAGCGCGAGCGCGTCGAGCGCGGCGACCGCGACGTGCTCGACCACCCGGCCGGCCGGCGCGATGCGCACGGCGGAAAGATCACTCAGCGCGCGCAGCGTCTCGCGCCTGCGGGCGCCCACCACCCGCTCCGTGGTCTCGGTGCTGGTCGTGAGCACCGCGAGCACGTCGCCGTCCTCGCCGCGGACGGGGGAGTGCGTCAACGTCCAGTGCGTCTCCTCCGGGGCGTTCCCGCGGTGCATGACCAGCGGCTGCTCGTCCACCCGGACGCCCGTACCGGTCTCGAACACCCGCGCCACGGCCGGCCCGACCACCGGCCAGATCTCCGCGAACCCGACGGCGCCGGGCCGGCCGAGCGCCGCGGGGTGGGCGCGGCCGGCGAGCGCGGCGAAGGCGTCGTTGTAGAGCGCGACGAGCTCGGGTCCGACCCACAGCAGCATCGGCTGCGGTGACTGCAACACGATTCCGGTGGCGGTGCGGAGCGGGCCCGGCCACGCCGGCGGCGGACCGATGGGGCCCGCGGCCCAGTCGTACGCCCCGATCAGCCTGCCCAGCTCGCCGCCTGTGGCGAGGAAGGGGAGCGCGCGGGCGGCGGTCACGCGGGAAAGTCTATGCAGGTCCCGGATCCCGCTGCCCGATGAGCACCCGGCGCGCCGCGGCGGCCGCGTTTGGTCGCCGTGGCGGTGGGCACCTCGCACGAACCCGAGAGTGGAACTCGAGATCGACGAGGAGCGAGATGCCCGAGGAGAGCCTTCCCCCGCAGCAGCAGACCCCGCCCGGCGACACCGGTGAGATGGCGCCCGAACCCCGCGACGAGATGCGGGCCTGGACCGGCCGCGACCTGCTCGCGGGCAAGGTCGCGCTCGTCACGGGCGGTGACTCGGGCATCGGGCGCGCCGTGTGCGTCGCGTTCGCCAAGGAGGGCGCCGACGTCGCGCTGGCCTACCTTTCCGAGGACGCGGACGCCGAGCACACCGCGAAGCTCGTCGAGGGAGCGGGCAGGCGGTGCCTGCTGCTGCGCGGTGACCTCGCCGACCCCGCTCACTGCGTCGACGTCGTCGAACGCACGGTGGCCGAGCTGGGCCGGCTCGACGTGCTGGTGAACAACGTGGCGACGCAGACGCCCGTCGACTCCCCCGAGGAGATCAGCGACGAGCAGTGGACGCACACGTTCGACGTCAACATCCACAGCTACTTCCGCGTGACGAAGGCCGCGCTGCCGCACCTGCGGGAGGGCAGCGCGATCATCAACACCAGCTCGGTGAACGGCCTTCGGGGCAACAAGAGCCTGATCGACTACTCGGCGACGAAGGGCGCGATCAACGCCCTGACCTACTCGCTGGCGCAGGCCCTGGTCGAGAAGGGCATCCGGGTCAACTGCGTGGCGCCCGGGCCGGTGTGGACGCCGCTCATCCCCGCGACCATGCCGGAGGGGAAGGTCGAGTCGTTCGGGCAGCAGGTACCGATGGGGCGGGCCGCCGACCCGGACGAGATCGCCCCGTCGTACGTGTTCTTCGCCGCCGGGCAGCTCTCGAGCTACTACACGGGTGAGGTGCTCGCGCCCATCGGCGGGGAGACGATGCCCGGCTGACCGTGCCGCGCCGAGGGAGAAGTTCAGGAAAGCCACGTTCAGGAACCGCAAGGCCCTGAACGTGGCTTTCCTGAACCCCGGGGCCGCTACTCGGCGGGCTGCAGCAGGTCTTGCTCGCGCACGACCTCGAGGGCGAGGGTCTTGTAACCGTGCTCGGCGAACAGGACGGTCACGCGGTCGTTCTCGGTGGACATCACCACGCCCTCGCCCCACTCCGGGTGCCGCACGGCGTCCTGCCCGGCGGCGCCGGCGGCGTCAGCGGCGGCCGGCTCCACGGTCCGCGACGTGCCCGCGTCGCAGCTGTCGCAGTTTCCGCACGGCTCGGCGCGCTGCTCGCCGAAGTAGCCGAGCAGGCCGCGCCTGCGGCAGTCGGTGCTCTCGGCGTAGCCGCGCATCATCTCGATCCGCGACCGGACCATCTCGCGCCGCTGCTCGGCGATCTCCACCGCGCGCTCCACGGCCGCATCGCCCGCCGGGTCGCCCGTGACGCTGCACCGACCGTCGGCGTCGGTGGCGACTGCGCCCGCCTGCTCGAGCAGGTTCAGCGCCGCGGTGCGGCGGGCGGGGGAGAGGCCGGAGTCGGCGCCGACCTCCTTCGGGGTGCGGGCCCGGCCGTCGCCGAGGACGGCGAGCACGGCCCGGAGCGCGTCCGGCTTGGGCCGGCGCGCGGTCAGGAAGCGCTGCAGGTCGAAGTCGCGGGCGTGGTGGTGCAGCTCGACCAGCGCAGGCTCGCCGTCCCGACCGGCGCGGCCGATCTCCTGGTAGTAGGCGTCCACCGACGCCGGGGCCGCCGCGTGCAGCACGTACCGCACGTCGGGCTTGTCGATGCCCATCCCGAATGCCGACGTGGCGACGACGACCGCGAGGTCGCCGCCGAGGAACCGTTCGTGGACGTCCTCGCGCTCCGCCCGCTTCAGCCCGGCGTGGTAGGCCGCCCCGGCGACCCCGCGGGCGGTGAGCGCCTCCGCGTAGGCCACCGTGTCCTTGCGGGTGGCGCAGTACACCAGGCCGGCCCCGGCACCGGAGCGCTCCACGACCCGCTCCACCACCTCCGCCCGGCGCTGGTCGGCGTCGGCGTACTGGTGTGCGGCGAGGTGCAGCTCCGGCCGGTCGAAGCTCGCCAGCACCTCCCGGTGGTCGCGCAGGCCGAGGCGCTCGACGATGTCGGCACGCACCGGCGGCGCCGCCGTGGCGGTGAGCGCGATCACCGGCGGGTGGCCGAGCCGGGCAATGATGCCGCCGAGGCGCAGGTAGTCGGGGCGGAAGTCGTGTCCCCACTCCGAGACGCAGTGCGCCTCGTCCACCACGAACAGGCCGGGCCGCGCCGCGCGGACCCGCTCCACGACCTCGTCGCTCGCCAGCTGCTCCGGCGCGAGGAAGACGTACTCCGCGGAGCCGGAGTCGAGCGCCTCCCACGCCGCCCGGTTCTCCCCGGCCTTCTGCAGGGAGTTCACGGCGACGGCGGTGAGGTCGCGCCCGTTGGCGAGTCCTTCGCGCTGGTCGTGCTGCAGCGCGATGAGCGGGGAGACGACCACGGCAGGTCCGTCCCGCAGCAGCGCCGGTACCTGGTAGATCGCCGACTTCCCGGATCCGGTGGGCAGCACGGCCAGCACGTCGTGGCCTTCGAGGGCGTGCTCCATGCCCTCCAGCTGCTCGGGACGCAGGTGCGTCCAGCCGAAGGTGTCGGCGGCCGTTCGGCGCAGCTCGTCGCGGGTGCTCGTCACGGGGCCCGCATACCCGTCGGACGCTCCGCCAAGCCGATGACGGAGGGTAGTGATTCGCTCCACAGAGTAGCAGTTGGGTCAGAATGGTTTTGATCCACGCCGTTCGGCCCAATCGAAGAGCGTGAACATCCTCGTCTGGCACGTGCACGGCTCATGGGCGACCGCGTTCGTCCGGGGCCGGCACCGCTACCTGATCCCGACGCTCCCGGAGCGCGGGCCGTGGGGTGGGGGGCGTCCCGCGGCGTGGGACTGGCCTCCGTCCGCAGTGGAGGTGTCGCCAGCCGACCTGGCCGACGCCGACGTCGACGTCGTGGTGCTGCAACGTCCCGAGGAGCTCGAGCTCGCGCAGGACTGGCTTCGCCGCACCCCGGGCCGGGACGTGCCTGCGGTGTACGTGGAGCACAACACACCGCGCGGGCACGCCGTCACCAGCCGGCACCCGGTCGCCGACCGGGACGACCTCCTCCTGGTCCACGTCACCCACTTCAACCAGCTGATGTGGGACGCGGGCCACACCAGGACCGCGGTCGTCGAGCACGGTGTCGTCGACCCCGGCCACCGCTACTCGGGTGAGATGGCGGCCGCCGCGGTGGCCGTCAACGAGCCGCTGCGCCGCGGCCGGATCACGGGCACGGACCTGCTGCCGCGGTTCGCCGCCGCGGTGCCGCTCGACGTGTTCGGGATCGCCACCGACGGTCTCGACGCGGCGCTGGGCACCGGGGGACGCATCCGCGAGCGCGGTGACCTGCCCCAGCACCGCATGCACGCCGAGATGGCGCGCAGGCGGGTCTACCTGCACCTGTCCCGCTGGACGTCGCTGGGGCTCTCGCTCATCGAGGCGATGCACCTCGGCATGCCGGTGGTGGCACTGGCCACCACGGAGGCCGCCGAGGCCGTGCCACCCGGCACGGGCTGCTGCTCCACCGACCCCGGCCGCCTGGAACGGGCGCTGCGCGAGCTCGTGGCCGAGCCGGAGCTCGCCCGCCGCCAGGGCGAAGCCGCGCGTGCGCACGCGCTGGCCCGCTACGGCCTCGACCGATTCCTCGGTGACTGGGACGCGCTGCTCGCGGACGTGACCGACCGACCCGCGACCCGCGTCCCGGTCGCGTCCGCCATGAACGGAAGGAGCTGATCCGATGCGGATCGCGATGGTCTCCGAACACGCGAGCCCACTCGCCGCCCTCGGAGGTGCGGATGCCGGTGGGCAGAACGTGCACGTGCTGGAGCTGAGCTCCGCGCTCGCCGACATGGGTCACGAGGTCACGGTGTGGACCCGCCGCGAGGACGACGAGCTCCCCGACGTCGTCCAGGCACGACCGGGTGTCGTCGTGCGCCACGTCCAGGCCGGGCCCACGCGGCCCGTGCCGAAGGACGAGCTCGTGCCGTACCTGCCCGCGTTCACGCGGGCTCTGGACGACGCGTGGAGCGCCGACGCACCCGACATCGTGCACGGCCACTTCTGGATGTCCGGCATGGTCGCGCTCGCGGCCGCCGCCGGCCGGTTCCCCGTGGTGCAGACCTTCCACGCGCTCGGCAGCGTGAAGCGCCGCCACCAGGGGGCGGAGGACACCAGTCCGGAAGGTCGGGTGCGCGCCGAGCTCGCCGTGGCCCGCCAGGCCGACCGCGTGCTCGCCACCTGCACCGACGAGGTGTTCGAGCTGGCCAGGATGGGCACGCCGCGCCGCCGGATGACGATCGTCCCGTGCGGCGTCGACACGACGGCGTTCACCCCTGAGGGTCCGGTTGCCGAGCGCAGCGACCGGCCTCGGCTGGTGTCGCTGGGCCGCCTGGTGCGCCGCAAGGGCGTGGACGAGGTGATCGAAGCGATGCGGCGCCTCCCCGCCGCCGAGCTCGTGATCGCCGGTGGCGAGGGCGACGGCGATCCCGACGCCGCCCGGCTGCGCGAGCACGCCCGGCAGATGGGGGTGGCCGACCGCGTCCACCTCGTCGGACCGGTGTCGCGCACCGACGTGCCCGCGCTGCTGCGCTCGGCCGACGCCGTGGTGTGCGTGCCGTGGTACGAGCCGTTCGGCATCGTGCCGCTCGAAGCGATGGCCTGCGGGCGACCGGTCGTGGCGAGCGCCGTCGGCGGGATCCAGGACACGGTCGTCGACCAGGTCACCGGGCTGCTGGTGCCGCCACGGCGCCCCGACGCCCTCGCCGCGGCCCTGCGGGACCTGCTCGCCTCCCCGACCATGGGCGCCGCTTACGGCATCGCCGGTCGCGATCGCGTCCTCGCACGCTACGGCTGGGAACGGGTGGCCGCCGCCACCGCGCAGGTGTACGGCGAGGTCGTGGCCGCCCGCAGGAAGCGGGGCCGGACAGCGGACGTCGCCGAGACGGTTGGAGTGCCCCGATGAGCGCGTCGACGTCCACAGCGCCACCTGCGCCCACGTTCCCGGAGACCTTCCCGGGCGCGATGCCCACCGGATCCCCGCTACTGACCCACCCCGACGAGGTGCGGGGCGTCCTCGGCGCGCACGTCGACCGGCTGGCCGCCGCGCTGCCGGTGCTGCGCGCCGCCGCCCCGACGCTCGGCAGCTGGGGCACGGACCTCGCGGGACGCCTGCTCGCCGGCAGCCGCCTGCTCGCCGCCGGGAACGGCGGCAGCGCGGCTGAGGCGCAGCACCTCACGGCCGAGCTCGTCGGCCGGTTCGACGGGGAGCGGTGCCCCCTGGCCGCGATCGCGCTGCACGCCGACACGTCGAGCGTCACCGCCATCGGCAACGACTACGGCTTCGAGGAGGTCTACGCGCGGCAGGTGCGGGCACACGCCCGCCCCGGCGACGTGGTGCTGCTGCTGTCGACGAGCGGCCGCAGCCCGAACCTGCTCGCCGCGGCCGATGCGGCAGCCGGTGCTGGCGCCACCCGGTGGGCGATCACCGGGCCGGGGCCCAACCCCCTCGCAGAGGCCTGTGACGACGCGGTGTGCCTGCCCGGCGACACCGCCACCGTGCAGGAGTGCCACCTCGCGGCCGTGCACATGCTGTGCCGCGCGGTCGACGCCGCCGTGGCGGCCACGGTCGACTCGGCGGCCTGATCGCGCTGCCGACCAGCGGTCAGCCGGTGGCGTGCGCGGACGGCTGCGCGGCGGGTTCGAACAGCTCGACCAGGTTGCCGGCCGGGTCGGCGAGCAGGACCTGGCGCCCGCCGGGCCCGGAGACCAGGTCGCTTCGGAACGGCACGGCAGCTGCGCGGAGCCGGCCGATCTCGGCGTCGAGGTCCTCGACGACCAGGTGGACGCGGTTGCGCCCGGCGGACGCGGCATCGTCCGGGGTGGCGCGGGCGCCGGAGCTCGCGGGCCCGGACAGCAGCAGCCGCAGGGGGCCGCGGACCACGTCCGCGAACGCCGGCGCGGCGCTCATGCGGAGCGTGAATCCGAGGTGGGTGGTGTAGAAGTCGACGGCGGCCTGCACGTCGTCGACGAGGTAGCGGACGCTCGCGTACTCCTCGGGCGTGGTCACGGGTGGACCTCCGATCGGTCGGTTGCGGTGCGGTCGGTGCTGGCGAGAACCGGCACCAGATGCCGGACGCGGGTGTCGATGTCCGCGGCGGTGTGCCGGAAGGCCGGGTAGCTCGCCGCGTCGGGGTCGGGGATGGACCAGTGGGCGTACCGAGGATGGTCCGGGAACTCGGGGCAGGACTCGCGGGCGCGGTCGCACAGGGTGATCACGTGGTCGAACCCGTGGCCGGCCACCGCGTCCAGGTGGCGCGGGCGCTGGTCGCCCACGTCGATGCCGAACACCTCCCGCAGCACCCGGACGGCGTGGGGGTGCAGACCCTCCTTCGGCCGGCTCCCCGCGCTCGCCACGGTGACGCCGCCGCCGGCGCGGTGCCGCAGCAGCGCCTCGGCGATCGGTGAGCGGGTGCTGTTGCCGGTGCACACGAAGAGCACGGAAACCGGCACGACGCCGCCGGGGAGCGGTGCGGTGCCGTCCCTGCGCAGCGCCGGGTGCAGCGCCGCACCGCCTGCGGCCAGCCCGTCCCCGCACCGATCCAGGTCCAGGTGGTAGTAGCTGTCGCGGGCGTCGAAGCTGCTGCGGTTCGAGGTGACCAGCCCCCCGTCACGCAGCAGACGCAGGTGGTACGAGACGACGTTCTGCGGCTCGTCCACCCGGGCCACCAGCTCCCGGACCCGGTGGTCGCCGCGAGCGAGCTCGGTCAGCAGCCGCCACCGCACGGGGTGGGCGGCGAGCCGGATGAACTCCGGTGGGGCCGACTGCTGCATGCGGAGAAGATACATCAATCGAGCTTGATGCATCAGATGTATTTGATGGGTTTTTGGAACGGATGTGTCGGGTCGGGAGTGAGCCTGTCGCCGGGTGCCGCTCGGTGGTGGTCGCGCGCATGATCCGCTGTAGCGGTTGTCCGCCATGGACAACCGCTACTCGCGATCTTGGACGGCTTGATCCGCTGTATCGGGCGTTCGCGGTTGTGGTGGCAGCCATGGACAACCGCCAGTTCGGATCATGGTCGCCGGCCGGCGCCGGCCTGCTCACTGCCTTGATCGGTTCTCGTCCGTCGGTCTGGTCGGGACGCCGCCGGTGGGCGCGCCGTTCCCGGCGCGGGCCTCCCGGCGCTTCCCCGCCTGTCGGCCTCTCATGGGTTCCCCTGGCTTGCGTCGAACCCTTCGCCTGTGGGGGTGGCTGGATTGGGTTCACTACCGCGTTCTGTGGTTGCGTCGCGGCCGTCGCCGATTTGGGGGCACGGCGGTCGGGGAGAAGGCGGATAGGTGAGGTCGGGAGGCCCGAGCCGGCGAAGGCGCGCCCACGAGGCGGTCCATCCCACCACGGAGGGACCACGGCTCGCGTTCCGCGGAACGCACCTACGGCGATGGTCAGCTAACGGGCTGTCCGAACGATCTACACCTGAACCCGGTCGGACCGCGCCAGCCACTCGGGGACGAGGCCGCTCTCGTCCTCGGTGACCGAGCGCAGGGCGGTGAGCGTCGGGTGCCCGGCGGCGAGCAGCGCACCGTCGGTGCCCTCCTCGGGCTCGGCGCCCACCTCGATCTCCCCGAGTCGCAGCCCACCGTCGGCGATGTCGTCGACGCGGGCCTGCACGGCGCCGAACTCGGCGAGCCGCGCGTGGCGCAGCTCCCGGTGCTCGGTGCGCGGGCGGTCGGGCACGTTCAGCGAGAGCGACGTGCCTGCGGGGGAGTCCAGCAGCAGCTGGAGCACGTGGGGGAACAGGTCGTCGGCGGCGTCCCAGTTCCGCTCCCCGGTGGGGTGCAGGGCGACGTCGAGGCTCACGGCAAGCCCGCGCACGTCGTGCACGGCGGCGGTGAGGATGGCGCCCACGGTGCCCGAGTGCAGCACGGCGCGGCCCACGTTGGCGCCGTGGTTGATGCCCGAGAGCACGAGGTCGGGCGCCGGGTCCATCCAGCCGGACAGCGCGGCCACGACGATGTGGCCCGGCTGGGCCTGCACCGCCCACGCCGGCACGTCCGGCTGGTCGGGCAGCTCGCGGCGCTGAACGACGGTGCGGCCCTCCTCGCGGACGGCCGTGATGGAGGCGCTCGCGCCGCTCGACTGAGTGGCGGGCGCGGCCACCACGACGTCGAGCCCGGCCGTCACGGCCAGCCGGGTCAGCGCGGCGAGGCCGGGGGAGTCGATGCCGTCGTCGTTCGTCACCAGCGCGCGCACCCGCTCAGCCCTTCCACTCGACGAGCTCGACCCGCTCGGCCAGGGTGCGTATCGCTTCCTCGCCCCCGGTGCCGAGGCCGCGGCGGACCACGTTCAGCGCACCGCATGCCGCCCCGGTCCGCAGTGCCTCGCGCACCGGCTCGCCGCGCACCAGCGATGCGACGACCCCGGCGGTCATGGAGTCACCCGCCCCGCGCGGCTCGGCGGGCTCCAGCGGCGGCACGTGGATCTCCACGACGGACTCGCCGTCGCCGGGGAGCGCGAGCGCGGGCTCGGCCGCCCGGGACACGATCACGGTGCCGGCGCCGTCGGCGCGCAGCTGCTTCATCGCGGCGACCAGTTCGGCGGGCTCGTCGCTCTCCGAGCGCCCGTCGGCGATGAGCTCCTCGTGGCTCACCTTCAACACCGCGGGCCCACCGGCCAGCACGGCGTCGAGGCGTTCCCCGGACAGGTCGGCGGCGACCCGGCAGCCGTTGGCGCCGAGGTCGGTCGCGAGCCGCCGGTAGAGGGTCGAGGGGATCACCTGGTCGGAGTTGGGACCGGCGAGGACCGCCGTCCCGTGCTCGAGCCCCTCGGCGAGCACCAGCTCGTAGAGCGCGTCCTGCTCGTGGCGGTCCAGCGGCCCGCCGGGGGCCTCCGCGATCGGCTCGCGGTCGCCGCCGCGGCGGTCGTGCACGTACCCGCCGTTGCGGGTTCCCACGTGCACGGCGCGCAGCTCGACGCCCTCGCTCGGCAGCAGGTGCTCCAGCACGTCGCCCGCCTCCCCGCCGAGCGCGGCGCACAGCACCACCGGCACGCCGAGCGTGGAGATCATCCGGGCCTGCCACACACCTTGGCCGCCGGCGTGGACGTGGATGTCGGGCTGGCCCGCCCGATCCTCGATCGTGACGGTCAGCAGGGGCGAGGGCGCGAAAACGACGACGGCGGGCGGCATGTCCGGTTCGTACCCGCAGCCGGGGCGGCGGGAACGTGAGGCGCCCCCGCGACGGGCCTAGTCGGGTCGTCGGGCCGGGGACTCGGTGGGGCGCGGGGCGTCCGGGGCGTCCTGGTCGGCGTCGCCCGTCTCCTCCGGTTCCGGCGGGAGGGTGCGGTGGGGGCGGTCGTCGGTGTCGGGCCGGATCACGTCCGGCTCGTCGCGGCGCCCCAGCGACGGCCGCGCGGACTCGACGGGGTCGTGCTCGGTGGGATCGCTCTCGAGCGGGTCGGGCCCGAGGGTGTTGCGATCGTGCTCGGTCATGCCTCTGGGTACCCGATGGGCCCGGCCACGGACGGTTCAGGAAAGCCACGTTCAGGGCCTTCAAAGCCCTGAAAGTGGCTTTCCTGAACTTCGGCGCCCGCGGCCGAACGACGCCCCCTCGTCGTCGGCGTCAGGACAGGTTGACGATCTCGCCGTTCGCGTCCAGGTCGATGCGGTGCGCCGCGGGGTCGGCACCCAGCCCGGGCATGGTCCGCATGTCACCGCAGATCGGGTAGATGAACCCCGCGCCGACCGAGGCCCGTACCTCCCGCACCGGCAGCCGCCAGCCGGTGGGCGCCCCTTTCAGCGAGGCGTCAGAGGAGATCGACAGGTGCGTCTTCGCGACGCAGACCGGGAGGTTGCCGAAGCCGTTGCGCTCGTAGGAGTCGAGTTGCCGCGCCGCGACGAGGTCGTAGTCGACGCCGTCGGCGCCGTACACCTTGCGCGCGATGGTGTCGATCTTCTCCCGCAGCGGTGCCTCGTCGGGGTAGAGGAAGCGGAAGTGCGACGGCTCCTCGGCGGCCTCGGCCACGGCGCGGGCCAGCTCGATCGCGCCGCGCCCGCCGTCGGCGAAGTGGGTGCAGACGGCCGACCGGGCTCCGACGGCATCGGCGATCTCGGCGATGGCGGCGTGCTCGCTCGGGTGGTCGCCGGGGAAGGCGTTGATCGCGACGACGGGCGAGACCCCGTGCAGCCGGATGTTCTCGATCTGCTTGCGCAGGTTCGCGCCGCCGGCGTGCACCTCGTCCGGGTTCTCGGCGAACAGCGCCTCGGGGAGCGGCTTGCCCGCGATGATGCGGTGCCGGCCCGAGTGGGCCTTGAGTGCGCGCACCGTGGTGACGACGACGGCGGCGTCGGGCCGCAGCCCGGATGCCCGGCACTTGATGTTGAAGAAGCGCTCCGCGCCCATGTCGGCGCCGAAGCCGGCCTCGGTGATGAGGAAGTCGCCCGAGCGGATGCCGATCAGGTCGGCCACCACGGACGAGTTGCCGTGCGCGATGTTGCCGAACGGGCCGGCGTGCACCAGCACGGGCGTGTTCTCGAGCGTCTGCAGCAGGTTGGGCCGCAGCGCATCGCGCATGATCACGGCCATCGCGCCGGCCCCGCCGATGTCCTCGGCGGTGATCGGCTTCCCGTCCCGGGAGTAGGCGACGACGATGCGACCCAACCGCTCGCGCATCTCCGGCACCGAGCGCGCGAGCGCGAAGATCGCCATCACCTCGGAGGCCGCGGTGATGTCGAAGCCGGTCTGCCGGGGGACGCCGTCCGTCTTCGTGCCGAGACCGACGATCACGTTGCGCAGCACGCGGTCGTTGACGTCCAGCACGCGGCGCCATGTGATGGCGTGCTGGTCGATGTCGAGCGCGTTGCCCTGGAACAGGTGGTTGTCGAGGACCGCCGACAGCATGTTGTGCGCCTCGGTGACGGCGTGGAAGTCGCCGGTGAGGTGCAGGTTCAGCGTCTCCATCGGCACCACCTGCGAGTAGCCGCCGCCCGCCGCGCCGCCCTTGATCCCGAACGTCGGGCCCATCGACGGCTGGCGGATCGCCACCGTGGCGCTGCGCCCGATGTGCCGCATCGCCTGGCCCAGCCCCACGGTGGTGGTGGTCTTGCCCTCGCCGAGCGGGGTCGGGGTGATCGCGGACACCAGCACGTACTTGGCGCGCGGCCGGTCGGCCAGCTCGTCGATCGCGGCCAGCTCGATCTTGGCGACCTCCCGGCCGTAGGGGGTGATCAGGTGCGCCCCGATCCCCATCCTGGCGGCGACGTCCGCCAGCGGCTGCAGCGTCGCCCCTTTCGCGATCGCCAGATCCGACGGGAATGTCGCCATCGTGTCCCCTCACCACTCGTGGCTCCCGGACCGGGCGCCGCTACCCCGCACCGCTCACCGTAACCGCCTCCGTGGCCGCGATCACAGGAGAAACTTCCGGGAGCTGGCTACGGAGCGTAGTAGTTGTCACCGATAGTAGTAGAAGTAGCGTCAGCGGTTTACCGGCTGCCCGCTCGGACAGTCCTGCGCCGTGATCGTCCGCAGCCCTGTGGCGCGCCCGGCGCCGGAGGCCGTCCTGTTCGACCGGGACGGCACCCTCGTCGTCGACGTGCCGTACAACGGCGACCCGGCGCGGGTGCGACCGATGCCCGGCGCGCGCGAGGCCGTCCACCTGCTGCGCGCGGCCGGGATCAGCACGGGCGTCGTCACCAACCAGTCCGGCATCGCGCGTGGCCTCCTCACGGCCGAGCAGGCCGAACGGGTCAACCGGCGGGTCGACGAGCTGCTCGGCCCGTTCGCCGTCTGGCAGGTCTGCCCGCACGGTCCTGATGACGGCTGCGCCTGCCGCAAGCCGCGGCCGGGCATGGTGCTGGCCGCGGCGCGGCAGCTCGGCGTCGCACCGGAGCGGGTGGCCGTGATCGGCGACATCGGCGCCGACGTCGAGGCGGCAACGGCGGCGGGGGCGACCGCGGTGCTCGTGCCCACACCCGTGACGCGGCCGGAGGAGGTCGCCGCCGCGCCCGCGGTGCAGCCCGACGTCCTGTCCGCGGTGCGGCTCCTGCTGGGGGAGCGCCACCTGCTGGAGGCCCGGTGACCCGCCGCGTGCTCGTGGTCCGCCTCGACGGGGCGGGCGACGTCCTGCTCGCCGGGCCCGCGGTGCGTGCGGTCGCCGCGGCGCCCGGTGCCGAGGTGACGCTGCTCTGCGGGCCGGACGGCGCCGCCGCCGGCCGGCTGCTGCCCGGCGTGCGCTGGGTCCTGGTCTGGGCGAGCCCGTGGATCGTCGCCCCTGCGCCGCCGGTGACGGCCGCGGACGTGGACGACATCGTCGCGAGGCTCGCAGCGCACGCCTTCGACGAGGCCGTCGTGCTCACGTCCTTCCACCAGTCGCCGCTCCCGACGGCGCTGCTGCTGCGGCTGGCCGGAATCCCGCGGATCACCGGCGCGTCGGTCGACTACCCGGGCTCGCTCCTCGACGTCCGGCTGCGTCCCGGTGAGGACCTCCCCGAGGACATTCCCGAGCCCGAGCGGGCGCTGAGGATCGCCGCCGCGGCCGGGTTCGAGCTCCCGGCAGGGGACGACGGCGGCCTCGCCGTGCAACCCCCACCCGAGCCGGGGTCGCTGCTCGAGCCGCTGCCCGGGCGGCCCTACGTCGTCCTGCACCCCGGAGCGGCGGTGCCTGCCCGGCGCTGGCCGGCCGAGCACCACCGGCGCGCCGTGCGGCTCCTCGCGCGAGCCGGCATCCCCGCCGTCGTGACCGGCGGTCCGGGGGAGCGCGAGCTCACCGCGGCGGTCGCCGGCGACGAGGGTCTCGACCTGGGCGGACGAACCGACCTCGCCCAGCTCGCGGGCGTGCTCGCCGGGGCGTCGGCTGTCGTGGTCGGCAACACCGGAGCGGCGCACCTCGCGGCGGCCGTGGGAACGCCGGTCGTCTCGCTCTTCGCGCCGGTGGTCCCCGCCGTGCGGTGGCGACCCCACCGGGTGCCGCACGTGCTGCTCGGCGACCAGGACGCGCCGTGCCGCGGCTCCCGCGCCCGGATCTGCCCGGTGCCGGGCCATCCGTGCCTCGCCCGAATCACCCCCGAACAGGTCGTGGAGGCCGTGTGCCGCCTCGTGGCGGCGCCGGTGGCCGCGAAGGAAGGATCGTCATGACCCGCACCCTGTCCGCCCCGAACACCACGTCCCGCGCACCCCGGCCGGTCGGGACCGTCCTCGTCACCGGCGCCGCTTCGGGCCTCGGTCGCGCCGTGGCCAGAGCGGTCGCGGCGGCCGGCGGCCGGCCCCTGCTGCTCGACCGCGTCCCGGTGGAGCCGGATCCGGAGCTCGGGGACGCCCCGTCCGTCGTCGCCGACCTCGCCGACCTGCGGGGCAGCGAGGCCGCGATCGATCGCCTGCTCGCCGACGTCGGCGGGCTCGACGCGGTGGTCACGGCGGCCGGCACCGACCGCTGCGGGCCCATGGCCGACGTCCCGGCGTCCGAGTGGGAGCAGGTGATCAGCGTGAACCTGCTCGGCACGGCCGCGGTGATCCGGGCCGCGCTCCCGGCGCTCACGGCCTCCCACGGCCGCATCGTCACGGTGGCCTCCACGCTGGGCCTGCGCGCGCTGTCGGACGCGTCGGCCTACTGCGCCTCGAAGTTCGGGGTCGTGGGCATGACCCGCGCCCTCGCCGCCGAGCTCGCCGGCAGGGTCGGTGTGACGCTGCTCGTCCCGGGCGGCATGGACACCGCGTTCTTCGACGGCCGGCCCGCCCAGTACAAGCCCGGCCCGGACGCGAAGCTGAACGACCCGGCCGAGGTGGCCGACGCCGTGCTCTACGCGCTCACCCGGCCGGAGGGGAGCGAGGTGCGCGAGCTCGTCGTCTGCGCGTCGACGGAGCCCTCGTGGCCATGACCGCCGCACCGCCCCGACCGACCCCCGGACGGCACCCCGGTGCCGATCGCGGCGGGCCGGTGGACCTCGCCGCCGCCCGGCGGTTGCTCGTCGTGCGCGCCGACAACATCGGCGACGTCGTCACCACGACCCCCGCCCTGCGAGCGCTGCGCGCGGCCGCACCGCACGCCCGGATCGACCTGCTCGCATCGCCTGCCGGCTCCGCCGTCGTCCCGATGGTCCCCGAGCTCGACGGCGTGCTGGTGACCTCGGCGTCCTGGCAGCAGCTGCCCGGCGCATCCGGAGCCGACCAGCGCGCCGAGCAGGAGCTGCTGGGCCGGATCGCCGCCGGCGGCTACGACGTGCTGATCGTCCTCACGTCGTTCTCCCAGTCGCCGTGGCCGGTGGCGCACCTCGGGCTGCTCGCCGGGATCGGGACCAGGGTCGTGCACTCGCGGGAGTTCGGGGGCGCGGTCGCCACCCACTGGGTCACCCCGCCACCCGACGGTACCCACCAGGTGGACCGGGCCCTGCACCTGCTCGGGGCCATCGGCGTGCCGCACCGAGGCCTGGAGACCGCGCTCTCCGTGCCGGCCGACGCGCGGCGGGACGCCGCGACGCTCGTCCCGCGCCGTCCCTTCGCGGTGCTCGCCCCCGGCGCCTCGTGCGCCGCGCGGCGGTACCCGGCCGAGCGGTTCGGTGCGGCCGCGGCGCTGCTCGCCGACGCCGGACTGCCGGTCCTCGTCGCCGGGTCCGAGCGGGAGGGGCCCCTCGTCGCCGAGGTCGTGGCGGCCGCGGCGCACCCGGACGTCACACCAGTGCCACCCGTGCCGCTTCCCGTGTTCACGGCGCTGATCGCCCGCGCCGCGGTCGCCGTCACCAACAACTCCGGCGGCATGCACCTCGCCGACGCCGTCCGCACCCCGGTCGCCGTCACCTACGGGGGTACCGAACGCCTGGAGGAGCTGTGCCCGCGCAGCACTCCGGCCACGTTGCTGTCCCGTCCCGTGCCGTGCTCGCCGTGCCGGCAGCTCCAGTGCCCGTTCCAGCACGAGTGCCTCGACATCCCGCCCGGCGAGGTCGCCGCGGCGGCGCTCGCCCTCGCGGGATCCCACCCCGAACGAGGCACCCCCGACATCTCCGAGGAGATCCCATGCGTACTCCCGGCGAAACCCTGATCGATCCGACCGTCCCGGCCGCGCTCGCCGGCCGCATCGCCGAGCGGGCGCCCCGGGTCGTCGTCGTGGGCGACGCGCTGCTCGACGGCTGGCTCTCGGGTCCGGCGCGCCGCCTCGGGCGCGACGGCCCGGTGCCGGTGGTCGAGCTGGCCGAGTCCCGCACCGCGGCGGGTGGCGCCGGCAACGCCGCGGCCAACCTGGCCGCGCTCGGCGCGCGTTCCGAGCTGGTGGCGGTGCTCGGCGACGACGCAGGCGGGACCGAGCTGCGCGAGCTGCTCGGCGCCGCAGGCGTGGGCACGGCGCACTGTGTCACCGAGCCGGGGCGCGTGACCGCGGTCAAACGCCGCCTGATGGCGGCGGGCCAGGCCGTCGCGCGCTACGACGCCGGGCCGACCGAGCCGCCGCGCTCCGAGACGACGGCGCAGCTGGTGCGTGCGCTCGAGGCGGCGCTCGCCGAGCCGGCCGACGCCGTCGTCGTGGCCGACTACGGGCTCGGCGCGCTCGACGGGCAGGTCCGGGCCGAGCTGGCGCGGCTCCGGGACCGGATCCCGCTGCTGGTCGTCGACGCCCGCGCGTTCAGCGGCTGGGCCGAGCTGCGGCCCGACGTCCTCACCCCGAACATGGACGAGGCGACCGCGCTCATCGGGGCTCCCGAGCAGGACGGCGCCGGGCGCGTCGAGTGGGTGCTCACCCACCGGGCCGAGCTGACGCGCGCCGCGGGCGGCGGGGAGGTCCTCGTGACGCTCGACGTCGACGGGGCCGTGCGGCTGCCCGCCGACCCGGCCGAGCCCGCCCAGCGGACGGTGGCCTGCCCCGGCCCGGAGTCGCGCGCGTGCGGGGCGGGCGACACGTTCACCGCCGTGACGGCGGCGGCCCGGGCGGCCGGGATCTCGCCGGAACAGGCGCTCGTGCTGGCGCAGTGCGCCGCGGACGTGGTGGTGGCGCAGGACGGCACCGCGGTGTGCACCACGGGCGCGCTCACCGCGCGGCTCGCCGCCCGCGACCGCGGCGGGCTGCTCACCCACCGGGACCTGCTCGCGATCGTCGAGGAGCACCGCCGCCGCGGCAGCCGCATCGTGTTCACCAACGGTTGCTTCGACGTGCTGCACCGCGGGCACGTCGCCTACCTGCGGCAGGCACGCGCGCTCGGCGACGTGCTCATCGTCGCGCTCAACGACGACGAGAGCGTGGCGCGGCTCAAGGGGCCGGAGCGGCCGGTGAACCCCCTCGAGGACCGGGCGGGGGTCGTGGGCGCCATCGAGTGCGTCGACCTGGTGACCTCGTTCGCCGACGACACGCCCGCCGCGCTGATCGAGGCCGTGCGCCCCGACGTCTACACCAAGGGTGGCGACTACACCCCGCAGATGCTGCCCGAGACGCCGATCGTCGAACGGCTCGGCGGCGAGGTCCGGGTGCTCGACTACCTTTCCGACCACTCGACCACCGCGATCGTGGGCCGGATCAAGGCGGGCCGGTCGTGATGGCGCCGGAGCTCGACGTCCTCATCCCCACCTGCGACCGCCCCGTCGAGCTGGCCACGACGCTCTCCGGGCTGGCCGCGCAGCGCCACCCGTTCGGCGTCGTGGTGAGCGACCAGTCGGACGGGCCCGCCTCCTACGACACCCCGCCCGCCCAGACGATGCTGCGCGCCCTGCGGGCCGCCGGGCACCCGGTCCGCGTGGACCGGCACCTCCCGCGCCGCGGGCTCGCCGAGCACCGGGCGTCGCTGCTGGCCCGCTCCCGCTCGCGGTACGTCCTCTTCCTCGACGACGACGTGTGGCTCGAGCCGGGCACCGTCGGCCGCCTGCACGAGGCCATCGTGACGCTGCGCTGCGGGCTCGTCGGAGCGGCGGTGCAGGGCCTGTCCTACCTCGACGACGTGCGGCCCGCGGAGCTCGCCCCGTTCGAGAGGTGGACCGGGCGCCCGGAGCCGGAGCGGATCGAGCCGGGCACCCCCGCCTGGGACCGGTGGATGCTGCACAACGCCGCCAACCCGGTGCACCTCGCCCGGCGGCACGTGCGCCCGGGGGAGCGATGGGTCCCCTACAAGATCGCGTGGGTCGGCGGGTGCGTCCTCTACGACCGGTTCGTGCTCGAGGCGTGCGGCGGGTTCGACTTCTGGACGGAGCTGCCCCCCACGCACTGCGGCGAGGACGTGCTCGCCCAGCAACGTGTGCTGGCCGCGGCCGGGGGTGCGGGAATCCTGCCCTCGGGCGCCTACCACCTGGAGTCGCCGACGACGGTGCCCGACCGCACCGTCGAGGCACGGGAAGTGATCGGGAGGGCGTCGTGAGTGCGGGAACGAGGCGTAGGCCGGTCGTCGTCATCGGCGACGCGTTGCTCGACGTGGACGTCGAGGGCACCGTCGAACGGCTGTGCCCGGACGCACCCGCCCCGGTGCTCGACGTCGTGAGCGAGTCGGCCCGGCCGGGCGGGGCCGGCCTCGCCGCCGTGCTGGTGGCCGGGCACGGCACCCCGGTGCGGCTGGTCACGGCGCTGGAGCGGGACGAGCCCGGCAGGCGCCTCGCCGGACTGCTCGACGGCGCCGTCGACGTGCTCGCGGGCGAGGCGAGCGGCGGAACGGTGGTGAAGTGCCGGTGGCGGGCCGGCGGCCGGACGATGCTGCGCACCGACCGCGGCCGCGGCGTGCCGGTGTCCCGGTTCGCGGCCCGGCTCGGTCTCTCCCGCGTGCTCGGGGGAGCGGGCGCGGTGCTGGTGTCGGACTACGGGCGCGGCGTCGCGGCCGACCCCCAGGTGCGGGCCGCGGTCGCCCGGGCCGTCGCCCGCGGGGTGCCGGTGGTGTGGGACCCGCACCCGCGGGGCCCCGAGCCGGTGCCCGGCGTCACGCTCGTCACGCCGAACCTGGCCGAGGCGAGGCGCGCGGCCGATGTCTCCGACGAGTCGGCGGCGAACCCGGAAGCGGGACTGGCGCTCGCCGGCCGCCTCGTCGACCGCTGGGACGCGCACGCCGTCGCCGTCACGCTCGGGGCGGGCGGCGCCGCGGTGCGCCACCGCGACGGGAGCTGCTCGCACGCGCCGGCGCCCACCGTGGACGAGGGCGACCCGTGCGGCGCCGGCGACCACTTCGCCGGCGGCGTGGCCGCCGCGCTCGCCGCCGGTCGCGCCGTGGACGAGGCGGTCGCCCAGGCCGTGCGCGGGGCGGCCGGGTTCGTGGCGCGCGGCGGCGGCTCGACCGTGCGCCGCTGCGGGAACCGCTGGCTGCAGGAGGCGGCCGAGGCGGACGTGCGCCCGGACGTGCTCGTCGAGACGCCCCGTTCCCGGGGCCGCGTCGCCTAGCCGGACGCCTGGGCGTGGCTGCCGCGGAGGGCGGCGGCCGCGCGCAGGACGTCACCCACCCCGATCGCCAGCAGGGCCGGGTCGGGGTCGTCGGCGAACGGGTCGCCGCGGCGCGCATCCGGTTCGTGGAGCACGGCGTGGGGTCCGTCGGCAGGCGGGCCCCACTGCTGCGGCCCGACCGGGCCGTAGAGCGTCACCGACGGGGTGGCGAAGGCGGCGGCGAGGTGGGCGATGCCGGTGTCGCCGCTGACGACGAGCGCGGCCCGTGCGACGAGCGCGCAGAGCTCGTCGAGGTCGGTGCGCCCGGCCAGCACCCGGGACTCGGCGAGCCCCGCCTCCCGGGCCACCGTAAGCGCGAGGTCCCGCTCGTCGGCGGTGCCGGTGATCAGCACCGGGCTGACGGCGCAGTGCAGGACGGCGGCGACCTCGGCGAAGCGGCGGGCCGGCCAGCGCTTGGCCCCGTAGCGGGCGCCGGGGTGGACGAGCACCGGGGCGCAGGAGCGGTTGGGAACCGGTCCTCCCGGTGGCGGGGGCAGCCGCAGGTCGGCCGGGTCGGCCGGGATGCCGTGCGCGGCGAGCATCGCGCACCAGCGCTCCCGCTCGTGCGGGTGGCGCCGGGCGATGTCCTCGGCGTCCGGGCCCGGCCAGCCCGGAGCCCGGTAGCCGATCCGCCGCCGGGGCTCGGTCCTGTCGAGGGCGTGGTGGCTCTGCGGCCCCGTGCCGTGCAGGTTCACCGCGACGTCCGGCGCGGGTCCGGTCCAGTCGAGCTCCTGCGGGTCGGCGGTCGGCAGGAGCTGGTCGACGGCCCCGCTGAGCGAGACGAGCGGCGCCAGCGAGCCGTTCGTGGCCAGCACGATCCGGTGCTCGGGAAGCGCCCGGCGCAGGGCACGCAGCGCCGGCACCGTGACGAGCAGGTCCCCGAGGTGCAGCGCGCGGAGCACGAGCGCCGTCGGTTGCCACGAGTGATCCACCTGGCGGGCGTACCCGCGCGCGTCGCGGGTAACCCGCGCCGGTGATGGAGGGGATCCAGGTCCGGCGCGTGGCCGTGCTCCGGTGCAACGCGCTCGGCGACTACCTGATGGCTACTCCCGCGCTCGCCGCGCTCCGCGCGCGGTTCCCCGACGCGGAGGTGACACTGCTCGGCGCGCGCTGGCACGAGCGGTTCCTCACCGGCCGGCCGGGACCGGTCGATCGCGTGCGCGTGCTCCCGCTTGTCGACGGGCTGGCCGGCCAACCGCCGGACGCACCCGACGGCAGCCACCTGCCGGCGTTCCTGGAGGCGGAACGCTACGACCTCGCGGTGCAGCTGCACGGGGGCGGCGGCGCGTCCAACCCCTTGGTCGCCGCCCTCGGCGCGGGCTGGACGATCGGGCTGCGCGCCGCGGACGCGCCGCCGCTCGACGCGGACGTCCCCTACCGCTACTACCAGCCGGAGGTGGAACGGTTCCTCGAGGTCGTCCGCCTCGTCGGCGCGGACGGCCCCGCCGAGTACCCGCTGCTCGCCCTGTCGGGCGCCGAGCGGGACGCCGCGGCCGCGCTGCTGCCCGGCGATGGGCCGTGGGTGGCGCTGCACGCGGGCGCCAGTGACCCGCGGCGCCGCTGGCCGGTCGACCGGTTCGCCGCGCTCGCCGACGAGCTGGCCGCGGCCGGGGTGCGGCCGGTTCTCGTGGGCGGGCCGGGCGACGCCGCGTTGAGCGCCGCGGTCGGGGAGGCGGCGGCGAGTCCCGTCACCGACCTGACGGGCCGCACGGACCTCGGCGCGCTCGCCGCCGTGCTGGAGCGCTGCGCGGTGGTCGTCGGGAACGACTCCGGCCCGCTGCACCTCGCCCGGGCCGTCGGTACCGCCACCGTCGGGCTGTACTGGTGCGGCAACGCGATCAACGCGGCAGCACCCACCCGCACGCGGCACCGCCCGCTGCTGAGCTGGACCGTGCACTGCCCCGAGTGCGGCGCCGACTGCAGCACCGCAGGCCACCCGCACCGCCCGGGGGACGGCTGCGCGCACCGCCCGTCGTTCCTGGGGCAGATCCCGGTGGTGGAGGTGTGCGAGGAGGTGACGGACCTGCTGGCACGCGAGGCCGACCTCCGGCCCGTTCCGGTCGGCACGTGAGACAGCCCCGCCGGCGCTCTCGGTGGGAGAGGCCGGCGGGGTCTGCGGGAGGTCGGACCCCGCGGGCGTCAGACCGCGAGCAGCCGTTCGAAGAAGCTCCGGTACCGGCGCAGCGCCAGCCGCAGGTCCTCCGTGGAGGTCTCGTCGGCGTCGAGACCCTGTTCGATGCTGCGCCGCTGCTCGTGGAACAGCGTCTCCAGCTCGTCGAGCAGCTCACCGACCAGCGCGTCGGCCTGCGCGACGGCCTCGCGGGGCTCGTCGACGAACGAGCCCTTCACCGCGTCCCACCGCGCCCCGTACGAGGCGGCGCGGTCCTTCGGGACGAGTCGCTCGCGCTGCCCGGCGTCCGGCTGGGCGGTTTGCCCGGAACTCGTCTGCTCGGAGCTCATCCGGCCGGAGTCCACCTGGTCGGTCCGTGTCTCGGGCGTCGACGACACCGCGGCAGCCGGCTGCCCGGGCCGGGGCTCCTCCGGGGCCGTCTCGTCGGACCGTGCCTGCTCAGGTGCCGTCTCGTCGGACCGTCTCTGCTCGGGGACCGTCTGCTCGGACCTTGCCTGCTCGGACCTTGCCTGCTCGGACCTTGTCTGCTCGGACCTTGTCTGCTCGGAACGGGCCTGCTCGGACTGCGGGCGCTCGGCCTCGGTTGCGAGCTGCTCGTTCCACTCGGCGACCTTCTCGTTGCGCTCCGGCATCATCGGGTCCACTCCTTGTCGGTCGGGTGGTGGGTCTCGCCCCCGCCGCGATCGTCACGGCTGTGGTCGTCACGATTGCGGTCGTCACGGTTGCGGTCGTCACGGTTGCGGTCGTCACGGTTGCGGTCGTCACGGTTGCGGTCGTGACGGTTGCGGTCGCGGTCGTCCTCGCCGTGGTCGTCGAGCAGCGCGGTGACCAGCGACCGGTACGACGTCACCGCAGAGCGCTGGTTCTCGGTGTCGACGTCGCCGTGCTCCGTCGCGTCGCGCACGGCATGGGCCTCCCGGTAGTGCTGGACCACGTCGGGATGCTCGACGGAGATGTCCTCGGCGCGCCGCTCGAAGTCGCCGCCGTCGTCGCCGACCGGGTATCCGCGGGTTCGCATGATGTCGAGGACGAGCATGTCCGCGTCGTGGACGGCGCGTTTCGGGTCATCCACGAACTCGCGCTGGATATCCGCCCAGGACGCCGCGAACCGTTCGCGTTCGTCGGATCGGAGGTCGCGGATGTCGAGTTCGCGGTGGCGCTTCTCGCGTTCGCTGAGCTGCGCCTCGGCGGCCCGGCGATTGCCGGTCTGGCTGAGGCTGCGCTCGTACTCGGGTCCGTAGTGTTCCTGCAGGCGTTCCGTGCGGCGCCGCTGGAACAGCAGCACGCCGGCGGCGATGAGCCCGAGCGCCAACACCACAATGACGACGATAAGGACGATCACGGTGCTGTCCACCGCACTCTCCTTCTCAGTGATGTGTCGTTCACTCGATCGAGTGATTCGTTGTCAAGCGGTTCCCAGGACGTGGAGATCGACAAACATTGACGCCGGCGAGCGGGCGAAATGCCGATGTCCATTCGGCCGAATTCCGCAATGGGGCGGAGGTTGAGGACTCCCGTGGCGGGGTAGGAACCATGGGGTGACGACCGTCTCCGACCGCCCGGACCTGGACGGCCTGCGCCGCGAGGCCGCCGATTGCACCCGTTGCGAGCTGTACGCCCCCGCTACCCAGACCGTGTTCGGGCAGGGCCCGCCCTCGGCGTGGCTGGTGCTGGTGGGCGAGCAGCCGGGCGACCGGGAGGACGTCGAGGGTGCTCCGTTCGTCGGTCCGGCGGGCCGGGTGCTCGACACCGCCCTCGAGCGGGCGGGCATCGACCGCGACGAGGTCTACGTGACCAACGCGGTGAAGCACTTCCGGTTCGAGCGCCAGGGCAAGCGCCGGATCCACAAGACCCCGGGCGTCACGCACATCCGCGCCTGCCGCCCCTGGCTGGACGGCGAGCTCGCCGCGGTCCGGCCCAGCGCACTGGCGACCCTGGGCGCCGTCGCCGCCAAGGCCCTGCTCGGCTCGGGCTTCCGGATCACCAGCCAGCGCGGGCAGGTGCTGGAGTGGGAGGGGCACCGGCTCGTGCCGACCGTGCACCCGAGCTCCATCCTGCGCGGCCCGGCGGAGGCCCGGGACGAGGCACTGGCCGCCCTCGTGGCCGACCTCGAGGTGGTTGCGCGCCTGCGCCCCTGACGGTGCCACGGTTGGGGGACGCGGAGGCGGGTAGCGGTTCGGACATGGGTGGCGAGGCGAGACAGCAGCTGACCGACGAGTACCTGGCCGGCGCGGTGGGGGAGATCCTCGCCCACGACGAGCGGGTGCGGGGGATCGACATCACGGCCGATGTGGACGGCGGGGTGGTGCACCTGCGCGGGCGGGTCGACCGGCCGGCGCAGCTGGACACCGTGCGGCGGCTGGCCGGGCGGCTGGCGGGGGTGCACGCCGTGTGGGACCGGGTCCGGGTGGCCGGCCGCGAGCCCGTCGTGCTCGACCTGGGCTGCGGCGAACAGCGCCAGTACCCGACCAACATCGGGGTGGACCGGAGGCGCACGCCGTCGGTCGCTGCCGTGGCCGACCTGACGCGCCCGCTCCCGTTCCGGGACCGGAGCGTCGACCGGGTCTTCGCGGTGCACGTGCTGGAGCACTTGATCGACTTCCTGCCGCTGGTGGCGGAGTGCCACCGCGTCCTGCGTCCCGGTGGGGTGCTGCACGTGCTCTCCCCGTGGTGGAAGCACGTCAACGCGGTGGCCGACCCCACCCACGTCCGGCTGCTCGACACGCAGACGATCAAGGGCATCTGCTCCGGACCCGACCGCCCGGCCTGGTTTCCGCTGCACGTCGGCCGCGACGAGTCGACGGTGTTCGCCGACCTCACCCCGGCCCCGGCCGGTGAAGGCCCGGACGAGCGGCAGCTGGCCCGCTTCTTCGACTGACGCGGGGTGGCGGCGCGAGATCGCTCACGCGCGGGTTGGCGCTGCACCGCGTGGTGTCCCAGACTCCCGGTGTCGACGAGGATGGGAGATCAGAAGATGACCGAGAGCCCGCAGCGCGTGGCGATCGTGACGGGATCTGCGCGCGGGATCGGCGCGGCCACCGCGCAGCGGCTCGCCGCCGACGGTCTCGCCGTGGCCGTGGTCGACCTCGAGGAGGCCGCGGCGAAGGGCACGGTCGATGCGATCGAGGGTGCGGGCGGGCGGGCGCTGGCCGTCGGTGCTGACGTCTCCGACTCCGCGCAGGTCGAGGCCGCCGTCGCGCGCGTGGCCGCCGAGCTCGGCCCACCGCTGGTGCTGGTGAACAACGCCGGGGTCACCCGCGACAACCTGCTGTTCAAGATGTCCGAGCAGGACTGGGACACCGTGATGGGCGTGCACCTGCGCGGCTCGTTCCTGATGGCGCGGGCGGTGCAGAAGCACATGGTCGAGCACCGCTTCGGCCGCATCGTCAACCTCTCCAGCACCTCGGCGCTCGGCAACCGCGGGCAGTCCAACTACTCCACCGCGAAGGCCGGGCTGCAGGGCTTCACCAAGACCCTCGCGATCGAGCTCGGCAAGTTCGGCGTCACGGCCAACTGCATCGCGCCCGGCTTCATCGTCAGCGACATGACGAAGGCGACCGCCGAGCGGATCGGGCAGGACTGGGAGACCTACCTCGCAGCCAGGGCCGCGGAGATCCCGGTGGCCCGCGCCGGACTGCCGGAGGACATCGCCAACGCGGTGTCGTTCTTCGTCGGTGAGGCCGCCGGATTCGTCAACGGTCAGGTGCTCTACGTCGCAGGCGGCCCGAAGGCCTGAATCGGTTCCGCATACTGGAGCACGTGCGCTTCATCTTCCGGCCTCCGGCCGAGCACGCGGCCGGGTTGCTCTCGCTGCCGTGGCAGGAGCCGCTCGAGGAGTGGGACGACGACCAGCTCCTCGAGGTGGCCCACCGGGGCATCTCGCGGCACGTCGTGCGCTTCGTGGAGGCGGACGGCCACGTCTACGCGCTGAAGGAGATCGACGAGCGGCTCGCCCGCCGCGAGTACCGGCTGCTCGGCAGCCTGGAGGCGATGGGCATGCCGGCGGTGTCGGTGCTCGGCGTGTGCGTGGAGCGCCCGCCGGCCCCGGGCGACGACTCGCCGCAGGACGCCATCCTCGTCACCCGGTTCCTCGACTACTCGATGTCCTACCGGTACGTGTTCTCGCACGGGCACGCCGCGCGCCCCACCGACCAGCTGATCGACGCGATGGTGGAGCTGCTGGTGCGGCTGCACCTCGCGGGCCTGTTCTGGGGCGACTGCTCGCTGTCGAACACGCTGTTCCGCCCGGACGCCGGAAGCATCGCGGCGTACCTGGTGGACGCCGAGACCGCGGAGCTGCACCCGTCCCTCACCGCCGGGCAACGCAGTTTCGACATCGAGTACGCCGCCGAGCGCGTGGGTGGTGAGCTGTTCGACCTGCAGGCGGGCGGCCTGCTGCCCGACGACGTCGACCCCGTGGAGATCGCGGCCGAGCTGCCGCGGCGCTACCACGCCCTGTGGGACGAGCTCACCCGTGAGGAGCTGCTGCAGCCCGACGAGCAGCGCTACCGGGTGGCCGCGCGGGTGGACCGCATCAACGAGCTGGGCTTCGACGTCGACGAGATCGAGTTGAAGACCACCGACGAGGGGGTCCGGCTGCGGGTGCGCACGCAGGTGGCCGAGACCGGCAGGCACCGCAACCAGCTCTTCGCCCTCACCGGCCTGGAGGTCACCGAGAACCAGGCCCGGCGTCTGCTCAACGACCTGCGCAGCTACCGCGGGTACCTCGAGCAGAAGGAGGGGCGGTCGATCCCGGAGACCGTGGCCGGGCACCGGTGGCGGGCCGAGGTCTACGACAAGGTGATGGCCCGCATCCCGGAGTCCCTCGCCGATCGCATGGAACCCGCCGAGGTCTTCCACGAGATCCTGGAGCACCGCTGGTTCCTCTCGGAGCGGGCCGGCAAGGACGTGGGCACCACAGCGGCGGCGAAGTCCTACATCGACGCGATCCTGCCGAACACCCCGAGCACGCTGACGCTGCCCGGTGGCGACCTGCTCCCGCGGTAGCGTCTTCGCACGTCTTCGCACGTCACGAAGGCCCTCAACGGCGCAGCCACATCACCCGGTGGGGGATGACCGCGCGCGGACGGGGCCGCTACCGTACGTGGCGTGACGTCCGGCACCGCGTTCGATCCCCCGGGGCTCGATCCCGATGACCCACCCATGCCGCCATCGCGTCGGATCGACCCGTCCAAGCCGAACATCGCGCGCGTCTACGACACGTTCCTCGCGGGCAAGGACAACTACGCGGCCGACCGCGCCGTCGTCCGGGAGATCCATGCGGCCGGCCCGGGGCTCACCCGCGTGGTGCAGGAGGAGCGGGCCTGGCTGGGCCGCGTCACCCGGTTCCTGGTGAAGTCGGCGCGCATCGAGCAGATCCTGCACGTCGGCGCGGGCATGCCCACGATCGAGAACACCCACGAGGCCGCGCAGCGCTTCAACTCCGACACCCGCGTCATCTACGTCGCCGACGACCCGGTCGTGCAGGCCCACGGCCGCGCGATCCTCGCGGAGAACGACCTCACCCACCTGGTGGAGGCCGACTTCGCGCAGCCGGACGAGGTGCTCAGCCACGACACGGTGCGCAAGTACCTCGAACCGGACGAGCCGGTCGCGCTGATCCACAGCCACACCATGCACCACGTGCCCGGCAGGCAGCGTCCGCTCGAGATCGTGCAGCGCTACCTCGACCTGCTCCCGTCGGGCTCCTACCTGGTGCTCACGCACTTCTGCGACCCGCAGGACGACGGCCCCGGCACCCAGCTCGCCCGCTTCGTCGAGAGCGTGTTCACCCGCAGCGGGCTGGGCCCGCTGACCTTCCGCACGCGCGCGGAGATCGAGGCGTTCTTCGAAGGCCTCGAACTCGTGGACCCCGGTGTCGGACGGCTGCGCGACTGGTGGCCCGACGGCCCGCTGCTGGCGTCCGCCAGCATGGAGGACGACATGATGCTCGGCGGAGTGGCCTGCAAGCCCTGACCGCCGCTCACGGGTTGCGGGGCACCACCGCGATCGACCAGGGGCCCACGGCCTCGGTGCCGGACGACACCTGCACCGCCTGGTCGCTCGCGTTCACCACCACCGCGCCGTCGGCGGCGCGGAACACCACGATCGGCGACGTGGCGGACCGGCCGACCTCGACATCGCCCTGCGCCAGCCGCGGCACGAGCCACTGCCATGCCGCGGTGAGGGGTGTGGGCTGCCCGCCGTTGTCCTCGGTGGCGTCGGTCCACAGCGCCGCGTAGTCCAGGTCGGGGTCGCCCTGGGGCCCCCACAGCAGGGCGCCGGAGGCGCCGGACCGGGCGTAGGCGGCCACGGCCGCGAGCGTGGCGGTCGCGCTGGACGGGCTGTCCGCGCCGGGGCGGGCGTTGTCGGGCACGTCCGGGTAGAACTCCGCCCACCAGATCGGCAGGTCGGTCCGCTCGCGCAGCCACCGGTCCAGGTCGGCGAACTTCTGGGCGCCGTCGAGCACGGACGGGAGGCTGTCGTCCTTGGTCTTGGTGGAACCGTCCACCGCGATGAAGTCGGCGCCCGCGTTGTTCTGCAGCCAGTAGTCGACCACGTCGAGCGCGCGCTGGTCCGCGGCTCCCCACGGGCCGCTGACTTGGTCGGATGCGTCGGTCGTGCCCTTCTCCAGGCTGGTGAGCACGACGTAGGGCCCGCCGACCTGGATCTCGGGGCGCACGGCCTTCACCGCGCTGTACACCTGGTTGTAGAAGTCGGTGTAGCCCTCGTAGTCCCAGCGGTTCTCGTCCTGGTTGTAGAACCCCTTGAGCTCGTTCCACACCAGCACCCGCTCGACCTGCGGGTAGCGCTTCACCGCCTCGGCGGCGAGGTTCGCGTAGTCACCGAAGTGCTCGGGCAGCGGGTTGTCCTCCAGCGTCGACCAGTCGGTCTCGCCCGGCTCGCCGCCCTTCATCCAGTCGGGCGCGCAGCAGAGCGTGAGCATCGCCTTGCCGCCCGTCTCCTCGGTGAGCTCCATGCGCTGGTCGAGGCTGTCCCAGTCGTAGTCGCCGGGGGCCGGTTCCGGGTTGTCGCTGCCGAAGCCCATGAGGTGGTTGTTCTGCCAGATCGCCGCGTTGTCACGCAGGATGTCCATGCCCCGCTGCCTGGCCTCGTCGGGGTCGTGGGAGTCCAGGCTGTTCTGGGTGTGCGTGACGCCGAGCTCGAGGGGCGCCGGCTGCTTCTCCCACGTGAAGGCGGAGTCCGCCTCGATCGCGCGCAACGTCTGGTCCGAGACCGACGTGGGCTCACCCGGTCCCGACGAGCAGGCTGCGAGCCCGGCGGCGAGCACCGCGAGCAGTGCGGCGAGGGGACGGAGAGAACGCACGAAGAGGACCTCGCTGTCAAACGTGTGATGGGAACGCGGAACCCTACCGTTCGGGCCCGCCGGGTGAGATAGTGGCCGGTCGCCCCTGAGGCCCTGCTGAGAGCCCGTTCCGGAACCAGCCGGGCAGGTCCCGGAGTTCGGCGGGCGTCCCACGCCGGCTCACCTGGCCGTCGACCAGCACGACCACCTCGTCCATCCGGTCGAGTGCCTCCAGGTCGTGGGTGATGAGGATCATGGAGCGGCCCGCGGTCGCGGCGAGCAGGTCGTCGAGCACCGCTGCGCGGGTGTCGGGGTCGAGGTGGGTGGTCGGCTCGTCCAGCACGAGCAGCGGGCCCGCGTCGCCGGTCGGGGGCACGAGCAGGGCGCGCGCGAGGGCGAGCCGCCTGCGCATCCCACCGGACAGCCGGGCGCCGCGCGGGCCGACCTCGGTGTCCAGCAGGTCGGGGTCCAGGCCGACCCGGGCCAGCACCGAACGCAGGTCGGCGTCGGCCGCGTCCGGGCGGGCCAGGCGCAGGTTCTCCCGCACCGTGCTGGCGAACAGGTGCGGGTCCTGTGGCATGCCGGTGATCCGGGCGCGCACGGTGTCGGCGGGCACCGCGGTCACGTCGGCCCCGTCGAGGTGCACGGTGCCGGCATCCGGGTCGCGGAACCGGAAGAGCACCGCGGCGAGCGTGCTCTTGCCCGACCCGCTCGGGCCGACCACCGCGACCCGGCGACCGGGCGGCACGTCCAGGTCGACGCCGTTCAGCGCCCACGGCTCGCCGGGGCCGTAGCGCACGCGCAGCCCCCGGATCCGCAGCCCGTCGCCCGCGGGCGGCGGCGCGGCCGGACCCGGGTTCAGCGCAGGCGGGGTGTCGAGCACGTCGAACAGGCGGGCGCCCGCGGCGCGGACCGAGCCGAGCCGGGCCGCGGCGCCCGGCAGCGGCGCGACGATCTCGAACGCGGCGAGCGCGGTCAGCACCAGCACCGCGAGGGGCACCGGGGCGAGCGTCCCGTCCTGGACGGCGGCCACGCCGCAGAGCAGCGTCCCCCAGAGCGTCAGGCCGGCGAGCAGCGCGGACGCGCCCGCGCCGAGGCCGAGCAGGCCGGCATCGCGGCGTTCCACGCGGGTGAGTTCGGCGTCGGCGGCCTCGACCCGGGCGATGGCGGCGGGCATGGCGCCGTACGCGACGAGGTCGGGGGCGCCGTGCATGGTGTCGACCAGCGCCGTGGAGAGCGCCGCCCGGCCTGCGGTGCGCCGCCTGCCCGGTGCGCGCCCGGCCGCCGCGGCGGCGAGCGGCACGGCCACGCCGCCGAGCAGGAGTCCCGCCGCGAGCAGCAGCCCACCGGGGACGAGCAGCGCGGTGCTCACGGCCACCACCCCGGCGCCGGTCACCAGCGCGGCGAGCGGTGGGGTGAGGCCACGCACCAGCAGGTCCTGGGTGGCGTCGGTGTCGCTGACGAGGCGTGTGACGAGGTCGCCCGCGCGGAAGCGGTGCACCGGCTCGGTCCACGCCAGCCGCTCGTAGACCCGCGCCCGCACGTCGGAGAGGGTGCGCAGCGCGGCGTCGTGCGTGACGACGCGCTCCAGGTACCGGGCGACCCCGCGGGAGACCCCCAGCGCCCGCGTCGCGACGATCGCCACGGACAGCGCCGTGAGCGGGAGCGACGCGGCGGCCGTGGCGATGAGCCACGCCGCGACGACGAGCAGGGCCACCCCGGCTGCGGTCGCGGTGGCCCCGGCGAGCACCCCGAGCGCGAACCGCGGGCCGCGCGGTCGAGCGAGCGCCACCATCCGCAGCAACGGACCGCCGCCCTCTTCCGACGAGCGGCGCGTTGGTCGGTACCTATCCGACGAACGCGCCGTTCGTCGGAATCCGGTCCGGTCCGTGTCAGGCATGAGCCGCCCCGATCAGCGCGTCCGTCTCCAGGTGCACGACCTCGTCCGCGAGGTCCGACCAGCCCTCGTCGTGGGCGACGATCACGCCGGTCCGCCCCTCGAGCAGCCGGGCCACCCCCGCCCGGACGGCGGCGGCGTGCTCGGGGTCCAGGTGCGCGGTGGGCTCGTCGAGCAGCACGATCGGCGCGTCGAGGGCCTCCTGGCGCAGGAACGCCCTGGCCAGGGCGATGCGCTGGCGCTGGCCCGCGGACAGCCGGTGCCCGCGCTCACCGAGCGGGGTGGCGTAACCGTCGGGGAGCGCGCGGATCACCTCTTCGGCCTCGGCGCGCCGGGCGGCCCGCCGCACCGCCTCGTCGGACGCCCCGGGCAGGCCGAGGCGGATGTTGTCGGCCGCGGACGCGTCGAAGAGGTACGGGTGCTGGGGGAGCCAGGCGATGCGCGTGCGCCAGGCGTCCGGGTCGACGTCGGCCAGGTCGACCTCCCGGCCGTCCGTCGCGGTGACGAGCACCCGGCCGGCCGTCGGCTCGGCGAACCTCAGGAGCAGCGCGAGGAGGCTGGTCTTGCCCGCGCCGCTGCGGCCGGTGACGAGCGTGGTCGTGCCCGGGCGCAGGACGAGGTCGACGCCGTCGAGGGCCGGGACGTCCCGGCCCGGGTAGGTCAGGCCGGTGCCGGCGAACCGCACGGTCGGGCGCGGCGCGGGCTCGACGGGGGCGACCGGGGCAGGCGCGGTGCCAGGCCGCTCCAGCGCGGCGAACACCCGCTCGGCCGCGGTGACGCCCTCCATGCTCGCGTGGAACCGCGCTCCCACCTCCCGCAGCGGCAGGTACGCCTCCGGCGCGAGGATCAGCACCAGGAGCGCCGTCTCCAGGTCGAGGCGGCCGTAGAGCAGCCGCAGCCCGATCTCCACCGCCACCAGCGCCACGGCCAGGGTCGCGAGCAGCTCCAGCACGAACGCCGACAGGAACGCCACCCGCAGCGTGCGCATCGTGGCCTCGCGGTGGGCGTCGGTCACGCGCCGGATGAGCGCGGCCTCGGCCTTCGCGCGGCGGAAGACGGCGAGCGTCGGCAGCCCCTCGACCACGTCGAGGAAGTGGCCGCCGAGCCGCTCCAGCAGGTGCCACTGCCGGCGCGTGCGCTCCTGGGTGTGCATCCCGACGAGCGCCATGAACACCGGGATCAGCGGCAGCGTCAGTGCGATCACCAGGCCGGAGATCCAGTCGGCCCGGAACACGACGGCGAGCACGGCCACGGGCACGAGCACCGCGAGCACGAGCTGGGGGAGGTAGCGGGCGACGTAGTCGTCGAGCGCGTCGAGGCCGCGGGTGGCGAGGGTGGCGAGCTCGCCCGCGTCGGTGCTCGCCGGGTCGCTCGTGGCGACGTGCCGGACGAGCCGCCTGCGCAGGTCGGACTTGACCCGGGCGGCGCTGCGCAGCGCGGCGGTCTCGGCCCCGTAGGTCAGGGCGGCGCGGGCGAGCGCGACGGCGCCGACCGCGGCGACCGTCGCGCCCAGCGTGTCCGCCGCCCCCGCCGTGGCGCCCCCGATCACCCGCGCCACCAGCCAGGCCTGCAGCAGGATCAGCGCGGTGGCCGCGAACCCGCACGCGACCGTGACGGCGAGGTGCACCCGCACGGCCGCGGTCGACCGGACCAGTCGCGGGTCGAGCGGCTTCATGACACGTGCGCCCGCGTCACGCGGCGCCGGAACACCCAGTAGCTCCAGGACTGGTAGAGCACCACCACGGGCAGGAAGAACGCGCCGATCCAGGACAGGATCCCCAGCGTGTACGGCGCCGACGCGGCGCCGTGGACGGTGAGGTCGTACGCCGGGTCCAGCAGCGAGGGCAGCACCGCGGGGAAGAGCGTCCCGAAGAGCACCGCGGTCGTGGCCGCGATCGCGACCGCGGTGGCGAGGAACGCCCAGCCCTCCCGCCGGCGGGCCACCAGCAGCGCCCCCGCCACCAGGGCCCCGACCGCGCAGGCGGCGACGACCGACGTGGCTGGCGAGGCGTGGTCGGCCTGGGTCCACATGAGGAACGCGAAGAGCGTCGCCCCGGCGGCGGGGGCCGCCGCACCCGCCGCGGCCCGCGCGCGGTGCCGGACCGGGCCGTCGGTCTTGAGCGCCAGGAACACCGCGCCGTGCAGGACGAACAGCGTCAGCGTCGCCAGGCCGCCCACCAGCGCGTACGGGTTGAGCAGGTCGAGCAGGCCGGAGCGCACGACGCCGTCGGGGCCCAGCTCGACGCCGCGCAGGAGGTTGGCGAACACCAGGCCCCAGGTGAACGCGGGCACCGCGCTGCCGGCGACGATCACGGCGTCCCAGCGGGCGCGCCACCGGGGGTCGTCGACCTTGCCGCGGTACTCGAACGCAACGCCGCGTCCGATCAGGGCCACGATGACCAGCAGCACCGGCAGGTAGAAGCCGCTGAGCAGGCCCGCGTACCAGGCCGGGAACGCGGCGAACATGGCCCCGACCGCGGTGATCAGCCAGACCTCGTTGCCGTCCCAGACCGGACCGATCGCGTTGATCACGACCCTCCGGTCGGCGTCGGAGCCGCGGCCGAGCACGGGCAGCAGCATGCCGACCCCGAAGTCGAAGCCCTCCAGCACGAAGTAGCCGGTCCAGAGCACCGCGATCGCGACGAACCAGACGGTTGGCAGGTCCATGGCGTGGCTCCTCAGTAGACGAACGCGGGGATGCGGTCGGGCTCCGGCTCACCCGCGCGCGGGTACGGCATCACGTGGCCCGGCCCCGCCTTGACGTAGCGCAGGAGCAGCCGCGCCTCGACGACGGCGAGGACGCCGTAGAGCAGGGTGAAGACCGTGAGCGAGAAGGCCACCTCGAAGAGGCTCACACCGGGGGAGACGCTCGCGGCGGTGAGCAGCTGCCCGACCACCGTCCAGGGCTGGCGGCCCATCTCGGTGAGGACCCAGCCGAAGATGTTGGCGGCGAGCGCAGCGGGCAGCGCGGCGATCGCCACCCGGTACATCCACCGCTGTCGCGGCAGAGCCCCGCGCCGGGTGAGCCACAGGCCGAGGACACCGACCCCGACGCCAGCCAGCCCGAGCCCGATCATCAGCCGGAACGACCAGTACAGGACCGGGATGTTCGGGGTGTAGTCGCCCGGTCCGAACTGCTCGCTGAACCGGCGCTGCAGGTCGTTGATGCCCTCCACCTCACCGGCGGGGGACCCCGTGGCGAGGAAGCTGAGCACGTAGGGCACCTCGAGGTCCACGAAGTTGCGGCCGACGCCGACCTCGCCGATCTCGTGGTCCCCGATCGCGAACAGCGAGAAGCCGGCCGCGCCCTCCGTCTCCCAGATCGCCTCGGCCGATGCGAGCTTCATCGGCTCGTACTCGGCCATGAGCTTGGCCTGGTGGTCCCCGGAGAGGGCAACAACCGCGCCGGCGACCGCCGTGGTGACCAGGCCTGCGCGCAGCGTCCGGCGGAAGAGACCGGGCTCATCGGGGTGCGGTGCCCGGTCGCGGTGGAGCAGCTTGTAGGCCGAGACCGCGACCACGAACAGGCCGGCCACGACGAACGACGCGCTGACCACGTGCACGTACGTCGAGAGCGCCTGCGGGTTGGTGACCACCGCCCAGATGTCGGTGAGGTACGCGCGCCCGTTCACGGGGTCGACGGCGAACCCGACGGGGTGCCGCATCCACGCGTTGGCGGCGAGGATGAAGAACGCCGACAGGTTCGAGCCGATCGCGGCGGCCCAGATCGTCGCCAGGTGGACGCGGCGCGGGAGCCGGTCCCACCCGAAGATCCACAGGCCGATGAACGTGGACTCCAGGAAGAACGCGAGCAGGGCCTCCAGTGCGAGCGGCGCCCCGAAGACGTCCCCGACGAACGTCGAGTAGGCGCTCCAGTTCATCCCGAACTGGAACTCCTGGACGATCCCGGTCACCACGCCCATCGCGAAGTTGATCAGGAACAGCTTCCCGAAGAACTTCGTCGCGCGCAGGTACTCCGGCCGTCCGGTCCGGTGCCATGCGGTCTGCAGCGCCGCGACCACCACGGAGAGCCCGATGGTCAGCGGGACGAACAGGAAGTGGTAGATCGTCGTGATCCCGAACTGCCACCGCGCCAGGTCCAGTGCGTCCACCCGAGCCTCCCCCGTGAACTTCTACTGCCTGTAGTAGTTCTACCGCATGTAGAAGATCGAGGGGTGGGTGGGTGTCGCGGATCTCGCCCCCGGTGGCAGTCGCCCGTCCAGGCTCGGCCCTCCCCGGGCCTTGGGTGGCGTCGCGGTCTGTCGAGGCCACCTCTCCCCGGGCCTTCGGTGGCGCCGCGCATCATGCGGGGCCGCCCCTCACGCCTCAAGGGCGCTGCGCGTCGGGCTGCGTCCTCAGAGGTGGTGTACGAGTCCCTCGCTGGTGAGCGGCGTGGCGTCGTGATGTGAGACGGCCACCGCGTGATCTTGATGAGTACCGACCAAGGAACTCACCGAGAGGATCACCACGATGGCCGCACCGCACCATATCGAGGTCACCGAACTGTTGGAGCAGCAGCTGCAGGGCGCGTCGCCGGATCTACTCCGGCAGATGATCGCCTCGCTGGCGAACGCGATGATGTCCGCCCAGGCCGACCAGGCCTGCGGCGCCGACTACGGCGAACGCAGCCAGGAGCGGGTCAACCGGCGCAACGGGTATCGGGCCCGGGAATGGGACACCCGCGCCGGCACCGTCGAGCTCGCCGTGCCGAAGCTGCGCGAGGGCTCCTACTTCCCCGACTGGCTGCTGACCCACCGCCGCCGCGCCGAGCAGGCCCTGGTCACCGTCGTGGCCACCGCCTACCTACTCGGCGTCTCCACCCGCCGAGTCGAGCGCCTCGCCGAGCAGCTCGGCGTCAAGTCGCTGTCCCGATCGCAGGTGTCGGAGATGGCCACCCACCTCGACGCCCAGGTCACCGCGTTCCGGCAGCGCCCCCTCGATCACGGGCCCTACACGTTCGTCTGGGTCGACGCTCTCGTGGTGAAGGTCCGCGAGGACGGCCGCGTGGTCAACGTGCACGCGCTCGTGGCGACCGGGGTGAACGCCGATGGCCATCGGGAGATCCTCGGCCTGGACGTCGCCAGCGCCGAAGACGGCGCCGGCTGGCTGGCGTTCCTGCGCGGACTGGTCGCCCGCGGCCTGTCCGGGGTGCAGCTGGTCATCTCCGACGCCCACCCCGGCCTGGTCGCGGCGATCGGCTCCGCGTTGCCCGGCGCGGCCTGGCAGCGGTGTCGCACCCACTACCTGCGCAACCTGCTCACCCGCGTCCCGAAGAGCGCGCAGCCGCACGTGGCCACCCAGGTGCGCACCATCTTCGACCAGGCCGACACCGACGCCGTGCACGCCCAGTACGACCGCGTCATCGACGCCCTCGAGCCCCGCTTCCGCGACGCGGCCCAACACCTCGAAGCGGCCCGCGCCGAGCTACTGGCCTTCACCAGCTATCCACGCGAGATCTGGCGCCAGATCTGGTCCAACAACCCGCAAGAGCGGCTGAACAAGGAGATCCGCCGCCGCACCGACGTGGTCGGGATCTTCCCCGGCCGCGACGCCCTGATCCGCCTGGTCGGCGCCGTCCTGGCCGAGCAGAGCGACGAATGGACCGAAGGCCGCCGCTACATGGGCCTGGAACTGCTGGCCAAGTCCCGCATCCGCATCATCACCACCGAACCCAACCCGGCCACCAGCGAGCCACCGGTGACAACCGAGGCGCTCACCGCATAACCTTCACCAAGATCACGCGGGGGCGATCTTGTACACCACCTCCGCGGACGTGGCCGCGCGTCGCTGCCGCGATCGCTACGCGACCCTTGACCCGCGAGCCTCTACGACCCCTGAGGGCCCGCTTCGCGGGCAGGCCCGGGCCTGCCCTCTCGGGGCGCGGCGCCACCGAAGCCCGGTCTCACGGGCATGATCAGCGTTTCGGTGCGAAACCCGACGCCCTGCGTCGGAAAACGCACCCAACTGGTGATCTTCACAGCTCACGCACCCCTTCTCGGCTGATGCACCCCGTCGACCGGTCGCATGGACCGGAACGGGGTGCGTGAGCCGAAACGGGGTGCGCGAGGGACCGGGACAAGGAGATGCCCGACACCGGTCTCCTGGCGGCGCCGCGCACCGAGAGGGCAGGCCCTTGGGCCTGCCCGCATAGCTTGCCCTCAAGGGGTCGCAGAGGCTCGCAGGTCAAGGGTCGCGCTAGCGATCGCGGAGCGACGCGCAGCGCCCTTGAGCTGTGAGGGGCGTCCCCGCACAATGCGCGGCGCCGCCGGGAGGCCCTGAGAAGGCAGGCCTCGAGGCTCCTAAACCCTTGCGGTGGCGAACTCCCGGCCTGCCTCGTTCTGGATGACCACCTCGGCGACCTGGTCGAGTGGCACCAGGGCGGAGCCGTCGAGCGTCACGCCGTCGCGCCAGCCGGACGGCGAGACGAGCCAGCCCCCCGCGATCTCGCGGGTACCGTCCTCGGCCACCACGACGATGTAGCACCGCTCGCCGGCCGGGATCCCCTTCACCGAGGTCGTGAGGCGCACCCAGCCAGCGGCAGGGGTGAGCGTCGCGGTCATCGAGACGCCGGGAGCGCCGTCGCCCGCCAGTTGTACGGCGCCCGGCGCGGCCACGACCGCGGGGGGTGGTGGGGCGGTCTGTCTCCCGATCATCACCCCGCCGCCCAGTACGACGGCGATCACGGCGGCGGCCGCGGCGACGAACAGGAACCGGCCCCGGCGGCGTCGCGCCGCCGCCTCCGCCCGGATCTGGCGCACGGTGCGTTGCAGCATGAAGTCGGCGTCCGGTGGACCGTCGAGGAACGCCTCCGGTGGCACGTCGTCGAGCAGGTCGACCATCCCGCGCAGTTCCTCCCACTCGCGGCGGCACGCCGGGCAGCCGGCGAGGTGCTCTTCAACGGCGCGCGACTGCGCCGGGTCGAGCAGGCCAAGGGCATGGGCGCCGAGCTCCTCGGGGATGTGCGCCCCGCCGTACTCCGGTCCCGTCCAGCCGCCGTTCCCGGCCCGGTGGCGGTTCATGCCGGCACCTCCCGCCCCGTCGCGCCTTCGGACATCGTTCCCGCCAGTGCCTGCCGCAGTGCCCGCAGCGCGTAGTACGACCGCGACTTCACGGTGCCGGCCGGGATGCCGAGCGCCATGGCGGCCTCGCCGAGGCTGCGTCCCTGGAAGTAGATCTGGTCGAGCACGCCCCGGTGGTCCTCCGACAGCTCGTCGAGGGCCGCCATCACCGTGACCGAGGCCACGACGCTGTCGGCGTGGTCACGGACCATGGGCGGCATGTCCGGGTTCTCCGCGACCTCCTGCGGCCGGGCGGCCTTGGCCCGGTACCGGTCGGTCACGAGGTTGCGCACCACCGTGAGCAGCCAGCCCCGCGTGGAGCCCTTGCCGTTGGTCAGTACGTCGGGATGTCGCCAGGCACGGATGAGCGTCTCTTGCACGATGTCCTCCGCAGCGGCACGATCGCCGGTCAGCCGGGTGGCGTACGCGAGCAGAGCGCGCCCGTGCTCGGAGTAAACGGCGTGCACCAGTGCCTCGTCACGATCACGGGCGGGTGGCATGGTCGGTGGGCTCCCGGGGCTTGGGTCGGGGGCGGAACCCTAGCGGAGCAGTTCCCACCCCCGACACGGCCGAACGCGGCGGGTGGTTCATCGGTATTTCCTCGAACCGCTCGGCCATCGCATCCGTGTGGGGAGGAGTGCGCCCGGACCGACCGGGCCCCGACGACCCCGGGGGAAATGCCGTGTCCAGGTTCGCACCGCTGATCACACTCGGGACGGTGGCCGCGCTCGGCGGTGGGCTGCTGCTGGTCAACACCACGGTCCTCGGCCCGCCGGCCACCACGGCCGGCACCGCCGTGGCCGCGCCGCCGGTCGTCGCGGCCGAGGTGGCGCCGGGAGCCGCGCCGGACGCGGGTCCCGCGCCGAACGCCGCCGCACCACCCGTCCCGCCCGCCGCCGCCCCGGTAGCGCCCGCCGTGGTCCAGGCGGCGTACACGGGCCGGTCGGCGGGCAACGAGGTCACCGTCGCCCTCGCTGTGAAGGACGGGAAGGCCGTGGCCTACGTCTGCGACGGCAAGAAGGTCGAGGCCTGGCTCGACGGCACGATCACCGGCGCGGACCTGCAGCTGTCCGGGGCGGACGGCAAGCCCGGCATCACCGCCACCGTGACGGACGCGGCCACACTCGGCACGGTCACCGTCGGGGGCGAGGAGCTGCCCTTCGCCGCGGAGAGCGTCGCGACGCCTGCCGGGCTCTACGAGGGTCGCGCCGCCGTGCGCGGTGTCCTCACCCGGATCGGCTGGATCGTCGACGAGGACGGCAAGGTCACCGGCGTCGCCAACGCGGGCGGCACCCGCAGGCCCGCGCCCGCGCTGAACCCGGCCGACCCCGCCGCGACGACGATCGACGGCGTTCCGGTCACGGTCACCGCCCTCGACGGCTCCGCGCCGGTGGTCCGGCGATGACCCGCTCCGCACCCGGCTTCCCGTCCCAGCAGACGACCGCCGGGATGCCCGGGCCGCATTCCGGGCCGGATCATGAGCGGACCATGCCGCGCGCGGTGGGCTATCCCATCCCTCCGCCCCACCGCCGCGCCGCACCGCGGAGCGGAGCCGCCGGGTTCGTCGTCGCGGCGGCCATCGGCTCGCTGGTCGCAGTGGGCCTCGGGGTGTACGGCCGGACGCACGAGCCGACGTCGGTCGCGCTCAACATCGCAGGTTTCTCCTCGGGGATCGCCGCGAAGTCGTGGCTGGCCACCGGCGCGTTCCTGCTCGCGCTCGTGCAGCTGTGGTCCGCGGCCGCCCTCTACGGGCGGGTGGGTCGCCGGTGGCGGGCGGCGGGCGGCGCGCCCGGCTGGGTGGCGGGCCTGCACCGCTGGTCGGGGCGGGCGGCGGTGCTGCTCACCGTCCCGGTGGCCGTGCACTGCCTCTACGCCCTCGGATTCGCCGACGGCACGACGCGCGTGCTCGTGCACTCACTCGCAGGCTGCTTCCTGTACGGCGTGTTCGTCACGAAGATGCTCGTGCTGCAGCGGCCGACGAGCCCCCGCTGGAGCCTCCCGCTGCTCGGGGGTTTGTTGTTCACATCCCTCACCGCCGTCTGGCTCAGCTCGGCGGTGTGGTTCTTCTCGACGTCCGGACTCTCCTTCTGAAGGGAAACCCGTGCTTCCTGCCCACCCGAGCCCCCTCACGCGGCGCGCGTTCGTCGCGGGTACGTGCGGTGCCGCCTGCGTCACAGCGCTGAGCGCCTGCACCACCTACGGAGCCGGCACGGCGCCCGCGCAGGCGCCCGCCGCACCGGACGCGCAGGGCGCTCCCGCCCAGGGCGGTTCTCCCCAGGGCGGCTCTTCGCAGGGCGCAGCGCTCACCAAGACGTCCGACATCCCGGTCGGCGGCGGTGCCGTGTTCGCCGAACAGGACGTGGTGGTCACCCAGCCGGCCGCGGGGCAGTACCGCGCCTTCTCCGCCACCTGCACCCACCAGGGTTGCCCGGTCACGGAGGTGGCCGACGGCACGATCAACTGCAACTGCCACGGCAGCAAGTTCGCAGCCGCCGACGGCTCCGTCGTGGACGGGCCCGCGAAGACCCCGCTCGCGGAGCGGGACATCACCGTGACCGGGGAGGAGATCCGGCTCGCCTGAGCGGCCGTGGGTCGGATCACCCCGCGGGGACCCGGCCGCAGCAGCCGCACCGACCTACACTCCGGACGGTCGGGCCCGGCGGCAGGGTTGCCGCCCGGGGTGGCGGAAGGTGTGGCGCTGCATGGACACGGCCCCCAGCGGAACGGCCGGTACGGCACAGGTCGACGGTGACGCGCTCGACGCGCAGGCGCCCCCGGAGCCGGAGGAGCTGGCGCTCGCCGCTGAGTTCCCCGAGGCGGACCGGGCCGACTGGCTCGCGCTCGTCGACCAGGTGGTGCGCAAGGCAGGCAAGCTCCCGGAGAACGCCGAGCCGGGCGCGGGGTTCGACAGGCTGACCGGGCGCACGCTCGACGACATCCCGGTCCGCCCCCTCTACACGGCGGGCGACGCCCCCGACCCGGATGCTGCCGGGGTGCCCGGCGCGGCCCCGTACGTGCGCGGCGGGCGCGCGAACGGCCCCGCCCCCGCCGGATGGGACGTGCGGCAGCGCCACGCCGATCCCGACCCCGCGGCAGCTCGTGGTGCGGTGCTCGCCGACCTCGAGAACGGGGTGTCCTCGATCTGGCTCGCGGTCGGTGCCGGTGGCACCGCCGTCGCGGATCTCGGCGCGGTCCTCGACGGCGTGCACCTCGATCTCGCCCCCGTCGTGCTCGACGCGTCGGGCGACAGCGCGGACACGGAGCTCGCCGCGGCCGACGCGTTCCTCGGCCTGGCGGCGGATCGCGGCGTCCCGCCCGCCGATCTGCTGGGCACGCTGGGTCTCGACCCGGTGGGCAGGCGGGCTCGTACCGGCGACGGGCCGGAGCCCGATGCGGTCGTGCCGCTCGCCGTGCGGGTGGCGAAGGAGTTCCCGCGGGTCCGTGCGGTGGTCGTCGACGCGCTGCCGGTGCACGGCGCCGGGGCGTCGGATGCGCAGGAGCTGGGGTTCTCGCTCGCCGCGGGCGTCGCCTACCTGCGGGCGCTCACCGCGGCCGGGCTCGACCTGCCCGCGGCGGCCGGGCTGATCGAGTTCCGGTACGCCGCCACTGCCGAGCAGTTCCCGACGATCGCGAAGCTGCGGGCGGCGCGCCTGCTGTGGTCGCGGGTCACGCAGGCGTGCGGTGCGGCGTCGCCGCAGTTCCAGCACGCAGTGGGGTCGCCGTCGATGCTGACCCGGCGGGACGTGCACGGCAACCTCCTGCGCGGCACGGTCGCGGGCTTCGCGGCCGGCATCGGCGGGGCGGACGCGGTCACGGTGGCCCCGTTCGACGCCGCCCTGGGTGGGTCCGGACCGTTCTCCCGGCGGATCGCGCGCAACACGCAGTCGCTGCTCGTGCAGGAGGCGCACCTGGCGCGGGTGATCGACCCGGCGGGCGGCTCCTGGTTCGTGGAGTCGCTGACCCGCGAGCTCGCCGCCGCGGCGTGGGCGTTCTTCCAGGAGATCGAGGCAGCAGGCGGGGTGCTCGCCGCCCTGGACGCCGGCCTGGTGGCCGAACGGGTCGCCGTCGTTCGCGGGCGGCGCGAGGAGGCGGCCGCCCGGCGCACCGCGCCGATCGTCGGGGTGAGCGAGTACGCCGACCCGGGGGAGATTCGGGAGCCGGCGGGCGACCCCGGTCCGCCCCCGGCCGGGCTGCCGCGGTTCCGGCCCGCGGAGCGCTACGAGGCCTACCGGGACCGGTCGGACGCCCTGCTCGCCGAGACCGGCTCCCGGCCGCGGGCGTTCCTGGCCACCCTCGGCCCGCTCGCCGCGTACACGCCGCGGGCGGGGTTCGCGCGCAACCTCCTGCAGGCCGGTGGGATCGAGACCCCGGAAGCGGGACCGACCGAGACCTCCGACGAGGTGGTCGCGGCGTTCCGGGAGGCGGGCACCCCGGTGGCGGTGCTCTGCGCGCCGGACGCGCTCTACGCCGAGCGCGCCGAGGAGACGGTGGCGGCGCTGCGCGCAGCCGGGGCGAGGTATCTGTTGCTGGCGGGCACGGCGGAGGTGCCGGGCGTGGACGGCAACCTCGCCGCGGGGTGCGACGCACTGGCCGTGATCGAGTCGGTCCACCGGGCACTGGAGGTGCAGCCGTGATCCCCGACTTCACCCGGGTCCCCCTCGACGACGAGGCACCGCCCGAGCAGCACTGGGCCGGAGAGGTCCCGGTGTGGGACTCGCCGGAGGGCATCGCCGTGCAGCCGCTCTACACCGCGGCCGATCTCACCGGCATCGACTTCCTGCACACCTATCCGGGGATCGCGCCGTACCTGCGTGGCCCGTACCCGACGATGTACACCACCCAGCCCTGGACGGTGCGCCAGTACGCGGGCTTCTCCACCGCGGCGGAGTCGAACGCCTTCTACCGGCGCAACCTGGCGGCCGGGCAGAAGGGTCTGTCCATCGCGTTCGACCTCGCGACGCACCGCGGTTACGACTCCGACCACCCCCGCGTGGGGGGCGACGTGGGCATGGCGGGCGTCGCCATCGACTCGATCTACGACATGCGGCAGCTGTTCGACGGCATCCCGCTCGGCGAGATGTCGGTGTCGATGACGATGAACGGCGCCGTGCTACCGGTGCTCGCCCTCTACATCGTGGCCGGCGAGGAGCAGGGCGTCCCGCACGAGAAGCTCACGGGAACCATCCAGAACGACATCCTCAAGGAGTTCATGGTCCGCAACACCTACATCTACCCGCCGCAGCCGTCGATGCAGATCATCTCCGACATCTTCGCCTACACCTCGCGGGAGATGCCGAAGTTCAACTCGATCTCCATCTCCGGCTACCACATCCAGGAGGCGGGTGCGACCGCCGACCTGGAGCTGGCCTACACGCTCGCCGACGGCGTGGAGTACCTGCGGGCCGGGGTCGACGCCGGGCTGGGGATCGACGCGTTCGCGCCCCGGCTGTCGTTCTTCTTCGGCATCGGCATGAACTTCTTCATGGAGGTGGCGAAGCTGCGCGCGGCGCGGCTGCTGTGGGCCAAGCTGGTGAAGCAGTTCGACCCGGGTAGCGACAGGTCGCTGTCGTTGCGCACCCACTGCCAGACCTCGGGGTGGTCGCTGACCGCGCAGGACGTCTACAACAACGTGATCCGCACCTGCGTGGAGGCGATGGCCGCCACCCAGGGCCACACCCAGTCGCTGCACACCAACGCCCTGGACGAGGCCCTCGCGCTGCCGACCGACTTCTCCGCGCGGATCGCGCGCAACACGCAGCTGCTGCTGCAGCACGAGTCCGGCACCACGAAGGTGATCGACCCGTGGGGTGGCAGCTTCTACGTGGAGCGGCTGACCTACGACCTGGCCCGCCACGCCTGGGCGCACATCACCGAGGTGGAGCGGGCCGGTGGGATGGCGGCCGCGATCGACGCCGGGATCCCGAAGCTGCGGGTCGAGGAGGCCGCGGCCCGCACCCAGGCGCGGATCGACTCCGGGCGCCAGCCCGTGATCGGCGTCAACACCTACGTCGCCGACTCCGACGAGGACGTCGAGGTGTTGAAGGTCGACAACGCCGGCGTGCGTCGCGAGCAGCTGGAGAAGCTGCGCCGGCTGCGGGAGGAACGTGACGATCGCGCGGTCGAGGGCGCATTGCAGGCGCTGACGAACGCGGCCGCCCTGGTCGCCGAGGGCTCCCCGCGCAGCGAGGAGCAGAACCTCCTCGCCCTGTCGGTCGCTGCAGCGCGGGCGAAGGCCACGGTCGGGGAGATCTCCGACGCGCTGGAGAAGCTGTTCTCGCGCCACGCCGGGCAGATCCGCATCATCTCCGGTGTGTACGCGCATGAGGCGGGGCAGAACCCGGCGATCGACCGCGCCCGCGAGCTGGTGGAGGAGTTCTCCGCCCTCGAGGGCCGCCAGCCGCGCATCCTGGTGGCCAAGATCGGCCAGGACGGGCACGACCGCGGCCAGAAGGTGATCGCCACCGCGTTCGCCGACCTCGGGTTCGACGTCGACGTCGGCCCCCTGTTCTCCACCCCCGCCGAGGTCGCCCGCCAGGCCGTCGAGGCGGACGTCCACGTCGTCGGGGTCAGCTCGCTCGCCGCCGGGCACCTCACGCTCGTGCCCGAGCTGCGCGCCGAGCTCGCAGAGCTGGACCGCGACGACATCATGATCGTCGTCGGCGGTGTGATCCCGCCCGCCGACCACGCCGCACTGCAGGAGGCGGGCGCCGCCGCGGTCTTCGGCCCCGGCACCGTCATCGCCGAGGCCGCCGTCGACCTGCTCGGCACCCTCACGGCGAAGCTGCACGGGTAGCCGTGCCGCGCGAGGTCGACGTCGCAGGCCTGGTGAAGGGCGTGCTGGCCGGGTCGCGGGCGGTGCTCGCGCGGGCGATCACGCTCGTCGAGTCGCACCGCACCGACCACCGCGAGGCCGCGCAGCAGATGCTGATGGAGCTGCTCCCGCACGCCGGTGGCGGTCGCCGGGTCGGGATCAGCGGCGTGCCGGGCGTCGGGAAGTCCACCTTCATCGAGGCGCTCGGCACCCGGCTCACCGCGGCGGGCCACCGCGTGGCCGTGCTCGCCGTCGACCCGTCCTCGACCCGGACGATGGGCTCGATCCTCGGCGACAAGACCCGCATGGCGCGCCTCGCGAGCGACGACGGCGCGTTCGTGCGGCCCTCGCCGAGCGCCGGCACGCTCGGCGGCGTCGCACGCGCGACCCGCGAGACGATCGTGCTGATGGAGGCCGCCGGTTACGACGTGGTGCTGGTGGAGACAGTCGGGGTCGGCCAGTCGGAGGTGGCCGTCGCCGCGATGGTCGACACGTTCCTCCTGCTCACGATCGCCCGCACCGGCGACTCCCTGCAGGGGATCAAGAAGGGCATCCTCGAGCTCGCCGACGTCGTCGCCGTCAACAAGGCCGACGGCCCGCACGAGGCCGACGCCCGCGCGGCGGCCCGCGAGCTGCGCGGCGCCCTGCGCATGCTCACCCCCTCCACCGCGGCCTGGACCACACCGGTCCTCACGTGCAGCGCCCAGACCGGCGCAGGCATGGACGAGGTGTGGACGGCGGTGCTGGACCACCGCGCCGCACTCGAAGCGGCGGGCGAGCTGGAGCGCCGCCGCGCCGACCAGCAAGTCGAGTGGATGTGGCGGGTGGTCCGCGACCGCCTGCTCGACCGCCTGCAGTCCGACCCGGGCGTCCGCGCGGCCCTCCCCGAGGTCGAGCGGGCCGTCCGGGACGGCGAGCTCACCCCCACGCTGGCCGCCCAGCAGCTCCTGGACCGGCTCGGCGGCTGATCGAGATGGCTGCGGGCGGGCTATGAGCCGTGCCGAGGAGTCGGCGCGGCCGCCCGCTCAACCGGCAGTGGCGTCTGCACCAGTGGCATCTGCACCAGGAGCACCGTGCCGGCGCCACGCAGGCTGCGGACGCTCATCCGCCCCGCCACCGCCTCCACGCGCTCGCGCAGGCCGAGCAGGCCGCGCAGCGACAGCGCCCAGATCGTCACCGCGGCGGCGACCGTGAACACCCACCACGCGACGTGGATCCCGAGCTGGGTAGCGAGCGCTGCCGAGGCGAAGGCCCCGAAGGCGAGCAGGTTCTGCGGGTAGAGGTAGGCCGCGAACAGCAGCCACCCGGCGAAGAACCCGAACGTGGGTCCGAGGCCTGCCGTGTTGAAGGCGTAGAACGACCCGGCGTGCGGCAGGCGGCGCGAGAACTCGGCGATCGTGTTGACGAGCAGCATCACGCCGACCAGCGACATCAGGTAGACGAGCGGGAGCGCCGGGCCGGCGTGGACCGCGATCAAGGCCGCGGTGAACATGATCCCCGATGCGGGGTTCATGACGCCCAGCGACATGGCCACCGAGCCGGTGACGCCGACCGCGTCGCGCTTGAGAGCCCCGTCGCCCACGACGCGCGAGGGTATGCCGCTCGCTGCGCCAGGCGCTACGCACGCCGGCGCCACCCGGCACTCGTGGTCAGGGGCTGATCACCGATCACGCGCGTCGGCGTGGCGAGGCGATCATGTCGCCCGGTCGGGTTAACGTCGCGGCGTGCTCGGGGTCAGTCACGCGCTGTCGGGAGCGGCCCTCGGGCTTGCGGTCGCGGGGTTCGTACCCCAGCTCCTGGGGGAGCACCCCGACGCCGGCACCGTGCTGACGTTCACCGCGGTCTGCGCGGGTGCGGCCCTGCTGCCCGACCTGGACCACCCGTCGTCGATGGCCACGCGCCGGTTCTCGGCGGCCTCGTTCGTCGCGAGCCACCTCGTGCGGCCGCTGTCGCGGCTGGTGTACGACCTCACCCGAGGTCCTCGGGACACCGGTCGCGGCTCCCACCGCGGCCTCACCCACACCGTCGTCGGGGCCGTCCTGCTCGGGGTGGCGGTGAACCTCGCGTCGGCGCGGTTCGGCACCCCGGTGCTGGTCGGCACGCTGTTCGTGTGCCTCGCCCTGGCGATCAAGGGGCTCGACGCGCTGGTGCCGGGGCCACCGTCGCTGGTGATCGCCGCCGGGCTCACTTACGGCATCGAGCACGCGGTGCCGGGCGGCACCGCGGGCACGGCGGGCTGGCTGGGCACCGCGGTCACGCTGGGGATGGTGGTGCATTCGATCGGCGATGCGATCACCGAGTCCGGCGCGCCGCTGCTGTGGCCGCTGCCGATCCGGCGGCGCCGGTGGTACCCGGTTGGCAGCCCGCGGCCGCTGCGGTTCCGCACCGGTGGGTCCGTCGAGGCCTTGCTGGTGGCGCCCGCCCTCACCGTCGGGGTGTTCCTGCTCGGCGCGTTCGTCGTGCCCGGGGTTGCGCCCTGGTTGCTTGAGATGCGAGCTCACGTCGAGCGGCTCGTCGCGGGCGGCTGAGGAGGCCGGCCGGGCGGGGACGATGATGCGGGCGTGGACTCACCTCTCCCGAACCGGCCGGTGGTCGGGATCCTGCACCCCGGTGCGATGGGCGCCGCGCTCGGTTCGGCGCTGAAGGCGCGCGCGGGCGCGGTGATCTGGGCAGCGGCCGGGCGCAGCCACGCCACCGCGAAGCGGGCGGAGCTCGCCGACCTCGTCGCCGTGCCCGACGTGGCCGAGCTGGCCCGCCGCGCGCACCTGATCATCTCGATCTGCCCGCCGCACGCCGCGCGCGCCGTCGCCGAGGAGGTGGCCGCCGCGTGCGCAGGCCGTCCCGACCCTCCCCTCTACGTCGACGCGAACGCCGTCGCACCCGCCACGGTGCACGGCATCGGCGCGCTGCTGGGCGAGCGGCACGTGGTCGACGGGGCCGTGATCGGCGCACCGGCCTGGGAGCGCGGCCGCACGGTGCTGTGGCTGTCGGGGGAGGCGGCACCCGCGGTGGCCGACCTGTTCGCCGGCTCCCCGTTCACCGCCCGGGTGCTCGGGCCCGGCCTCGGCCAGGCGAGCGCGATCAAGGCCTGCTACGCCCTGCAGACCAAGGCCCTTCCCACGCTGTGGGCGGCGCTCGCCGAGGCCGCCGACGCCTACGGCGTGCGCGATCCCCTCGCCGAGCAGCTGGCCCGCGACGGCGTCGATCTCACGGCGCACCTGGACGCGCTGCACACCCGCGCAGGGGCGAAGGCGTGGCGCTGGGCGGGGGAGATGGACGAAGCGGCCGCCGCCCTCGCCGCGGTCGGCGTGCCGGACGGCTTCTCCCGCGCCGCCGCGGAGGTCTACCGGCGGATGGCAGATGGATCACCTGACCGTCTTTGACAGCATGCTGTCAAAGACGACAGGATGCGGAGATGCAGGACGTGCTGTTCGCCCCTGGGCCCCGCGACGACCTCGCCGACCACCTCGCGCTCTTCGCGCCGTTGATCGGCAGCTGGTCGCTCGAGGTCGACGACATCGGGCCGGACGGGACCGTCCACACCCGGGACGGTGAGTGGCACTTCGGGTGGGCACTCGACGGGCGCGCGGTCGTCGACGTGTGGATCAGCCCGTCGCGCAGCACCCGGGCGGCCGAGGGCGTCGACGGCGAGTGGGGGATGACCGTCCGGTTCTACGACCCCGACCTCGGCGCCTTCCGGTCGACGTGGCACGGGCCGGGCCGGGGCTGGGTGATCCCGTTCGTCGGGCGCCCGACCGCGGACGGCCTGCGGCTCGACGGCGAGCTCGATCGCGGGTCCGGCCCCGTGCCCGTCCGGTGGACGTTCAGCGAGCTCGGCGCCGAGAGCTTTCGCTGGCAGGCGGAGGAGGGCGAGCCCGGTGGTGCCGGTATGCGGGTCCGCCAGCGGTTCCGCGCCCGGCGGCAGCGGTGAGGGGCCGGTGCCCTCGATGACCTCCGAGCTCGTCGGCGAGTACCGCCTCCTCATGGCCGACGTCTACGAGCTGGCCGGTCGCAGCAGGCGGATCAGCGAACGCGACGCCGCCGAGGCGGGCACGACGGTCGCGCGCTGGCACGTCCTCAGCGTCGTCTCGCAGGAGGCGCTGTCCGTACCGGAGATCGCCCGCCGGTTGGGCCAGGTCCGCCAGGGGGTTCAGCGCGTCGTCGACGAGCTGGTTGCCGACGGGCAGCTGGCGGGCGTGGCGAACGCGCGGCGGCCACGTTCGCCCAAGTTCCGCGCCACTGCGGCCGGACTGGGGACGTTGGAGCGGCTCTGGGGCGAGAGCGAGCCACGGCGGGCGGACCTGCTGGCCCGCAGCGGACTCGGCGTGGCCGACCTGCAGCGGGCCCGGGAGACCGTGCGGCGGCTGAGCGAGGTCCTCGCTGCAGCGGACGTGCGCTGACGATCCCTCCCGGAACGCGGACCGCCGCCGCACCGGAGGGGGTGGGAGCGGCGGCGGTCTGCACGGGGCAGGTGGCCCCGGGTCGGGTTCGGAGCAGGTTGAGGTCAGTCGTCGCCGTCGCTCCCGGCGACCCAGCCCCGGTTTCCGGGCGAGCTGCCGGACTCGGAGGCGGACGCGGCGGGGGCCGACGGCGCGAGAAGCGCCAGCACCGCGCCGATCACGAGGCTGACCAGGGCTGTTGCTGCCAGACGCTTGCGTCGCATGGCCACAGCTTGACTGCCCGGGTCGGCGCCCGTCGCGAGCGGCGGGCCAATTCCACCCGAAGAGGTCCCCTGGGGAACTGGATCGGGTGATGGGGGCACGCAGCGTGCCCGACGCGGCGGGACGGTCCCGCTCCGGGGCCCGTGCGAGGTCACCGGCCGGTGAGCGCCACCTCGAACGAGTAGCGCGACGCCCGGTAGAGGTGGTCGCCGAACTCGACGACGAGCCCGCGGTCGTCGAACGTGGTCCGCCGCATCGTCAGCAGCGGGGCCCCGCGCGTCTCGTCGAGGAGTGCGGCCTCGGCGGCGGTGGCCCGGCGGGCGCCGATGCTCTGGGTGGCGGAGGCGAGTGCCACCCCGGCCTCGCGCAGCACCTCGTAGAGCCCGCGCTGTTCGAGGAGCTCCGGCTGCAGGGGCACGAGGTCGGCGCGCAGGTGGTTGCGCATGATCGCGAGGGGTTCGCCGCCCGTGCGGCGCAGCCGCTCCAGCGTGACGACCGACGTGCCCTCCGGCACCTCCAACGCGGCCGCCACCGCACCCGACGCGGGTTCCACGGTGTGTGAGAGCACGGTGGTCGTCGGCCGCTGACCCGAGCTCGCGAGGTCGTCGAACAGGCTGGTGAGACCGACCGGGCGGCGCACCCGCGCCCGTGCGACGTGGGTGCCGACGCCGCGCTTGCGCACCAGCAGCCCCTTGTCCACCAGGTACTGGATCGCCTGCCGCATCGTGGGGCGCGACAGCCCCAGCTCCTCGGCGAGCGCGATCTCGTTGTCCAGGCGGGAGCCGGGCGGCAGCACGCCCGACTCGATGGCCTGCTCCAGCTGGCGCGCCACCTGGAAGTACAGCGGCACCGGGCTGGCTCGGTCCACCAGGACCTGCGGGCGGTCGGGCATCGCAGCCTCCTGTCCGGGGTGCCGTTGGTCCTGACAACCTAACGATCAGCCGGACGGCGAGCTACCGGCGGAGGTGAACGAGCACCCCGCGCGTCGGCCGCGGGGACCGCGACGGCGGGCCCTCCGGCCACGGATCGCCGGGCGAGATCGGCCGGAGTGGAGTGGCGGCGACAGATCTGTCGCTCTCCCACCACTCGCGGCGATCATGCGGTCAGGCGCCGGACTCAGTCCCGCGAGCGGCGCTCACAGGCGCGGTGGTCGGGGCGGGCGCGCATGATCGATCCCAGATGGCGACGACCGCCCTAGCCAGGGCGCGAACCGTCATCTCGCCGCGATCAACGACCCGTGATCGGTCCGAGAGAAAGGTGGGTCGCCCTGGTGAGGACGGTGAGCCGCATCTCGGGACGATCATGGGCGCCTCAGCGCGCCACAGTCGCTTGATCTCGCGATCAGGCCCCGAGGGGTCGATTGATCATGAAAGCCTCGGCTTGGCGCGCCGTTCTCGACACCCCGCGCCCCTGGCCGTCGCGCACCCGTCCCGGCCTTCCGGGTAGTCCCCATCGTTCGCATCGAGCTCTTGCGTGGGCGAGTGGGTCGGGTTGGCGGAACCACCGAATTCCGTGGTTGCTCGGGCGGCCGTTCCCGACGCGGGGGCACGGCGGTTCTCGAGTCCGTCGTTGCCGGGTGCCGCGCAACTATCCGGTGGTTCCGACCCTCGACCCGCAGGGTGACCACCGGAAAGTCGCCTTGCTCGATACCGCTCGCGCCACCCGGGACTCGAGCTGGCGCGCAGCGTGGGCGCCGGGTCTCAGCCCGATGGGCCGAAGCGCTCCACGCGGATGCTCTCGGCCGGGACACCGGCCTCGACCAGCACGTTGGTGGCGGCGTCTGCGAAGGCGGGGGAGCCGCACACGTAGGCCCTCTCGCCCCCGCGCACCAGCGGCGCGACGTCGGCGACGGCGAGGCGGCCGACGGCGCGGCCGGCGTCGGCGGGCGCCCGGCGCGTGTAGATCAGGGTGGTCTCGGGGCCGGGCAGCTCGTCGGCGTAGTACAGGTCCTCCGGCGAGCGGGCGGAGACGACCAGCCGCACGAGGTCGGGGCGGCCAAGCCGGCGGGCGTGGCGCAGCATCGCCATCAGCGGCACCACGCCCGATCCGCCGCCGACGAGCAGCGCGGGCCCGCTCGCGTCCCAGCCGAAGTAGCCGATCGGACCGCGCACCTCCAGCTCGTCGCCGGGCACCACGACGTCGTGCAGGAACTCCGAGACCTCTCCGTCGTCGAGCCGTTCGACGGTCAGCTCGATCTCCCCCGTCTCGTCCGGAGCCGACGCGAGGGAGTAGTCGCGGGAGGCCGTGTAGCCGTCCGGGGCGGTGAGCCGCACGACGTAGTACTGCCCGGGCAGGTGCGGGCGCGGCTCGGGGAGCGCGAGCCGGAACGTGCGGGCGCGCGGCGTCTCGTCCCGCACGGAGAGGACCTTCGCGGTCTGCCAGCGCAGGGTGCGGCGGTGGGTGGTGCCGCCCGGGGTCAGCGTCATCAGTCGCCCTGGTAGCGCTGCTCGGCCCAGGGGTCGCCGCGGTCGTGGTAGCCGTTGCGCTCCCAGAAGCCCTGCTCGTCGTGGTCCATGAGGCGCAGGCCGGACACCCACTTCGCGCTCTTCCAGAAGTACAGGTGTGGCACCAGCAGGCGCGCCGGGCCACCGTGGATCGTGCTGAGCGGCTTGCCGTCGGCGTCCCACACGACCCAGGCCTTGCCGTCGGTGATGTCGGCGAGCGGGAGGTTCGTGGTGTAGCCGGTGTGCGACACCGCCATCACGTGGGTGGCCGTCGGCAGCGGCTTCGCGGCGCCGAGCAGCGTGTCGACCGAGACGCCGTCGAACGTCATGCCGAGCTTCGACCAGGTGGTGACGCAGTGGATGTCACCCTCGTAGCGGGACCGGGGGAGCGCGTGGATCTCGTCCCAGTTCCAGGTGACGACGTTCTCGACCAGCCCCTCGATCGTGAACGTCCAGCGGTCGGTGGGGATGTTCGGGGTGGCCTCGGCGTGCAGCACCGGCCACTCGTCACGCGCGTCGTACTGCCCGGGAGGCAGTCGCTGGTCGCGCTCGCGCCGCCGTCCGGTGAAACCTCGGGTGATACCGGCCATGCTCTCATCAACCTCCGCGTCGCGGGATCATTCCGGGCGGCGCGCGCCGAGCCAGCCGAGCGCGGCCGCGATGACGTCCTCGGCCAGCGCCCCGGGCCGGTCCGATCCGAACCGCCGCTGCGCGGCCGCCCGCAGCTGCACGCCCAGCACGGCCGTGCCGATCGCGGCGGCGGCGCCGACGAGGCCGGGCAGCGTCGGGTCGTGCCCGTCGCGGCGGGCGACCGCGGCGGCCGACGTGGCGCCGAACGCGGCTCGGGGGATCAGCCCGAGTGGCGCGAGGCGGCTCGGTACGCCCGGCAGCTTGTCGGCCACGAGCTCCCCGGCTGCGGCGAGGCTCGAGACCGCGCTCCCGGTGCGGCCGCCGAGCCGGGAGGCGACCGGGCCGGTGTCGCCGGGCCGGGACGTCAGCGCCACGGCGGCCAGTCCGGTGACACTGCGCGACCCGCTCGCCGCACCCAGCGCGGCCGCGCGCAGCAGCGCTGCGGGGCTCGCCTGCGGTACCGGCTCCCTGCCCTCGGCCACGCGGGCCACCGAGACGAGGGTGGCGTGCGTCGTGAACCCGTACACCACGGGTGGGACGGCCTCGGCGACCCAGTGCGCGCTGCGGCGCGGATCGACGATCCGCAGCACGGCCGACGGACCGCCGCGCGCAGCGGCGGCGGCCAGCCCGAGCAGCGGTCCGCTCACGGCGGCGGGCGGGCGCACCCCGGTCGCCCGCAGCACGCCGGCGAGCGCGCCGACACCCACGCCGGTGGCGGTGTCCGCGAGCAGGCCCGAGGCGGAGAACCGGGCCGGCCGGTGCGCCCGGTCCAGGTAGCCGGCGGCGGAGTGCGCGGTGGTGCCGGCTGCGCCAGCTGCGGCGCCGCGCAGCAGTCCGGAGACGAGGGACCTCATGAGATCCCGCTACCCGGCGACAACGGCCGGCAACCGGTCGAGCAGGGAGAGCTGCCCCTTCGTGATCTTCCGGCGTGCCGTGTCGAGGTCGAACCACGCGGCCCGGTCGATCTCGGGGAACTCCTGCAGCGTGCCCGACCGCGGCGGCCACTCCAGGGTGAACGTGCCCGGGACGATCCGGTCGGCGTCGAAGTCGGCGGCGAGGGCGAACGCCGTGATCCGCTTGCCCCCCGACAGCCGTACCTCTCCGAGCTCGACGAGCGGCCCGTCCGGCATGGGCGAGCCGAGCTCCTCGGCGAACTCGCGGGCCGCAGCGGCCCGCGGGTCCTCGTCGGGGCCGTGCTCACCCTTGGGGATCGACCAGGCCCCGTCGTCCTTGCGGGCCCAGAACGGCCCGCCCATGTGCCCGAGCAGCACCTCGGTGCCGTCCGGTCCCGGTCGGTGCAGCACCACTCCCGCGCTCCTCGTCGCCGCCACCCGAGGAAGTGTGGCAGGTCAGGTGACCTCGAGGTGGTCGGCGTCGGGTGTGGGCGGGCGGGAGGTGGAGGTCCGGTCGAGGTAGAACCACGCGACCGAGGCGATGTCGTCCTGCAGCTGCAGGTACCGGTGGCCGGAGCGCCAGCCGAGGGCCTGGACGTCGACGCGGAGGGCGCGGGAGAACCGGATCGGGTCGGGCAGGTGCCAGCGGTACATGCCGAACCGCTGCTGGCTGCGGTAGCCCCCGTCCGGGCGCACGATCTGGTGCAGCCCGAGGTAGGGCGTGGTGAATGCGGTGTAGCCGTGGCCGGGGACGTCGAAGTTCCACGCGCCGCCGAAGTAGTCCTCGGTGCCGGTGCCGCAGATCGTCGGCAGCTCCCGGTCGTCGTCGAGGTAGAACTTGACCTCGCCCTCGCCCCACCAGCCGTTCGAGTTGACCCCCCACGCCAGGTACGTGCCGACGTAGTGCCCGCTCCCGGTGACGTCGTCGACGAGGGTGTGCGTGCATCCCTCGGGCAGGGGGTTGTCGCGGCGCCACTGGGCGTGCAGGTAGCCCGCCTGCTCGGGCACCGGAGCCAGCGCGTAGGTGATCTGGAAGTAGACGATCGCCGGGTCGGCGCCGAGGTTCTCGAGCGTGATCCGCGCACCCGACCGGAACGGCATCTGCCAGTAGCAGTTGAGCCCTCCGTGCGGGTTCACCGCGACGACCTGCGACGACAGCTGGGCGAACTCGCCCCAGCCCTGGCCGAAGAAGTCGCCGAGCGGTACCTCGACCGCCGGTTCCGCGTCGCCGTCCCAGTGCATCCGCAGCAGCAGGCTGCGCCAGTTCGACGGGTGCGTGGTGATCCAGATGTGCTGCACCGTGCCGGGCCCGTCGATGTCGGCGAGGCAGGCGGTGGTGCCGGCCGGGACCTCGATCGAGGGGGAGACCTTCCAGCCGCGGCCCAGGTCGCGTGCCGCGTCGGCGCCGGTGCCCTCGGTGGCGCCGCCCCCGGCGCCGGGCGCGCCGGTGGGGTTCTCCGGGCTGATCGAGCGGGTGACGGCAGAACTGATCAACGCCATCTCCGGCCGCAGCGGGATCGGGTGCGCCATGGGCCCTCCGGACTCGTCGTCAGCGGACGGGACTGATCACACTATGCCGCGGCGGCCCGCGCACCCGGGAGGCTGCGCAGCACCGCCCGTGCGACGGCGTCGTTGTAGCGCAGGCTCTGCGCGTTCATCCCCGGCCGCGTGAACGCACCCGCCACTTTCACGGTGGTGTGCGGGCCCACGGCGAACCGCCGTGGATGTGTCATCCCGGCGGCGTCGACCAGGGCGCCGTCGGACGCCCGGACGCGGATGAGGCCGGTGGCCCGCAGCAGCGCGCCGTCCGCGTCGCGCAGCACCTCCTCGCTCACGGCGCCCCTGGCGAGCAGGGCGGCGATCAGCGGATCCCCGGTGCGGACGACGCTCGGGTCCGGCAGGCGCGCGTCGACCAGCACGCGGGCGGCGACCGGCGGGGCGTCCGGCACGCTGGCGCTCCCGGCCCGGAAGGTGCCGCCCGTGCCGTCGACGTCCACCCACATGCCCTCGCCGAGGAACGTGACGTAGCCCGCGCGGGCCAGCGCGAGGAGCTCGCGCACCCGGAAGCCGGGCGGGCCGCTCGCGACCGCGTTGAAGAAGCTCTGCCACCGGGGCAGGCCCTCCGCCCGGGAGCGGGCCGACAGCACCCCCGACCCGGACAGCCGGGTGACCTCCCCGTACACCGACAGCATCGCGACGAAAGCGCCGAGGTGCGGCGTGTGCGCAGGATCCACGTGCTGGCGCAGATCCTCGGCGATGCGCTCGCGCACCAGGGGCTGCAGCGTGGCGATGTCCGGGGCGCGGACGCCGTGGAGGGGGTGGTCGAGCGCGGTGAGGTCGATGCGGTCCACGGGGTCCGGCACGGCGGCGGCGATGAGCTCGGCCATCGCCGGTGAACCCCAGTCGAGGCGGGCGAACCGCGCCGCGAACTCGGGCCACGGCAGCCGGACGCGCCCCGGGTGGCCGACGAACAGCTCGTGGTACCAGCCCCAGGCGATCTCCTTCGCCATCAGCGGCCACGCCTGCGCGTGCATCTCGACCGGCCCGCCCGAGGTGATCAGCGGGTCGACGGCGGCCGGGCCGAAGAACCGGGGGAGCGGCGGGCGTCCGGCGCGCAGGCCGTAGTGGGGTTTGCAGTGGTAGGGCATCCCCCTGGGCGAGCCGGCCACGAGCCGCGGCTCCGCCCCCGACGGCACGTAGCGCAGCTCGTCCCCGTCGGGCTCGAACCGCCCGCCGCGCCCCTCGAACAGGAGCACGACGAGGTCGACGAACGCGAGGCCGAGGCCGCGGACGAGCACGGTCTCACCCGCGGGGACCACGGACAGGTCGGAGTCGGTGGTCTGCTCGGGAGGCAGGTAGGTGAGCCCGGCGTCGGCGGCGCGGGCCGCGAGCGCGCGCTCCTCGTCGGTCGGCGTGGCGTCGAGGTGCCCGGACGCCAGCACCACGGCGTCGACGCGCAGCGTGTCGCCGTTCTCCAGCCGGACGACCTGCAGGTCACCCTCTTCGATGAGGTCGACGGCGCGCGTGCGGTGCAGGTGCGCCCGCATCCCCGGTGGCAGCCCGGCGATGACCTCGCGCAGCACCCATGAGAGGTAGGCGCTCTGCAGCCTGCGGGTCGGGAACGTCTGGGCGGTGACGCCGCGCAGCTCGGCGGCGAGCTCGGGGCCGAGCGAGTCGGGGTCGCCGCTGGTGCGCAGCGCCTGCGCCCACTCCCAGAACGACGGCCCGGGCACGATCGGCCCTTCGCAGACCACCGTGTCGTCGGTGAACATCGTGACGTCGGCGGCCATCGAGTTCATCGCGAGCAGCGGCGACTGCTCGTGGCGCCAGATCCGGCCCGGACCGGGTGGGTAGGGGTCGACCAGGTGCACGTCCAGGCCGTCCGGCCCCAGCCCGGGCGCGCTGGCGCCCAGCCGCTCGAGGATCCCGACGCCGCGCGGGCCCGCGCCGACGATCGCGATCGCAGAGCTCACAGGCTGCTCCTCGAGGGGGAATGGGGGCTGCGCCGCGTCGCGCCGACCCCACCGACTGTAGGTCGCGTTCCCAGCGGCAGCCAGGGGAGGCGACCCGTTGACGGCCGCGGTGGCGGGTGCTGGAGTGGGGGTGTGGCCATCCGCGTTCCGCTGGTGACCCGACGGCACGTCGACCTCGGTCGGGTGTGGTCGGCGGTGTGTCCGGGCTCCTGACGCCCGCCATCGCACCACTACCCCAAGGAGCAGGACATGCCCGTGGAGTTCCTCGGCATGGGAGCCACCAACGACGGCACCGAGACCAACTCCCGGTCCGGCCCCGCCTTCGACCCCGAGTACACCGTGGCGCTCGCCCGCGCCCACGAGGAGTCCGGCTGGGACCGGGTCCTCACCGCGTACGGCAGCGGCAGCCCCGACCCCGCCCAGGCCGCCGCACTGATCGCCTGCCGAACCGAGCGCCTGCAGGTGCTCGTGGCGCACCGCCCGAACGTCTCCTACCCCACGTTCGCGGCGAAGACGATCGCCACGCTGGACGTCATCAGCGGCGGTCGCACCACCGTGCACGTCATCACCGGCGGCAACGACCACGAGCAGCAGCGCGAGGGCGACACGCTGCCCAAGGACCGCCGCTACGACCGCACCCGCGAGGCGATCCAGATCTTCAAGAAGGCCTGGACGTCACGCGAGCCGTTCGACTTCCACGGCGAGCACTACCGGTTCACCGACTTCGTGCTCGACGTCGAGCCGGTGCAGAAGCCCCGCCCGCGGATCTCGTTCGGCGGCTCGTCGCCCGCCGCGTACCAGGTCGGGGCCGAGGAGGCCGACATCTACGCGCTGTGGGGCGAACCGCTGGCAGGCACGGCGGAGCAGGTCCGCACGATCACCGAGCTCGCGGCGGCCGCCGGCCGCCCGGCCCCGGCGTTCCAGGTGGCGTTCCGCCCGATCCTCGGCCGCACCGAGGAGGAGGCCTGGGAGAAGGCCTACGCCACCGTGGCCCGCATCCAGGACCGCACGAAGGGCGGCACGGCGCAGCTCACCCGCCGCCACAAGCTCACCGACCCGGAGAACGCGGGCTCGCAGCGCCTGCTCGCGGTGGCCGAGCAGGGCGAGCGGCACGACCGGGCACTGTGGACGGTCACGGCGAAGGCGACCGGTGGCGCCGGTAACTCCACGGCTCTCGTCGGCACGCCGGAGACGGTCGCGGCCGCGCTGCTGGACTACTACGACCTCGGCGTGCGGATCCTGTCGGCTCGCGGCTACGACCTGCTGGAGGACGCGAAGGAGTTCGGCCGCGAGGTCATCCCGCTCGTACGGGCGGAGGTGGCCAGGCGGGACGCGGAGCAGCGCGCGTCGGTGCCGGCCTGATCCGGCTTCTGCCCACTGGTGGTGGCCGGTGCGGCCGGCCACCACCACGCGGTCAGCGCCCGGCGTCGCGCCAGGCCACCCACTCCTTGACCAGACCGAGGTCGTAGTCGGGGCCTCCGACGCCGATCGTGAAGAGGCTCGCGCCTGCGGCGATCAACCCGTCCGCGACCTCCTGCGGCGGTGCCGACACGCCGATGGAGCGCTCGATCTCGGCCGGGTCGCGGCCGACGTCGGCGCAGTGGCGGTCAAGGATCCCGCTCTTGCGGGTGAACGTGTCGAGGTCGCCGAAGCTGTGCCAGATGGTGGCGTGCTCGGCGGTGTAGCGCAGGGTCTTGCGCTCCCCGCCGCCGCCGATGAGCACCGGGATGTCCCGCGTGGGTGCCGGGTTGAGCTTGGACCAGCGGTCCCGGATGCGGGGGAGCGCCTGCGCGAGGTCGGCCAGCCGGGCCCCGGCCGTGGCGAAGTCGTAGCCGTACTCGTCGTAGTCCCGCTGGAACCACCCGGCGCCGATCCCCAGGATCAGGCGGCCGCCGGAGATGTGGTCGACGGTGCGGGCCATGTCGGCGAGCAGCTCGGGGTTGCGGTAGCTGTTGCAGCTGACGAGGGCACCGATCTCGACCCGGCTGGTGGCCTCGGCCCACGCGCCGAGCATCGTCCAGCACTCGAAGTGCTTGCCGTCCGGATCGCCGTAGAGCGGGAAGAAGTGGTCCCAGTTGAACACCACGTCGACGCCGGCTTCTTCGGCCTCGGCGACGGCGGCTCGGATCTGTGCGTAGTCGGCGTGCTGCGGTTGCAGCTGCACACCGATCCGGATGGGCTGCGTCATGCCTTGATCCTTCCACCTCCGGCGGCAGCAGCGGGTGCGGGATCATCTCGCTCTGCGTAATCGCATGATCACGACTTGTCATGGCGGTGGAACGAATCAGTAACGCGATCGTAACGGCCTGTCGACATGGTGGACCCACTTCGGAGCGATGGGGGTGGCCACGAAGTGGACACGGGGGACGATTCCGGGCCTGCGATCGGCACAACAGGAGCGCGGTTCGGGGGAGCGTCACGACGGAAGCGCACCGCCCGCCGCAAGTCGGCGGAGGCCGACCAACCGCCGACGGCCGAGCCGGCACCGGAGGCGGACACCGCCGTGATCCCGGTGGTGCAACAGAGCCCGCTTCCCCGTTCCGGGGCACGGCAGCACGGCGCGCCGGCCGAGGTACCCGTAGAACAAGCTCCCGAGGCCGTGGTTCCCGACGGATCGGCGATCGGGCTGACCGGCGCCCGCTTCGGTGGCGCCCGCAAGGAACCCACCCCGCCACCGGCGCCCGCCGAGCCCGCCGCTCCCGAGATCCCCGAGGCTCCCGCGCCCCCACCCGAGGAACCACCTCCACCGCCGCCGGACGCGGAGGAACCCGTCGCCGCCGGTCCGGCGATCGTGCGGCCGTACGTGTACACCCGCGGCCGCACCCGCTCGACGTTCGAGCTCTCGATCGAGACGCTCGTGTCGGCGGTCCCGCAGGCGAAGCCGACCGGGCTCACCGGCGAGCACCACATGGCGCTGGGCCTCTGCCAGGAGCCGCGGTCGGTCGCCGAGCTCGCGGCACGCGTGGGCGTGCCCCTCGGGGTGGCGCGCGTGCTCGTCGGCGACCTCGCGGCCGCGGGCGCCGTGGCCGTCCACCGCGCCGACGGCCCCGACCTGGACCTCATGCAGCGCGTGCTCACCGGCCTCAAGAGGCTGTGACGCCAGAAGACCCCGTGCCGCCGGAGGAGCCGGCGCCGGTCGTCAGGCAGGCCCGACCGGACCGCGGAGCAGGTCCGGAACGGCCGATGCGGGCACCGGCGGGGCGAAGTACCAGCCCTGCCCGGTGTCGCAGCCGAGCTTGCGCAGCCGCTCCAGCTGCACCGAAGTCTCCACGAACTCGGCGGTGACCGACAGGCCGAGCGTGTGGGCGAGCTCGACGAGCAGGGCGAGCACCTCGAGGTCGACCTCGTCGTAGTCGGAATCGCCTCCCTTGTCGGGATCCCGGGCGAACGGCCGCGTGACGAAAGGCCCCGCGAGCTTCAGCGCGTGCACCGGCAGGGTCCGCAGGTAGGCGAGGTTCGAGTAGCCGGTGCCGAAGTCGTCGATGGCGATCCGCACCCCCATCTCCGCCAGGGCGCGCAGCGCCTCGAGCGGCTCGCCCGTGGTGCCCATGAGATCGCTCTCGGTGAGCTCCAGCTGCAGCGCGTGCGCGGGCCAGCCGGACTCGGCGAGGATGCGCGCCACGTCGTCGACGACCCCCGGCTCGCGCACCTGGCGGGCCGCGAGGTTGACGCTGACGAACAGCTCGGAGTCCGGGTCCTCCGCCTGCCAGCGGACCGCCTGCCGGCACGCCTCGGAGAGCACCCACCTCCCGAGCGGCACGATCAGACCGGTCTCCTCGGCGACCGGGATGAACACGTCCGGCCCGATGCGGTCGCCGCCGGGCTGCTCCCAGCGCACGAGCGCCTCCACCCCGACCACCCGCTGGTCGGAGAGGCGCACCAGCGGCTGGTAGTCGACCACGAACTCGCCCGCCCCGAGGGCGTCGGGCATCCGGGCGGACAGCTCGTACCGGGCGACGGCGGCGCGGTGCCGCTCGGCGTCGAACCGCGCCACCCGGTTGCGGCCGTCCTTCTTCGCCCACTGCAGCGTGGTGTCGGCCGCCTTCATGAGGTCCGCCGCGTTCTCGAGCTCACCCGCGCCGGACGAGCTGTCCTCGCGCTCGACGACCCCGACGCTGGCGGACACGAGGATCCGGTGCGGGCCGGACACGACCGGGCGCCGCACCACGTCGAGGGCGTGGCGTGCCACGCGGAGCGGTTCGCCGGGGTCGGGGCGGTCGGCCGGCTGCTCGACGAGCACGACGAACTCGTCGCCCGCCATCCGAGCGACCAGGCGCCCGGCGCCCCCGATCTCGTCGGCGAGCCGGTGCGCCACGGTCTGCAGCACGTGGTCGCCGACGTCGTGGCCGAGCGTGTCGTTGACGGCCTTGAGGTCGTCGACGTCCAGGTAGCAGACGCCGACGTGCCGGCCGGCGGCGAGCGCCGACTCCAGCCGCTCGAAGAACATGGTGCGGTTGGGGAGACCGGTGAGGGGGTCGTGCTGGGCCTGGTGGCGCAGCGACGTCTCGAGGCGGTGCCGCTCCGTGACGTCGGCAATCATGACGACGATGAAGCGGGGCGCGCCGTCGGGCGCCCTGACCAGCGAGAGGACGATGTCGGCCCAGATCGTGGTGCCGTCGGCGTGCGAGTAGGGCCGTTCCAGCCGGACGTGCTCCAGCTCCCCGGCCTGCATCGCACCCAGCTTCTGCCGGTGCTCGTGGTCGTCGGCGGGGATGTAGTCCTCCACCCTGCGGTGGAGCACCTCGTCGGCCGGGCGGCCGAACATCTCGCAGAGCGCCCGGTTCACCTCGACGATCTCGCCATCGGCCGTCACGATCGCGATGCCGATCGCCGCGTCGGCGAACAGCGCGCCGAAGCGGGCCTCGCTCGCCCAGCGCGCCTGCTCGGCGGCGGCCCGCGCGGCGAACGCGGCCGTGGTGAGCCGCTCCTGCTCCGCGCGCGTGCGCTCCTGGAGCGCGGCGGCGTAGCCCGCTGCCAGCGCGGCGAGGACGGTGGCACCACGGTCGGGATCGACCCGCGCGAGGGACGGGCCGAGGACGGTGAGCGTCTGCCCGAGGGCGGACGGGTGGGTGAAGTGGGTGTCCACCAGCCAGCGCCCCACGGCGTCGGCCGCCTCCGGACCGGCGGTGCCGGACGCGGCGTCGAGCAGCGTGCCGGCGCGGTCGACGAGTGCGGCGCGCAGCTCGCGGCGGGGGAGCGGCACGAACCCCGCCGCCTGCACCGAGCCCGCCCACGCGGTTCCGAGCGAATGCGCGTCGTCACCCATGCCCGCGCCCCCGCTCGTGCCCCTGACCGCCCGGGTCCAGGGGCGATCTTGGTCGGAGCCTACCGCTCCTCGCCGCTCGCGGCGCTCGTTCAGGGCGACTGGCGGGGGCGCCCACCGCGGCGCATGTCGCCGGTCGTGGTGCGGCGGCCGGGGTCGAGCAGCCGCTTCCACTTGGCCTGGGCGGCCTGCCGGCTCGACAGCTGCGCCTGCACGGCGTCGGCGACCTGGGCCCACGTGAGCCCGTCGGCGCGCAGCTTGCGGATGAGGTCGCGCTCGTAGTAGTCGGCGAGCCGGCGCATCTCGCCGACGAGCGCGTACCAGGCGGCCGCGGCGTCCCGGGTGAGCCCGCCGTCCTTGGACACCTCCTTGAGCCGGTCGAGCCGCCCGGTGACCGACGGGTCGGGCCGCGCGATCATCGGGTCGACCCGGTCGAGCCAGCGCACCGCATCCTCGTACTTCATAGCTGTCAATGTTTCATTGACGCCCTCGAATCGTCAACCGATCATGGACACGGCGCGCCGGACGTCAGCAAGGCCACCTTCCCGACGTCACGGGTCCGGGAGGTGGCCTTGCTGACGTGGGGGAGTGGCCGGTCAGCCCCCGAGGGGTTCGACGCCCGTCACCCAGACGACCGGGCTGCCCTGCTCGTCGGACGCGGACAGGTCGACCTCCGCGGTGATGCCCCAGTCGCGGTGGCCTTCCGGGTCCTCGAGGACCTGCCGGACGAGCCAGCGCTCGGGCTCCTCGGTGACGGTGAACAGCTGCGGGCCCCGCGCGTCCGGGCCCGTGCCGATGCCGTCGTGACCGTGCTCAGCGAAGTAGGGGGCGAGGGCCTCCCGCCACGCGTCGGCGTCCCAGCCGGCGTCGGCGTCGAGCTCGCCCAGCTCGTCGAAGCGGCGCAGGGCGGCGAGCTCGACGCGGCGGAACATCGCGTTGCGCACGAGCACGCGGAAGGCCCGCGGGTTCGCGGTGACCGCGGTCGGGGTGGCGTCGAGCGACGGAGGCGCGGGTTCCTCGCCTGCCCCGGCGCCCGAGGCGAGCGCCTCCCACTCGTCGAGCAGGCTGGAGTCGACCTGCCGCACCAGCTCGCCCAGCCACGCCTCGACGTCGGCGAGCTCCTCGGTCTTCGCCTCGTCCGGCACGGTCTGGCGCAGCGCGCGGTAGGCGTCGGCGAGGTAGCGCAGCACGAGGCCCTCGGACCGGGCGAGGCCGTAGTGCCCGATGTACTCGACGAACGTCATCGACTTCTCGAACATGTCCCGCGCCACGGACTTCGGTGACAGGTGGGCGTCCTCGACCCACGGGTGCCCGCTCCGGTAGGTCTCGAGGGCGGCGTGGAGCAGCTCGTCGAGGGGGCGCGGGTAGGTGACGTCCTCGAGCAGCGCCATCCGCTCCTCGTACTCGATGCCGTCGGCCTTCATCGCGGCGACGGCCTCCCCGCGGGCTTTCTTCTCCTGCGCGATCAGCACGGGGCGCGGGTTGTCCAGGGTGGCCTCGAGCACGGACAGGACGTCCATGGCGTACTGCGGCGACTCCCGGTCCAGCAGGTCGATCGCGGCGAGCGCGAACGGGGACAGCGGCTGGTTGAGCGCGAAGTCGAGCTGGAGGTCACCGACCAGCCGGACCCGCCGGCCCTCGGCGTCGGGCTCCGGCAGCTCCTCCACGACGCCCGCGGTGCGCAGCGCCCGGTAGATGGCGATGGCGCGCCGGATGTGGCGGCGCTGCCGCGCCCGCGGCTCGTGGTTGTCCTCCAGCAGGTGCCGCATCGCGGCGAACGCGTCCCCCGGCCGGGAGATCACGTTGAGCAGCATCGCGTGGGTGACCGCGAAGTGGCTGGTGAGCGGCTCGGGCTGGGCGTTCTGCAGCTTCTCGAAGCTCGTCTGCGACCACCCGACGAAGCCCTCGGGCGGCTGCGTGCGCACCACGCGGCGCCGCTTCTTGGGGTCGTCGCCCGCCCTCGCGAGCCGCCGGGCGTTCTCCACCTCGTGGTCGGGCGCCTCGGCGACGACCGTGCCGACGGTGTCGTAGCCCGCGCGCCCGGCGCGGCCGGCGATCTGGTGGAACTCCCGTGCCTTGAGCGGGCGCGTGCGCTGCCCGTCGTACTTCGACAGCGCCGTGAACAGCACGGTGCGGATCGGCACGTTGATCCCGACGCCGAGGGTGTCGGTGCCGCAGATGACCTTCAGCAGCCCGGCCTGCGCCAGGGTCTCCACCAGCCTGCGGTAGCGGGGGAGCATGCCGGCGTGGTGCACGCCGATGCCGTGGCGCACCAGCCGCGACAGCGTCTTGCCGAAGCCCGCGGTGAACCGGAACCGCCCGATGAGGTCGGCGATCGCCTGCTTGTCCTCCCGCGACGTCACGTTCACGCTCATGAGCGCCTGCGCGCGCTCGATCGCGGCCGCCTGGGTGAAGTGCACGACGTAGACCGGCGCCTCGTGCGTCTGCAGCAGCTCGGCGATCGTCTCGTGCAGCGGTGTGAGGACGTAGCGGAAGTGCAGCGGCACGGGCCGCTCGACCGAGGTGATCACCGCCGTGTCCCGGCCGGTGCGGCGGGTGAGGTCCTCGCGGAAGAACGACACGTCGCCGAGGGTGGCGCTCATCAGCAGGAACTGCGCCTGCGGCAGCTCGATCAGCGGCACCTGCCACGCCCAGCCCCGGTCGGGGTCGGCGTAGAAGTGGAACTCGTCCATCACCACCGAGCCGACGTCGGCGCCCGGCCCGGACCGCAAGGCGATGTTGGCGAGGATCTCCGCGGTGCAGCAGATGATCGGCGCCTTGTCGTTCACCGCGGCGTCCCCGGTGAGCATGCCGACCTTCTCGGCGCCGAAGGTGTCGATGAGCTGGAAGAACTTCTCGCTGACCAGCGCCTTGATCGGAGCGGTGTAGAAGGTGCGCTCCCCGCGGGCGAGCGCCGCGGCGTGCGCGCCGACCGCTACGAGGGACTTCCCCGACCCGGTCGGCGTCGAGAGGATGACGTTGCCCCCGGTGACCAGCTCCAGCAGCGCCTCCTCCTGCGCCGGGTAGAGCGAGAGCCCGCGCTCCTCGTACGCCCAGTCGGTGAACGCCTCGACGAGGGCGTCGGGATCGGGGGCGGGGGGAAGCCGGTCGGTGAGGGTCATGATGGCCCCGATCGTCCCCCACGGAGGATGGCGGCGTGACGCCGGCCAGCTACGGTGGCTGTCGTGACGGAGCGGGGGACCCGAGGTGGCGTGCCCGCCCTCGTCCCGCCCATGCAGCCGGGCACCGTCACCGGCGACCCGCCCACCGGATCCGACTGGGTGGTCGAGGTGGCGTGGACGGGGCACCGCTGCATCGCCTACGTCGAGCCCGGGCGGCGGGTGCGGCTGCTCTCGGGGGCAGGCAACTCGATGAGCTCCGCATACCCCGAGCTGGCCGAGCCGCTGCTGCGCCGGTCACCGCCGGGCGGCATGGTGCTCGACGGCACCCTCGTCGCACGCGGCGAGGAGCACGCCGTCCGGCCCCGGCTCATCGCGCGCCGCAGCGCCCGCCACCGCCCGTCCGAGGCGACCATCCGGCGCATCCCGGTCGACTTCCAGATCGCCGACCTGCTGTGGCTCGACGGGCACAGCACCACCGGCCTGCCCTACGCCGACCGGCGCGCGCTGCTCGACCGGCTGGGCTTCGCCAGCCCGCCGGTGTGGATCACGTCCCCGCTGCCGGCCACCGAGATCGACACGATGCTCGCGATCGCCGAGCAGAAGGGCGCCGACGGCCTGCACGCCCGGCACCTGCGCGGCCGCTACCACCCAGGGGGGCGCTCCCGGTTCTGGCTGCGCGTGCCGGTCACCCGCACCCGCCAGGTGCTCGTGGGCGGCTGGACGCCCGCCGACCCGCACCGGCCCGAGACGGTCGCCACCCTGCTGCTCGGGGCTCCGGTGGAGGACGCACCGGGCGCCCTCCACTACATCGGCCGCGTCGGGGTCTCGCTCGGCGAACGCCGCAGGCTCGCCGCGGCGCTCGCGGAACGCGAGCAGGACGCGCCCCCGTTCGTCGGCGCCGTGCCCACGCTGGCGGCCCGCAACGCCCGCTGGGCTCGCCCCGACCTCGTCGGGCTCGCCGAGTTCTCCGGCTGGATCGGCGGCGACCGCATGCGCCGCCCGTACTGGCGCGGTCTGCTCGACGCGGCGGACGTCCACGAGGACCGGTGGGCGCGCCCGCCCGAACCCGCACCCGCCGCTGCGGCTCCGGTGGAGCCGGCGTCCGAGCCCGTTCCGGCGCCCGAGTCGGAGCCCGAGCCCGAGCCCGAGGAGATCAGCGCGGAGCCCGCCGCGCCGGAACCGGCGGCGGGCACCACCGAGGTGCGGCGGCTGGAGCAGCACTTCGTCTACAACTCCCTGAACACGATCGCCGCGCTGATCCGCACCGATCCGGGCCGGGCCAGGGACCTGCTCATCGGGTTCGCGGACCTGTCCAGGGCCGCCGACCAGGTGGGCGGGAGCACGCTGGGCGACGAGCTCGCGGCCGTCCACGGGTACCTGCAGCTCGAGCAGGCCCGTTTCGGCCGCCGGTTGCGGGTCACGGTCGACGTGGCGCCCACCCTGCACCCCATCCCGGTGACGCCGATGCAGATCCTCGCCGCCGTGCGCGACGCGGTGCAGCGTGACATCGAGCCCCGGCCGGAGGGGGGCCTGCTCACCCTCGCCGCCCGGCCCGTCGAGGGCGGGTGCGAGGTGCAGGTGACGAGCGGTTCGGCCGCCGCCCGGACGATCCGCCTGTCCTCGTAGGGCCACACCCGCACGAGTCGGCCACTCCGCCTCCCCCAATGATCGCGGGCTCGGTACCGTGCGCACATGCTCGGCCTCCCCGACGGAACGCGCGCGTGCCTCTTCGACCTCGACGGCGTGCTCACCGATACCGCAAGCGTCCACGCGGCCGCGTGGAAGCAGATGTTCGACGAGTACCTGCGGGCCCGGGCCGAGCGGGAGGGCACACCGTTCCGGGCGTTCGACATCGCCACCGACTATGCGGCCTACGTCGACGGCAAGCCGCGGATGGCGGGCACCGACTCGTTCCTGCGCTCGCGCGGGATCGAGCTCCCGGAAGGTGGACCGGACGACGCCCCGGACGCCGACACCGTGTACGCGCTCGCCACCCGCAAGAACGCACTGGTCCAGGAGAAGATCGTCACCGTCGGCGTCGAGGTGTACCCGGGTTCGGTGCGCTACCTGCACGCGGTGAAGGACGCCGGGCTCGCCACGGCCGTCGTGTCGTCGTCGGCGAACGCCGGGCAGGTGCTCGAGGTCGCAGGCCTCGCCCACCTCATCGACCACCGCGTCGACGGGGTCACCGCGAAGGAACGCGGCCTGCCCGGCAAGCCCGCTCCCGACACGTTCCTCGCCGCGGCCGCCGACCTCGGGGTCGGCAAGGACGAGGCCGTCGTGTTCGAGGACGCCCTCGCGGGTGTCGCGTCCGGCAAGGCGGGCGGGTTCGGGTTCGTCGTCGGGGTGGACCGGCTCGGGCAGGCCGAGGCGCTGCGCGCGCACGGCGCCGACATCGTCGTCACCGACCTCGCCGACCTGCTGGGGGGCAAACCATGAGCCCTGACCCGGGTCGCGCGTTCGCCGTGGAGCCGTGGGTGGTGCGGGAACCGCGGCTGGACCTGGACCGGATGGGCCAGGTCGAGTCGGTGTTCGCCCTGTCGAACGGGCACATCGGGATGCGCGGCAACCTCGACGAGGGCGAGCCGCACGCGATGCCGGGCACGTACCTGAACTCGTTCTACGAGCGGCGGCCGCTGCCGTACGCGGAGGGCGGGTACGGCTATCCCGAGTCCGGGCAGACGATCATCAACGTCACCAACGGCAAGCTGATCCGGTTGCTGGTGGAGGACGAACCGTTCGACCTGCGGTACGGGCAGCTGCGGCGTCACGAGCGCGTGCTCGACCTGCAGGCGGGCACGCTCACCCGCGAGGTCGAATGGTCATCGCCCGCGGGCCGGATGGTGCGGGTGCGCTCGACGCGGATGGTGTCGCTCACCCAGCGCGCGATCGCCGCGATCGAGTACGAGGTGGAGGTGCTCGACGCGCCCGCCCTTCTCGTGCTGCAGTCCGAGCTGGTGGCCAACGAGCAGCTGCCCGCCCGGGACGAGGCCGACCCGCGGGTGGAGGCGGCGCTCACCGACCCGCTCGTGGCCGAGCAGCACCGCTGCGACGAGGCAGGCGCCACGTTGCTGCACCGCACCCGCCGCTCCGGGCTGCGGGTGGCCGCAGCGATGGACCACGAGGTGCACGGGCCGGAGGGGGTGAAGGTCGCCTCCGAGGCCACCGAGGACATCGGCCGCACCACGGTGATCGCCCGGCTCGAGCCCGGCCAGACCCTGCGGCTGGTCAAGTACCTGGCCTACGGCTGGTCGTCGCGCCGGTCGCTGCCCGCCCTGCACGACCAGGTGCGGGCGGCGCTCGCGGCGGCCCGCTACACGGGCTGGGAGGGCCTGCGCGGTGAGCAGCGGGCCTACCTCGACGACTTCTGGCAGACCGCGAACGTCGAGATCGACGGTGACGCCGAGCTGCAGCAGGCGGTCCGCCTCGCGGTCTTCCACGTGCTGCAGGCCGGAGCCCGGGCGGAGCGCCGCGCGATCGGGGCCAAGGGCCTCACCGGCGAGGGCTACGACGGGCACACCTTCTGGGACACCGAGACCTTCTGCCTCCCCGTCCTGTCCCACCTCGCGCCCGACGCCGCGGCCGACGCGCTGCGCTGGCGGCAGTCGATCCTGCCGCTCGCCTACGAGCGGGCCGAGCAGCTGGGTCTGCGAGGTGCGGCGTTCCCGTGGCGCACGATCCGCGGGCAGGAGTGCTCGGGGTACTGGCCTGCGGGCACGGCGGCGTTCCACATCAACGCCGACATCGCCGACGCCGTCCGGCGGCACGTGGCGGCCACCGGTGACACGGTGTTCGAGCGGGAGGTGGGCCTGGAGCTGCTGGTGGCCACGGCGCGGCTGTGGCGCTCGCTGGGCCACCACGACTCGGCGGGGGAGTTCCGGATCGACGGGGTGACCGGGCCGGACGAGTACACCGCGATCGTCGACAACAACGTCTACACCAACCTGATGGCGCAGCAGAACCTGCGGGTGGCCGCGGACACGGCGGCACGGCACGCGCGGGCGGCCGCGAAGCTCGGGGTGAACGCGGAGGAGATGGCGTCCTGGCGGGACGCCGCGAAGTCGATGCGGATCCCGTTCGACGAGGTGCTGGGGGTGCACCCGCAGGCGGAGGGGTTCACCCACCACCAGGTGTGGGACTTCGAGAACACGCCCCCGGAGAAGTACCCCCTGCTGCTGCACGTGCCGTACTTCGACCTGTACCGCAAGCAGGTCATCAAGCAGGCGGACCTGGTCCTGGCGATGCAGCTGCGGCCGGACGCGTTCCCCCCGGAGCAGATGCGGCGCAACTTCGCCTACTACGAGGCGCTGACGGTGCGGGACTCGTCGTTGTCGGCGTGCACGCAGGCGGTGGTGGCGGCGTGGACGGGGCACCTGGACCTGGCCTACGACTACCTGGCCGAGGCCGCGCTGGTGGACCTGGACGACCTGGCGGGCAACTCCGACCACGGCGTGCACATCGCCTCGATGGCGGGCACCTGGACGACGGTCGTCGTCGGTTTCGGCGGGATGCGCATGGACAACGGCGGGATCACGTTCTCGCCGCGCCTGCCCCCTGCGCTGTCGCGGATCTCGTTCGGGCTCAGGTGGCAGGGCAGGCAGCTGCGGGTGGAGATCCGGCCGGACGAGGCGGAGTACAGCCTGGTGTCCGGGCCGCCGATGCGGTTGCGCCACCACGGTGAAGCGCTGGCGCTCGCCGAGGAGCCGCAGGTGCGGGCGATCCCGGCGTTCGACCCGCCCGAGCCGGTGGAGCAGCCGTACGGTCGTGGCCCGAAGGCCCGCCACCCGGGCAGCTGAGCGGCCGGGGGCGTACGCGCTCGCGGATCGGGTACGTGATCGGGACGCAGAGCACGAAGGAGGACGCTCGTGGACCCCGACCGCGCCCGACATCTGCTGACCGACGAGCTGAGCGCGCTGGAGGACCGGCTGCGCGCAGCGGAGGAGAACCGCGCCGAGGCCTCGGCGGACACCCTCGGCCAGGAGGGCGCCCTCGGTCAGCACCCCGGTGACTACGGCTCCGAGGTGAACACGACCATGGAAGCGAAGATGAGCGTCGACACCCTCGTCGAGCAGCGCCGCCGCGTCCTGGACGCGATGGAGCGGCTCGACGGGGGCGAGTACGGGCGGTGCGCCGTGTGCGACCGCGAGATCGACGACGAGCGCCTCGAGGCCCGCCCGGAGGCGCGCACCTGCCGCGAGCACGCCGACACCCCGGTGGTGACGTAGCGGTCGTGCCGTAGCCGCCACGCGAGCTCGGACGCCGGACTCGCCCGCTCGGACGCAGGACTCACCCGCGAGTCCGGCGTTCTGGCTGGGCGAGTCCGGCGTTCCGGCGCGCTCCGTTCGGCGTCTCCGACGGTGGTGGCGCGTCCGAGCATCGCTCCTGGACAGGCGGTGAACGGGCCGGGTTGATCGGGCCCGCGCCGGGGTAGCTGGAGGGCGTGAGCGAGGTTCTCGAGGGGCTGGTCCGGGCCGATCCGGCCGAGCCCGGCTTCGTCCGGCGACGCAGAGGCCGGGGATGGAGCTTCTACGACTGCGCGGGCGAGCCGATCACCGATCCGGCCGAGATCGCGCGCATCAAGTCCCTCGCGATCCCGCCCGCGTGGCAGGACGTGTGGATCTGCCCCGACCCGGACGGCCACATCCAGGCCGTGGGGACCGACGCGGCGGGCCGCCGCCAGTACCGCTACCACGAGGAGTGGCGCCGCCTGCGGGACAAGGAGAAGTACGAGCGCGTGCTGACCCTCGGCGCCGCCCTCCCCGAGGTGCGCCTGGAGCTGGTGCAGCGGCTGCAGGAGAAGGGGCTCGGCCGCGAGCGGGTGCTCGCCGCGGGCGTGCGGATGCTCGACGTGGGCGTCTTCCGGCCGGGGGGTGAGGAGTACGCACCCGGTGACGACGACGAGGACGGCACGTTCGGGCTGGCCACGCTGCGTCGCGAGCACGTGCAGCTCAAGCGCGGCGCGGTGCTGTTCTCCTACCCGGCCAAGGGCGGCATCCCCCGCACGCTGGCGCTGCGCGACCCGCTGCTGCACAAGGTCGTCAACTCGCTGTTGCGCCGCCGCGGGGGAGGGGAGGACCTGCTCGTCTACCGCAACGGCCGCGGGTGGCACGACGTGCGGGCCGAGGACCTCAACGCCGCGGTCAAGGAGATCATCGGGGAGCAGTACAGCTGCAAGGACCTGCGCACCTGGAACGCCACCGTGCTCGCCGCCGTCACGCTCGCCGCGGGGGTGGCGCGTGGCGGGGTGCCCGACAAGGAACGCGCCCGCAAGCGGGTGGTGAACCAGGCGATCAAGGAGGTGTCGACGCATCTCGGGAACACCCCGACGGTCGCGCGCAGCTCCTACGTCGATCCGCGCGTGATCGAGCGGTTCGAGGAGGGGCGCACCGTGCTGCGGGCCCTGCAGCGGCTGGAGAACGGCTCGGCCATGCCGGACCTGACCGAGGACGCCACCCGAGCCGCCGTGGAGCGGGCGGTGGTGCGGCTCATCACCTCCTGAGAGGTGTCAGTGCACCACGTCGTGGGTCCAGACCTCCCGCGGCTGGTGGTGGAGCCGCCAGTAGTGCTCTGCGACCTCGTCGGGGTCCCAGGGGCCGCCGGGCGCGACCGGACCGGCGACCGTGACCGTCGCGACGTGCACCCCGGACGGGCCGTACCGCTCGTGGAGCATGGCGGCGAGCGCGCGGACCCCGGCCTTGCCCAGCGACAGCGACACGTACCCCGCCTTCGGCTCCGGCATCCCGCCGGTGATCAGGAACGTGCCGCTGCCCCGCGTCGCCATCGCCGGGAGCACGTGCGCCGCGGCCGTGAGTGCGCCGAGGACGTTGACCGACCACGCCTCCAGCTGGCCGGCCGCGGCCAGCTCTCCCGGCGCGTCCGGCCGCACGAGGGCGGCGTTGTAGACCACGACGTCCGGGACGCCGAAGCGAGCCGTGGCCGCGTCCAGCGCGGCCCGCAGGCCGTCCTCGTCGGCGACGTCGGCCGTCAGGGCGAGCAGGTCACGGGTGTCACTCGCGATCGCGCCCGCGACGGCGTCGAGGGTGGCCCGCGTCCGGGCCACGACCGTGACCGGCATCCCCCCGCCGGCGAACCGCTCCGCCACCGCCCGTCCGATCCCGGCCCCCGCTCCCAGCACGACCGCGCCCGCCATGTCCGGCTCCTCTCCGTCGTGTGGGGACGGTAGGGCCTGACACCGGTGTCAAGGTCAACACGCGTGTCGGCCCGCCGGGGCGTAGCCGCCCCGATGCCGGGTACGCGACACGCGGACCCCAGGACGAGAGAGCGGAAGGACAACTCATGACCGGCAAGCTGGACGGCAAGCGGATCGCCATCCTCGCGACCGACGGCGTGGAGCAGGTGGAGCTCACCGAACCCCGCGACGCCGTGACCCGTGAGGGCGCCCGCACCGAGATCGTCTCGCTGTCCGACGGCGAGATCCAGGCGATGAACGGCGACATCGAGCCCGCCGAGAAGTTCACCGTCGACAAGGTGGCGAAGGAGGTGTCCGCGGCCGACTACGACGCCCTGATCATGCCCGGCGGCACGGTGAACGCCGACCGCCTGCGGATGGACCCGGACGTGCGCGGCTTCGTGCAGGACGTGTTCCGCGCGGGCAAGCCGGTGGGGGTGATCTGCCACGGCCCGTGGACGCTCGTGGAGGCCGACCTGGTGCGTGGCCGCACCCTGACCTCCTACCCGAGCCTGCGCACCGACATCCGCAATGCGGGCGGCACAGTCGTCGACGAGGAGGTCGTCACGGACAACGGGCTGGTCTCCAGCCGCAACCCCGGCGACCTGCCCGCGTTCTGCGCGAAGATCGTGGAGGAGTTCGCCGAGGGCGAGCACCGGGTGCACGACGAGGGCGCGACCGTATAACGGGCGCATCGTTGCCGAGTCGTGCGTCACTCGTTCGGGTAGTCATGCCCCATGACGAAGTGGCGCTCGGGCACCGGTAGCCGGGCCGACGGGCGTGGCGAGGGTCCGCTGCAGCGCGCCGACCGCAACATGATCGAGCTGCTGCAGGAGCTGCGCGTTGCGCAGACGGGCGTGCAGATCCTCTTCGCGTTCCTGCTGACGCTCTCGTTCACCGAGCGCTTCGGGTCGATCGACGAGATCCAACGCTGGACCTACGTGGTCACGTTGCTCTGCTCGGTGCTCACGGCGGGCCTGCTCGTCGCCCCGGCAGCCGTGCACCGCGTGACGTTCCGCCGCGGGCTGAAGGTGGAGACGGTGCAGCTCGGGCACCGCCTCTTCACGCTCGGCCTCGGCGCGCTCGCCCTCACGCTCACCGGCTGCGTGCTGCTGGTGCTCGACGTCGCCGTCGGGCTGTCGTTCGCGATCTCCTGTGCGGTCGTGGTCTGCCTCGGGCTGTGCCTGCTGTGGTTCGTGCTGCCGATCCCGCTGCTGCGCCGCACGCATCTGCCTACGGCGTTCCACGGCGGCGACGGCGAGGGCAGCGGCGACAACGACGGCGAGGACAGCGGGGAAGACGACGGCGGGCCGCCGCCCGGAGATCGGGCGACGACCCGCGAACCGACGTCGGCGTGAGTCAGCCGGGCAGGTTGCCCGGGAGATCGGTGGAACCGGTGGAACCGGACGGGGGCGTCTGGGGGCTGCGCCCGACGTCGCCGCGCCAGCCGCCCTCCTCGCGGCCGCGGGACTCGATGAACTCCTTGAAGTTCGCCAGGTCGCCCTTCACGCGGCGTTCGATGATGCCGAGCGCCTCGCCCGCCTTCTCGGTGAGGCCCTCGGGCTCGTGGTCCATCTGCAGGGTCACGCGGGTGTGCCTGTCGTCGAGGCGGTGGAACGTGACGACACCGGACTGGCTGGGGCCGTCCACGGTCCGCCAGGCCACCCGCTCGTCGGGGTGCTGCTCGGTGATCTCGGCGTCGAACTCGCGCTCCACGCCGGCGATCTTCGTGACCCAGTGCGTGCGGGTGGGGGTCACCTGGTCGATGCGCTCGACGCCCTCCATGAACTTCGGGAACGACTCGAACTGAGTCCACTGGTTGTAGGCCGTGGTGACGGGCACGTCCACGTCGACGGTCTGCACAACGTTGGTGGTCATGCCGCAGACATACCCGGCAGATCGGCACCTATCCGTCCTCCGTCATCCTCCGTCGCAGCTGCGCGACCGTCTGCGACAGCAGGCGGGACACGTGCATCTGCGAGATACCGACCCGGTCGGCGATCTGGGTCTGCGTGAGGTTGCCGAAGAAGCGCAGCAGCAGGATCGTGCGTTCCCGCTCTGGGAGCTCGTCGAGCAGCGGCGCGAGGGTCTCGCGGTACTCGACCTTGTCCAGCTCCACGTCCACGTCGCCGAGGGTGTCGGTGAGGGGTGTGTCGGCGCCTGCCACCAGCTCGTCGAGGGAGCTGCTGCGGTAGGCCTGCTGGGCGTCGATGCCCTCCACGACGTCCTCGGTGGGCAGGCCGAGCCGCGCGGCGATCTCGCTGGGCCGCGGCGCGCGCCCCAGCTCCTGGGACAGGGGGCCGATCGCGCTGTTGATCGTGCTCTGCAGGTCCTTGAGCCGCCTCGGCACGCGCATCGACCACGTCCGGTCGCGGAAGTGCCTGCGGATCTCGCCGGTGATGGTGGGCACCGCGTAGGAGAGGAAGTCGATGCCCCGAGCGGGCTCGAACCGGTCCACGGCGTTGAGCAGCCCGACGGTGCCGGCCTGCTCGAGGTCGTCGACCGGTTCCCCGCGGCCCGCGAACCGGCGCGCGATGTGCTGCACGACGGGCAGGTACCCGGTGACGAGCTTGGCCCGCAGCGCAGGCCGCTCGGGGTGGTCCGGTGGCAGGGCCGCGAACTCCTCGAACAGCGGTGCGAGGTGGCCGTAGTCCGAGTCCCGGGACGTGTCGCTCATCGAGCGGCCTCGCAGGCGCGCTCGCGAGCTGGACGGGGCGGGGACGCCGTGTCGACGACTCGCTCGCTCGTCCGCACGCCCTGATCGCACGGGAAGACCGGGAGGTGCACGCGAAGACCTACCCGCGGCCTGCCGACCAGAAACCCGGCCGCTGGTACGTTCGTAAGTCGCCCTGTCGTACGTCACGCCCGCGAAGGTGATCTGCCGGTGTCGAAAAGCACGTCCCCCGCGGTGCCGGACGCCCGCATCCCGAACCAGCTCCCCGGCCGGCTCGAGGACGGGATCGAGCACGAGCGGGCCTACGTCCACATGCTGTACGAACGCCTCGACGCGCGGCGGGCCGAGACGGCCCGGCGGCTGTCGAACGTGCTGCACGACGAGACGGTCGGCACGCCGCAGGCGCTCACCGAGCGCGACGCCGCGGCAGCCATGTACACCGACCGCCTCGCCGCGCTGCGGGCCGCCGAGCACGGTCTCGCCTTCGGCCGGCTCGACGCCGAGGACGGCGAGCGCCGCTACATCGGCCGCCTGGGCCTGCTCGACGAGGACAACGAGTACGAGCCGCTCCTGATGGACTGGCGGGCGCCCGCGGCCCGCCCGTTCTACACGGCCACCGCGGCGTCCCCCGAAGGCATCCGGCGCAGGCGGCACCTGCGCACCCGCCGCCGCGACGTCATCGCGGTTGACGACGAGGTGCTGGACCTCGACGACGCCACGGCGGCGTCCCAGTCCAGCGGTCTCACGAGCGAGGCCGCCCTGCTCGCCGCCGTCGACGCGCGCCGCACCGGCCGGATGGCCGACATCGTGGCGACGATCCAGGCCGAGCAGGACGCCATCATCCGCTCGAAGCCGTCGGGGGTGCTGGTCGTGCAGGGCGGCCCGGGCACCGGCAAGACCGCGGTGGCCCTGCACCGGGCCGCGTACCTGCTCTACACCCATCGCGACCGGCTGGCCCGCCGCGGCGTGCTCGTGGTGGGGCCCAACCCCACCTTCCTGTCCTACATCGGGCAGGTGCTGCCATCGCTCGGCGAGACCAGCGTGGTGCTCGGCACCGTCGGGCAGCTGCACCCGGGTCTCGACGCGCGCCGCTCGGAGCCCGCCGTCACCGCGGCCGTGAAGGGGCGGGCGGAGATGGCGGCGGTCGTCGCGGCCGCCGTCCGCGACCGCCAGCAGGTTCCCCGCCGGCCCGTCGAGCTGGTCGTGGAGGGCCAGCCGGTACGGCTCGACCGCGATGTCGCCCACGCCGCCCGCACCCGCGCCCGCCGCTCCCGCAAGCCGCACAACGAGGCAAGGCGGATCTTCCGCAAGGAGGCCGTGCGGCTGCTCGCCGAGCAGGTGGCGCGCACCCTGACGAGCCCGGGACGGCGCGACCTGCTCGACGCGGGCGACCTGGCCGACATCCGCGACGAGCTCACCGAGAGCCGCGAGCTCGCCCGCGAGCTGGACGCGCTGTGGCCGACGCTGTCGGCCGAGCAGCTGCTCACCGACCTGTTCGCCGACCGCAAGCGGTTGAACTCGGTGGCGCGCAGGCTGCCCGCCGGCGACCGCGACCTGCTCCACCGGCCGGCCTCCGCCGACGACGTGCCGGCCGACCAGCGCTGGACCCCGGCCGACGTCCCGCTGCTCGACGAGGCCGCCGAGCTGCTCGGCGACGACGGCTCGGAGGCGGCGGCCCGCGAGGCGGCCGCGCTGCGCGAGGAGGTGCTCTACGCCCAGGGCGTCCTCGACGTCCTCGACCTCGAGGAGGACCTCGACCCGGAGCTGCTGCGCGCCACCGACGTCATCGACGCCGACCGGCTCGCCGAGCGGCAGGCGACGCGCCGCTACGACTCCACGGCGGAGCGGGCGGCCGCCGACCGCGAGTGGACCTACGGCCACGTGATCGTCGACGAGGCGCAGGAGCTCTCGCCGATGGCGTGGCGGCTGGTGATGCGCCGCTGCCCGAGCCGGTCGATGACGATCGTCGGCGACATCGCGCAGACCGGCGACCTCGCGGGCGCCCGCTCGTGGGACGAGGTGCTCGCGCCGTTCGTCGAGCGCCGCTGGCGCCTCGAGCAGCTCACGGTCAACTACCGCACCCCGTCCGAGATCGCCGACGTCGCCGACGACGTGCTCGCCACGATCGAACCGGGCCTCGCGCCGCCGCGCTCGGTCCGCAGCACCGGGGTGCCGCCGCGGGCCGTGCCGGCCTCGGCGGGCAGCCTGGAGGACACCGTGGCGAAGGTGCTGGCCGAGGAGGCGGGCGCGGTCGGCGACGGCCGCACGGCGGTGCTCGTGCCCACGGGCCGCCTGGACGAGCTGCGGGTCCGGCTGCTCGGTGCGGACGACACCGAGCGGACGGAGGGGGCCGACGGCACCGACGGTTCGGGCGGCGCCACGGTGGACCTCACCGCTCCGGTGGTGGTGCTCCCGGTCTCGGCGGCGAAGGGCCTCGAGTTCGACGCCGTGATCGTCGTGGAGCCCGCCGAGCTGCTGGCCGAGTCGCCGCGCGGGCGGGGCGACCTGTACGTCGCCCTCACCCGCGCCACCCAGCGGCTCGCCGTGGTGCACGCCGAACCGCTGCCGGCGATGCTGCACAAGCTGCAGAACGGTGGCTGACACGCCGCTGCTGCTGGCCGGGGTACGCAGGCGCTGCCTGGCTCTGCCGGAGGTGACCGAAGGCCGCACGCACGCAGCGCCCACCTGGTTCGTGCGCGGCAGGCGGTCGTTCGTGAAGTTCGTCGACCCCGACGAGCACCCGCAGTTCGACCTGCCGCACGTCGCGATCTGGGCGGCGGCCCCGCCGGGGGCGCGGCAGGAGCTGGTGGCCGCCGCGCCGGATCGCTTCTTCGCGCCGCGGTTCGGCGGGCGCGACTGGGTGGGGATGCGGCTCGACACCGGGCCCGACTGGGACGAGGTCGGCGAGGTCGTCACCGACGCCTACCGGCAGGTGGCGCCGAAGTCCCTCCTCGCCCGGCTTGGCGGGCCGGCGAACAGCTGACCCGCCCTACACCGGGGTGACGTAGGCCCCGGAGATGCCACCGTCCACGAGGAAGGTGGAGGCGGTGATGAAGCTGGCGTCGTCGCTGGCGAGGAACGCGACCGTGGAGGCGATCTCCTCGGGACGGGCGAAGCGGCCCATCGGGATGTGCACCATGCGGCGCTGGGCGCGCTCGGGGTCGGCGGCGAACAGCTCCTGCAGCAGCGGGGTGTCGACCGGCCCGGGGCACAGGGCGTTGACCCGGATGCCCTCGCGCGCGAACTGCACACCCAGCTCCCTGGTCATCGCGAGCACCCCGCCCTTGGAGGCGGTGTAGGAGATCTGGGAGGTCGCGGCACCCATCACCGCCACGAACGACGCGGTGTTGACGATCGCGCCGCGGCCCTGGCGCTGCATGTGCGGGATCACGGCCTTGCAGCACAGGAACACCGAGGTGAGGTTGACCTCCTGGACCCGGCGCCACGCGTCGAGGCCGGTCTCCAGGATGGAGTCGTCGTCCGGCGGCGAGATGCCGGCGTTGTTGAACGCGACGTCGACGCTCCCGTAGGCGTCGACGGCCGCGGTGAACAGCGCCTCCACCTGCGTCTCCGAGGTGACGTCCGTCTGCACGAAGAGCCCGCCCACCTCGTCGGCGGCGGCCTTGCCGGGGCCCGGGTCGATGTCGGCGACGACCACGCGCGCGCCCTCGGAGGCGAGGCGGCGCACCGTGGCGAGCCCGATGCCGCTGCCGCCACCCGTCACGACCGCTGTGCGGCCGGAGAACCTTTCCGTCATGCCCGCGAGCCTAGATCCTGAGGTCTAGACCGTAACCGCTGCGGTGACCAACGCCGCCATGAGGCGGACGTCGGTGGCGTCCTCCTCCGGGTGCCACTGCACCCCGACCACGAACGGGACGTCGGCCAGCTCGACCGCCTCCACGAGCCCGTCGGTCGCGCGCCCGGTGACCACGAGGCCGTCCGCCAGGCGGTCGAGGGCCTGGTGGTGGTGGCAGCGCACGGTCGCGGTCGAGCCGAGGGCCGCCCCGACCCGGCTGCCCGGCTCCAGGGCCACCTCGACCGTGCCGAACACGCCGGGGGAGGGGTTGTGCCCCGAGTGCCCCACCGCGTCGGGCACGTGCTGCACGAGGGTGCCGCCGAGCCCGACGTTGAGGACCTGCGCGCCCCGGCACACGCCGAGCACCGGGATCCCGCGTTCGAGGGCGCGGTGCAGCACGGCGAGCTCGGCCGCGTCCCGCTCCGGACGCGGCTCGCCGGTGCGCGGGTGCGGGCTGGCTCCGTAGCGGTCCGGGCCGACGTCCGGACCGCCCGCGAGCACCACGGCGTCGAGGCGGTCCACGGCGGCCGCCGACTCCAGGACCGGCGGGAGCAGCACCGGCACCCCGCCCGCGGCGATCACGACGTCCGGGTAGGTGCGCGGAAGCAGCACGGCAGCGTTGTCCCAGACCCCGTAGCGGGCGCGCTCCCCGTACGCGGTGATGCCGACGAGCGGCCGCGGGCTAGAGCCGTTCGAAACCACGCCTGCGCTCCCAGTCGGTGACCGCCACGTCGAACGCGGCCAGCTCGACCCGTGCCGCGTTGCTGTAGTGCTCCACCACCTCGGTGCCGAAAGCGGTCTCCGCGACCTTCGACCCGGCGAACAGCTCCGCCGCCTCGCGCAGCGTCGTGGGCACCCGGGAGCCGCTCGACTGGTAGGCGTTGCCCGTGAACGGCGGCGCGAGCGGCAGCTCGTTCTCGATGCCGTGCAGACCGGCCGCGATCAGCGCGGCCACCGCGAGGTAGGGGTTCACGTCGCCCCCCGGCACCCGGTTCTCCACCCGCAGCGACGGGCCGTGCCCGACCACCCGCAGCGCGCAGGTGCGGTTGTCCAGCCCCCACTCCACGGCGGTGGGGGCGAAGCTGCCCTCTGCGTAGCGCTTGTAGGAGTTGATGTTCGGGGCGAAGAGGTAGGTGAGCTCGCGCAGGCAGGCCTGCTGCCCGGCGACGAAGTGCGCGAACAGCTTCGAGAAGCCGTGCTCGCCCTCGCCCGCCGACACCGGGCCGTCCTCGCCCCGCAGGGAGATGTGGATGTGGCAGGAGTTGCCCTCGCGCTGGTCGTACTTCGCCATGAAGGTCAGCGCCATGCCGGCCTGGTCGGCGATCTCCTTGGCACCCGTCTTGTAGATCGAGTGGTTGTCGCAGGTGGCGAGGGCGTCGGTGTAGCGGAACGCGATCTCGTGCTGGCCGAGGTTGCACTCGCCCTTCGCCGACTCGACCACCATCCCCGCGCCCGTCATGCCGTTGCGGATGCGCCGCAGCAGCGGCTCCACCCGGGCGGTGCCGAGCATCGAGTAGTCGACGTTGTAGAGGTTCGCCGGCTCCAGGTCGTGGTAGCCCTTGCGCCACGCCGAGTCGAACGAGTCGGCGAACAGCATGAACTCCAGCTCGGTGCCCACATCGGCGGTGAGCCCGTGCGCCGCGAGCCGGTCCAGCTGGGCGCGCAGGATCTGCCGCGGGGACGCGACCACCGGCGCACCGTCGGTCCACTGCACGTCGCACAGCACGAGCGCCGTGGCCTCGTGCCACGGCACGAGACGCAGCGTGCTCATGTCCGGCACCAGCACGAAGTCGCCGTAGCCGCGCTCCCAGCTCGACATCGCGTAGCCGCCGACCGTGTTCATCTCGACGTCGACCGCGAGCAGGTAGTTGCACGCCTCCGCGGCGTGCGGGGCGACCTCGTCCAGGAAGTACTGCGCGGCGCACCGCTTGCCCTGCAGGCGGCCCTGCATGTCGGTGAACGCGACGAGAACGGTGTCGATCGATCCGTCCTCGACGGACGAGCGCAGCTGCTCGAGGGTGAGCATGCCGGGGCGGGCCATGGGAGTCCTTCCGGGTGGTGCGGTTCACGACGAACCGCACTCCCGCCGGAAGGTTGCCCGTCGGGAGTGCGGTTCGTACAGCGGTCGTGCGCCTTTCTACGCCTCTACGCGGAGGCGCCGGCGTCGGTGCCGGTGGCGCTCGCGGGCACGGTGCCGTTGGTGGTGGCCTCGCGCCGGAGCTCGTCGAGCAGCTCCGCACGCAGCTCCGCCTTCAGCTCGGCCTTGAGCTCCTCCTTCAGCTGCGCCCGCAGGTCAGCATCGGCCTCTCCGGGCGCCGCCGCGTCGGTGGCGACGACCGGTGCGGTCGTGGCCTCGTCGGCGGTGACCTCGGACCGCTCCTCGGTGACCGCCGGAGCAGCAGCGGTCGCGGCGCCCGCGGTGACGACACCCGCTGCGGCAGCGGTGGTCCCAGCGGTGGTCCCAGCGGTGGTCCCAGCCGTGCCGGTCCCACCCTCCTCCTCGCGGGGCTGCTCGGTCGCGACCGCGGCCTCGGTGCCCGCGTCGGCCGCGGGCTCCTGGACAGCCTCGGTGCCGGTGACCGGCTCCTTGGTGGCAGTTTCCTCGGTGGCCGGGTCTGCGGTGGCCGGGACTGCAGTCGCCGGGTCCGCACTGACCGGGTCCGCGATCGCCGGGGTCTCCGCCGTCTCAGCGGCCGTCTCGGCGTCCGGGGTCTCGGTCGCAGTCTCGGTCGTGGTGGCGGTGTCCTCCGCCCCATCCGTGGTGTCGACCTTCGCCACGTCGGCCGTCGCGTCGCTCTCCGCGGCCGCTGTCTCCCCGGCCTCGGACTCGGCCACCACCGGCTCCGTGACTACCGGCTCCGTTGCCACGGTCTCGGTGGCCACGGGCTCGGTGGCCACGACCTCGGACTCCTCCGCTGCATCGGCCTTCGCGTCGACCTCGTCATCGGCCTTGACGACCTCGTCGTCGGCCGGGTCGGCCTTGTCACCGGCGTCGTCGGCCTTGTCGTCGGCCTTGTCGTCGGCGGTCTCGGTGTCCGTCCCGACCTTCTCGGCCACGGCCACCGCACCTGCCGCGGCCCCCGCACCTGCGGTCGCTGCAGCGGCACCCGGGGCGTCCCGGTGAGCCTCGGCGTCCAGCTGCGCCTCGATCGTCTTGAGCTCCTCCTCGGACCCGGCCTCCCGCACCGGCCCGGTGAACCAGTTCCGGGCCGACAGCAGGTACCACCCGCCGAACAGGATGAGCGCGCCGAACACGGTGATCGGGGCGTAGTTCACCGACTCCCAGCTGAAGTCCTCAGCACCGGGGATGCCCTTGGGCGAGAGCGGCATGAGGAAGAGCACGCACACGAGCGCGATCCACGCCACCGAGACGGGGGCGATCCACTTGTAGTGGTTACCGAGGCTCCACGCGCCGCGCTCGAACCGGTCGCCCGCCTTGATCCGCAGGATGATCGGCAGGGCGAACGCGATGTAGAGGCCGATCACCGCGATCGAGGTGCCCACGGCGTAGCCGACGACGCCGTTGGCCAGCGTCGGGAGCATCAATGCCCAGGCGAGCACCGAGATCGCGGTGACGGCGTTGACCGGCACGCGGTTGGCCGCGACCTTGCGCCACAGCCCCGAGAACGGCACCGCCCGGTCGCGGGAGAACGCGAACATCATCCGCGATGCCGACGTCACCGACGCCGTGCCGCAGAACAGCTGGGCGATCACGGCGATGAGCAGCAGGAACTCGGCCCACGTCTCGCCGAGCGACTCGGTCCAGATGTAGACCACGGCGTTGCCGGCGGCGTCGAGGGTGCCCTGCACGTCCGGCACCGCGAACGTGACCGCGACCAGCAGGATGAACCCGAACACCACGGACACGACGACGGACATCACCATGCCGAGCGCCGACGCGCGCGAGGCCTGCCGGGTCTCCTCGCTCATGTGCGCGGACGCGTCGTAGCCGGTGATCGTGTACTGCGCCATCAGCAGCCCGAGGCCGAAGACGAACACGATCGCCGAGTCGGAGAAGCCGGAGTTGTTGATGACCTCGCCGAACACGAACCCGGCGGACTGGTGGTTGTCCGGGACGGCGATCAGGATGGCGACGATCACGATGACGCCGACCATGTGCCACCACGCCGAGACCGTGTTCAGCAGCGCCAGGACGTTGACGTTGAGCAGGTTCAGCCCGAGCTGCAGCGCGACGATCACCGTCAGGGTGATGAAGACGGCCCCGGTGTCGGTGCCGACGGCGTCGGGGAACCACAGGTTGAGCAGAGCCGTTGCGAAGAGTGCAGAGCCGTACTGGATGGCGGCGGTCACGGCGATCTGACCGATGAGGTTGAACCAGCCGGTGAACCAGCCCCACGCCGGCCCGCCGAGCTTGGAGGCCCAGAAGTACAGCGCACCCGCCGTCGGCATCGCCGAGGCGATCTCACCCATCGCCATCGACACGAGCACGCAGAACGCGCCGACGAGCAGCCAACCCCAGGTGATCGCGATCGGACCACCGTTGTTGAAGGCGAGGTAGTACGACGTCAGACATCCGGCGAGGATCGAGATGATCGTGAAGGAGATGGCGAAGTTCGAGAACCCGCCCATCTCGCGGTAAAGCACCTGGGCGTAGCCGAGGCGATGGAGGATCGCCTCGTCTTCGGTGCGCTCGGCACTCTCGGTGGCAGCCACGTGGCTCCTTGGTGATGAATATGGGTTATTCGGGTTGGGAGGCCGCCACGAGCAGGTGCTCGAGGTCGGGTCCGTCGAACGCCGCGACGGCGCGGTCGTACTTCTCCATGCCCCAGGACCAGAAGTCGAAGTCGAGGGGGCTGGAGCCGTGCTGGATGGCCGCCCAGAGCGTCCAGCCGTACTGGGACATCAGGGCGAACAGGCGCGCCCGCGCGACCTGTCGCGGGCGGGGCCGGCCGTAGTAGGCCGTGACGAGCTCGTCGAGCAGGGGGAGTGGCAGCGTCGCCTCGCTCCAGATGTTGCCCAGCTCGAAACACGGGTCGTTGTTGCCCGAGTACTCGTAGTCGATGATGCGGACGCGCTCGCCGTCGTCGAGGAGGTTCTCGGCGAGGAGGTCGTTGTTGCAGGGCACCGTGTCGGTGCGGGGCCCGAGCGCCTCGCGGATGCTGGCCACCGCCGGAGCGAACTCGTCGTACCGCTCCGGGATCCGGAAGCCGTGCTCGGCCACGATCCGCCGGTAGCGCGCCTGCACCTCGAACATGTCGAAGTCGTTGACGAACCGGGGCCCCGAGTGCAGCTGCCGGCACGCGGCTGCGACGCGGTGCAGTACGTCCGGGCGGTGCAGGTCGGCGTTGCCGAGCGCCCGGCCGGGCAGGAAGCCGACGGCCAGGCCCTCGCCGGCCCGGTAGTGCAGCACCGGCGCCCCCACGCCGGCCTCGGCGGCGGCCACGGAGTTGGCGTGCTCGACGTCACGGTCGATGCCGAGCAGGCTCTTCCCACCGGCCGGGATCCGCACCACGCAGGTGCCGTCCGCGTTGGTGACCTTGAGGTTGCGATTGGTGAGCCCACCAGGGAGATCGACGACGGTGCGCGGCTGTCGCGCGGTGCACGGAATCGTGTCGAGCAGCGCGTCAAGGTCCGAGGCGAGCACGGTCGTGGTCAACTCCACTGGGGGATGGTAGAAGTCGCGTCAAATACGGTCTAGACCGTAAGGTGCGGGTCATGCCAGACGTGTTGCCCGGCCGTGCCCGCATCGTGATCATCGGTGGAGGGGTGGGCGGCGCAAGTGTGGCCTACCACCTCGCGGAGCGTGGTGAGCGGGATGTCCTGTTGATCGAGCGCTCCGAGCTGACGAGTGGATCAACCTTCCACTCCGCGGGCCTGGTCGGACAGCTGCGCTCCGATCCGGCTCTGACCAGGATGAACGTGTACTCGGCCGAGCTCTACCGCAAGCTCGAGGCCGCCGGTGGTGAGCACGCTCCCGGGTGGGTCGAGTCGGGGTCGCTGCGGCTCGCGTCCTCGCCCGAGCGGCTGGAGGAGATCCGCCGTCAGGCCGGCTGGGCGGCCCGGTCCGGCCTACCCCTCGAGTTGATCTCCGCGGACGCGGCCGAGGAGCTGTTTCCGCTGATGAGCACGGATGGCGTGCTCGGCGCCGCGTACACGCCGACCGACGGTCACGTGGACCCGTCGCGCCTGTGCTACGCCCTCGCCGCGCTGGCCCGGGGCAACGGGGTCACGATCGCACAACGAACCCGTGTCATCGAGATCAACACGGAAAAAGGCCAGGTCAGCGGGGTGCGCACGGACCGGGGCGACGTCGAGTGCGAGATCGTGGTCGACTGCGGCGGGATGTTCGCGGCCGAGATCGGGCGGCTCGCGGGGGTCCGGATCCCCGTGGTGCCGATGTCGCACCAGTACGTCGTCACCGCGCCGTTGCCGGCCGGTTCGATGCCCGCCGACCGGCCGTTGCCGTCGCTGCGCGACCCCGACCTGCTCGTCTACTACCGCCAGGAGGTCGACGGCCTCGTCATGGGCGGCTACGAGCGGCAGTCCGCCCCCTGGACCGCCACCCCGCACTCCTACGACGCCGTGCCGGCCGACTTCAACGGCAAGCTGCTGTCGCCGGACTGGGACCGGTTCTCCGAGATCATCGACAACGCGCAGGTCCGCGTGCCCGTGCTCGCCGACACCGGGATCGTCACGATGATCAACGGGCCGGAGGCGTTCACCCCCGACAACGAGTTCTGCCTCGGCGAGACCGATGTCGCGGGCTTCTTCGTCGCCGCCGGCTTCTGCGCGCACGGCATCGCGGGCGCCGGGGGGATCGGGCGGGTGATGGCCGACTGGATCATCGACGGCGACCCGGGCATGGACCTCTGGCACATGGACGTGCGCCGTTTCGGCCGCCACTACCGCTCGCCCGGCTACACCCTCGCGCGCACCGTCGAGAACTACGAGAGCTACTACGACATCCGCTACCCGGCGGCCGAGCGGGCGGCAGGCCGCCCCCTGCGCACGTCGCCCGCGTACGCCTGGCACGCCGCCCACGGCGCGGTGTTCGGCGAGAAGGCCGGGTGGGAGCGGGTCAACCACTACGCCGAAGCCGGGTCCGAGGACCTGCGGCCGCGCGGGTGGGCGGGCCGGCACTGGTCGCCGTGCGTGGAGCCAGAGCACCGCGCCGTGCGCGAGGCGGCCGGCCTGTTCGACGAGAGCTCGTTCGCGAAGATCTCGATCAGCGGCCCGGACGCGGCGGCGTTCTGCGCGCACGTCTTCGCCGGCCGGGTGGACCGGGCCCCGGGCGCCGTGGTCTACACCCAGGCGCTCAACGACCGCGGCGGCATCGAGATGGACGTCACGCTCACCCGGCTCGCCGAGGACGAGTTCCTCGTGGTCACCGGCACGGCGTTCGGCACCCACGACCTCGGGTGGCTGCGCCGGCAGGCCAGGCTCACGGGCGCGGCGGTGCGGCTGGCCGACGTCACGGGCGCGGAGGCGTGCTTCGGGCTGTGGGGCCCGCAGGCCCGTGACCTCCTCGCCCCGCTCACCCCGGCGTCGCTGGCGAACGGAGACTTCCCGTTCGGCACGATGCGGGAGACGACGGTGGGGGACATCCCCGTGCGGGCCGTGCGGGTGACGTTCGTGGGGGAGCTGGGCTGGGAGCTGTACTGCTCCACGGAGTACGGCGCCGCCCTGTGGCGGACGCTCGCCGGGACCGGCGTCCGGCCGTGCGGCTACCGGGCGATCGAGAGCCTGCGGCTGGAGAAGGGCTACCGGGTGTGGGGCGCCGACATCACCCCCGAGACCACACCCGACGAGGCCGGCCTCGCCTTCGCCGTCCGCCGGGAGGGGGAGTTCGCCGGGCGCACGGCGCTGCTCGCGGCCCGCGAGCGCGGCCCGGAACGCAGCCTGCGTTGCCTCGTGCTCGACGACCCGCGCGCCGTGGCACTCGGCGGTGAACCGGTGCGCCTGGCCCGCGAGGTGGTGGGGCAGGTGACCTCCGGCGGCTACGGGTACACCGTGGCCCGCTCCATCGCCTACGCCTACCTGCCGGCAGGCACTCCGGACGGAGCCGAGCTGTTCGTGCAGGTGGACGGTGCCTGGGAGCGTGCAACCGTGGCCGCGAGCCCGCTCTACGACCCGACGGGCGAACGCATCCGCGCCTGACGATCTTCACCCGGCTGTACCAACTGTCGACGGATAGAGCACTGGGCGTAACGAATCGGGCCGTGCGGTCGAGTTCCACTGCGCTGTTCCCGTGAACGCGCTGCACCGAGGTCGTTGCCGGCGGTAACGTCGGCCTCACCGCGACACCGGAGTCGCCGTGGCCCGCACCGGGCCACCCGACCTCGGCCCGCGCGTTCCGCTCCCCGTCAGCACAGCCGTGGAGGATGCGAATGCGTCACTCGGTCTGCAGATCTGTCTTCAACATGGCAACGCGCGTCCATGGGCCGGCGCGCCGAGCCGGCCGCCTCGCCGTCACAACCGAGGAACACCCCCGGGGGAGTGATGCCGACCTACCCCTGGAATCGGTCGTGACCGCCACCGAGCGCGCCGGCCGGACCTCCGGCCTGGAGCCCGAGCACCGCGCGGTCGTCGAGCTCGCCAGGCGGCCGGTGTCACTCGTCGAGATCGGTGCGGCGCTCACCGTGCCGGTGGCCGTGGTGCGCGGGCTCGTGGGCGAGCTCGAGGACCGCGGTTTGCTCGACGTGCACGTTCCGCCCGCGTTCACGGGTGGACGTCCGACCGCGGACGTGCTCGCCCGGCTCCTCGAGGGCCTGCGGCCGCGCTGACGAGCCGTCAGTCCGAGAGCGCCGCGAGCACCTGCTCGCCGTAGCGGGCGAGCTTGGTCTCACCCACGCCGCTGACCCGACCCAGCTCGGCGAGCGACGTGGGGCGCCGTGACGCGATCTCCCGCAGGGTGGCGTCGTGGAAGATCACGTAGGCCGGGACGCCCTGCTCCTTGGCCGTGGCGCCGCGCCACGTGCGCAGCCGCTCGAACACCGGGGCGGCCTCGGGCGCGAGATCGGGCTGTGCCGCCTTCGCCGGACGCGACCGGCGGGCCTGGCGCTGCGGGTCGCGCCGCAGCATGACCTGGTGCTCGCCGCGTAGCACGGGGCGGCTCTCGTCGGTGAGCACGAACGTCTGGTGCCGCGGCTCCACGGCGAGGAGGCCCCGGGCGACGAGCTGGCGCAGCACCGCGCGCCACTCCGCCTCACCGAGGTCGGCGCCCACGCCGAACACGCTGAGCGTGTGGTGGTCGAACTGCTCGACCTTCGCCGTGCGCCGCCCCAGCAGGATGTCGACGATCTGCCCGGCGCCGAACTTCTGCCGCCGCTCCCGATCGAGCCGGAACACCGTGGAGAGCACCTTCTGCGCCGCCACCGTGCCGTCCCATGACTCGGGCGGCACCAGGCAGGTGTCGCAGTTGCCGCAGGCGGGCGCGCCGCGCTGCCCGAAGTAGGCGAGCAGCTGCGTGCGGCGGCACTCGACGGTCTCGCAGAGCGCGAGCATCGCGTCGAGGTGCTGGGCGAGGCGCCGCCGGTGGTCGCGGTCGCCGTCGGACTCCTCGATCATCTTCCGCTGCTGCACGACGTCGGCGAGCCCGTAGGCGAGCCACGCGGTGGACGGCAACCCGTCGCGGCCCGCCCGGCCGGTCTCCTGGTAGTAGCCCTCGACGGACTTGGGGAGGTCCAGGTGGGCGACGAACCGCACGTCGGGTTTGTCGATGCCCATGCCGAAGGCGATCGTGGCGACGACGATCACGCCGTCCTCGCGCAGGAACCGGGCCTGGTTCGCCGCGCGCGTGCCCGATTCGAGCCCGGCGTGGTACGGCACCGCGGTGAGGCCCTGGCCCACCAGGAACTCGGCGGTGCGCTCCACCGAGTTGCGCGAGAGGCAGTAGACGATGCCCGCGTCGCCGGGGTGCTCGGTGCGGATGAGGTCGAGCAGCTGGCGGCGCGGGTCGTCCTTCGGCGCGATCCGGTACTGGATGTTCGGCCGGTCGAAGCTCGCGACGAAGTGCCGGGCCCGCTCGCTCGGGCGCAGGTCGAGGCGCTGCGCGATCTCGGCGTGGGTGGCCTCGGTGGCGGTGGCCGTGAGTGCGATGCGCGGCACATCGGGCCACCGCTCGTGCAGCTCGGACAGCGCCAGGTAGTCGGGGCGGAAGTCGTGGCCCCACTGCGCCACGCAGTGGGCCTCGTCGATCGCGAACAGCGCGATCCGGCCGCGGTCGAGCAGGCTCAGCGTGGACGGCACGCGCAGCCGCTCCGGGGCGAGGTAGAGCAGGTCGAGCTCGCCGGTGAGGAACGCCCGCTCGGTGTCGCGGCGCTCCTCGAAGGTCTGCGTGGAGTTGAGGAACCCGGCCCGCACGCCCAGCGCCCGCAGCGCGTCGACCTGGTCCTGCATCAGCGCGATCAGCGGCGACACCACCACCCCGACGCCCGGGCGCACCAGCGCGGGGACCTGGTAGCACAGCGACTTCCCCCCGCCCGTCGGCATGAGGACCAACGCGTCCCCGCCGCCGCAGACGTGCTCGATGATCTCGGCCTGCTGCCCGCGGAACGACTCGTAGCCGAACACGCGGCGCAGGACGTCGAGCGGGGCTGCGTCGACGGTGTCGGCGACGGGATCCGCGGTCCGGGCATCGGGCACCCGGCGATCGTAGGGGCATGGTCCGACGGCGTGCGGGCGAACGGGGAAGCCGACGACTTGCCGTGGTCCCACCCTCTCGCCCGGCGCGCTCACACCAGCGGCCGATCGCCGGAGGTCACACCGGCTGCGGCGCGTCGGCGGCCTGCGACGCCAGCCAGTCCTCGAACGTCGGGCCGGCCAGCACCGCGTGCGGGGACGGGAGGAGGGCGCCGTTCTCGAACAGCTCGCGGTCGGGATCGTCCGGGTCGCTCGCCTCCTCGATCCGCAGGGACGGGCCGCGCCGGGCGACGAGCGTGCGGGCGAGGTCGGCGAGGCGTTCCTCGCGCGGGCCTGCGATCTCCGGGAACGGCTCGCCGGCATCGCCGTCGGGGGCGAAGGCGAGTTCGATCGCCGCTTCGGCGACCGTGCGGGCCGACACCGGCTGCATCCGCATGTTCTGCACGTGGCTCACGTCCCCCCGGGTGCCCCACCGGACGAGCAGCTCGACGAACTCGTGGAACTGGGCCGCGCGCATGACGCGGGCCGGGACCGGGCCCGCGAGGGCCTCCTGCTCGTGGACCTGCTTCGCCATGTTGTAGCCGGCGGTGAAGCGGTCGTTCCCGATGATCGACGCCACGACCAGCCGGCGCACGCCCGCCCGCTCGCCGAACTCGTGCAGGTTGCGGGTGGCGGCCGTGAAGTAGTCGGTAGCCGCCTGCAGCTCGGGCGAGGGCGTGCTGGCGAGGTCGATCACGCAGCCCACGCCCCCGAGGGCCTCGGCCAGGCCTGCTCCGCTCACGAGGTCGACGCCGGTCGAGCGCGACATCGCGACCACGTCGTGGCCCCGCCCGCGCAGGATGTCCACGGCGTGCCGCCCCGTGCGCCCCGTCGCCCCCGCCACCGCGATCTTCTCGTACATCGCTCTCTCCTTCGTCAACGTGGTCCGTTGCGTGGTAGACCCGTGGCGACGGAGGGATGTGACAGGTGGACCAGCCGACGCTGTTGGCCGAGCGCTTCGAGGAGCACCGCCCGCACCTGCGCGCCGTGGCCTACCGCATGCTCGGGTCGATGGGCGAGGCCGACGACGCGGTGCAGGACGCCTGGCTGCGCCTCGACCGCGCGGACGCTTCCGAGATCGAGAGCCTCCGCGCTTGGCTGACCACCGTGGTGGGCCGGATCTGCCTGAACATGCTCCGATCCCGCGCCACCCGTCGCGAGGATCCCCTGGACGCCCCGCACGTGCCCGACCCCGTGGTGACCTCGCCGGACGGCGGTGACCCCGCGCACGAGGCGCTGGTGGCCGACGCCGTCGGTCTCGCCCTGCTCGTCGTGCTGGACACGCTGCCGCCCGCGGAGCGGCTCGCGTACGTGCTGCACGACATGTTCGCGGTGCCGTTCGAGGACATCGCGCCGATCGTCGAGCGTTCACCCGCCGCGGCGCGCCAGCTCGCCAGCAGGGCGCGCCGCCGGGTACGCACCGGCGCCCCCGAGCCGGACCCGGACCGCAGCCGCCAGCGCAAGGTGGTCGACGCGTTCTTCGCGGCCTCCCACGCCGGCAACTTCGAGGCGTTGCTCGGGCTGCTCGCCCCCGACGTCGTGCTGCGTGCCGACGGCGGCGCGCTGCGCCCAGGCGCCAGCGCCTTCGTGCAGGGCGCCGCGGCGGTGGCCGGCCGGGCGTGGACCTACCGGAAGCTGTCGCCCTACGTGCGCCCGGTGCTGGTCAACGGGGTGGCCGGCGTGCTCGTCGCGCGCGACGGGGAGCCGTTCTCGATCATGGCCTTCACGGTGCGCGACGACAGGATCGTGGCGATCGACGCCCTGTCGGACCCCGAGCGCCTGCGAGCGCTGGAGCTGCCCGCGCTCAGCGGCTGAGCGGGACGAGGACGCGGGCACCGGTTCGCGACACGGTCAGCACTTGCGCGCGATCGCCCCGTACATCGCGATGTCCGCGTCGACGATCGGGCCGGTGCCCGGGGCCGGCCGCCACTTGTGGATCTGGACGATGCCGGGCTCGACGAGGTCGAGCCCGGCGAAGAGGTCCTCGACCTGGGCCTTCGTGCGCCACTGCAGCGACTCGCCGTACGCCTCGTACACCCGTTGCACCCCGGCGAGGGGGACCGGCGCGAAGTCGTCGGTGGCGACGGACGCGGCGACGTAGCTGCCAGGGGGCAGCGCGTCGACGAGCTTCCGGACGACCTCGCGGGCCAGCTCGTCGTCGGTGATGAAGTGCAGCACCGCGATCAGGGTGAGGCCGACCGGTTCGTTGAGGTCGAGCGTGTCGCGCAGCCGCGGGTCGGCGAGGAGGGCGTCGGGCTCGCGCATGTCGGCGCGGACGTAGGCGGTGCGGCCCTGGGGGGTGCCGCCCATCCGCGCGCGGGCGTGCGCCAGGACGACCGGGTCGTTGTCGACGTAGACCACCCGGGCGTCCGGGACGACCGCCTGCACCACCTCGTGCAGGTTGGGTGAGGTCGGGATGCCGGTGCCGACGTCGAGGAACTGGCGCACGCCCTGCTCGGCCAGGTACCGCGCCGCCCGGTGCATGAAGCTGCGGTTCTCCAGCATGTGCACGCGCAGGGCCGGCCAGAGCCGCAGCGAGGCGTCGCCCGCCGCCCGGTCGATGGCGTAGTGGTCCTTGCCGCCGAGGATGTAGTCGTAGATCCGGGCGCCGTGCGCGCGGTCGATCCCCAGGTCCATCGCGCTGCCCCGGCTCTCCTCGTCGATCCGTCCGGCGTGATCCTAGGGAAGGGGGCGCACCCTCCGCTCCACCCGCAGCAGGTATTCCTTGCGGTGCAGCGGGTCGTCGTCGGTGCGCGGGCGCTTCGGCACCGGACCGGTCACGGGCTCGTAGTGGTCGAACTCGCTCTCCAGCACGCCCTCCCCGCGGGACAGTGCGGGGAGGAGCTGCTCCAGCCGGTGCACCGACGCGGCGGGGACGACGCCGTCCAGGAGGTGGTCCGTGCCGTTCGGGAGGGGGGCCTGCGGGACCGCGCGGAGCCGGGACAGGACCGGCAGCACGGCGCCGTAAGTGTCGGCCGGGACCTCGAGGTGGAACCGGTGCATCGGCTCGTGCACCGTCGTGCCGGCCTGCTGCAGGGCGCTCATCAGCACCAGCGGCGTCAGTTGGCGGAAGTCGCGCGCGGTGCTCGACATGCTCTTGTCGAACGTGGCGTGGGCGTGGCTCTGCCGAGGGGCGTACCCGGAGTGCGTCATGGTCACGGTGCAGTCGAGCACCTGCCAGCCGTGCAGCCCCTGCCGCAGCGTCTCGCGGACGGTCTCCTCGACCGCCACGAAGAACGCGTACGGCATCGACCCCAGCTCGACCCCCAGCCGGAACACCACACCCGAACCGGCCGGTCCCGGCTCCACCCGCAGCCCGACGGTGGCGAGGAACGGGTTCGGCTCGGCCTTCATGATCTCCACGGCCGCGCCTGCCCCGTCGAGCCGTTCCACGCAGATCGTGGTGGACTCGCGGAACCCGACCTCGAGACCGAACTCCTCGGCCAGCGTGGCCTGCACGACCTCCTTCTGCACCTCGCCGTACAGCGACACCGCGATCTCCCGCCCGGCCCGGCGCAGGTCGATCAGCGGGTCCTGCTCGGCGAGCAGTGCGAGCGCTGCGTGCAGGGCGCCGCCCTCCGCCGGCGTCGCCGGCACGACCACGGTCTCCAGCGTCGGCGGCGCGAAGTGGCGTTCCGCGGTGCCGGGCCGGGGAGCGCCGACCGGGTCGCCGACGCGGATGTCCGGCAGGCCACGCAGCGTGGCGATCTGCCCGGCGGAGACCGCCTGCCGCCGCACCGGCCCGCCGCCCTCGACGGCGGCGAGCGCCGTGACCTTGCTGCCACCGTCTCCCAGCCGGTCCCGCACGTGGAGGGTTCCGGAGTGCAGGCGCGCGTAGGCCACCTTCTCGCCCGCCGGACCTCGCTCGATCTTGAAGACGGTGCCGGACAACGGCCCGTCCGGGTCGCCGTCGGCGGCGGGCAGCAGCTCGGCGATGCCGGCCGTGAGCGCGTCGACGCCTGCGCCCGTGATCGCCGACCCGGCGAACACCGGGTGGACCTGCGCCTGCGCGACCTGAGCCACGAGCTCGCGGCGAAGGCGCTCGTAGGGGATACCGCCGTCGACGTACTGGGCGAGCAGCGCGTCGTCGTGCTCGGCCAGCACCTCGGCGAGGCGCGCGGTGAAGCCGGCGTCGGCCGGGCCGTGGGGGAGGACCTCCCCGTCGCGGACGCCGGTCATCGCGACGGCGGCGGGCGTGAGCCGCCGCGCGACGCCGGCCAGCACGCGGTCGACGTCGGCGCCCATGCGGTCGATCTTGTTGACGAACAGCAGTGTCGGGATGCGCAGTCGCTGCAGCGTCCGCATGAGCACGCGGGTCTGCGCCTGCACGCCCTCGACGGCCGACAGCACGAGCACGGCGCCGTCGAGCACGCCGAGCACCCGCTCCACCTCGGCGATGAAGTCCGGGTGGCCGGGGGTGTCGATGAGGTTGACGGTGACCGGGTCGGGGCCGGAACGGATCGGGAACGAGACCACGGCGGAGCGGATCGTGATGCCGCGCCAGCGCTCGAGGTGGCCTGCGTCGGTGCGGGTGGTGCCCTCGTCGACGCTGCCGATCTCGTCGATCACACCGGCGGCGAACAGGAGGCGTTCGGTCAGGCTGGTCTTACCGGCGTCGACATGGGCGACGATCCCGAGGTTGAGCGTGCGAGCCAAGCGTCATGTCCTTCAGCGATGCGGATGCGGTGGGGGCGGACATGAACGCAGCTCGCATCGTGGGACTCCTCTCGTGGCCGAGAGGGGAGTACAGACCACCCGCGGGGCGGGCGGCAACCGGTTTATCGGTGGACCTCGGTGCGCACCATCAGCCGCACGCGGTCGGCGCGGTAGAGGTCGCGGGCGTACTCGACCGGCAGGCCGCCGACCGAGTGGGCCGTGCGTTCCACCCCCATCAACGGCGTGCCGCGGACCACCCCGAGCGCGGCGGCCTCGGCCGGGTCGGCGCTCACGGGTTCGAGGTACTCCACCGCGGTGTGCGGAGCGAGGCCGTACTCCTCGGCGAGCAGCTCGTAGATCGAGCCCGTCAGCGGGTGGGAGAGCAGGCCGGGGAGCCGCTCGGCGGGCAGCCACGAGCGCTCCAACGCGAGCGCGGCTCCGTCGGCGGAGCGCACGCGCACCAGCTCGTAGACCGGGGCATCCGGGGCGAGCCGCAGCGCCTGCGCCACCGGCCCCTCGGCCTCGACGGTGCGGGCGCCGAGGATCTCCGCGCCCGCCTTCCGGTGGGCGCGCCGCATCTGCTCGGTGAAGCCGGCGACGCCGGTGAGGTCGCAGTCGATCCGGGGCTCGGCGACGAACGCGCCGCCGGAGCGTCCGGGCGTGCGGACGAGCACGCCGCGGCGCGCGAGCCCGTCGAGGGCCTGGCGCAGGGTCATCCGGCTCACCCGCAGCGCGGCGGCCAGCTCGCGCTCGCCGGGAAGTCGATCGCCTGCCGACACCGCGCCCGCGGTGATCTCCTCCATGAGCCACCGCTCGATCTGGGCGTGCACCGGGACCCCGCGATGGCGTTCCAGCGCAGGCGCGCGCCCGAGCAGCTCCGCCGACATCCGCTCAGGGTAAGCGCTACGGAACCGGACCGGGGAGAAACACAGCGTGCGCAGGAATATCTGATATGGTCGGAGTGACGGAGGCCACACGGGGGTGGTTCGTGTCCGACCTGAAGTCGCAGACGATCTACCGCGCACTGCGTGAGCGGATCCTGTCCAACGAGATCCTGTCGGGCACCCGCCTGGTGCTCCGCCAACTGGCGAACGAGTACGACACCAGCGACATCCCGGTGCGCGAGGCGTTGCGCATGCTCGAGCGCGACGGGCTCGTCGAGATGGTCCCGTACCGGGGGGCGCGGGTCACCACGCTCACGGCGCGTGAGATCGAGGAGACCTACTTCATCCGCGGCCACCTCGAGAGCATCGCCACCGGCCTGGCCGCCGAGCGCATCTCCGACGCCGAGCTGCTCATCCTCGACGAGCTGATGACGCGGATGCGCGCCGCGGTCGAGGCGCAGGACGGCCCGGGCTTCTCCGACCTCAACCGCGAGTTCCACGCCACGATCATCGGAGCCTGCGGCAACGAGATGCTCCGCGAGCTGACGATGGACATCTGGCAGCGCCACTCCGGCTTCCAGCGGGTCTTCCGGATGGTGCCCGAGCGGCTCGCCGCCTCGCAGTCCGAGCACGAGGGGATCATGGACGCGCTGCGGGCGCGTGATCCCAAGCGCGCCGCGGCGCTCGCGCTGTGGCACAAGCGTTCGGTCGGCGACACGGTCAGCACCCTGGTGGACGGCGAACGACCGGCTGCGGGCGGGGAGACGGCGTGAGCACCGCGGAGAGGGTCACCGGGACCGTGAAGACCGCGGCCGTCGGGTTCGACCACGTCTACAAGGCCTTCGTCGCGCGCGGCCGGCGCAGCGAGCCGGTGCTCGCCCTGCAGGACGTCGCGTTCGACGTGCGGCCGGGGGCGTTCGTGAGCCTCGTCGGGCCGTCCGGGTGCGGGAAGTCGACCTGCCTGAACCTCGTCGCGGGCCTGTCCGGCCCGTCGGAGGGTGTGGTGACCCATCACGGGCGCCCCGTACGCGGGGTCAACACCGAGGTCGGCTACATCACGCAGGAGGACAACCTGCTGCCGTGGCGCACGCTCTCGGGCAACGTGGAGCTCGGCATGGAGCTGCGGGGTGTGCCGCGGGACGAGCGCCGAGCTCGGGCCCGGGAGTTCATCGAGCTCGTCGGGCTCGCCGGGTTCGAGGAGCACTACCCGCACGAGCTGTCCGGCGGCATGCGCAAGCGCGCCGGGATCATCCGCACCCTCGTCCACGACAGCGACGTCGTGCTGATGGACGAGCCGTTCGGCCCCCTCGACGCGCAGACCCGGGTGATCCTGCAGGCCGAGCTGCTCAAGCTGTGGCAGCGTCTGCGACCCACCGTCCTGTTCGTCACCCACGACCTGGTCGAGGCGATCGCGCTGTCGGACCGGATCCTGGTGTTCACCGCGAACCCCGGAACGATCAAGCGCGAGTACACGGTGGACATCCCGCGCCCGCGCGACCCGTTCCGCATCCACGAGACCCCCGGGTTCTCCGAGCTGCACGAGGCGCTGTGGGCGGACATCCGCGCCGAAATCGGAGGAGCCGAGATCGGCGGCGAGGCCCCGTGACGGTCGCGGCCGCCACGCCCGGCACCCGGCGGGCCGATGCGGTGCTGGCGCGCACCGCCGCCGCGGACCGCCGCAGGAGGCGGTCGGAGCGGGCGGTCCTGTGGACCGGCACCGCGGCGTTCGGGGCGGCGATCCTGCTGTTCTGGCAGTTCGGGCTCGGTCACCTGGTGAACCCGCGCTACGTCAGCGATCCGGCCACGATCGCGGGCCGGATCGGCGAGCTGGCGGCGGAAGGGGAGATCTTCCGCCACGTCGGGGTCACGATCGGCGAGGCGGCCACCGGGTTCGTCATCGGCTCGGTGCTGGGCCTGGCGAGCGCGTTCGCGCTGGCGCAGACCCGGCGCGGGTACGCGGTGTTCGAGCCGTTCCTCATCGGCTTCTACTCGATCCCGAAGATCGCCCTGGCCCCGCTCTTCATCCTGTGGTTCGGCCTCGGCACGGCGCCGAAGATCGTCATGGCGGCGCTGCTCGTCTACTTCGTCGTGTTCGTCAACACCGCCACCGGCATCCGGGAGGTGCGGCCGGGGCTCCTGCAGGTGTGCCGGGTGTTCGGCGCGAGCCGCCGGGACCTGCTGCTGAAGGTCACGCTGCCCTCGGCGGCACCGGCGATCGTCGCAAGCGTGCGGATCACCGTCACCCGCGCGATCGAGGGGGCGCTGCTCTCGGAGTTCGTGGCGTCGACGCAGGGGCTGGGCTACCTGGTCGCCCGGGCGTCTCGGGAGTTCGACATCGCCACCGTGTTCGCCGGCATCGTGATCATCGCGGCCGTCGTGATGGCGGCGAACGGGCTGCTACGGCTCCTGCAGGCCCGGCTCTCGCCCTGGCACAGCGGGCAGGTGCACGGATGAACGAGCCCACGTCGGCGGGGAAGGCCGTTCTGGAGGCCACCCGCCGTGCGCACCGCGCCACCCGCACCGCGGAGCGGCGGTTCCTCCTGGCAGCGCGAGCCGGCATCGTGGTCGTCGCGCTGGCCGGCTGGGAGCTCGCCTCCGGGACGCTGGTCCGCTCGTTCTACGTCAGCTCGCCCGGCGACGTGGCCGAGACCCTCGTCGAGTGGGTGATGTCCGGGGAGCTCGTCTACCACGGCGGCTTCACCGTGACCGCGGCGTTCCTCGGCTACGTGCTCGGCGCGGTGGCGGCGGTCCTGGTGGCCTGGCCGCTGGCCATGCTGCGCACCGCCTACCGGATCACCGAGCCGTACTTCCTGGTGGCGTACTCGGTACCGGCGGTCGCGATGGGCCCGGTGTTCATCCTGTGGTTCGGGATCGGGCTGACGCCGAAGGTCCTCATCGCCGCGTACTTCGTGTTCTTCATCGTCTTCATCAACACCGTCACGGGCTTCCAGCAGGTGCCCACCGGGCTGCTCGACGTCACCCGCGTCATGGGCGCGTCGCGGCGGGACCTGCTGCGCACCGTGCTGCTGCCGAGCGCCCTCCCGTTCGTGCTGGCCGCGCTGCGGATCACCCTGCCTGCAGCGATGATCGGCGCGGTCACCGGCGAGTTCATCTCGTCCAACCGCGGGTTGGGCTACCTCACCCGCGCCGCCGCCGCGAGCTACTCCACCGCAGGCGTGCTCGCGGGCGTGCTCTGCCTCTCCGCGATCGTGCTGCTGATGAACCTGCTGCTGCGCCCGTTGCGGCACGCACTGCGCTGGCAACCCGACATCGATCCGCCACAGGCCGCGGACGGTCGCTGAGGGTCGATGCTGAAACCCGAGGGAGTGATCATGCGAGGACAACGGCGTTCCGCGGTCATCGGTGGCGCGTTGGCGCTCGCGCTGACGGTCGCGGCGTGCGGCGGGGGCGGCGGGACCGCTGGGGAGGGCGCGCGCACCGCGATCACGGTGTCGTCGCTGCCCAGCGCCTTCCTCGCCCCGCTCTACATCGCCGAGAAGGACGGGATCTTCGAACGGGAGGGCCTCGACGTCACGATCGTCGAGCTGCAGAGCGGGGCCGACGGCGTGCCGGCCGCCATCTCCGGCAGCTCGCAGTACGCCGACCTCGGCTTCGACGACCTGGCCACCCTCGCCGCCGAGGGCGAGGACAGCCTCCTGATGGTGCACAACCTGGTGCGGCGGGTGACGTTCACCCTGGTGATGAACCCGGACCTGGCACGCGAGCGGGGCGTGAGCCGGGAGTCGCCGATCGAGGCGCGCTACGCGGCGCTGAAAGGGCTGCGGCTCGGCGTCACATCGCCCGGGGCGGCGAGCGACAAGTACATGCGCTACTACCTGCGCGAAGCGGGCCTCGACCCGGAGCGCGACGCCGAGATCATCGCGATGGGCGACGGCGCGTCGCTGCTCGCGGCCCTGGAGACCCGCCAGATCGACGCCTACCAGCTCTCCCCGCCCACGCCGTACGTGGCGCAGGCCGAGGGGTTCGGAACGGTGCTGATCGACGGACCCTCCGGCGACGTGCCGCGGTTCGCCGACTTCGCCTACACCGGGTTCGCCGCCAACCGGGAGTGGGCCGAGGCGAACCCCGAGGCGGCCCGCGCGTTCGGCCGCGCGCTGAACGCGGCCATGGAGCAGGTGCTCGCCGACCCGCACGCCGCGGCCGCGAAGATCGTCGACCGGATGTCGGCGGGCGACCTCCCGATCCTGCAGCAGACCCTCGACGCACTGGCACCCGCGCTGTCGGAGGACGGCTGCTTCGACGCCGCCGCCGTGCAGAGCACCCTGGCGGTGATGCACGAGGTCGAGATCATCGAGAGCGCGGGCGACCCCGCGGAGGGCGTGCTCTGGACGAACGCGTACAACGACTGTTGATCGGCCGGAAGGGACACCTGTGAAGATCGTTCGTTACTCGAGCCCGGACGGCCCCGCCTGGGGCGTCCTGGACGACGGCGTCGTGCTGGCCGCCGAGGGCACGCCGTTCACCGACCTGCGGACCACGGATCTGCGGGTCGGCCCGCTGGACGAGGTGTCGCTGCTCGCCCCGGTGACCCCGCGCACCCTGCTGTGCGTCGGGCGCAACTACCGCTCGCACGCCGAGGAGTTCGGCAACCCGGTGCCGGAGGAGCCGCTGCTGTTCCTCAAGCCGGCCGCCGCGGTGGTCGGCCCCGGCGCCGACGTGGTGTACCCGGCGCTCTCGCAGCGCGTGGACCCGGAGGCCGAGCTCGTGCTCGTGATCGGCCGCACCGCGCGGAACGTGGCCGCGGCCGACGCGTGGGACGTGATCGGCGGCTACACCTGCGGCAACGACGTCACCGCCCGGGACATCCAGCGCTCCGACGGCCAGTGGACCCGCGGCAAGGGCTTCGACACGTTCTGCCCGATCGGGCCGTGGGTGGACACCGAGTTCGACCCGACCGACGTCGCCGTCTCGTGCACGGTGGACGGCGAGCGCCGCCAGGACGGCCGCACCAAGGACCTGATCTTCCCGATCCCGTACCTGATCGAGTACATCACCCGGTTCACCACCCTCGAACCCGGCGACGTGATCCTCTCCGGCACGCCGGAGGGCGTCCAGCCGGTCGAGCCGGGCAACACGATCACGGTGGAGGTGGAGGGCCTGGGCGCCCTGACGAACACGGTGGTCGCCGAGTAGGTGCCCCGGATGTGCGCGGCGTGCTGAACGGCCTCACGGGCGCTGATGGCGGCGACTCTCCACCAGGCTGCCATCGGCCAACAAGTCCCGGATCGCGCGCGCCAAGAAGTAGCCCCTGCCACCGCCGGGTTGACCGAACCACGGCACAGCGACGCCGTGGAGCGCCGAGATCGGTCGTTCCACTCGATAGGCGTGGTACGGGCGGCCCACCCAGTCCGCCGGGAGTGAGCGCTCGGCGAACGGTGTTCCTCCGGCGTACACCAGGTTGCCGCCCTCGCTGCCGAACCGGTCTACCTCGGTCCCGGCCGGCAACACGATCGCCGACCGATCCCGGAGCAACGACAGCGGCGGCTCGCCGGCAAGCGCCTGGATGTCGGCCGCCGGGGCCACGGGAGCTGCTTCGCGGGCTGCCCCCGCTCGCTCGCCGCCGCCCCCGCGAACGGCATCGAGATCGTCGCGCCAGAGCAGCTCCGCCAACAGCACCTTCGCCGCGTCCACCGCGTGGTCGTACACCTTCGGCCGGCGGTTCGGCCCGCGACTGGCGTCCCAGAACCGCACCTGCCAACCCGCCGGCCCCGGAGCGGGCTCGATCACCAACGCGTCGGGCTTCGGGGTGACGATGCCGTACTCCTCGGCTCGAACCCCGTAGTGCTCCAACCGCTGCCGCAGCCGGTCGAGCGCCCGCTGGTCGGCATCGGAGATGACCCGGGGTCGAGAAGCCGGTAGGTCGGCGCTCTCCGTCTGCGGTCCAGTGGAGGTGGCTTTCCCGACATCAGGCAAGGCTCGCCCGCCAGGACTCGTGGAGCCTCGCGAACTCGCCGTCCTCGGCGAGGAGGGCGTCCGGCGGGCCGTCCTCCACGATCCGGCCGTCGGACACGACCAGCACCCGGTCGGCGATCAGCACCGTCGAGAGGCGGTGGGCGATGATCAGCGCGGTGCGGCCGGCGAGCACCGTCTCCAAGGCCGCCTGCACGGCCCGCTCGGACGGGATGTCCAGGGAGGACGTGGCCTCGTCGAGCAGCACGACGGCGGGGTCGGCGAGCAGCACCCTGGCGAGCGCGACGAGCTGGCGCTGGCCGGCCGAGAGGCGGCCGCCGCGCTTGCGGACGTCGGTGTCGAAGCCCTCGGGCAGCGCCTCGACGAACTCGCGTGCGCCCACCGACTCGGCGGCAGCCACGACTTCCGCCCGGGACGGCGTGCCGTCCCCGCGCCGGCCCATCGCGATGTTGTCGGCCACCGAACCCGAGAACAGGAACGCCTCCTGCGTGACCATGACCAGCGCCGAGCGCAGCTCGGTGTCGGCGATGTCGCGCAGGTCGATCCCGTCGAGCCGCACCGAACCCTCGGTCGGGTCGTAGAAGCGGGCGGCGAGCTTGGCGAGCGTCGACTTGCCCGCCCCGGTGGCGCCGACGAGCGCGACGGTCTGCCCGGCGGGGACGCGCAGCGAGAACGCCGGCAGGACCGTGCGGTCCGGTGCGCGCTGGTAGGCGAACCGGACCCGGTCGAACTCCAGCTCTCCGCGTACGGGATCCGGCAGCGGAACGGGCCGCACCGGCTCGGGGACCCCGACGGGGGTGTCCAGCACCGACGCGATCTTCTCCAGCCCGGCGGCGGCCGACTGGTAGGCGTTGAAGAACTGGGCGAGGTCGTCGAGGGGGTCGTAGAAGCGGCGCAGGTAGAGAACGAACGCGGTGAGCGCGCCGAGGGCGAGGGCGCCGTCGACGACGCGCAGCCCGCCGAGCAGCAGCACCAGCGCGAGCGAACCGTTGCCGACCAGCCGCACCGTCGCCACGTACCAGGCGACGGTGAGGAACGCGGCGGTGTTGGCATCGCGGTTCGCGGCCGTCAGGGCGTGCATGATCTCGTCGTTGCGGGGCTCCCTGCGGAACGCCTGCACCGCACGGACGCCGTTCACGGACTCGACGAAGTGCACGATCACCCGCGCCACGGTGCTGCGGGTGCGCCGGTAGCTCGCCCGGGAGCGGCGCTGGAACCAGCGGGTGAGCAGCACCAGCGGGACGAACCCGGCCAGGACCACGGCAGCGAGCAAGGGGTCGATCCACACGAGCAGAACCGTGATGCCGACCAGTGACAGCAGCGCGCCGAAGAGACCGTCGAGGCCCTTCTCCAGCAGGTCGGAGAGCGCGTCGACGTCGCTGGTGAGCCGGGAGATCAGGCGGCCGGACGTGAACGACTCGTGGAAGTCGAGCGAGAGGCGCTGCCCGCGGGCGAAGAGCCGCTTGCGGACGTCGAGCAGCAGGTCCTGGCCGATGCGCCCGGACAGCAGCAGGAACGCCGTTCGCAGCCCGGCACCCGCGATCGCGACGGCGGCGTAGCCACCGATGGCGGCGGCGAGTGGGCCCGGCCGCCCGTCTAGGGCTGCCGGCACGCCGGCGTCGATGGCGAACGCCACCATCAACGGGCCGGAGAGCATCACCGCGTTCTCGGCGACCAGCAGCACCGCGGCCAGCGTCACCGCGCGCCGGTGGGGCCGCAGCAGCTCGGCGACGAGCCGGCGGGCCCGCGCCTGCAGTCGCAGACCGGTTCGCCGGTCGACCGCGTCGGCCTCCTCGTCCCCGTTGATGTCTCCGGTGGCGACCCCGCGCCACGCCTCGTCGGTCTCGGCCGTCACGCCCCCACCTCCTCGCGGTCCTCCCCGCTGCCAGTGCCCCGCCCCGAAAGGTTCACCACGTAACTCGGCGGCCCAGGCGCCCGCTGGCCGCGTTGCCGCACGACCCGAGTACGCCCGGTACGAGGGTCGCGCGGCGCCTTGCCAGCGAACGCCTGGATCCACCGATTCACGCGCCAACCTTCCGGGGCGGGGCACTAGCCAGCAGCCTGCGGTACTCGGGCACGGCGGCGAGCAGCTCGGTGTGCGTGCCGACGGCGGTGATCCGGCCGTCGTCGAGCAGCGCCACCCGGTCGGCGAGCTGGATGGTGGAGGGCCGGTGCGCCACCACGAGCGCCGTGACCCCGCCCAGCACCCGGCGCAGCGCGGCCTCGACCTCGGCCTCGGTGTGCACGTCGAGGGCGGAGAGCGGGTCGTCGAGCACCAGGACCGGCGGGTGCCCGACCACCGCCCTGGCGAGGGCGAGCCGCTGGCGCTGACCACCGGAGAGGGACATGCCCTGCTCGCCGATGCGGGTGTCGAGACCCCACGGCAGCGCGGCGACGAACCCGTCGGCGCTGGCGACGCGCAGCGCCTCCCAGACCTGCTCGTCGGAATGTCCTGGTGAGCCGAGGAGCACGTTCTCGCGCACGCTCGCCGAGATCAGCACGGGGTCCTCGAACGCGGGGGCGACGACGGTGCGGAGGTCGGCGAGGCGGAGCCGGCGCACGTCGACGCCGTCGACCAGGACGGCGCCGCCCGTGACGTCGTACAGGCGGGTGACGAGCGCGGTGAGGGTGGTCTTGCCGGACCCGGTGGCACCGACCAGAGCGAGGGTCTCGCCGGGCCGCAGGGTGAGGTCGACGCCGTGCAGGACCTCCCGGTCGCCGCCGGGGTAGCGGAACCGCACGCCCGCCAGCTCGAGCGCGCCGCGCACCGGATGCGGCAGCGGCAACGGCTCGGCGGGATCGACGATCTCCGGCACGACGTCGCGGACCTCCCAGTACCGCCTGGTCGCGGCGGCGGCGTTGCTCGCCTCGGCCAGCAGCCAGCCGATCGACGCGATCGGCCAGTACAGGTAGGTCATCACGGTGACGGCGGCCACGAGGGTGCCGATCGTCAGGGTTCCGCTCGCGACGCCCCACGCGCCGAGCCCGAGCACCACGGCGATCGCCGACTCCGGCAGCAGCACGAGGACCGCCCACAGCGCGGCGAGGAGCCGGATCTTGGTCAGCTCGGTGCCCCGCAGGCCGCGGGCGTCGGCCACGAAGCGCTCGGTGAGCCGTCGCCCGCGACCGAGCGACTTGAGCACGCGGATCCCCAGTGCCGACTCCTCGACGACGGTCGCGAGGTCGCCCGCCTGGTCCTGGGCGCGGCGGGCCTCGACGGAGAACCGCCGCTCCAGCAGGAGCGTGAGGGCGAGCAGGGGCACCGCGGCGATGGCGATGACGACCCCGAGCCACACCGACAGCCACATCAGCACGGCGATGCCGACCAGCACGGTGAGGACGTTGACCACGAGGAAGATGCCGGAGAAGGCGACGAACCAGCGGATCGTGCTGAGGTCGGCGGTGGCGCGGGAGAGCAGCTGCCCGGACGGCCAGCGGTCGTGGAAGGACACCGGCAGCCGCTGCAGGTGCGCGAACAGGTCGGCGCGCATCGCCGCCTCGACGCCGGTGCTCGGCCCCGCCACCAGGCGCCTGCGCAGGAACAACAGCACGGCCTCTCCGACGCCGAGCCCGAGCACCCCGAGCACCAGCCACGGCAGGGCCCCGAGCTCGCCACGGGCGATGGGACCGTCCACGATCGCGCGGGTGACCAGCGGGACCGTCAGCCCCGCCAGGGTGCCGGCGAGTGCCGCCGCACCGCCCGCGAGCAGCGGCCACCGATGCGGGTGGACGTAGGGGGCGAGGCGGCGGAGCGTGGCGAGGCTGGCCCGTGCGGGCGGGGGCTCGGTCATGGCTGCTTCGACCGTAGGTCGGTGGGGCGGCCCGCGCATTCGAGTTCGCTCATCTGCCCGAGCGAACCACTTCGACTCGGCTCGAGGTCCATAACTGGGGAAGTGGCAGGCTGGGAACAGCAGAAGATCGCACTGGAAGGAACCGTCGTGGCGGCAGGACAACTGAGGATCGGCTACAAGGCGTCCGCGGAGCAGTTCGCGCCCCGGGAGCTGGTGGAGTACGCGGTGCGCGCGGAGGAGGTTGGCCTCGACAGCGTCGTGACGTCGGACCACTTCCTGCCGTGGCGGCACGAGGGCGGGCACGCGCCCGCTTCGCTCGCGTGGTTCGCGGCCGTGGGGGAGCGCACGTCGCGGGTGCTGATCGGGACGTCGGTGCTGACGCCCACGTTCCGCTACAACCCGGCGGTGCTCGCCCAGACGTTCGCCACCCTCGGGCTGCTGTACCCGGGGCGCGTGATGCTCGGGGTGGGCACGGGCGAGGCACTGAACGAGATCGCGGTGTCCGGCCGGGAGTGGCCGGAGTTCAAGGAGCGGTTCGCCCGGCTGCGCGAGTCGATCAAGCTGATGCGGGCGCTCTGGACGGAGGGTGAGGTGTCCTTCGAGGGCGAGTACTACCGCACCGTCGGGGCCACCATCTACGACCGGCCCGAGCAGCCGGTGCCGGTGTACGTGGCGGCGGGCGGCCCGGTCGTCGCGAAGTACGCCGGGCGGGCCGGTGACGGGTTCATCTGCACCTCGGGCAAGGGGATGGAGCTCTACACGGACAAGCTGATCCCCGCCGTCGAGGAGGGCGCGGCGGCCGCCGGGCGCGACGCCGCCGACGTCGACCGGATGATCGAGATCAAGCTGTCGTACGACCGCGACCCGGACCAGGCCCTGGAGAACACCCGGTTCTGGGCGCCGCTCTCGCTCTCCGCGGAGCAGAAGCACAGCGTCGGATCGGCGGTGGAGATGGAGCGCCTCGCCGACGAGCTGCCCATCGAGCAGGTGGCGAAGCGCTGGATCGTGGCCTCCGACCCGGACGAGGCGGTGGCGCAGATCAAGCCGTACATCGACGCGGGGCTGAACCACCTCGTGGTCCACGGCCCCGGCCACGACCAGGAGCGCTTCCTCTCCCAGTTCGCCGAGGACGTGCTCCCGCGGCTGCGGGCCCTGGGCTGACCCGGTCGTGAGTGGATACGCGTGCTCCGGCGCGCGTATCCACTCACGAGGGTCACTTCTTGCCGCGGGACTTCGCGGTCTTGCGGTTGTTCGCCTTCTGGATGGCGTCCACGAGCTCGTCCTTCTTCATCGACGAGCGTCCGGAAATGTCGAGCTTCTTCGCCACGTCCATCAGGTGCTTCTTCGACGCGTTCGCGTCGACGCCGCCCGCGGTCGGCCGGTCGGTGCGGCGGCCGGGACCGGAGGCCTGCTGGTCGGACGGGCCCTTGCGGCCCTTCGGCTCCCAGTGGTCACCCACCTTCTCGTGGGTGTGCTTGAGCGCGGAGAACGCGACGCGGCGGGCCCGGCCGCCCTCGTCGCCGTAGGTCTCCATCGCCGAGTCGTAGGTCTCCACCCAGGTGCGCTTCGCCTTCTCGTCGGAGCGCTCCACGGTGCTCGGCATCGCGTCCTTGCCCGGCATGTCGTCACACCTCCGCTCGGCGGTGCGCCGGTGCGCGGGGGGTGTCCAGGAAGCGCCGGACGCCCTTCATCCCGTACCGGTCCACCGCGGTCTTGATCAGCCCGAAGACGGCGCCCTGCAGCGTGGCGGCCAGCAGCACCTCACGGGTGCTGTAGTCGTCGGACAGGGGCTGCGGGGTCTCGTCCTCGTCGGAGATCCTCTTCCAGATCATCCCGAAGACCTTGCCGGCGAGCAGGCCGCCGACCATCCCGAAGAACAGGCCGATCGGCTTGTAGGCGAGCTTCGCGAGCCCGGTGAGCTCGTTGCCGTCCCGCCGGTTCACGACTCCCGCTCCGCTCGCGCCTCGGCGCCGGTCTCACCCTCGAAGCCGGAGTCCTGACCGGCGATACGGCCGACGAACTCCTCGTTCTCGTCGGTGCCGGTCGTGCTCGGCCCGTCCGGGTCGCCGTGGCGTGGGTCGGCGCGGTCCTTGCGGTCGGGATCGACGCCTCCCGTGTCGCGGCTGCGCGCGACCTGCGGGTCGACCTCGACGTCCGGTTCGGAGGTGTTGTGCATGCCCTGCGGGTACCCGATCACCCGGGTCCCGAACACCGGAAAGGCGCTGAGTGGGAGCCGCTCAGTAGGGGCGCGACGCCCCGCCGCCGGAGACGAGCCTGCGCGTGCCGCCCGCGGCGCCGCGCACCCCGCGCAGCCCGGGCAGCTGCACTGCCGAGCGCGGCACGGGGCGGCGGGCCCGCAGCACCGGCCAGGCGGGCGAGGGCGGGAAGAGGGCGTCGAGGCCGTTGGAGGCGGGCCCGCCGACGCTGGAGCGCAGCAGCTCCTCGTACGCGTCGTACTCGGCGATGGCCGCAGCGATGTTGCCCTGCGCGAGATGGGCCTCGATCAGGGCCCGGCGAGCGCTCTCGCGGCTCGGTGCGGCACGGACGGCCAGCTCGGCGAGCGCGACGGCGTCGGCGTGCCGGCCCGCCGCGGACAGCCGGAGGCTGCGTTCCTCGAGGGCGTGCAGCCGCAGCTGGCGGAACCGCTCGCGCTCCACGGCGATCCAGGTGGCCGTCCAGCTGGGGAGGATGTCGGCCGACAGCAGCGCGATGTCCGGGCTGTCGCCCGCCGGGATCTCCGGGAGCGCCCTTACGAGACCGAGCGCGTCGCTGAGGTCGACGTGGACGTCGGCGGCGAGGGAGAGCGGGCCGGTGAGGTCGCCGTCGGTGAACAGCGTGGGGATGCCGACCGCGGTGGCCGCCTCGGCGAGGAGGCGCTGCCCAGCAGCGGCGGGCACGCCCGGCCAGAGGTCGGCGGCGAGCGTGGCGTGCTCCTGCGGCCGCGGGTGCACCGCGAGGTAGGCGACCAGCCTGCGCGAGTCGACGCCGAGCGGCACCGCGGCCCCGTCCGAGACGAGGGTGAAGGACCCCAGCACGCGCACCGCGTGCCGTGCGCCCGGGTGCGCCTGAGTCGTGCGAGATCGTCGCTGATCGTCAGACATGATCGTCCCATGTGTGGAGTGCTCGGCTGAAGCTCGCGAGGACCCGTCGGCAGCATGACAGCGCCCGAGTCCGCGAAAGAGTGTTCTCCCGAGCGACCGCCTTGCCAAGGGGCATGTTCGTCACACTTCCGGCTGCTCTGCGGCCGTCCGAGTGACTTGCGAGTCACCGGTCATCTTACTCATGGCGCGGCGTGCACCCGAACGTGGGTGCCACGGGTGTCTGCCCACACGTGGAGCGAGTCGCACAGCTGCCGGGCGATCCAGACGCCCCGCCCGCGAGGTTCCGCGGGGTGCGGGGCCTGCAGCCCGGGCAACGGGTCGCGCAGCGTGCCGGCGTCGTCGATCTCGCACAACAACCCGTGCGCCCCGGTCCACAGCGACAGCTGCGCCTCCGGGGTGCCGTGCTCCACCGCGTTGGTGGCCACCTCGTTGACGGCGAGGACGATGTCCTCCACGCGTTCGCGCTCGTAGCCGCGGCCGGAGAGCGCCCCCTCCACGGCGGTGCGCACCTCGTGGAGCTGCCACGCGCTGAACGACAGCCGCACGTCCGGTGGGCCGAGCAGGGGCGGCCGGGCGGCCGGCCGCGCGGTGAGGACGGCGCGCGGATCGTGGTGGCCGGGGTTGTGGCGCAGCTCGCCGTCGGTGAGCAGTAGCGGGTGGTTGCGCCGCGCCCCGTCGAGGATCTCCTGGTGCAGGGGGAGCTCCGGGTAGAAGCAGGTGATGCGAACCGGCAGGTCGGCGAGCGCGACGTTGAGGGCCGCGTCGAGCTCGGTCCAGAAGCGGCCGTCGGCGCCGTCGAACGCGGCCGTGTGCTCGTTGAGCACGGTGACGGGACGGCCCGACGCGACGCTCAGCGCGCGCAGGTCGAGGGCCCACCGGGCGGCGACCGTCTGGGCGGACGCGCCTGCCGGGCCTGCGTCCGGCCGCCGCAGGCGGACCAGCCGCTCCTCGGCCGGGAGCCGGCCCTCGAGGCGGTCGGCGAGGGACCGCTCGGTGGCGGGCTGCAGCGCGGTGGCGAGGGGCTCGTCGCGGTCGACGGCCTGCTCGGCGAGCGGGACGAGCTGGTCGAGCAGCTCCGCGGTGGAGCCGTGGAAACCGGCCGCGTGTTCGAGGCGAACCGCGTTGGCCGAGCGGGTGGTCTCGATCCTCATGCCGTGGCTTGCTCGGGAGAGGCCTGGCCGACGGGAGCGACGTCGACCGGTGGGAGGTCGCTGCGGGTGCGAACGACGAGCTGGGTGGCGAACGGCGCGCCGCACCGGTCGAGCACGCGTTGCACGTTCGGCCGGACGCCGGTGAGGACCAGGCGGTGCGCGTTGGGGAACTCCTCGGCGGCGTGGACGAGCCCGACGGCGCCCGCGACGTCGAGGAAGCGCAGCGACGACATGTCGAGGGTGATGTCGGCGGGGGCGTCCGGTTGGCGCAGCGCCCGGTCGAGGGCGGCCTCGAGGAAGCTGCGGATGCGTGGCCGGTTGCTGTGGTCGCACTCGCCCGCGACGCGAGCGGCGCCCGCGCCGATCGCCGTGATGCGCATGAGGCCGTCGTCGTAGATCGAGGGGGCGACGACCTCCGTGTGGTGCGCGGCCCGCATCGACTCGACGACCTCATCGGGGTAGCGGCCGCGGTCGTAGATGCACAGCACGTGGGCCGGCCGGTGGCGGACGACCTCCTCGATGACGCGGTCGTAGTCGGCCATGCCTGCCTCGCCGCCGGCTTGCCTCGCCACGAAGGTGAGCCGCCCGGTGATGCGCACGGCCGGGAAGCCGGCGGCCAGTGCGGCGTCGACGGTGGCACGGACCGTCTCGGCGACCTCGCGTGGCGAGGTCTGCCGGTCGCTCGGGACGATGGTGAACCGGCCTTCGCGCAGCGGCCCGGCCACGGCGACGCCGTCGTCGGTCATCCGCTCGAGGACGCGGTCGGAGCTCCCGTCGTCGAAGTAGACGACGTGCTCGCCGCGGACGAGGCCGTGGGCGAGGAACTCGGCGGAGATCTGCCACAGCTGCTCGTCGCTCACCGGGACCGCGATGGCATGGTCGACGGACCGGCAGTCCTCGACCGTTGTCGTCATCACGCATCCCCGGGACGAGCGGACCAAGCATCACAGTCGAACGCAGTACTGCTGAACCGCGAGTGTCGTCGAACCAGGCAGTATCGCCGAACGGCGCAGGTTCGTCGAACGCAGTGTCACGCGTAGGACACTGTACGTCCGCCACCGCTCCACGTACCCGCTGGTACGGCGAAGCGCATGATCGCGGCGGTGAACGGGCGCGCGGAACGCCCAGATCAGGGCAGCAGCGGTGGCACCATCGCCTCGACGAGGTGGGGCCCCGGCTCGGCGGAGGCGCGGCGGAGGGCGGCGGCGAGCTCCTCGGCGGTGGTGACGCGCTCACCGGGCACGCCCATCCCCGCGGCGAGCGCCACGAAGTCGAGGTCGGGCCGGCCGAGGTCGAGCAGCGCCCTTGCCCTGGCCCCGTCGCCCGCGAGGTGCTCGGCGGCGCCCGTCTGCAGCAGCTCCATGCGCAGGATCGCGTAGGCGCTGTTGTGGTAGACGAGCGTGGTGACGTCCAGGCCCTCGCGGGCCTGGGTCCACAGCGCGGAGATGGTGTACATGGCGCTGCCGTCGGCCTGCAGGCACCAGACGGGCCGGTCGGGGCAGGCCACTGCTGCGCCGGTTGCGGCGGGCAGGCCGTAGCCGATCGAGCCGCCGGTGAGCGTGAGCCAGTCGTGGCGCGGGGCGCCGGCCGTGACGGCGGGGAGGCCGAGTCCCGAGGTCACCGACTCGTCGACGACGACCGCGCCTTCCGGCAGCAGGGCACCCACCACGGCGGCTGCGCTCTCCACGGTGAGCGCGCCGGTGGGCAGCTCGGGCCGGGCGGCGGGGGCGGGCCGCGCCCGGGTGCCCGGGGCGAGCAGGTCGGCGAGCTCCTCCAGCGCCGCGGTGGCGGTCCCGCCGGTGAGTGCGCCTTCCTTCGGCACGAGCGCGTGGACGTGGCACCCGGCGGGCACGAGGTCGGACGGCTTCCCGGGGTAGGCGAAGAAGGACACCGGCGAGCGGGCCCCCACCAGCACGATGTGGCGCGCCCCCGCGAGCTGGCCGACGGCCACGTCGACGACGTAGCCGAGCCGGTCGACGGGCGCGACCCCGGCGCCGCGCTCGAGGCGGGTGGGGAAGGTCTCGGCGAGCACCCGCGCCCCGGTGGCGGCGGCGATGCGGTCGGCCGCCGCGAGCCCGGCGGCCCGGGTGGCGTCGCCGCCGACGAGCAGCACGCACGGCTCGCCGGAGGAGAGGACCCGCGCGGCCTCGCTGATCGCGTCCGGCTCGGCGCGGGCCGGCCGGGCGACCTCGTCGGGGGTGAGGACCGGTTCGCCGCCGTCGCCCCAGCTCACGTCGGCGGGCAGCACCAGCGTGGCGACCTGCCCGGCCCTCGCCGCGGCCACCGCGGCGGCGGCGTCGGCGCCGATCTCGGCCGTGAGGGTGCTCTCCCGCACCCAGCCGGACACGGCACCCGCGATCGCGGCGATGTCGGACTGCAGCGGGGCGTCGTACTTGGCGTGGGTGGTGGCGTGGTCGCCGACGACGTTGACGAGTGGCGTGCCGGCCCGGCGCGCGTTGTGCAGGTTGGCCAGGCCGTTGCCGAGGCCGGGGCCGAGGTGCAGCAGCGTGGCGGCGGGCCGCTCCGCCATGCGCGCGTACCCGTCGGCGGCCCCGGTGGCGACGCCCTCGAACAGGGTGAGCACCGCCCGCATCTCGGGCACCCCGTCGAGGGCTGCCACGAAGTGCATCTCGGAGGTGCCGGGGTTGGCGAAGCAGGTGTCGACGCCGCTGGCCCGCAGCGACCGCAGGAGTGCGTGTGCGCCGATCACGCGCGCACGCTCACCGAGGTGGCGGGGGAGGACTTGAGGGTCTGCAGCACCACGCAGTAGCGCTCGGTGAGCCGGATCAGCGTGGCGACCTCGTCCTCGCTCGCGGTGGTGTCCAGGTCGAACGAGAGCCGGATCTCGCGGAACCCGACCGGGGCCTCCTTGTCGACGCCGAGCGTGCCGCGGAAGTCCAGGTCGCCCTCGGCGTGCACGGTGCCGCTCGCCTGGATGCCGAGCGACGTGGCCACGGCCCGCAGCGTGACACCGGCGCAGGCGACGAGCGCCTCGAGCAGCATGTCCCCGGAGCACAGCTGGGTGCCGTCGCCGCCGGTGGCCGGGTCCAGGCCTGCCTCGGCGAGCGCGGTGGCCGTGCGCACGCGGCAGGCGACGCCGGAGCCGTCCAGCTCGCCGTCGGCGGCGAGCGTGACGACCGCGGCGGCCGGGTCGTCCCGGTAGCGCGCCTTGAGCGGGGTCTGCAGCTCTCGGAGGGTCGTGGCGTCCATGGATGCATCGTGCCCCGCGCCGTCACGAGGCGCGACGGCGCGGCGGGGATCAGTAGGCTCATCGGGTGGCCGAACCGTCGCTGACCAGCCTGCTGGCGCAGCTCCGCAGCGATCGGGTGCTGACCGTGCCCAACCTCCTCAGCGCGGTGCGGCTCGCCGGGGTGCCGGTGTTCCTCTACCTGCTGCTCGTGCCCGGTGGCGCGGCGTGGGGCGCGGACATCTGGGCGATCGTGGTGCTGGCCCTCGGCGGCATCACCGACTGGCTCGACGGGAAGCTCGCCCGTCTGCTCGGCCAGTACAGCGCGCTCGGCGCGCTCCTGGACCCGGCGGTCGACCGGCTGTACATCCTCGCCGCGCTGGTGGCGCTGGGCGTGCGCGACGTCGTGCCCTGGTGGGCGGTGATCGCGCTCGTGGCCCGCGACCTCCTGCTCGCCGCCACCCTGCCGGTGCTGCGCTCCCGCGGTTACGGGCCCTACCAGGTGACCTACCTCGGCAAGGGCGCCACGTTCCTGCTGCTGTACGCGTTCCCGCTCCTGCTCGCCGCGCAGGCGCAGGGCTGGTTCGCCGATCTCGCCCGCCCGTTCGCATACGCGTTCTCCGTGTGGGGCACCACGCTCTACCTGTACACGGGCGCCCTCTACCTGGCCCAGTTCGTCCGCGCGCTGCGCACGCCGGCCCATCGGGCGGGGGTCGCGGGCGGCCAGCAGAGCGGGGGCTAGGGTTCCGATCGTGATCCCCGAGGACCTCCGCTACACCGAAGCCCACGAGTGGGTGCGCGACCTGGGGGACGGGGTGGTTCGCATCGGCATCACCGACCACGCCCAGTCCCAGCTCGGCGACGTCGTCTTCGTGCAGCTGCCCGCCGTCGGCGACGAGGTCACGGCAGGTGCGGCCGTCGGCGAGGTCGAGTCCACGAAGTCGGTCTCCGACATCTACTCGCCCGTCGTCGGCACGGTCTCGGCCGTCAACGACGCCCTCGACGCCAACCCCGAGCTGATCAACTCCGGCCCGTACGAGGCGGGCTGGATGTTCGAGATCCGGCTGGCCGACGACGCGACCGGCGTTCCGGACGACCTGCTCGACGCGGCCGCCTACCAGGAGCTGACGGGCAGCTGACCGGGCCTCCCGGTCCCACAGCTGCAGGGTAGGTTTGCAGGACCTCGCGCCGGCGCGCGTGTTCCGCCCGAACGGCGTCACACTTACCGCTGGAGCAGTGCATTTCCGTGAAGCCAGGGCACCACACGAGCCCACCATCAGGAGGAGACCCCGAGGTGACCACGAACGACGGGCCTGGCGTGCCCCCGGAGCGTTCCCCGGAGACCACCTCGGTCTTCCGCGCGGACTTCCTCTCGGAGGCCGAGTCCCCGGCCCAGGACCAGCCGGTCTCCGGTGTCGAGTCCCTGCCCGCCGGCTCTGCCCTGCTGGTGGTCAAGCGCGGCCCCAACGCGGGCTCCCGGTTCCTGCTCGACCGGGCGTCCACGAGCGCAGGCCGCCACCCGGACAGCGACATCTTCCTCGACGACGTCACCGTCTCGCGCCGCCACGCGGAGTTCCGCAGCGACGCGGGTGAGTTCGTCGTCGTCGACGTCGGCAGCCTGAACGGCACGTACGTCAACCGGGAGCCGGTGGACACCGCCGTGCTCGCCAACGGGGACGAGGTGCAGATCGGGAAGTTCCGGCTCGTGTTCCTCACCGGACCGCGCGAGTCCGGGGCGAGGGGCTGACCTCCGCACCACTCGCCGTACCGGCGCCACGACCCGTCCGGAGTCGGGCGCCGGCAGGGTGCGCCGTGTAGCGTCGGGAAGCGCAGGACCGCGAGGAGGAGCAGAGCGATGAGCGAAATGCGCGTCGTGGGGGTACGGGTCGAACTGCCCGCCAACCAGCCGATCCTCCTGTTGCGGGAGACCTCCGGCGATCGTTATCTGCCGATCTGGATCGGTTCGGTCGAGGCCACCGCCATCGCGCTCGAGCAGCAGGGTGTCAAGCCGGCCCGGCCCCTCACCCACGACCTCCTCAAGGACGTGATCAACGCACTGGGGCGGCGCCTCGAGCAGGTGCGGATCACCGATCTGCAGGAAGGCACCTTCTACGCGGAGCTGGTGTTCGACGGCGGCATCACGGTGTCGGCGCGCCCCAGCGACTCGGTGGCGCTCGCGCTGCGGATCGGGGTGCCCATCCACGCCGAGGAGAGCGTGCTCGCCGAGGCCGGGTTGATCATCCCGGACGAGCAGGAGGACGAGGTCGAGAAGTTCCGCGAGTTCCTCGACTCGATCACTCCGGAGGACTTCCGGGGCGCCCAGCCGTAGAGGCGGCGGCGTGCCGCGTTGACCGGGCAGGCGCAGGCTCATATCGTCGGATTTCTCGCAGCTCGTCGTACGGCAGACCCCCCGGTCGCCGGAGTCGGGCTCCGGCGGAAGGAGTTCGGTGGAGCAGCCGCCGTCCGGCGCGCCCGAGCAGGGCGAGCTCTTCCCCGACCCGCTGCTCGGAGAAGGTTTCGAAGGCCTGCCCGACCAGCTCGTCGGCTTCCGCGGGCCCACGGCCTGCCAGGTCGTCGGCATCACCTACCGGCAGCTCGACTATTGGGCGCGCACCGGTCTCGTCGTCCCGTCGATCCGCGGTGCCGCGGGTTCCGGGTCGCAGCGGCTGTACTCGTTCAAGGACGTGCTCGTCCTGAAGGTCGTGAAGCGGCTGCTGGACGCAGGGGTGTCCCTGCAGAACATCCGCGTGGCCGTCGAGCACCTGCGCCGCCGCGGCATCCGCGACCTCGCCGGCATCACGCTGTTCAGCGACGGCACCACGGTCTACGAGTGCGCATCGCCCGAGGAGGTCGTCGACCTGCTGCGCGGCGGCCAGGGCGTGTTCGGCATCGCGGTCGGCGGGGCCATGAAGGAGATCAGCGGCTCCATCAAGGACTTCCCGGTGGAGCGGGCCGACGGCGGCAGCGTCGACGACTCGCCCGAGGACGAGCTGTCCCGCCGCCGGGCGCGGCGCGCGATCAGCTGACAGCCCCTGTCGGAGCTCGCTCGTCGGAGGAGCCGGTCACGGTGCCGGCGCAGGTCTCACCGTCGCTGCAGAGGGATCGCTGAACCCACGTCGTTGCAACGCTGCAACGGAAGGACGGTTTGCCCGATGACCGAGCTGGTGCCTGCACTGCCCGAGGAGTCCTTCCGGCGCGTCCTCTGCGTCGTCGCGCACCCGGACGACATGGAGTACGGCACCTCCACCGCCGTCGCGCGCTGGACCGCGCGCGGGATCGAGGTCGGCTACCTGCTGCTCACGCGCGGGGAGGCAGGAATGCCCAACCCGCCCGAGGAGACCGCGCGCCTGCGCCTCGCCGAGCAGCAGGCCGCGTGCGCAGCCGTCGGCGTCGAGCACCTCACCGTGCTCGAACACCCCGACGGCGTGCTCGTCTACGGCCTGGACCTGCGCCGCGACATCTGCCGGGAGATCCGCCGGTTCCGGCCGGACGTCGTGGTCACCTTCGGGTACGCGGTCGAGACGCCGATGGGCTACGACCAGGCCGACCATCGTGCCGCCGGTCTGGCCGCGCTCGACGCGGTGCGCGATGCCGCCAACCGGTGGGTCTTCGCCGAGCAGATCGACGACGAAGGACTCGAACCGTGCGACGTGCGCTGGATCCTCCTCCCGGCGTTCGCCGGAGATCCCGGCAGGACCCACGGTGTGGACGTCACCGGCGAACCGCTGCAGCGCGGGGTCGCGTCACTGGAGGCACACGCCCGCTACCTGGCCGCGCTACCGGACCATCCCGCGCCCGCGGACTTCATCCCGATGTTCCTCGCGCTGAACGGCAAGGAGATGGGGGTCGAGCACGCGATGTTGTTCCGCGCCCGTGACCTGCAGGCACCGCCGGCGCTCCTCATCGAGGACACGGTCGACGACTCCTGAGACCGGACCGGCGCCGTCCACGAGCGCAGCCCGCGAGGGCGTGTCGGTCCGTCGAAGGGGGTCGTGGCACGCATCCCCTCGGTGGCGAGCCGCCTGATCGTGAACCGGCGGGCCGCACCGGTAGCATTTGCCGGGTAGTCGCCGAACTCACGCGGGAGAGTCCCGGTCCCGACCGGGCGCCGAAGGAGCAACCCCTCCCCGGAACCTCTCAGGCAGCCAGGACCGCGTGGTGAGACGCCTCTGGAAAGCGACGGGCCTGCCCGTCCGCCGACGGGGAAAGCCCTGGTCTCGAAGGGTGAATCTCTCAGGCGCCCGGTAGCCGGGCGGGGACAGAGGGGGAGGGCAGCTCCGCCCTGCCCGTACCGATCGCGCTTCCCCCGGAGGATCCCGTGACCGACCGACCCACACTCTCCGACCTGGAGCGCGGTACCCCGTTCGCCGACCGCCACATCGGGCCCCGGCCCGCCGAGCTCGACACGATGCTCGCCGCGATCCGCGCCTCCTCGCTCGACGAGCTCGCAGCCACGGCCGTACCCGACAGCATCCGCGACGGTGCGGACGGCGGGGAGCCGGTGGCGTCCACGCTGCCGCCGGCGGCCTCCGAGACCGAGGTGCTCGCCGAGCTGCGGGCACTCGCGGCGCGCAACACCGTCACGGTCCCCATGATCGGCCTCGGCTACTCCGGCACGATCACGCCGCCGGTGATCCGCCGGCACGTGCTGGAGAACCCCGCCTGGTACACCGCCTACACCCCGTACCAGCCGGAGATCAGCCAGGGCCGCCTCGAAGCGCTGCTGACCTTCCAGACGGTCGTGGCCGACCTCACCGGCCTCCCGGTGGCCGGCGCGTCGCTGCTCGACGAGGCCACCGCGGCCGCCGAGGCGATGACGCTGCTGCGCCGGGCGGGCAAGGCGCGCTCGCCGCGCTTCGTCGTCGACGCCGACACGCTCCCGCAGACCCTCGAGGTGCTGCGCACCCGGGCCGAGCCGCTGGGCATCGAGCTCGTCGTCGCCGACCTGGAGGGCGGCCTCCCCGAGGGTGAGCTCTTCGGGCTGCTGCTGAGCTACCCCGGCGCCTCCGGGGCCGTCCGCGACCCCTCGGCCCTGATCGAGGCGGCCCACGAGCGGGGTGCGCTGGTGGCGGTGGCCGCCGACCTGCTGGCCCTCACACTGCTCACCCCGCCCGGTGAGCTGGGCGCGGACGCCGTCGTCGGCACCACCCAGCGCTTCGGGGTGCCGCTCGGGTTCGGCGGCCCGCACGCGGGCTACCTGTCGGTGCAGGAGAAGCACGCCCGGCAGCTGCCCGGGCGGCTCGTCGGCATGTCCCGCGACGCCGACGGACACCCGGCGCTGCGGCTGGCGCTTCAGACCCGCGAGCAGCACATCCGCCGCGAGAAGGCCACGTCGAACATCTGCACGGCGCAGGTGCTGCTCGCGGTCGTCGCCGCCTGTTACGCCGTGTACCACGGCCCGGACGGGCTGCGCCGGATCGCGGAGCGCGCCCACCGGATGGCCGCGGTGCTGGCCGCTGGGCTGCGCGCCGGGGGCGTGGAGGTCGTGCACGGGGAGTTCTTCGACACCGTGCGGGTTCGGGTGCCGAGCCGGGCGGAGGAGGTGGCCGATGCCGCGCACGGCGCCGGGATCGCGCTGCACCGCATCGACGCCGACACGCTGGGGATCGCGTGCTCCGAGGTCACCACGGTCGCCCACCTGGACGCGCTGTGGTCCGCCTTCGGGGTGTCCGCCGATGCCGCGGAGCTCGACGCCGGCACCGGCGACGCGCTGCCGGCCGGCCTGCGCCGCGAGTCGGAGTACCTGACCCACCCGGTGTTCCACGAGCACCGCAGCGAGACCTCGCTGATGCGCTGGCTGCGCCGCCTAGCCGACGCCGACCTCGCGCTCGACCGCACCATGATCCCCCTCGGCTCCTGCACGATGAAGCTCAACGCAGCCGTCGAGATGGAGCCGATCACCTGGCCGGAGTTCGCGAACCTGCACCCGTTCGCACCCGAGGCCGACGCGGCGGGCACCCTCGAGCTGATCGCCGACCTGGAGCGCTGGCTCGCCGAGCTCACCGGCTACGCCGCGGTGTCGCTGCAGCCCAACGCGGGCAGCCAGGGCGAGTTCGCGGGTCTGCTGGCGATCGCGGCCTACCACCGCAGCCGTGGCGAGGGGCACCGGAACGTCTGCCTGATCCCGGCGAGCGCCCACGGCACCAACGCCGCGTCCGCGGTGATGGCCGGGATGCGCGTGGTCGTGGTGGCCACCGCGCCCACCGGCGACGTCGACCTGGACGACCTGCACGCCAAGATCGCCGAGCACGGGTCGGCGCTGGCCGCGCTGATGATCACCTACCCGTCCACGCACGGGGTGTTCGAGGCGCGGGTCCGCGAGGTGTGCGACGCGGTGCACGAGGCGGGCGGGCAGGTCTACGTGGACGGGGCGAACCTCAACGCGCTGGTCGGGCTGGCGCGGCCGGGGGCTTTCGGCGGCGACGTGAGCCACCTGAACCTGCACAAGACCTTCTGCATCCCGCACGGCGGCGGCGGACCGGGCGTCGGCCCGGTGGCGGTGGCCGAGCACCTGGCGCCGTTCCTGCCGGGAGGGGCCGGAAAGGACGGACAGAGCGTGGGCGCGGTCTCGGCCGCCCCGTACGGCAGCCCGGGCGTGCTGCCGATCTCGTGGGCGTACCTGCGGCTGATGGGCGTCGACGGGCTGCGCCGGGCCACGCTCACGGCGGTCGCGGCCGCCAACTACGTCGCCGCGCGGCTGCGCGAGCACTACCCGGTGCTGTACGCGGGCGCGGACGGCCACGTGGCCCACGAGTGCATCCTCGACCTGCGCGGGATCTCCAAGGAGACCGGCGTCACGGTCGACGACGTCGCCAAGCGGCTGGCCGACTACGGCATCCACGCGCCGACGATGTCGTTCCCGGTGGCGGGCACGCTCATGGTGGAGCCCACCGAGAGCGAGGACCTCGCCGAGATCGACCGCTTCGTCGACGCCATGATCGGCATCCGCAAGGAGATCGACCGGGTGGCGGCGGGGGAGTGGCCGGCCACGGACAACCCGCTGCGCGGAGCCCCGCACACCGCGGCCTGCCTCGTGGACAAGTGGGACCACCCGTACTCGCGCGAGATCGCCGCCTACCCGATGGGCGGGACACCCGGCGTGCACGACCGGAAGGTGTGGCCGCCGGTGCGCCGGATCGAGGGCGCCTACGGCGACCGGAACCTGGTGTGCAGCTGCCCGCCGGTGGAGGCGTTCTCCTCCTGAGGCAGACCGGCTGCGGACGGGCTGGAGTGGACGGGCGGGTCCCCTCCGCCCCACCCGTCCGTAGCAAGGAGGGTGCACGGGCCGTGGTGATACATGTGATCGCCACCACTCGTCAACGAATCATTGACACCGCCGGATCGCCAACGAATCGATGACGCCGAACCTCGGCCGGGAGCAGCCGACGGCGAGAGCCGCCGGCCGCCGCTCGATCACCGTTCCCGCGCGAGTGCCGCGTGGGCGACGGCTCGGCTGCGGCGGGGGTCGGTGAGCAGGTCGGTGTTGTCGGCGTGCTGGTCGACGGCGCCGGTGCGGGGGAGTGCGGCGATCGCCGGGTCGGTGACGGCGGCGAGGAGGGCGTCGGCGAGGCGGTCGGCCTTCAGCACCTGGAACGGACGGTCGAAGTACGGCCGGGTGGTGGGGTCGACGGCCGCGGCGAGGCGGGTCTCGTTCTGCGCGGTCGCCAGGACCTCATAGGCGGTGCAGAGGTGCCGCTCGCGCTCCTTCCACACGGTGGCGGCAAGCGTGCCGCGCAGGACGGGATCGAGGTCGGCGGCCAGTGGGAGCGCGGCGAACGCGCTGCCGAGCCACTTGCTGTACGGCGGGTAGCGCCGGTGCAGGAGCAGGGCCAGCCTCATGAGGTCGCGGACGAGGCGCGCGGCGACGACGGCGGAGCCGAGCTCGTCCCCGACCTCGCCCGCGCGCCCGACGAACGCCTCCTCCTGGGCGATCCGGCGCCACTGGCAGGCGAGGACGTAGCGCCAGACGTCGGCCGGGTACCAGGCGAGCGCGGCGCGCAGCGGTCCCAGCTCGCCGAGGCCGTCGTGGAAGACGGCGCCACCGGTGGCCTCGGCGAGGGCCTGGGCGGGCAGCGCCAGCCAGTCGACGGGGCGGAGGCCCGGGCGGGGGTCGACACCGAGCCGATCGGCGCACCAGGTGCCGACCGTGGTGATCCCGACCCGGTGTCGGACCGGGCCGTTGGTGGGGGCCATGCGGCCGACGTGGTCGCCCTCGACGCTCTCGAAGTGCGTCGGCCAGCCGTGGAAGGTGCGGGGGAGGTGCTCGGCGAGGTGGCGGTCGAACTCGGGGATGCGGCCGGCGTCGGCGGGGGAGAGGAAGACCTCGAGGCTCGGCCCCCACTCGTGGTCGGCCGAGCGGGGCGTGTCGAAGCCGAGGACCTCGGACCCGGACCCGGACCCGATCCGGGCGGCGGAGTGCCGGACGTCGCCCAGGAGCGGGCGGACGGCCTCGATGTAGAAGGCGCGGGAGAGCTGGAGGCCGGGAACGAACACCCGGGCATCTTGGCGGCCCCAGCGGGGGCTGAGCATCTGTATTCGCTGTCAACGAATCATTGACGCCAACTGATCGTCAATCACAGATTGACGATCACGAACAGCAACGACAACAGAGCCGGGGGAGTGGTCGCTCAGGCCTGCCGCTCGCGGGCGTGGGTGGCGTCGCGGACCTCGCCCACGTAGTGCTCGACGAGGTCCTCCATCGCCACCAGGCCCGCGGTCTCACCGCGCGGACCGACGGCACGGCCGAGGTGGGCTCGTGAGCGGCGGAGCACGGCGAGCGCCTCGTCGAGCCGCACGGACGCCGGAAGCTCCGGCAGCGTGCGTATGCGCGAGCCCGGCACTGCTGCCGCCGGGTCGTCGACGAGGTCGAGGATGTCCTTCACGTGCAGGTACCCCGCGAGGTCGCCGGAGCTCGCGCGCACCGGGAAGCGGGAGAACCCGGTCTCGGCGACGGCGTGGGCGACGTCGCCGACGGTGGGTTCGGCCGGGAGCGACACCAGCTCGGACACCGGTACGAGCACGTCGGCCACGGTGGCCTCGGCGGAGCGGAGGGCGCGGGTGAGGCGCCGGGATTCGTCGTCGGCGAGCAGGCCCTCCCGGCCGGACTCGGCGATGAGGTCGGCCAGCTCACCGGAGGTGAACGACGCCTCCAGCTCGTCGCGCGGCTCCACCCCCAGCAGCCGCAGCACGGCGTTGGCGATCACGTTGAACAGCTCGATCAGCGGCCGCATCACCGTGGTGAACACGAGGAACGGCGGGACCAGCAGGATCGCGGTGCGTTCCGGCCCGGCGATGGCGATGTTCTTGGGCACCATCTCGCCGAGCAGGATGTGCGCGACCACGACGATGGCGAGCGAGATCGTGAACGCGACCGGGTGGACGAGGGCCTCGGGCATGCCGAGCCAGGTCGCGGGCCGTTCGATGAGGTGGGCGACGGCGGGTTCGCCGAGCCGGCCGAGCAGGAGCGAGCTGATCGTGATGCCGAGCTGCGACGCCGCGAGCATGCGGGACAGGTCGGCGTGGGCGCGCAGCACGGTGGCGGCCGCCGCGGTGCCGCCTGCGGCCATCGCCTCGAGCCGGTCGCGGCGCGCGGAGATCAGCGCGAACTCGGCGCCGACGAAGAACGCGTTGGCCCCGAGCAGCGCGACGGCGGCGAGGAGTGCCAGCAGGTCCGAGGTCACGTGCCCTCCTCGGCGACCGGGCGGGCCAGGCGCAGCTCGGCGACCCGGTTGCGGTCCCGGCGCAGGACGGTGAGGCGCCACCCGTCGACGGTGACCTCCTCGCCCACGTCCGGGATGCGTCCGAGCCGGGTGAGGACGAGGCCGGCGAGCGTCTCGTACGCGCCGGGGGGCATCTGGAAGCCGATGGCATCGGCCACCTCGTCGCCGCGGAGCAGCCCGGACACGACCCAGCTGTCGCGGCCGAGCGGTCGCACCGTGGACTGCTCGGCGCGGTCGTGCTCGTCGCGGACGTCGCCGACGATCTCCTCGACGAGGTCCTCGAGGGTGACGATGCCCGCCGTGCCGCCGTACTCGTCGACGACGACCGCGAGCTGGAGCCCGGAGCTGCGCAGCCGCGTGAGGAGCTCGTCACCGTCGAGGGATCCGGGCACGGTCGGCACCTCCTGCACGAGCTCGCCGACCTTGGCGCTGCCCCGGTCGGCGGGGTCGATGCCGAACGCCTGCTTGACGTGCACGACGCCGAGCACGGCGTCCGGGTCGCTGTTGTGCACCGGGAAGCGGGAGAAGCCGCTGCGCCGGGCGAGCGCGATCATGTCCGCGACCGTGGCGTCGGCGTCGAGCGACTCCACTCGGACCCGCGGCGTCATGAGGTCCTCCGCGACGCGGTCGGTGAACCGCAGGGACCGGTCGAGCAGCGTGGCCGTGCCGGCGTCCAACGTGCCGTGCTCCGCGCTCGATCGGACCAAGGAGCTGAGCTCCCGGGCCGAGCGGGCCGAGCGCAGCTCCTCGGCCGGCTCCACGCCGAGGCGGCGCACCACGGAGTTGGCGGCACTGTTGAGGCCGTTGATCAGCCATCGGAACGCGTGCGCGAAGCCGCTCTGCAGCCAGACGACGGCGCGGGCGGTGCGCAGCGGGCCCGCGATGGCGAGGTTCTTCGGCACGAGCTCCCCGAACACCATCGACAGCGTCGTGGCGAGCAGCAGGGAGAGCACGGTGGCGGTACCGGCGGCGAGGCCGGGGGAGAACCCCATCGCCTCGAGCCCGGGCCGGAACAGCGACGCAATGGCCGGTTCGGCGATGTAACCGGTGACCAGCGTGGTGACCGTGATCCCGAGCTGGCTGCCGGACAGCTGGAACGACAGGCTGCGGTGCGCCCGCTGCACGGCCCGCGCGCGGCGGTCGCCCACCTCGGCGACGTGGGCGTCGACCTGGCTGCGTTCCAGTGCGGTGAGCGCGAACTCCGATGCCACCGAGATCGCGGTGCCGAGGGTGAGGGCGGCGACGGCGACCAGGCCGAGGACGGAGAGCACGACGGTCATCCGCGGCCTCGCCGGCGAGTGGCCGCAGCTGGGGCAGGGCAGGTGTGGGGGCGCCGGGTCGGACCCGGCCCGCTACTGCAGCCCGGATCTGCGGGGCTTGCGGTGGGCACGGCGTGTTCCTCCTGGAGCGGAGGCCCCAGTGTAGGTGTGTGCCCGTACGGGTTCCTGCGGGAGTCGCGCCCGTCACGAAGAGGGGCGATCCGGCCGCGCGGGATCTAGGTTGACCCCTCATGAGCGGCATTCGCACCGGTGCGTTGCCTGGGACGTTGGCCCCGCCGAAAGAGCTGCGGGAGGAGACGTCCCAGAACTCGTCGCCGTTCGTCGACTTCGACCGGGAGTCGTGGTCCCGACTCGGCGCGAACACGCCGCTCCCGCTCACCGCCGAGGAGCTCGACCAGGTCCGCAGCCTGGGTGACGAGGTCGACCTCGACGAGGTGCGGGAGGTCTACCTCCCGCTGTCACGGCTGCTGACGTTGCACGTGCAGGAGGGCGGCCGGCTCTACCGCGCCTACCGGACGTTCCTGGGCGCCACCACCGCGCGCACCCCGTTCGTGATCGGGATCGCGGGGTCGGTGTCGGTGGGCAAGTCCACCACCGCGCGGCTCATGCGGCTGCTGCTCGCGCGCTGGCCGCAGCACCCCCGGGTCGCGCTCGTCACCACCGACGGGTTCCTGCACCCGAACGCGGAGCTGGAGCGGCGCGGGCTGATGACGCGCAAGGGCTTCCCGGAGTCCTACGACCGGCGTGCGCTGCTGGAGTTCGTCACCGAGGTGAAGGCGGGGCGGGCCGAGGTGTCGGCCCCGGTGTACTCGCACCTCACCTACGACATCGTGCCCGGAGCGCGCTCCACCGTGCACCGCCCGGACATCCTCCTGCTCGAGGGGCTGAACGTCCTCCAGCCGGCCCAGCCGTCGCGCGAGGGTGGGCCTGCGCTCGCGGTGAGCGACTTCATCGACTTCTCGGTGTTCGTGGACGCGGCCACCGACGACATCCGCCGCTGGTACGTCGAGCGCTTCCTGCGGCTGCGTGAGACGGCGTTCCGCAACCCGGAGTCGTACTTCCGCCGGTACGCCGCGCTGGACGAGGCCGGGGCGATCGCGCGGGCCGAGAGCATCTGGGCGGAGATCAACGGCCCCAACCTGGAGCGCAACATCCTGCCGACCAGGGGGCGCGCCAGCCTCGTGCTGCGCAAGGGACCCAAGCACGACGTCACCGGGATCAGGCTGCGCAAGGTGTGAGAACGCGCTCCAGGCGCACCTGGCACCATGTGCCGATGACCACCGGGTCCGTGGAGACCGAGGAGCTGACCGCGCTCGCCGCCCGGTTGCGGCTCGTCGTCGGCCGGCTGCATCGGCGCATCCGCATCGACGGGCGGGAGTCGATTCCACCGCTGCAGCTGTCCGCACTGGTCACGGTGGAGCAGCACGGCCCGCTCCGGCTGTCCGAGCTGGCCCGCCGCGAAGCCGTGACGGCGCCGACGATGAGCAGGGTGCTGGCAGCGCTCGACGAGCAGGGCCTCGTGATCCGGACCCCGGACCCGCACGACGCGCGCGGCGTGCAGATCGTGCTCTCCGACGACGGCGCGGCGCGGCTCGCCGAGGTGCGCAGCCACCGCACCGCGTTGGTGGCCCGCCGCCTCGAACGACTCGGCCGCGAGGAGCGGCAGCGGATCGTCGCCGCCATGCCCGCCCTGGAAGCCCTGCTCGTCGACGACGACTAGCCGAGTAATTCCGAACTCCACCGGGGCCCCGACTGGCGCTGGAGCGACAGTGAACGTTCCGCGGAACGCAGGTCGGCGCGGCACGGGGCGGCGACATCGCGTCGATCCCGGGCGACGCCTAGCGCTGGTGATCGCCCGTGCAGGGGTGCTGACGGTGGTCGCGGAATGCGATCCGGGTAGGCGTGCACATCCTGTGGGGTCGGTGCACATGGTCGGCGGTGTGTGTGGTGGCGGGACGGTGTGCACGATGGCGCAGAGACCGGGGCCAGCCCGTGAACGCCGCCCCATGGTGGCGGACCGCCGGCATCGGGGGCGGGCGCCGGGAGGCTCGAGCCGGGGACGGCGCGCCCTCCGGCGGCGTGTTGACCAGATCGACCCGACGAGAACTGATCGACAGAAGGGCAGCGATCGCCCTGCCGGGACGGCCATGATCCGAACTGGCGGTTTTCCATGGCTGCGGCCACAACCATGGACGCCCGATACAGCGGATCATGAGCGCCAAGATCGCGAGTAGCGGTTGTCCATGGCTGTCGGCACAGCCATGGCGAACCGATACTCCGGATCATGCCCGCGACCGGACGGGCTTGGCACGAGCACCGAACGCCCGTGATCGCAAAACCCGTACTGGACGAGCAAGTCCGACCTGATCAGTGGTTGTAGGCGATCAGTGCGATGTTCACCGCCGGCCCGCCGTTAGGACTTACTCGTCTAGGAGGACGACTAGGCGGGCTCGCCGTCGACCAGCACCGTCAGCCCGTCGTGCAGGAAGCTCAGCCGCCCGGCGATCCGGGCCGACTCGGGCAGCGGGTTCGGGTAGGCCCATGCCGCGTCGGTGAGCTCGCGGCCGTCCGGTAGCCGCACGGACCAGTAGCTCGCCTCGCCCTTGTACGGGCAGCGGGTGCGGGTGGCCGTGGGCTCCAGCGGCACGCGCACGTCCTCCCGCGAGAGGTACCAGCGCGCCGGGAGGCCGGTCTCGTTCAGCACGAGCGGCTGGTGGGACTCGGCGACGAGCGTGTCACCCGCGAGCACCTGCACGTGCCGGCTGGTGGGCCGCACGTCCACGCGGGTGTACGGGTCGGTGAGGTGCGCGAACACCTGCTCGTCCTCGTCGAACCACGCGTCGGCGGCCTCCCAGTACAGCGACGCGTACCCGGCGAGCCACTTGGCGTCGGGCAGCGGGTCGGGGTAGGCCCACAGCGCGTTCTCGAAGACCCGGTCACCGACGCGCAGCGTGCGGTAGCCGGCGTCGCCCTTGAACGGGCAGTGCGTGCTGTGGTCGCTCGGCACGAACAGCGTCTGGTCGATGTCCTCCTCGGGCACGTACAGCCGCGGCAGCAGGTTCGTCTCGTGGACGAGCACGCCGCCGCGGGTGTCGAGGACGGTGCGGCCGGCGACCTCGGCGCGTACGCGGCGCGGGAACGGGTGCATGAGCAGCTTGTGGGCGGGGCCGTCGATCCGGTAGTTGACGGTGGCGGGCGCGGCCGCGGACAGCGGACCGTCGGCACGGGTGAGAGCCATGTCATCAGCAACACCGGGAGCGGCCGCGCATTCCGGCGGATCTACGCGATGTCGTGCACGACCTCCACCGTGACTGCCAGCTCCTGCGTGCCCGGTTGGATCGGAACCGACTGCACGGCGCGGTCGGCGGCCTCGGCCTTGTAGGCGATCGGCGGCTGCTCGCCCGCCAGCTCGACGATCGAGCGCACCGCTCCCAGCCCGACCCCCGCCGCGTCGGCGAGCTGCCGCGCCTGGGCGAGCGCGCGGCGCACCGCATCGGCCCGCGCCTCGGCACGGGCCGCGCTCTCGTCCGCGATGGAGAACTGGATGGTCTGCACGCGGATCGCGTCGCCGGCGGCGGCGGCCGCCTGGTCGATCAGCGCCCCGGCCGCGGCGATGTCGTGCAGGGTGGCCGTGACCTGGTTGCTCACCTCGTAGCCGGTGATCCGCCCGGTCTCGGGCGCGCTCGTCGGGTACACGGTGAGCTGGCTCGTGCGGATGTCGGCGGGCGCCACCCCCGCGCCCTGCAGGACCCCGACCACGGCGTTGGCGCGCTCGGAGTTGGCGGTGAGCGCCGCGGTCGCGCTGCGGTCCCGCGTCGTCACCCCGAGCACGATGCTGGCCGTGTCCGGCGCGGCGACGACGGTGCCGGTGGCGCGGGCGGTGATGGCGGGCGGCGCGGCCTGTCCGGACGGGGCGGGCGCCGTCGGTGCGCATCCGGACAGGGCGAACGTGGCGAGGGCGAGCAGCGGGATCGTGGCGCGGTGCATGCCTCCAGGACGGAACGGCCGCGGGATCGGTTGCATGAACGGCTAGGTTTCGAGGAATGGGCGTTCCGTTCGCCGCCTACGGCGCCGAGATCTACCTCAACGGGCTCGCCGGCGAGCGGCCCGCTCTGTCCACCGACCCGGCGCGGCTGGAAGCGGCCGCGCGGTCGGTGCTCGATGACGGCCCGTTCGGCTACGTCGCGGGCGGTGCGGGCGGGGGCGCCACCATGCGCGCAAACCGGGCGGCGTTCGACCGGTACGGGATGGTGCCGCGGATGCTGCGCGACACCACCGAGCGGGACTGGTCCACCACCCTGCTCGGCACGGCGATGCCGGCGCCGCTGCTGCTCGCCCCGATCGGGGTGATGTCGATCGTGCACCCGGACGGTGAGCTGGCGGTGGCCCGGGCAGGGGCGGAGCTGGGCGTGCCGATGGTGCTGTCGACAGCGTCGTCGCACACGATCGAGGAGGTCGCCGCCGCGTCCGGCGACGCTCCACGCTGGTACCAGCTGTACTGGCCCACCGAGGACGCGGTCACCGTGAGCATCCTCGAGCGGGCCAGGGCCGCGGGCCACCAGGTGCTGGTGGTCACGCTCGACACCTGGACGCTCGGCTGGCGCCCGCACGACCTGGATCTGTCCTACCTGCCGTTCCTGCGGGGCGTGGGCACCGCGATCCCGTTCTCCGACCCGGCGTTCCGGGCCGGCCTCGCCGCGCCGCCCGAGGAGGACCTCATGGCCGCGGTCGGGCGCTGGGTACCGATGTTCACGGGCGCCGCCGTGCGCTGGGACCGGCTCGACCTGCTGCGCGAGCACTGGGACGGGCCCATCGTGCTGAAGGGCGTGCAGCACGTGGACGACGCCCTGCACGCGCTCGAAGCCGGGATGGACGGGATCGTGGTGTCCAACCACGGCGGGCGCCAGGTCGACCGGGCGATCGGGTCGCTCGACGCGCTGCCGGGGATCGTCGCAGCCGTCGACGGGCGCGCTGCAGTGCTGTTCGACTCGGGGATCCGCAGCGGCGCCGACGCCGCGGTTGCGCTCGCGCTGGGCGCCGACGCCGTGCTGCTCGGCCGTCCGTACGTCTACGGGCTCGCGCTGGGCGGCCAGGACGGGGTCCGGCACGTGTTGCGCTCGGTGCTCGCCGAGCTCGACCTCACCCTCGCGCTCTCCGGTTTCGCCGACCTCGCCCAGCTGCGCGGGGCGAAGGACGCGGTGCGGGACGCGGCGAAGCACGTCGCCTACATCGGCGCGTGACCTCGTGATGCCATAGTAGGTGCCGGGAGTCCCCCGGCGGCCCGCCGTGGGGCCGAAGGAAGGGGAGCACGGCGTGGACGCGCTCACCGCGCTCGTCGCCGGCCTGGTGGCGAGCCTGCGCACGGCGCTGGCCGCCGAGTCCTGCCCCGGCGGATGGCCGTGGGCGGTCACGGTGCTGGGCATCGGCGTCGGGCTGCTGCCCACCGCCGGCGCGGTGCTGGTTGCGGTGCTGCGCAAGCGGATCGGATCCCGCTACGGGGCGGGCGAGTCGGTGCTCGTCGTCCTCGCCGGGCTGGTCGGCGCCGGGCTGCTTCCGCTCGCCGTGTTCACGGCCACCGGGCGGGTCTTCCGCGCCGTGGCCGCGGGGCGTGAGGTCGACGGGTTCACCTCGGCCCAGCTCGCCGACCTCGGCACCACCGTGTGCTTCACCCCGCAGTCGGCCTACCTGGGCGGCTACACCGTGGCGGCCGCGTTCAACCCGGCCGACCCGGTGCGGTTCGGCCTCGCGGTCGTCCTGCTCGTCGGGTTCCCGCTGGTTGCTGCGGTCTGTGTGGCGGTGCAGGCGCGGCTGGCGCTGCGGCGCGGGCCCAGCTGGCCGGCCAAGTTCTTCTGGGTGCCGCTGCTGGCGCTCACCGTGCTGACGGCGCGGACGCCCGCCGGGTCGACGGGCCACCTGTGGATCGGGGTCGCCGTCGGCGCGTTCCTGGGCATCGCCGTCGTGCTGACGGTCGGGGCGCCGCCGCGCGAGGTGGTGCGCCGTTCGCTGGCCACCCCCGCCCCGGTTCCCCGGCAGCCACCACGGGTGGAGTCGCTGCGCCCGCCGGTCGCGGCCGCCGCTCGTCCGCCCGGCGCGGGCGGTCTGCCGCAGGCGTCTCTCGCCGACCGGCTGGCGCGGCGGTTCGCGGCGCGGCAGCCCGAGCCGCCGGTGGTCGTGCCGACGTCCCGGCCGCCGGCTCAGCAGCAAGCCCCGAACCGCGCCCTGAGCCAGGCCCCTGGGCACGTGCCGCTGCCGCCCCGCGGCCCGTCGGGTCCGCCGCGCCCCACGCTCGTCGCCCCATCGCCGGGGGCGGGTGGGCGCCGCTTTCATCTGATCCGCAAGCTCGGCGCGGGCGGGTTCGGCGGGGTGTGGCTCGCTCACGACTCCCGCCTCGGGCACCCCGTCGCGCTGAAGGCCGCTCACGCACCCGACCCCGAGACCGAGGAGCGGATCCGGCGGGAGGCGCGCGCCCTCGTGGCCGTTCGCCACCCGCACTGCGTGCGCATCCACGACCTGCTGCCGGCCGCTGCCGACCCCGGCCTCCGCGACCTCGAGGGCCTCGTGATCGTGATGGAGTACGTCGAGGGCTCGCCCCTCGGCGACCTCGTGCGCGGCCGCGGCCCGCTCGACGACGTCACCGCGGCGCGGGTGTGGATCGGGCTCGCGGGCGCGCTCGATGCCGCACACGGGCGCGGCGTGTTGCACCGCGACGTCAAGCCGGCCAACGTCGTCGTCGACCAGGCCGGGCTGGCGCACCTCATCGACTTCGGGATCGCGCGCAAGACCGGCGACTCCACGCTCACGATGGCGGGGTTCGTGCTCGGAACCCCGGACTACCTCGCCCCCGAGGTCGCGTGTGGTGAGCGGGCCACCCCGGCGTCCGACTCGTGGCAGCTCGCCGCCACGATCTCCTACGCGCTCACCGGGCACCCGCCACGCGGCGTTCACGCCGACGCGGTGTCCGGGCTGCGCGCCGCGGCGTCCGGTGCCCCGCTCAGCCATCTCCCGCCCCGGTCGGCGCACCTGCCGCTGCTGCGTGCCGCGCTGGACACCGACCCGCGCCGCAGGCCGGCGCTGCGCGCGGTGCAGAGCACCCTCGACGAGTGGCTGCGCCGCACCGGGGGGCGGCCGGGCGGGCCGGTCGGCGCGAGCGCACCGGCCCGGTGACGGGGGCCCTCGAGGCGGCGGTCGGGCGGCACCGGACCAGGTCCCGCCGGGAACGCATCGTCGGTGTCGACGCGGCGCGGGCCGTGGCGCTCGTCGGGATGTTCGCCACGCACATCTTCCCGCTCCGCGAGGGCCGCGAGCCGACGCTCACCGGCATGATCGCGTCGGGGCGGGCGTCGGCGCTGTTCGCGGTGCTGGCCGGGGTCGGGGTGGCGCTCGCCACCGGGGGTATGCAGCGGCCGCGTGGCACGCGGGCCCACCTCGGTGCCGGAGCCGCCCTCGTCGTGCGCGGGGCGCTGGTCGCCGCGGTGGGCCTCACGCTCGTGGCGACGAGGGCCCCGGTGGCGATCATCCTGGCCTACTACGGGGTGCTGTTCGTGGTGGCCGCATTCCTGGTACGGGTCCCGCGCGGCCTGCTCGCGGCCGGCGCGGTGCTCGCGTGCGTCCTCACGCCGGTGGCGAGCCAGCTGCTGCGGGAGGGGATGCCGGAGGGGCCGGGCGCGCAGGTCGGGTGGCCTGCGCTGGCGGCGCCCGGCAACGCCGTGGTCACGCTCGTGCTCACCGGCTACTACCCGGTGCTGACGTGGACGACGTACCTGCTCGCCGGGATGGCGGTGGGCCGGCTCGACCTGCGCCGGCCCCAGGTGGCGACCGGCCTGCTCGTCGGCGGTGCCGCGCTGGCAGTGGCCGCGCACACCGCGTCGGCGCTGCTGCTGGGGCCGGGCAACGGGGTGTGGGTGCTCGGCGCCGCGGCGTCGGAGCGGCGTTACGGCACCACGCCCACCGGGACCTGGTGGTGGCTCGCGGTCGACACCCCGCACTCCGGCAGCACCCTCGACCTGGCCGCCACCACCGGCTCGGCCCTGGCCGTGCTCGGCACGATGCTGCTCCTGTCGCGATGGGCTCCCCGGGTGGTGCTGGTGCCCGCCGCGCTCGGCTCGGCGCCGCTCACCCTCTACACGCTCCACGTGGTGGCCCTCGCCTGGTACGCCGGGAGGGGTTCCGACGACCTCGTTCTCTGGCTCGGCCACGTGCTGGCCGCCACGCTGGTCGGGCTGGCCCTGCGGTTCGCCGGGGTCCGCGGGCCGCTGGAGGCGGTCCTGTCAGCAGCAGGCCGAGCGGTGCGCCGTCTCGTGACCGGCATCACACCGAAGGCTGTCGATTCGGATCCTCCTCGCCCGCCGGGCACATGACGGGCGCCGGTACGCGGCGCCCCGGACATGTGCGGAGGAGATGGCATGCGCACTCTGATGGTGGCGGCGTTCATTTCGTTGGACGGCGTAGTGCAGGCACCCGGCGGGCCCGACGAGGACCGCGACGGCGGGTTCGAACACGGCGGCTGGGCGGTGCCGCACATCGACGACGAGGTCCTCGCGCGGGCGATCGGTTCCACCGCCCGGGCCGACGCGCTACTGCTCGGTCGGCGGACCTACGAGGAGTTCGCCGCCACCTGGCCGCTCGCGTCGGCCGACGACCCGATCGGCTCGAAGTGGAACGCCGTGCCCAAGTACGTCGCGTCCCGGACCCTCACATCGGTGAGCTGGCAGAACTCCACGCTCCTCGACGGTGAGGCGGCGGACGCCGTCGCCGAGCTCAAGAAGTCCGACGGCGGTGAGATCCAGGTGCACGGCAGCGGGCAGCTCGTGCAGACGCTGCTCACGCACGACCTCGTCGACGAGCTGCACCTCGTCGTGATCCCGGTGCTCATCGGCTCGGGCAAGCGGCTGTTCGGGAGCGGGACGGTGCCGGCCCGCTTCGACCTGGTCGCCTCCGCGACCACCCGGTCGGGGGTCGTCGTCGGCCGGTACGCGCGAGCGGGCGCCATCACCTACGGTGCGCTTGGCCCCGAGACAGGGAACTGGTGAGGAGCATGCCCCAGTACGCGGTGCTCATCTACGAGAAGGAGCTGCCCGGCGGCGTGGCCGACATCCCGCCGGAGGTGATGGAGGCGAACATCGCGGCCGGCGACAAGATCGCCGCGCTGGGCGTGCGGATCGTCCACGAGTTAGCTCTGCAGCCGGCCGCGGCCACGCGGACGATCCGCAAGGACGGCCTCGTCACCGACGGGCCTTTCCTGGAGACCAAGGAGGTGCTCGCCGGGTTCTTCGTGGTGGAGGCCCCCGACCTCGACACGGCGCTCGCGGTCGGCAAGCTCCTCCCGATCATGGACGGGGCGGTCGAGGTGCGGCCGCTCCTGTGATCCCGGAGGTCGTCGGCCGCGCGGTCGCCGACGCGCACCGTCGCGAGTGGGCCGCCGTGCTCGCCGCGACGGTGCGCGTCACCCGCGACCTGGACCTGGCCGAGGAGTGCGTCCAGGACGCCTATGCCGCCGCGCTCGAGGCCTGGGTGGACGAAGTGCCGGCCCGTCCCGGCGCGTGGCTCACCACCGCCGCCCGGCACAACGCCCTGGACGCCGTCCGCCGGGCGCGGACCCAGCAGGCGAAGCTGCACCTGCTGGTCGAACCGCCCGCGCTCCCGGCCGTGGCCGACGACCGGTTGCGGCTGGTGTTCCTGTGCTGCCACCCGGCACTGGCGCTCGAGGCGCAGGTGGCGCTGACGCTCCGGCTGGTCTGCGGCGTGGCGACACCCGATGTCGCGCAGGCCTTCCTGGTGCCGGAGCCGACCATGGCGGCCCGGATCACCCGGGCCAAGAAGAAGATCGCGACGAGCCGCATCCCGTTCCGCATGCCGGCGCCGAACGCGCTGCCGGCGCGGCTCGACGCCGTCCTGACCGTCATCCACCTGCTCTTCACGACCGGGCACACCGCGCCGGCCGGGCCCGCACTCACCCGTGACGACCTCGCAGAACGCGCCCTCGACCTCGCCCGCATGCTGCGCGCCCTGCTGCCGCGGGAGCGGGAGGTGAGCGGGCTGCTCGCGCTGCTGCTGGCCAACCACGCGCGCCGGACGACCCGCACCGCCGCGGACGGCCGGCTGCTGCGCCTGGAGGAGCAGGACCGCACCGCGTGGGACTCCGCCGCCATCGCGGAAGCGGACGCGCTGGTCGTGCGCGCGTTGCGCGGCGGCGACCCCGGGCGGTTCGCGCTGCAGGCCGCGATCGCGACGCTGCACGCCATCGCCCCGGCCTACGACGAGACCGACTGGCCGCAGATCCTCGTGCTCTACGACGAGCTGCTGCGGCGTTGGCCGTCCCCGGTGGTGGCGCTGAACCGGGCCGTCGCGGTGGCGATGGTCCACGGGCCTGCCGCCGGGCTGGCCGAGCTCGAGGCCCTCGACGGCGATCCCCGGCTGAGCGGCTACCGCTACCTGCCGGCCGCGAAGGCGGACCTGCTGCGCCGGCTGGGGCGGGACGCCGAGGCGGCCGCGGCGTACGAGAGGGCGCTCGCGCTGACCCCGAACGAGAGCGAGCGCGACTTCCTCGCCGGCCGGCTTGCCGAATCTATTACGAGCTCGTATATTCCGAAATCGTGACTTCTGACTCGGCGTTGCTGGCGCTGCAGCGCGCCACCCACGCCACCTTGCAGGTACTGGCCGCCGAGCTGGCCGACCTCGCCCTCACGGCTTCCGAGATCAACGTGCTGGCGATCCTGGCCGACGGCCCCGGCCTCACCGTCTCCGAGATCTGCGACGCGGCCGGCTCCCGGCCGAGCACGATCACCAGCGTGCTCGACCGGCTCGAACGCCGAGGCCACATCAGCCGCGGCGTGCGCCCGGCCGACCGGCGGGTCGTGGTCATCGAGCTGACCTCGTCGGGCCGGCAGGCCGCCGACACGATCCGCCGGACGCTGGCCTCGGTGGAGGCCCGCGCGCTCGACGGCCTTCCCCCGGAAGCGATCGCCGGCTTCCGCACCGTCCTGCGGGCCCTCGCCGAGGTGTCGCCGTGACCGCCGGTGTGTTCGACGAGCTGATGGCCGAGGTCATGGCCTCCGCCGACGCCTTCGGGCACCGCCAGCACGTGCACCTGACCTGGCTCGCCGTGCGCCGCAGCGGGATGCCGGCGGCCGTCACCGTGGTCAGCGACGGGATCCGGCGCACCGCCCGCTACGCCGGAGCGCCGCAGAAGTACCACGTCACGGTCAGCAGGGCGTGGGTCGAGCTGGTGGCCCACCACACGGCCGAGGACCCGACCCCGGACTTCTCCGCGTTCACCGGCCGCAACCCCGAGCTGCTCGACAAGTGTCTGCTCACCCGCTTCTACCGCTCCACGACCCTGGCCGACGTCCGCGCCCGCACCGGCTGGGTCGAGCCCGACCTCGCTCCGTTCCCGTGGACCGTCCGGTCCGGCTCGTGACTCCGCGCTGATCGCCGCCCCACGTCGGGATCATTCGACGAGGAGTGCCCGGGCGCGCGCGACGGCACCGTTCACCAGCTGTGCCAGTGCCTCCGACGGGAGGCCCGGCGGCGCCGGGAACACCTGATCGGTGGCCCGAGCCGGCGCCGGGAGCGGTGCGGGCAGCCCGGGCGGGTCGGCCGCGTACGCCGCGGTGGCCGGCACCGGACGGTCGACGTCCCGCCCCGGGACGGGAGGCCCGGGAGCCGCAACGGGTTCGCGACCGAGGACGTCGAGCAGCTCGTCAGCGCCGCGTCCGCGCAACAGGAGCAGCACGAACGGGTCGTCGTCGAGCAGCCACGCCACCTGGTAGCAGAGACCCGCGGCGTGCTGGCACGGGTCGCCGATGTCGGGGCAGTCGCACTCGGACTCGAGGTCGCCGATCGTCGGCAGCAGCGCGACGTCGGCGGCGTCGGCGGAGCGCACCAGTGACCGCGGCACCTCGCGGTCCAGCAGCGCCGCGAGGTGGCCGGCCTCGGCTCGGACCTGGTCGAGGAACCGGTCCCACTCCGCGTCGGTGAGCTCGGCGAGGTGCACGACCACGTCGTAGCTGCCGTCCGGGTCCTCCACGGTGGCGGCGATCCGGCCGGGCGACACCGTGATCGGCCCGATCCGCCCGCTGCCGGCGAACCGCCGCCCGGCCCGCAGGAGCGTGGCGTGGAGGGCGGCGTCCTCCATCGCCGCGACGAACGCCCGTGCCCACCAGGACCGGCCGCGCCTGCCGGGGCGCGGTGGGAACGCGGGGAACCCCCGCGCCCGGGTCATGCGTCGCCTCGCAACGCGACGAGGTCGGCCAGCTCGGCGTCGGTCAGCTCGGTGAACGCCGCCTCCCCGCCTGCGAGCACGGAGTCGGCGAGCGCGCGTTTGGACTCGAGCAGGGCGGCGATGCGGTCCTCCACGGTGCCTTCGCTGATCAGCCGGTGCACCTGCACCGGGCGGGTCTGCCCGATCCGGTACGCCCGGTCGGTGGCCTGCTCCTCGACCGCGGGGTTCCACCAGCGGTCGAAGTGCACGACGTGGTCGGCGCGGGTGAGGTTGAGCCCGGTGCCAGCGGCGCGCAGCGACAGCAGGAACACCGCTGCCTCGCCCCGCTGGAACCGCTCGACCATCGCCTCGCGCTCCGGCACCGGGGTGCCCCCGTGCAGGAACTGGACGGGGGTGCCGCGCGCCCGCAGGTGCCACTCCAGGAGCCGCCCCATGGCGACGTACTGGGTGAACACGAGCGCGGCGCCGTCCTCGGCGAGGATCGTCTCGAGGAGCTCGTCGAGCAGCTCCAGCTTCCCGGACCGGCCGACGAGCACCGGGTCCGGCTCCTTCGCGTACAGCGCGGGGTGGTCGCAGATCTGCTTGAGCGCGGTGAGGAGCGCGAGGACGAGACCGCGCCGCGCCATGCCGTCGGCGCGGGCGATGCGATCCATCGTCTCGGCCACCACCGCCTCGTACAGCCCGGCCTGCTCGCGGGTGAGGCCGACGGGGCGGTCGGTCTCGGTCTTGCGCGGCAGCTCCGGTGCGATGCCGGGATCCGTCTTGCGCCGCCGCAGCAGGAACGGGGCGATCAGCCGCGCGAACCGCTCGGCGAGCGCCGGGTCGGCCCTCTCGGCGATCGGGTCGGCCCAACGCGCCCGGAACTCGGCGAGCGGGCCGAGCAGGCCCGGTGTGGTCCAGTCGAGGATCGACCACAGCTCCACCAGGTCGTTCTCCACCGGGGTGCCGGTGAGCGCCACCCGCGCCGCGGACGGGATGCGGCGCAGCGCGAGCGCCGTGCTCGACGCGGGGTTCTTCACGTGCTGCGCCTCGTCGGCGACCACCATGCCCCACCGGTGCGTGGCGAGGGTGTCCACGTCCAGGCGCATGGTGGCGTAGGTCGTCAGGACGAACCCGTCGTGCTCGGGCAGTTCGCGGCCGCTGCCGTGGTAGCGGTCCACCGCCACCTTCGGCGCGAACCGCGTGATCTCCCGTTCCCAGTTGCCGAGCAGCGACGCCGGGCACACCACCAGCGTGGGGCCTGCTCCCAGGGCGTTGCGGTGCAGGTGCAGCGCGATCACGGTGATCGTCTTGCCGAGGCCCATGTCGTCGGCGAGGCAGGCCCCGAGGCCGAGCGAGGTCATCCGGTCCAGCCAGCCGAGGCCGCGCAGCTGGTAGTCGCGCAGCGAGGCGGCGAGCCCGTCCGGCGGGTCGACGGGCTCGGGCGCGGCGCTGATGCGCTCCTTCAGCTCCTGCAGCCAGCCCGTCGTGACGACGGGGACCGGGGTGCCGCGGTCTTCCACCTGGCCGGTGAGGGCCGCCCCCAGCGCCGTGACGGGACCGACCGGGCCGAGCGTGCGGTGGGTGGCCCGGGCCCGCGTCGCCGGGTCGACGAGCACCCACTCGTCGCGCAGCCGCACCACCGGCCGGTGGCTCGCGGCCAGCTCGGCCATCTCCTGGTCCGTGAGCGGCTCGCCGCGCAGGGCGAGCTCCCAGTCCAGGTGCAGCGGGTCGCCGCCCGCCGTGAACGGAGTCGGGCCGCTCCCGCGCCCGGCGACGGCGCGCGCGGAGAGCTCCGGCCGCAGGTCCCGTGGCCAGTGGACCGCGATCCCCGCGGCGGCCAGCCGGGCGGCGGCGTCGCCGAGCAGGTCGGAGACGTCCCCGTCGTCGAGGTCGAGGACGTCGGGCACCGCCTGGCCGAGCAGCTGCTGCAACGGGTCCCAGAACCGTGCAGCGCGCCGCACGGCGAGCAACGCGTCGAGCCGCGCCCGGGGCCCGAAACCGACCGCCGCACCGCTCCACACGGCCGCGAGATCGGCCACGCGGGTCGGGTCGTCGAGTGCGTGCAGCTGGACGACGGCGCGGAACCGGGTGGCGTCCGGCTCCGCCTCCACGCGCAGCGACAGCCGCACCCCCGCGTCGACCCCCGCGGCGACCTCGTCCGCCCAGTCCCGCAGGTACGGGACGGCCTGCGGTTCCGGCGAGGCGTACACCGGAGTGCCCGCCGCCTCCACCGCATCGGGCGAGCGCGGCAGCACGTCGGCCACGGCGTCGAGGAACGCCCGGAGCAGCGGCGCGGCCGCCGGGAGGGCGGGCCGTTCCACCCCGGGCTCGGGGACCGCCCGGGCGGTGGGTGGCACGGCCGCGGCGAGGGCGTGGAGCCGGTCGGCGTCCTCGGCGTCGAGCGGGCCGACCCGCCAGGCGTCGAACCCGGCAGGCGAGACGCCGGGCAGCAGGCGGCCCCGCGCCACCAGGTGCACCGCGAACCGGGCCGCCGCCGCCCAGAAGAGCAGCGCGGGATCCCCTTCGCCGGCCCGGAGGAGCACCGGCAGCGCGTCGGCGACCGGCACCTGCCGCACCGGCACGTCGTGCACCTCGTCGCCGGGTGGTGGGACGAGGCGGGCGGTCCCGGGCGTGCCGAGGCCGGACAGGACGTCGCCGGTGAGCAGCAGCCGTCCGGCCCGCGGCGGGTCGGCGGGCACGAACACCACGCACCCGGGAGCGGGTTCCCGAGGCCGCGTCACCCGGCCACCGGGGGTGACGCGTGGCGGGCGACGTGCCGGGCGAGGTGCTCACCGGTGAACGAGCCGCCGGCCCGGACGAGCTCGCTCGGCGGGCCCTCGAAGACCACGGTGCCACCGTCGTCGCCGCCGTCCGGGCCGAGGTCGATCACCCAGTCGGCATGGGCGATCACGTCGAGGTTGTGCTCGACGACGATCACCGAGCTGCCCCCGTCGACGAGCCGGTCGAGCAGGGCGAGCAGGTGCCCGCAGTCGGACATGTGCAGACCCGTGGTGGGCTCGTCGAGGATGTAGACGTTCCCCTCCTCGTGCAGCCGCCCGGCCAGCTTGAGCCGCTGGCACTCGCCGCCCGAGAGCGTCGACAACGGCTGGCCGAGCGTCAGGTAGCCCAGCCCGACGTCGACCACGGCCTGCAGCCGGCGCCGGATGTCCCGCGCGCTGAAGAACTCGCACGCCTCGGCCGCGGTCATGTCCAGCGCGTCCGAGATCGACCTCCCGTCGACGGTGAGCGCGAGCACCTCCTCCGTGTAGCGGCGGCCGTGGCACTCGGTGCAGGTGGAGCGCACGCCGTCGAGGAAGGCCAGGTCGGTGTAGACCACGCCGAGACCGTTGCACGTGGGGCAGGCGCCTTCGGAGTTGAAGCTGAACAGCGCCGGCTTCACCCCCGTCGCCTTCGCGTACAGCTTGCGGATCTGGTCCATCACCCCGGTCCAGGTGGCGGGCGTGGAACGGATGGAGGTGGCCACCGCGCTCTGATCCACGACGATCGCGCCCGGGTGCTGGGGCACCAGCACCTCCCGCACCAGGGTGCTCTTGCCGGAGCCCGCGACGCCGGTGAGCGCCACGAGGACGCCGAGCGGGACGTCGAGGTCGAAGCCGCGCAGGTTGTTGGCCTTCGCGTTCGTCAGGTGCAGGTGCCCGGTCGGGGTGCGCGGCTGCTCCCGCAGCGTGATCGGCCGGTGCAGGAACTCGCCGGTGAGGGTGCCCGAGTTCGCGAGACCGGCCACGTCGCCCTCGTACACGATCCGCCCGCCGTCGCTGCCCGCGCGCGGGCCGAGCTCCACGACGTGGTCGGCCGCGGTGATCACGTCGGTGTCGTGCTCGACCACCAGCACCGTGTTGCCCTTGTCGCGCAGCCGGTGCAGCAGGGCGTTCATCCGCCCCACGTCACGCGGGTGCAGCCCGATCGTCGGCTCGTCGAACACGTACATGACGTCCACCAGCGACGACCCGAGATGGCGCACCATCTTGATCCGCTGCGACTCCCCGCCCGACAGCGTGGAGGTCTCGCGGTCGAGCGTGAGGTAGCCCAGCCCCATGTCGATCAATGCGCCGACCCGCTCGGTGGCCTCGTCGACGATCGGCGCGACGTCCCGGTCCGAGAGCGTCGGCAGCAGCGCGTGCAGCGCGTGCAGGTTCATCCCCGTGACCTCGGGCAAGGTGCGCCCGCCGACGGTGGCCGTGCGCGCCGCCTCGTTGAGCCGGGCGCCGCCGCAGTCGGGGCAGCGCACCGACGTGGTGAACCGGGCGACGGTCTCCCGCTTGCGCTCCGAGCTGCCGGAGTCGGCGTCGGCCTGGATGTAGAGCCGGTTGAACTTCGCCTCCACACCCTCGAGGTCCATGTTGACGGCCTTGCGGCCGGGCCCCTTCAGCGCCACCTTCTCGTCGGAGCCCCACAGCAACAGCCGCCACTCGGCGTCGCCGTACTCGCGCAGCGGCTTGTCGTTGTCGAACTTCCCGGACTGGGCGTAGATGTGCCAGTACCAGGAGTCGACGGCGAAGTCGCGGTGCCGGATCGCGCCCTCGTTCAGCGACTTGTCTATGTCGAAGAACGAGGCGTGGTCGAGCTGCACCTTGCGCCCGATGCCCCTGCACCCCGGGCACATGCCCTGCGGCTCGTTGAACGAGAACGCGTAGCCGTACCCAACGTGCGGGCTGCTGCAGCGCGACCACAGCAGCCGCAACAGGGGGTTGATGTCGGTGACCGTGCCCAGGGTGGAGCGGGCGCCACCGCCGAGGCGCTTCTGGTCCACGACGATCGCGGTCGACAGGCCCTCGATCAGGTCGGCGTCGGGTTGGCCGAGCTTCGGCAGGAAGCCGCGCACGAACGCCGAGAACGTCTCGTTGAGCTGCCGCTGCGCCTCCGCCGCGATCGTGTCGAACACCAGCGACGACTTGCCGGACCCGGACACCCCTACGAATGCGGTGATCCGGCGCTTCGGAACCCGGACCGACACGTCGCGCAGGTTGTTCTCGCGGGCCCCGGTGACGCTGATGAACTCGGGTATGAACTCCATGCATTCCTCCCTACGCGGGGCAGCGGACGGTTCCTGACCGGTTTCGGTCACGCGGTCTCGACGCGGAACACCCCGCACCGGCCGGCCACCTTCTCGAACGCCTCCGGTGTCACAGCCTCCACCACACCGGCGTCCGCCATGATCTTCGCTCCGTCGGCGAGGCGCACCGGCCAGAGCCGCAGCACCGGGAGCGCGTCGTGGCGGTCCAGCTCGACGAGCCGCACCTCCTCGCGCCGCTTGCCGGTGCTCAGCGTGGCGCGACCGCCGGCCGCCCGGACGTTGCGGGCCCAGTCGGCGCCGGGGAAGCCTTCCAGGAGGTAGCGCTGCCCCTCGTGCTCCAGCACCGAGAGCGGCGTGCTGCGCGGCTTGCCGCTCTTTCGGCCGGGCACGGTGAGCACCGGGAGCTCCCTCATGCCGAGGCCGAGGCGCTGCAGCGCGAGGAAGACTTTGTTCATCGGCTTCAGCCAGCGGGGCGGGGTGGGGTTCTGGGTGGTCAACGGCTCATCTCCCGGTAGCGGTGGACGGAGAGCGGCCCGAAGACCGCGATGATCACGAGTGGCCAGGCGAGGGCCATGAGGACGGGGTGCTGGGCGGCCCAGGTGTCGCTGCTCCAGCCGGGGTTGCCGAACAGCTCCCGGCTGGCGGCCGCGGTGGCGGTCAGCGGGTTCCACTCGGCGATCGTCGAGACGACGGCGGGCATGGCGGCCGGTGCGAAGAAGACCCCGGACAGGAACGCCACCGGGAACTCCAGCGCCTGGACCGCCGTGACCGCCCCGGTGCCGCGGGCGATCAGTCCCAGGTAGACGCCCACCCAGAGCAGCGCGAAGCGCAACAGCAGGAGCAGCCCGACCGCGGCGGCGACGGACAGCGGGCCGGTGCTCCACCGCCAGCCGATCGCCAGCCCGGCGAGCACGAGCGCGGCCAGCCCGATCGCCGAGATCGCGAGATCGGCGGCGGCCCTCCCGACGAGCACCGCCGAGTGCGACATCGGCATGGACCGGAACCGGTCGGTGATGCCCCGCTGCGCGTCGGTGACGACCGCGATCATCGTGCTGCCGATCCCGGACAACATCGTCATCGTCAACATGCCGGGGAGCAGCAGCTGCCGGTAGTCGTCGCCCGGTACGACCAGCATGCCGCCCATCAGGTAGACGAAGATCAGCAGGATGAGGATCGGGAACCCGATCGTCATCACGAACTGCTCGGGCTGGCGGCGCAGGTGGGCCAGGTAGCGACGGGTCAGCGTGCCGGCGTCGGTGAGCGCCCAGCGCAGCCGCGACCCGGGCGCGGGGAGAACGGTCACGCCGCCACCCCCGCCGACGTCAGGTGCAGGAACACCTCGTCGAGGGTGGGGCGGCGCACGGTGAGGTCCTCCGCGTCGATCCCTTCCCGCTGCAGCCCCTGCACGACCGCGGTGAGCGCCTCCATGCGGTCGCTCACCGGAGCCGCCACCCGGCGCGTCGCCTGCTCGACGTCGGGTGCGGTCCCGGCGACCCGTTCCAGGAGCGCGGCGGCGCACGCGAGGTCGCCCGCGTGCCGGACCACGAGGTCGATCCGGTCGCCGCCGATCCGCGACCGCAGCTCGTCCGGTGTGCCCTCGGCGACCACCCGGCCACCGCCGCCCTTGGGTGCGGCGAGGACCGAGATCCGGTCGGCGAGCTGATCGGCCTCGTCCAGGTACTGCGTGGTGAGCAGGACGGTCGTGCCCGCGGCGACGAGCCCGCGCACCGCCTCCCACACCTCGGCGCGACCGCGCGGGTCGAGCCCGGTGGTGGGCTCGTCGAGGAAGAGCACCGCGGGCGCGAGGATCATGCTCACGGCCAGGTCGAGCCGGCGCCGCATGCCGCCGGAGTACTTCCCGACCGGCCGCGCACCGGTGTCGGCGAGGTCGAACCGCGTGAGCAGCTCGTCGGCTCGCCGCTGCGCGTCCGAGCGGGACAGGTGGAAGAGCCTGCCGAACATCACCAGGTTGCGGCGGCCGTCCAGGATCTCGTCGACAGCGGCGTACTGGCCGACCAGCCCGATCCGCCTGCGGACGTCCGCGGCCCGCGTCGCGACGTCGAAACCGTCGATCTCGGCATGCCCGCCGTCGGCGCGCAGCAGTGTGGTGAGGATCCGGACGGCGGTGGTCTTGCCCGCCCCGTTCGGGCCGAGCAGCCCGTGCACCGTGCCCGGTGGCACGGACAGGTCGAACCCGTCGAGCGCGGGCTCGCCGGATCCCGGGTAGCGCTTGCGGAGCGCCTCCGCGCTCACCGCGGCAACCATGTTCCTCCCGTTACTCAAGTTTGAACCCTCGGCCGTGCAGGATGCCGCACGAGGAGGGGGGTATGCAAACTTGAATCGCCAGGAACCGGGCGGGCGTTACTCGTCCCGCGGTGGATACGGCGGGAACTTCAGCGCGTGCCACCCGCCGGGCTTGCCCGGGGAGCGGGGCTCACCGGCCATCGGGTACGCGCCGCCCTCGAGCCGCTCGATGACGCCCCGCGTCCATTCGGCGCTGGTCGCCGCGCTGTGCTCCCACATGCCGAACAGCTCCCGCACGTGCGGCGGGTCGACCAGCGCGTCGACCTGTGCGCGCGCCTTGTCACGTGCGGCTTCCAACGCCCCGAGACGCTCCCGTAGCAGGGCGATCGCCTCCTCGCGGGGCAGCGAGGGCAACATCGCGAGCGCCGCGCCCAACGCGTCGGGACGTGGCTGCGGGCGGCGCAGCGCGTCGCGCAGCAGCTTCATGAACTCGGTCTCACCGCGCTCGGTGAGCTCGTACTCGGTGCGCCCGGGGATGTCGTTGTGATCGAGGAGGAAGCCGCCCTCGGTGAGCGAGCGCAAGGCGTGGTAGATCGAGCCCCACTTCACGTTCGCCCACTCGTCGGCGCCCCACGACAGCAGGTCGTTGCCGATCCGGTAGCCGTGGGCGCGCCCGTACCCGCGGACGATCCCCAGTACGAGCAAGCGCGTCGCCGACATCGGTGCAGAGACTAGGCCACCCGATCGGTTGTACCGCGGAACTCGGCCCCCGACTGCGCGTCTGACCAGGTGGAGCGGCGCAGTCGGCTGCGTACTGCTGCGCCGGCCAGGGGAGCGTCGCGGAAGATCGGGGAAGTCACATGAGCTGGACCAGGACGGCGGCGGCGGGGGTCGTCGCGGGAGTGCTGATGGGCGTGACGGCCTGCGCAGGCCTCCCACCGGCGACACCGCAGGCACCTGTCTCGCCGCCCGCATCGGGCAGTGCCGCAACCACGGCGACGGCGCCGACCGCCGGAACCCGCGCCATCACGCCGACCGAGGAGGCGGACGGGGGCGGGCTGTCCCGCTGCACCACCCGCGAGCTGTCCGTGGCGCTCGGAGAGGGCGATGCCGCGGCCGGCTCGGTGTACCGCCCGCTGATCTTCAGCAACACCGGGTCGCGCACCTGCGAGCTGCGCGGCTTCCCCGGCGTCTCCTACGTCGCGGGCGACGACGGCCACCAGGTCGGCCCGGCCGCTGCGATGTCGGGGGAGCGGGGCGCCCAGGTGCCGATCGCGCCGGGCGCCACGGCGCGCGCCCAGCTGCAGCTCGTCAACGTTCAGAACTACGACCCCGCCGCCTGCCACCCCGTGCCCGTTCGCGGCCTGCGCGTCTACCCGCCCGGGGACACCGCGGCCCTGTTCGTCCCCACGGAGGGCACCGGCTGCAGCGCCACCCCGCCGGGGAACCAGCTGTCCGTCCAGACGATCACGCCCTGAAGGCGGACTGCCGGGCCAGCTCACCGAAGAACGCGATCGTGCGTTCCTGCTCCGCGGGCGGACCGACCGGGCAGAGCTGAAGCTCCGTCACGCCGGCGTCCGCGAAGCGCCGCACCGCCTTCTCCAGCTCCGCCTCGTTCCCGGCCAGGACGGTGTCCTCCGGGCCGGCCATGCCCGCCTGGTCGAGGGTGCGGCGGTAGCTCGGCAGATCGCCCGCCATGCCGAAGTTCTGCGCGACGTGTGTGCGCGCCGCGTCCGGGTCGTCGGTGAGGGTCGCGATCACGCCGACGACGACCTGCGGGTCCGGCCGCCCCGCCGCAGCCGCCCGCACCGCAGGCACCACGTTCTCGGCGACGCTGCGCGGATCGGTCCAGGTGGTGATCACCCCGTCGGCCCGCTCCCCGGCCAGCCGCAGCAACCGCGGTCCGTGGGCGGAGATCAGCAGCGGCGGGGCGGACGCACCGGGCGCGGTCAGCGTGCCGGCCGCCGTGACCGTCTCACCGTGCACCTCGACGGCCTCGCCCCGCAGCGCCGGGAGCAGGACGTCCAACTGCTCCTCGACGTGCAGGCCGGGCCGGTGCCAGCGGTGACCGAACCGGCCCTCGACGATGGGCTGGTGGCTCGGCCCGATCCCGAGCGTGAACCGGCCCTGCACCGCGGCTTGGACGGTGAGCGCCTCTGCGGCGAGCGTGAGCGGGTGGCGCGACCAGGTCACGACGATCGCCGTCCCCAGCCCGATCCGCGCCGCGCGGTCGCCGATGGCGGCGATCGCCGTCATCGGGTCCCAGCCGACCCGCTGCCCGAACCACGCGCGGGCGAAGCCCCTGCGTTCCGCGTCCACCACCGCCTCGACCACGGCCGGCAGCGGCCTCTCTTCGTCGATCCACATCCCGATCTGCATGCCACCAGTCCAGCCATGGCCCGCTCGCCGATCAACGAGCAATCGCCCCGCGCAGCGATAAGGACGGGTGATGGATCGAGTGGTAGAGAGAGGGGGTGGAGGTTCGCCAGCTGCGCTACTTCGTGGCCGTCGCCGAGGAGCTGCACTTCGGGCGGGCCGCCGAGCGGCTGCACGTCGCGCAGCCCGCGGTGAGCCAGCAGGTCGGCCGGCTGGAACGGGAGCTGGGCGTGCGGCTGCTGGCGCGCACGTCCCGCCGCGTCGCGCTCACCGGCGACGGCAGGCGGCTGCTCGACGAGGCCCGCGCCGCCTTGTCGGCGGTCGACCGGGTACGAGCGGTGGCGGCCGACCTCGTCGCCGGCCGCGCGGCGGTGCTGCGGGTCGGCACCACCCCCGGCGTCGGGCCGCGCCTGTCCCGGGCCGCCGCGAAGCTGCGGGCGGAGGCCCCCGACCTCACGCTCACCCTCGTGGACGGCACGCTCGCCGCGCACGTCGCGGCGCTGCGCGCAGGCGAGCTGGACATCGCGCTCGTGCGCGGGACGGTGGCCGCCCGGGACCTGCAGGCGATCCAGGTGTGGCGCGATCCGCTGCAGGTGATGCTCCCCGCCGCGCATCCCGCGGCCGCTGCTCCCACCCTGCCGGTGACCGCGCTCGCCGACCTCACGCTGCGCATGCCCGACCGCGACAGCGACCCCGCGCTGCACGACGCCTTGCGCGCCGCCTGCCGCGGCGCCGGCATCGCCCCCAGCACCGGCCGGTCGGTGCGGTCCCTCGAGGATGCCGCCGTCGAGATCGGCATGAGCAGCCACGACGCCACGGTGGTCTGCGGCTGCGGCGGCGAGCCGATCCCGGGCGTCTCGGTGCGGCCCCTCGCGCCGCCGGTGGAGGTGCCCGGGATGCTGCTCACGCCCTCGAGCACGACGCAGACCTGCTTGGACGGCCTCGTCGCGGCCCTCGCATGACCCCGATACGGTGACGCGGTGGTGATCACGCGGGACCTGCGGCTGCCGGACGGACGGGACCTGCGGATCCACGACACCGGCGACGGCGACACCGCGCTCGTCTGGCACCACGGCACCCCTCAGACCGGCGCGCTGTACGAGCCGCTGCTCGGGCTGGCCCGGCAACGCGGGATGCGGCTGGTGTCCTACGCCCGGCCCGGCTACGGCGGTTCCACACCCCGGCCGGGCCGCACGGTGGGCTCGGCCGCCGCCGACCTGGCGCAGGTGGCCGACGTGCTCTGCCTCGACTCGTTCGCCGTGATGGGCTCGTCCAGCGGCGGCTCGCACGCACTCGCCTGTGCGGCACTGCTGCCCGGCCGCGTGACCGGCGTGGTGTGCTTCGCCGCGATCGCCCCGTTCACCGGCGACGACAGCTGGTTCGACGGCATGGCGGACGACAGCGCCCTCCGCGCCGCCCTCGCCGGGCGGGAGGCGCGCATGCGCCACGCCGAGCAGAGCGAGTTCGACCCCGCGGTGTTCACCACGGCCGACTTCGAGGCGCTGTCGGGCACCTGGGCGGCGATGGGCGTGGACGCCGGCGCCGCAGACCGCGCGGGGCCCGACGGCCAGGTGGACGACGACATCGCGCTCGTCACCCCCTGGGCCGCGGACCTCGCCCTGATGGACGCACACGTCCTGCTCGTGCAGGGCGAGCAGGACCGGATCGCACCGCGGACCCACGCCGAGCAGCTGGCCCGCACCCTTCCCCAGTCGGAGCTGTGGTTCCGGCCGGACGACGGGCACATCTCCGTGCTCGACGCGTGCCCCCAGGCCATGGACTGGCTGCTGGAGGTGACCCGGTGACGGTCAGCCCGGGATCGGCCGGCCCTCCCGGTCGAGCCGCAGCGGCATGTCCCACATCGGGAACAGGGTGTCGACGTCGAGGAACGCCGTGTAGCCGACGATGCGGTCGTCCTTGATGTCGAGGACCTGCAGCGCCCAGGCGTAGTAGCCGTCGCCGTCGGGGTTGGGCCGCCACTGCGCGAAGGCGGCCATCCCGTTGGCCGTGAGCGGCTGCAGCTTCGAGCCCCGGCACGGCGCCCCCGGCCCGATCCACCACTTCTGGATCTCCTCGACGCCCTGCAGCCAGATGTCGTACGGCGGCATGTTGAGGATGGCGTCCTCGTGCAGGAGGTGCACCAGCGCCCCGACGTCGTATCGCTCGAACGCCTCGGCGTAGCGGGTGAGCAGCTCCTGGTGGTCGGCGTCGAGCTCGCCCGCGCCGTCGCCCTTCGGCCCCGGCTGCGCGAGCTCCTGCTCCGCGAGGGTGGCGCGAGCGCGCTGCAGCGCGCTGTTGACCGACGCGACCGTGGTGCCGAGGAGCTCGGCCACCTCGGACGCCTTCCACTGCAGCACCTCGCGCAGGATCAGCACCGCCCGCTGCCGGGCGGGCAGGTGCTGCAGCGCCGCCACGAACGCGAGGCGCACCGACTCCTTCGCCACGGCCAGCTCGGCTGGGTCGGACGCGGGCGGCAGCACCCGCGCGTCGGGGATCGGCTCCAGCCAGGCGATCTCGGGTTTCTGCGCGGGCGCGGGGCCGTCGGTGGAGGCGGCCGGGCCGAAGTCCATCGGTGTGGCTCGGCGCTGGCGGCTGTCGAGCATCGTCAGGCAGACGTTCGTGGCGATCTTGTACAGCCACGAGCGCACCGAGGAACGGCCCTCGAACTTCTCGTACGAGCGCCACGCTCGCACCATCGTGTCCTGTACCGCGTCCTCGGCGTCGGCCGACGAGCCGAGCATGCGGTAGCAGTAGGCGGTGAGCTCCACCCGGTGCTGCTCCCATGTGCCGGACGGGGCATCAGCGGTGACGGTCATCGGTTCCCCCTTCTCGCGCGACGAAGCCTAGAGCGGGTGGCCGACAAAACCGAGCGAGGACCGGAATCCGGCGAGATGCGTCCGGTCAGACGGTCCCACGGCGGACGTGGCGGTCCCGGCCTGCGAGCACCCCCGCCGTGCCCTGGACGACGAGCAGCGCGAGCAGCAGCAGGATCGGGACGGTCCACCCCCCGGTCAGGTCGCGCAGCGCGCCCACCGCGAACGGGCCCGCCGCCGCGAGGACGTATCCGGCGCTCTGCGCCATCCCGGACAGCTGCGCCGCGTGGGCCGCGTCCGGGGCGCGCAGTGCGACGAGGGTGAGTGCGAGGCCGAGCGCGGCGCTCTGGGCGAAGCCGAGCAGGACCACGGCCACCAGCTCGACGCCGACCGGCGCGAGCAATCCGAGCAACCCGACCGCGGCCACGGCCGTGATGCCGAGGGCGGCGGCGCGCTGACGCGGTCCGCGGGTGGCGATCATCGGGGCGATCAAGGCGCCTGCGATGCCGGCCACCGTGGAGAGCGAGAGCAACCACCCCGCCACCACGGGGTCGTAGCCGCGGTCCACGAGCAGCGCGGGCAGCCAGGCAGCGATCGCGAAGAAGCCGAGCGACTGCAGGCCCATGTAGACGGTGACCTGCCAGGCCAGCGCGTCGCGCCAGAGCCCGCCGACCCGCAGCCTGCCCATCCGGGCGGGGCGTCCGGCCCGGCGGACGTGCGGCAGCCAGCACAGCAGCGCGAGCAGGGCGAACAGCGCCCACGCGGCGAGCGCGCCGTGCCACCCGAGCCCGGTGGCGTGCGCCAGCGGCACGGTGACGCCCGCCGCGAGGGCACCGCCGCCCGCGATCGCCATCGTGTAGAGGCCGGTCATCATGCCGGTCCGGTGGGCGAAGTCGCGCTTGATCAGGCTGGGGAGCAGCACGTTGCCGATCGCGATCGCCGAGCCGAGCAGCACCGTGCCGGCGAAGAGCGCCGCGAGCGAACCGCTCGAGCGCACCAGGAAGCCGACGATCAGGAACGCCAGCGCCGCCAGCAACGCTCGTTCGATGCCGAGCCGCCGCGCCAGCGGCGGCGCCACCGGGGCGACGAGGCCGAAGCAGAGCACCGGCAGGGCCGTGAGGACCCCCGCCGCGGTGGCCGAGAGCCGCTCGTCGGCCTGTATCTGGGACAGCAGCGGCGCCACGCCGACCACCGCAGGCCGCAGGTTCGCCGCGACCAGCACGATCGCCAGGCCGACCCACCAGGCGGGCGCCACTCCGGCCCGCGCAGGCGGGGCAGCCGCGTTCACGCTCACGGCCTGCGCTCCACGATCGCGCGGGCCGCGTCGAGGTAGCGGTCGGCGGCCGCTCGCGCCGCGTCCGGGTCACCTGCGGCGATCGCTGCTGCGAGCTCCTCGTGCCCGGGGAAGCCCGCGGGGTCGTCGTCGTGCTCGTCGATCTCGCTGACGGTGCGCTGCACGGCCTCGCTGAGGCCGGCGTACAGGTCGATGAGCACCGGGTTGCCGGTGGCCGCGATCACCGCCCGGTGGAAGGCCACGTCGGCCGCGACGAACGCGGCCCGGTCCGGCTGGTCGCACGCGGCGCGCCGGGCCTCGACCGCGGCCCGGATCGCCGCGACGTCGGCATCGGTCCGGTGCAACGCGGCGGCGACGGCGGCGTCCCGCTCCAGGCTGGTGCGCACGGCGAGCACGTGCGCCACGGTGGTGCGCCGGGCCCTTCGCATCAGGGCGGCGCCGAGATCGCTGGTGGCGCGCACGTACGTGCCGTCGCCTCGGCGCGGCTCGAGGACACCGGCGTGCTCGAGGGCCCGCACCGCCTCGCGCACGGTGTTGCGCCCCACGCCCAGCGCGGCCACCAGCTCCGGCTCCGGCGGGATCTTCGCCCCGACCGGCCACTCGCCGGCCGCGATGAGCGCCTCGAACTGCGCCACGACCTCGTCGCACAAGCGGCCTGGCCGCACCGCTGTCAGTCCCATCGAAACAACCTAACATCCCATGTTTGGTCGCCGCGTAGCGTCGCCGCCGTGGCCGTCATCCATCAGGCGCAGATCACCCCGACCAAGGCCGAGCTGATCGCGGGCTGGGTCCCGTCCCGGGTCTGGTCGGGCGGCACCACAGCGCCTCCCGCCCCGCTGGGTGCGTACCGGTTCGACGACCCGGCGGGGGAGGTGGGCATGGAGACCCACCTCGTCCGGACGGCGGAGGGCGTCGTCCTACAGGTCCCGCTCACCTACCGGGGCGCTCCGCTCGCCGGCGCCGAACGCCACCTCGTCGGCACGATGGAGCACACCCACCTCGGGCGCCGGTGGGTGTACGACGGCTGCGGCGACCCGGTCTACGTAGCGGCGCTGGCCGCGGTGATCCGCACCGGCGGCCGGGAGGCCGAGGAATGGGTCGAGTCCGACAGCGGCCCCGTTCGCCGCGAGGCGACGGTCGAGGTGACCGGATCCGGCGCTCCCGGCGCAGCCGTGCCCGCACCCGAGGCCGTCGAACCGCTCGACGGCCCCACGACCACCGCCGTCGGCGGGCTCACCGTTCTGCGGGTCATCGGACAGGGCCTCGACCCGGAGGGTGCCCAGACGCTGACCGGCACCTGGTCCGGACAGGACCGGCCGGCGCTCCTGGCGTTCCTCACCCCCTGAGGCGGCTCAGGCGCGGATCGCCCGGCGGATCGCCTCCAGGTCGGCGCGCAGGTGGCGCACGCGCTCGGCGCCGAGGATCTCGCCGACCTCGTGCTCGAGCTCGGGGACGAGCCCCTGGGCGATGTCGATCACGTCGTGTCCGCGCTCGGTCGGCACGACGAGCTTCGCGCGCCGGTCGGTCGGGTCGGGCACGCGCCGCACGTACCCGTGGGTCTCGAGGTGCTTCACGAGCTCCGCCATCGCCTGCTTGGTCATCTGCGCCCGCTCGGCGAGCAGGCTCACGGTCGTACCCGTGTCGTCGAGGTACTGGAAGACCGCGCCGTGCGCGGGTCGCACCTCGGTGTGCCCGTGTTCGGCGAGCCGGGTGAGGACGCGGTCGTTGAGCGCCACGAACGCCTCGCGCATGAGGACCGCGAGGTTCGCCGGCCGCTCGTGCCCGCCCAGTCTGGGCAGACGCCTTGACATAGACAGGCCTCCTGTCCACCATCTTCGAATATGGACATGCTACCTGTCGACTCTGTCGACCCCGAGTGCATCCGGACCGGCCTGGACGAGATCACCGTCCTCGCCACGAGCGCCCAGACCGGCGGCGCCCTGTTCGCCGTGCAGGTCCGGATGCCCCCAGGTGGAGGCCCTCCGGTGCTGCACCGCCACGACCCGGGCGAGGTCTACCTGGTGCAGGAGGGTGAGTTCACCTTCTACGTGGGGGAAGCCGTCGATCCCGACCGCCGGCGCTTCACCGCCCGGGCAGGAGATGCCGTCCCGCTCGCCGGCCGCACGCCGCACACCATTCGCAACGAGTCGGCCGAGGACGCCGTCGCCGTCGTCGTGCACGCGCCCGGTGGCCCGATGGAGGGGTTCGTGCGTGCGGTCGCCGCACTAGGTGCCGATCCGGGGCTGGACGAGGTCCTGGTCGCGGCCGAACAGAACGGGATCGAGCTGCTCGGGCCCATCCCGTAGACCCGGACGGGAACGGGTCACCAGCGGCGCGTCCACACCTCACCGTTGCTCGCGAACCCGGAGCGCCCGAGGATCCGCGCGGCGGGCGAGCCGGACGGAGCCTGCGCGCTGATCGCGTCGTAACCGACCGAGCGCGCGTGCCGCACGCACTCCGCGACCAGCCGTGAACCGATCCCGGCACCCCGTGCCGCCGGTTCCACGCGCAGGAGTGTCAAGCGGGCCGTGCCCGGGTCGCTGTCGTCGGCGAGGCACAGCGCACTGCCGACGGGCTCGCCGTCGACGTCGGCGATCCACGCCGCCTCCCGCGGGTCGGCCCGGCAGGCGAACCCGGCCACGACGCGGGCCGCCTCGCTCTCCTCCGCACCGTGCCGGGAGATGATCCACCCGAGCTCGCCGGGCCCGGGGCCGCGCAGCACGACGGTGCGGGGGAGCGGCCGGTCGCCGAGCGTGCGGCGGATGCAGTCCATCGCGGCCACGAGCTGCCCTCGTCCGTCCTCGTCGAGCGGTTCCAGGAGCCGTTCCGTGGCGCGGACCTGCTCGTCGTCGATGCGCCCGTACGCCGCCCGGCCCTGGGCGGTGAGCCGCACGACCTGGCGCCGCCCGTCGTCCTGCGCCGCCTCGCGCACCAGGAGCCCGTCGGCGCTGAACCGGCGGAGGATCCGGCTGAGGTAGCCGGCGTCGATCCCCAGCACACCGCGCAGCTCCGAGACCCCCATCTCGTCGCGGTGCGCCAGCTCGAACAGCACGCGCGCCTCGGTGAGCGAGTACGGCGTGCCGAGGACGCCGGCCTCGAGCACGCCGATCACCCGCGTGTAGAAGCGGTTGAACTCGCGGACCCGGGCCACGACCGGTGCCGGCTCGGACATCTCGTCCCTCCGAAAACAGCTTGACAGAGGCCACCAACCCGTTGACGCTGTCAAACATTACCGGAAGGGGGCGACGTCATGTGGCGCGTCTACTGCACCGACTGCGGCGAGGCCGTGCTCCTCGACTGCTCGCAGCTCACGAGCGTGGTCAACCTCGAACCCGGGGTGATCGCCGTGGAGATGCGCTGCACCCGGGGACACCCCATCCCCGTGCTCACCGGCCACACGATCGGGGAGCAGGCGTGGACGCAGCGCTCCTGATCGTCGGGCTCGCCCTCGTGCTGACGGCGCTCGCGCCGGTCGCGCCGCGGGACGCCCCACGCACCGGGCTGCGGACGCGCATCGCCCGGCAGCTGCACCTCTGGGACCGCTATCTGCTGAACCCGCCCGACAGCGAGCCCTGGCGCACCTGAGCGCGTCAGGCTAGCCTGACGTCATGTCCCGAGACGCCTGGCGCGAGGCCCGCGCCGCGTGGGAGCGCCTCGCCGTTCCGCCCACCTCGGGGGAGGGGGCGCTCGACGCGCTGTCCGACATCGGCGTCGTCCGCAGATCGCTGGACCAGGCCGAGCTCGAGGCCGTCCGGGCCGCACGCCGCAACCGCAAGTCGTGGGCCGAGATCGCCACGCGCCTCGGCGTCTCGCGGCAGTCGGCATGGGAGCGCTGGAAGGACCTGGACGAGGAGCCGGCCCCGGCGCCACCGGTGCGCACGCGCGTGACGGTCCCGAACGTCGTGGGCATGTCATGGCCGCTCGCGCAGCACCGGCTGATCGAGGAGCACCTGCACCCGGTCATCGCCGATCCGGCGCCGATGCCGTTCCTCGGGCCCGAGGCTGCCGACTTCCACGTGGTCGAGCAGAAGCCCGTCGCGGGGGAACGGGTCGCCTCGCACTCCGAGGTCACCGTCTGGCTCTACCGCGGCCCCGGCTCCGCGGGCGACCGGGCCCCGTTGGAGCCTCGGCCCGACCCGCGAGCCCGTCGTGGGGCCGTCGACGAGGAGACGGGCGAGAGCGTCCGCTAGGTCATAACTGTCATAACGTCGATTATCGGCTCAACAAGGCCGGGGTCGCACCTGGTGTGAGAACTCCCGACTGACCAGGACGCTGCTCAACTGGCTCCACAGCCGCGGCATCGCCATCGAGCACCTCGAGCAGGCCACCTCGGCACCTGACAGGCCGAAGGCCCGACCACCCGCGAGATCGCAAGCCGCTTCCTGCAACACCGTCTTCTGGGCTCCACCACCTGGACAGATCGGTGTCCGTCTGATACTTGTGTGTCGACCAATAAGTTTCTGAGAGGTGGCTACGTGTCGCGCACTCCACTCGTCCTCGTCCACGGCAACCCCGAGTCCGCGGCCATCTGGGGGCCGCTCATCGGGGAGCTCGACCGGGCCGACGCGGTCGTCCTGTCCCCGCCCGGGTTCGGCGTACCTGCGCCCCGCGGCTTCGACTCGTCGGCCACGACCTATCGAGACTGGCTGGCGTCTCAGCTCGAGCTGTTCCGCGCTCCGGTCGACCTGGTCGGTCACGACTGGGGCGGAATTCACGTCGCGGCGCTGGCCATGAGCCGTCCGGATCTGATTCGCAGTTGGGCTTCCGATGCCCTCGGCGTGTTCGCGCCCGACTACCTCTGGCACCCGCGGGCACAGGTGTGGCAGCAGGAGGGCCCGGGGGAAGCCTCGGTGCGGGAGATCTGGGGAGGCGACCTGCAGCAGCGACTCGCGGTGACCTCGGCCCTCGGCATGACCGGGCGCATGGCAGAACGGGTCGCGGCAGGCATGGATCCCGAGATGGGCCGCGCCGTCCTCAAGCTGTTGCGGTCGGCACGACAGCCTGCGATGGCCGAAGCGGGACGGCTCCTGCCGAGCGCCGCACAACGTCCGGGGCTCGCTCTCATCGCCGTGGACGACTTCGAGAGAGCCAGCGGGACGTTGGTGCAGCACGAGTGGGCAGCGCGCCAGGCGGGCGCGAGGATGGTGCATCTGGAGGGCGTGGGCCACTGGTGGCCGGAGGAGACGCCCGCGCCGGTTGCCGAGGCTCTGACGAAATTCTGGGCAGAGCTGCCGGATCCGGAGAGGGCGCCTGCGATCGACTCCCGGGGGTAGCGTCTGCGTACCGGCCACGCCCTGGAGGAACGCTCAGCGGCCTCGGCCGGTGCGCTCCTGCAGCTCGTCGATCAGCCGCGAGGCGTCGGCCTTGGTCAGGTCGTCCTTCGGCGGCTCCTCGCCGGCTTGCTGCGCGAGCGTCTGCAGGTAGGACTGCTGCGGGCCGGTCATCGGCTCGTCACCGGTGGTCCAGTCGTCCGGATCCTTCGCCGCGGGCCCGGCGGCGTCGCTGCGGTTGTCACTCATGGTTCGAACATATCTTCGACTCCCTGCCGGCGCACGCCGAAACGCATGGGCACCCCGTTATGACAGAAGTGCCGCCGTCAGCTCGGTAAGCACCAGCCGGGCTGCGGTGGGCCCGGCGTTCAGGTACCACGGGTCGTCGTCGACGAGCACCGCACGCCCGTCCCGGACGGCCGGAAGATCCTTCCACAACGGGTTCGCCATGGTCGCCGACTCCGCGGCTGCGGCCTCGGCGGCGGCGCCCTGCACCGAGTAGAAGATCCGGTCGGCGTCGGCGAGCTGCAGCTCCTCCGGCGACAGGTCCTTCGACGTCGCGTCGAACCGTTGTGCGGGCGGTCGCTGCAGCCCGGCGTCCCACGCGATGAAGCCGGCGAAAGATGCGACGCCGAAGACCCGCGTCCGGTCGGCCGTCACCCGGAGGAACGACACCGTCTCCGGCCCGGCGCTCTCCCCCAGCTTCGCGGCGTCGGCGGCGAAGTCGTCGAGGAACGCCTGGGCGGTGCCCTGCCTCGCGAGGCTGTCGGCGAGCAGCAGGAAGTCCTGCTTCCAGTTGACGCCCGTACCCTCCACGAGGACGGTCGGCGCGATCGCGGACAGCGCCGGGTAGATGTCCTGCGAGGCGGCGGCGTTCGCGAGCACGAGGTCGGGCTGCAGGGCCGCGATCGCCTCCAGGTTCGGGCTCTGGCGTGATCCGACGGGCGCGACGGCGGCGAGCTGGTCGGCGTACTGCGGGAAGGCGTCGCGGACGTAGCGCGGTACGAGGTCCGCGTCGTCACCGGAGGCGGCGCCCACCGGTACCACCCCGAGGGTCAGTGCTGCGTCGGTCTGCCCGGTGGCGATCACGACCACCCGCTGCGGCGGCGCCGTGATCGTGGTGGTGCCACCGAAATGCGTGACCGTCCGCGGGAAGGTGCCGTCCGGCTCGGCGGCGCCCATCCCGTCCGGGATCGACGTGGGACCCGGCGCCTCCGCCGGCGCGGGCGCCGCCGCAGGCGGTTCTCCGACCGCGGGCGAGCTCGCGCACCCGCTCAGGGCGACGAGAGCCGCCACTGCCACCACGGGCACGCGTCCGAACACCGGGACCTCCGAGGAAGGCTTGCCTAAGTCCGGGCGGACGATAGTCAATCAGGAGGTGCCGGCGTCGCGGTTGTGATCGAGGTTTCAGCCCGGGGTCGGCGGCTGATCCACCAGCTGGGCCAGGTAGAGCTGCTCGCCGAGCCGGTCGATGAGCTCGAGGTTGGTCTCGATGTAGTCGATGTGGTGCTCCTCGTCGGCGAGGATGGCCTCGAACAGCTTCGCCGTGGTGATGTCGCCCTTCTCGCGGCACAGGGCGATGCCGGGGCGCAGCCGCTCCACGACCTCGACCTCGATCGCGAGGTCGGACTGCAGCTGCTCACGGACGGTCTGCCCGATCCGCAGCGGGAACAGCCGCTGGTAGTTGGGCAGGCCCTCGAGGAACAGGATGCGGTCGGTGATGAGCTCCGCGTGCCGCATCTCGTCGATCGACTCGCTCTTGGTGTACGCGGCGAGCTTGGTCAGGCCCCAGTTCTGCTGCATCTTGGCGTGCAGGAAGTACTGGTTGATCGCGGTCAGCTCGCTGGTGAGCTGCTCGTTGAGCAGCGCGATGATCTCGTCGTCGCCACGCATGGGTCCTCGCTTGCGTCGTCGGCGGGCAGGGGCACCGCGGACGGTAGTCACGGCCTCGAGGGGCGACGGACCCAGGATCGCCTTTCTGCAGGTCAGGCGAACCTCAGCGGATGCGAGGCGGAGCTATGCCGACTTCGGCAGACCCGCGATCGACGACGGAGCGTGAGCTGCGGCGAGGAAGACGTCGATGCGGTCGAGGCACGACCCGCAGCCGGTGCCCGCGTCGCAGGCGTCGCCGACCTCCTCGACCGTGCGCGCTCCACGCGCGATGCAGGCCCGGATCTCCGAGTCCGGCACTGCGTAGCAGACGCACACGTACACAGGCACTCCTTCGGTCAAGCAAGGCTTACCTATGGTCACATCCGCCCCGGGCTGGACGCAAGAACTACCCTCAGCGAGTGCCGCTCGACGAGTACCGCCGCAAGCGCGACGCGCGGCGCACGCCGGAGCCGATCCCCGCCGACGACCCGGTCGCGCCCGAGGGCTCCGGCCACCGCTTCGTCATCCAGGAGCACCACGCACGCCGGCTGCACTGGGACGTCCGGCTGGAACGCGACGGCGTGCTGGCCTCGTGGGCGGTGCCGAAGGGGCTCCCCACCGACCCGGACACGGTCCGGCTGGCCGTGCGCACCGAGGACCATCCGATCGAGTACCTGGATTTCTCGGGTGAGATCCCGGCCGGCGAGTACGGCGGCGGGGCGATGACCATCTGGGACTCCGGCACGTACGAGACGGAGAAGTGGAACCCGCGCGAGGTGATCGTCCAGCTCAGGGGCGAGCGGGCGGCGGGGCGGTTCGTGTTCATCCGGACCGACCGCGACGGCGGGAAGGACAACTGGCTGCTGCGCCGCTCGGACCGCAACGGTGCGGGCGCACCGCTCCCCCACGACGCGCGCCCGATGCTCGCGACGGCCGGTGAGCTACCGGCCGATGGTGAGTGGTGGCCGCAGATCGGGTTCGGCGGGCGGCGGGTGATCGTGCGGGCCGATGGCGGGCGCATCCGGATCACCGACGCCGAGGGTGACGAGGTCGCCGCGCCCAGCCTGCGCGAGCTGGGGCCGTCCCTGGGTGCCACGCAGGCGTTGCTGGACGCCGAGCTGGTCGGCGGGGCGGAGGGTGCCTACCTCTGGATCGGCGACGTGCTGCACGTCGACGGCCGCGACACGTGCCCGTTGCCGTTCCGGGAGCGGCGGGCGCTGCTGGAACGGCTGCCGCTCGAGGGGCCGCGCTGGCGGCCCGCTCCCGTGTTCCCCGGAGCGGGGCCGGAGGTGCTGGCCGCCGCGAGGCAGCAGAACCTCCCCTACGTCGTGGCGAAGGACCCGGACTCGCCGTACGAGCCGGGCGCCACCAGCGAGCGCTGGGTGCAGGTGGCCACCGGGGTCGGGGCGCCCGAGCCCTCGCCGCGACGGGCGAGGTCGAAGGGGTTCGGGCGGGCGGCGCTCAGCAATCCCGGCAAGGTGCTCTACCCGCTCACCGGCACCACGAAGGCCGACGTGCTGGCGTACTACCTGGCGGTCGCGGACGTGATGCTGCCGCACCTGCGCGACCGCCCCGTCACGCTGGTGCGCTGGCCGGACGGCGTGGAGCGGGGCTCGTTCTTCGAGAAGGACGTCTCCCGCCACGCCCCGAACTGGCTGCGCACGGCGCGCGTCGGCACCCCGGGCGGCCGGTCGGAGAACGCCGACTTCCCGCTGGTCGACGATGCGGAGGGCCTCGCGTGGGCCGCGAACCTCGCCGCACTGGAGCTGCACGTTCCCCAGTGGCGGGTGGGCCCGGGCGGTGCCCAGCAGCTGCCGGACCTGGTGGTGTTCGACCTCGACCCCGGGGAGGGCACCACGGTGGTGGACTGCGCGCGGGTGGCCGAGCGGATCGCCGAGCGCCTCGCCGACGACGGCCTCGTCGCGTACCCGCGCACCAGCGGCGGAAAGGGCATGCAGCTGTACCTGCCGGTCACGGTCTCGGCGGCGGAGCAGACGTCCGAGTTCGCCAAGGCGCTCGCGGAGGAGCTGGCCGGGGAGTCGCCGGGGAAGGTCACGGCGGTGATGGCGAAGGCGCGGCGGCGAGGGAAGGTGTTCGTCGACTGGAGCCAGAACAACCCGTACAAGACCACGATCGCGAGCTACTCGTTGCGCGGGCGAGCACGCCCGACCGTCGCCACCCCGGTGACATGGGACGAGGTGCGGGCCTGCCGCCGTCCCGACGATCTGGTGTTCACCGCGAGCGACCTGCCCGCCCGCATCGCCGAGCACGGCGACCTGCTCGCCCCGCTGTTCACCGAACCGCAACGCCTCCCCCGTCGCGGCTGATCGAGTCGGCCTGGAAGGCTTCGGCCGTGCCCCGGCACCCCTACTTCGACGGTCCCTACCCGCGCGCCTACGCCCACCGCGGCTGGCACATCGACGACCTCGACGGGTGCGAGAACACCCTCGCCGCGTTCCACCGCGCGGTCGCGGAGGGCTTCGGCTACCTCGAGCTGGACGTGCACGCGAGTGCCGACGGGGTGGCGGTGGTCCACCACGACGCCACGCTCGACCGCACCACCGACGGCCACGGGCCGATCAGCGCCCTCCCCGCCGCCACGATCGCCGGGGTGCGGGTACGCGGCCGGGAGCCCGTTCCGTTCCTGGAGCAGGTGCTGACCGAGCTGCCCGACACGCGGCTCACGGTGGAGCTGAAGTCGGGCGCGGTGGTGGAGCCGGTGCTCGACGTGCTCGAGCGCACCGGCAGCTGGCACCGGGTGTGCCTCGGCAGCTACCACGACGGGTGGCTGCGCCGGGCCCGGGAGGCGGCCGGGTCGCGGCTGTGCACGTCGATGGCGCAGGGCGCTGCGTTCGGCCTGCGTACACGGGCGTGGCTGGACGAGCTGCCCGGGCCGCTGCGGCGCCTTCCCGCGCCGCCCTCGCCCGGGGACCTCGCGCAGCTGCCGCGGCACATCGGCCCGCTCACGGTGGTGGACGCCGCCCTGTTGCGGGCAGCGCACTCGACCGGCCGCGAGGTGCACGTGTGGACGGTGGACGCGGCCTCCCACATGACGGCGCTGCTCGACCTCGGCGCCGACGGCCTGATCTCGGACCGGCCCGACGTGCTGCGCGCCGTGCTGCATGCCCGCGGTGTGTGGCAGGCCGCCTGACGCAGGTCCGGGCGCTAGTCTCCCCCGGTGACAGGGCCGACCACCGTCGTCGACCGCGGCCGCGTGCTCGCGTGGGCGCTGTGGGACTGGGGCTCCGCGGCCTACCACGCCGTGATCCTCACGTTCGTCTTCTCGGTCTACCTCACCGACGCCGTCGGGGACGGGAGCCCCGCGGCCAGCGCCGCCCTCGGCTACGCGATCGGCGGAGCCGGCCTCGTCATCGCACTGCTGGCTCCCGTGATCGGGCAGCGGGCGGATGCGGCGGGGCGGCGGAAGCTCTCGACCGGCGTGTGGACCGCCTGCACGATCGCGTCGATGGCGGCTCTGTTCGCCATCCGCGACGACCCCGGCTACCTGTGGCCCGGCCTGGTGCTGCTGGCCGTCGGCTCGGTCGTCGCCGAGCTCGCCCAGGTCTCCTACAACGCCATGCTCGCGCAGGTCTCCACACCGGCGACGATCGGGCGCGTGTCCGGGTTCGGCTGGGCCATGGGCTACGTCGGCGGCATCGTGCTGCTGCTCGTCGTCTACTACGGGTTCGTGGCCGGCGAGGGCGCGACGGCCGGGCTCGTCGGCCTCCCGCGCGACGACGGGTTCAACGTGCGGGCGGTCGCCCTCGTCGCGGCGGCGTGGTTCCTGCTGTTCGCGCTGCCGCTCCTCCTGCTGGTACCGGAGGCGCCGCCCGCCGCCGGCCGCTCGGCCCGCCTCGGCATGGTCGCGGCCTACCGCGCGCTCGGCGCCGATCTCGTCGCGCTCTACCGCGAGGACCGGCACACCGTGTACTTCCTGGGCGCCAGCGCGCTGTTCCGGGACGGGCTCGCCGCGATCTTCACGGTCGGGTCCGTGCTCGCGGTCGGCGTGTACGGCATCGGGGCCGGTGACGTGCTGCTGTTCGGGGTGGCCGCCAACGTCGTCGCGGCGGCGGGAGCGATCGCGGGTGGGCGGCTGGAGGACCGGGTCGGGCCGAAGCCGGTGATCATGGGGTCGCTGCTCGGCATGATCGCGGCGGCCTTGGTGCTGCTCGTGGTGTCCGGACCGCTGATGTTCTGGGTGTTCGGCCTGGCGCTGGTGCTCTTCGTGGGGCCGGCGCAGTCGTCGTCGCGCACCTTCCTCGCCCGGCTGGCCCCGCCGGGCCGCGAAGGCCAGCTCTTCGGCCTCTACGCCACCACGGGCCGTGCGGTGTCGTTCCTGGCTCCGACCCTGTTCGGCCTGTTCGTCTCGCTCTTCGGCACGCAGCGGGCCGGGATCGTGGGCATCGTGTTGGTGCTGGTGGCGGGGCTGCTCGCGCTGTGGCCGGTGCGTCCCCCGATCGTGGTCGCCCGTGCCGGGTAACGCGAGGGCTGCGAGGCTGTGAACAGCACGTCAGCGCTCAGTGACATAAGTCACAGTTGGCTGACAGGTCACAACTGCGTGTGTAGCGGCGCCGCATCGGGGACACTCGTGTACCGGGGCGGCGGACGTCCGGTGTGGTCGCATGAACTGACCACACCCGGTCGGATTCCGCCCCAATGGCGGGAATGGACGGCTGCAGTGCAGACGTTACACCCGGTGGTGACGGCCGAGGGAGGCTCCCTCGGCCCAGGTAGGGAGGATGACGCATGGCCGACCGCGTGCTCCGTGGCAGCCGGCTCGGGGCTGTCAGCTACGAGACGGACCGCAACCACGACCTCGCGCCGCGGCAGTCGATGCGCTACGCGTGCCCGCGCGGCCACGAGTTCGAGGTGCCCTTCGCGGGCGATGCCGAAGCCCCGGCGACCTGGGAGTGCCGTCTGCACGGCAGCATCTCCCGCCTCGTGGACGGCGCCGAGCCCGAGCAGAAGAAGGCGAAGCCCCCGCGCACCCACTGGGACATGCTGCTGGAGCGTCGCTCCGTGGCCGAGCTGGAGGTGCTCCTCAACGAGCGCCTGGAGCTGCTCGCCGAGCGCAGGCGCGAGATCGCCTGACCTCATACGTGAACGAGAGCCGGGTCGCCTTCGGGCGGCCCGGCTCTCGTTCTATGTCTAGGCGTCGAGGACCTGCTGCGCGCGCTTGACGACCGGTGGGAGCGTCGACCACGGGAAGTTGATCCAGCGATCGGTTCGGCGCCACACGTACTCGCACTGCACGCTGCTGTGCGGCTTCTCGTACACCACGGCGCAGCGCACGTCGGCGACGTGACCCGCGCAGAAGTCCCGCACCAGCTTGAGCGTGGCGCCGGTGTCGGCGACGTCGTCGGCCACGAGCACGCGCGCCCCGGACAGGTCCACCACGTTCGGCACCGGCGGCAGCATGATCGGCACCGGGAGCCGCTCGTCCACGCCGGTGTAGAACTCGACGTTCGCCACGTGCAGGTTCTTGACGTCCAGCGCGTAGCCGAGCGCGCCCGCCACGAACAGGCCACCACGCGCGATCGACAGGATGATGTCGGCCTCGTAGCCGTCGGCGGCGATCTGCTCGGCGAGCTCCCGGGAGGCGGCGCCGAACAGCTCCCAGGTGAGCTCCTCGCGGGGCGCGGTCACGTGCGGACCGGGCCGTCGCTCACGGCCTCGTCACCGGCCTCGCGCTCCGTGGCCCGCGCCGGCTCCGTGACGTGGGAAGGCTTCGTGGCCTGCGGTGGCTCCGCGGCCGGGCGGTCGGCGCGCAGCACGGTGGGCGTGCGCTGCACCAGCCGGCCCGCCCCCCAGCAGGCGACCCGCCACAACGCCTCTACGACGATGGACGTGTCCATCTTCGAGGCCCCGCGCTGCCGCTCGGTGAACGTGATCGGCACCTCGCGCACGCGGAACCCCGCGAGCACGGCCCGCCACGCCATGTCGATCTGGAAGCAGTAACCCTGGGACGCGACCTGGTCGAGGTCGAGCTCCTCGAGCACCTGCCGGCGGAACACCCGGAACCCGGCGGTGATGTCCTTGATCGGCACGCCGAGCGCGACCCGCGAGTACAGGTTGCCGGCCCGGGAGATCAGCTGCCGGCGGGCGGGCCAGTTGCGCACGACACCGCCGGGCACGTACCGGGAGCCGAGCACGACGTCCGCGTTGTCAAGGGCCGCGAGCAGCGCGGGGAGGTCCTCCGGCGGGTGCGAGCCGTCGGCGTCCATCTCGACGACGACCTGGTAGTCCCTGCGCAGCGCCTCGGCGAACCCAGCCAGGTAGGCCGCGCCCAGCCCTTGCTTGCCCGCGCGGTGCAGCACCGTGACCCGTGGGTCGGCAGCCGCCATCTCGTCGGCGAGGTCACCGGTGCCGTCGGGGCTCGCGTCGTCGACCACGAGGACGTCCGCCTCGGGTACCGCCGCATGCAGCCTCGCCACGACCGGACCCAGGTTGTCCCGCTCCTGATAGGTGGGGATCACCACCAGGATCCGGCCCCTCGGCTCAGCCATCCTCGTCCCTTCCCGCACGCCTCACCGCGCGACGCCTGTTCACGATCCCGACTCCGATCGCGAGCACCCCCATGGCGACAAGCGCCCATTCGGGTGCAGACCGCCATCGAGTGGCCAGCGTAGTGGTGTCCCGCAACTGGGTCCGATCGACCAGGACATCCGGGGTGAACTGCCGCGTGCTGGCGGTGACCGTGCCGTCCCGGGTGATCGTCGCGCTCACCCCGCTGGTGGTCGCGATGATCACCGGGCGGTCGTGCTCGACGGCGCGGATCCGCGACATCGCGAGCTGCTGGTAGGTCATTTCGGTGAGCCCGAACGTGGCGTTGTTGCTGGGCACGGCGAGCACCTCGGCGCCGGCCGCCACGCTGTCGGCCACGAGGTCGTCGAACGCGACCTCCCAGCAGATCGTGACGCCCACGCGGACGCCCGCCATGTCGACGGCGCCCGTGCCGTTGCCCGGCACGAAGTAGCCGGCGCGGTCGACGTACGGGGAGAACAGGCGGAAGAACTCCCGCCACGGCATGTACTCCCCGAACGGTTGCACCCGGCGCTTGTCGTTGCGCTCCACGACCCCCACCCCACCCTCCCAGACGAGGGCGGAGTTCGAGGTGGTGAGCCCGTCGGGGTTGCGCAGCACCGAGCCCACCAGCACGGGGACGCCGACGGCGCGGGCGGCCCTGTCGATCTGGGCGGCGGCGTCGGGGTTGCGCAGCGGGTCGATGTCGCTGGAGTTCTCGGGCCAGATCACCAGGTCCGGGCGCGGTACCCGGCCTGCGGCGACGTCGGCGGCGAGCTGCTCGGTGGCCTTCACGTGGTTGTCGAGCACGGCGCGGCGCTGGGCGTTGAAGTCGAGACCCAGCCGCGGGACGTTGCCCTGCACCGCGGCGATGTTGACGGTGCGGTCGTCCCCGTTCGGGGTGGCCGGCACCAGCGCTGCGAGCGGTCCCGCCGCCATCGTGAGGACGGCGATGAGTGCCGGGGCCACCATCCGGCGCGGGCTCTGCCGTCGAACGAGCCTGCGCACCAGCTCGCCGAGCGCGAGCCCCGCGAGCACGGCCGCGAACGACAGCAGCGGCTCACCGCCGATCGCGGCGAGTGGCAGCAGCGGCCCGTCCGGCTGGCCGAAGCCCACCCGACCCCACGGCAGCCCGCCGAACGGGATCCGTCCCCTGACCGCCTCGCCTGCGATCCACACCGCGGCGGCCCAGACGGGCGCTGCGGGCAGCCGGGACACGGCGGCGATCCCGGCGCCTGCGAGCCCGATGAACAGCGCTTCGAACACCGACAGCGCGATCCACGGCAGCTGCTGGACCAGCGACGTGACCCATTCGAGGAGCGGGAGCAGGAAACCCAGGCCGAAGAGAAACCCGTAGCCGAATCCGGCGCGCGCCCGGCGCCCGTACAGGACGATGCCCAGCAGCGCGAACGCCGGGAGCACCAGCCACCACAGCGTGCGCGGCGGGAAGCTGAGGTAGAGGAGCGCGCCGCCGCCCACGGCCCCGACCACCCGGGCCGCCACGGCGGGGTTCCACCGCTTGCGCGCCGCATCGGGTGCGGGTGGCCCGGTGCCCGGTTCGGGCGCGACGGGTTCGGCGGTGGGTGCGGCCACGGCGTGAGCCTACGTGTCGGGTGTGTGGAGCCGGTGATCGAGCCGGTCAGGCCGGCACCGGCGCCAGCAGGTGGGCGTTGCCGAGCGCGTCGAGCGGGCCCCGCGCGCCGCTGCGGGTGAACCACTCGTACCCGTACGCGCTGGCGAAGCCGTCGACGGGCACGTCGTCGTCGGCGATCTGGCTGGCATGCGCCACCATCGCGGCCCGCTTGTTCTGCAGGTGTGCCTCGGTGCCGGTGACGGCGAGCCCGATCTCGGCGGTGACCCGCCCGAACGGCACGGCGGCGGCGCGTGCCGCGCCGTGCACCAGGTGCCGGTCCCGTGCTGAGACGTGCAGGTGTTCGCGGTCGACCGTCACCCGGTAGCCGGTGACGCCCAGCATGTCCGCCGCTGTGGCCCCGATCCGGAAGACCGCCCGGTGGTCTGGGTGGCCGTAGATCCCGTGCTCGTCGTCGTGGACGATCGCGGCGGCGCCCTCGTCGTCGGCGATCTCGGCGACGTCCCGGGCCAGCTGCAGCGGGTCCGCCACGGCGAGCGCCCGCTCGTGCCGCGCATCGGCCCACCCGGGCAGGCCCGAGTCCCGCCGGCCCAGCAGGGCCAGCCGGGACACCCCGAGCAGCTCCGCGGCGCGCTCCAGCTCCGCCAGCCTGCGCTCGGGGATCGTCTCGCCCGCCCGCAGCGGCACGCGGGAGCCGCCCAGCTCGCCCGCCGTCGCGACGACGAGGACGGTGCGCGCGCCCGCATCGGCCAGGCGGCGCAGCGTGATCCCGGTGAAGATCGCCTCGTCGTCCGGGTGGGCGTGCAGGACGAGGACGGTGTGCCCGCGCAGATCGGGGGTGCTGATCATCAGTGGGTTCGCAGACGTGCGGGGCCGCGGAAGCGGCCGGACGGACGGGGCCGGGGGTCAGCTGCGACAGCAGCGACAGCACCCCGGACAGCACAGGGTCACGCCCGCGCAGTACGTCCGGTCCGCCACGGCGCGAGATTCTGCCAGACCTCGCCCGCACCCCACCATCGGGTCGCCCCGGGATGGGACGCAGGACACGGCGCCGGCTATCCCGCCTCCGCGCGACGGGTCCGGGCTCGAGGACGGGGCAGGCGGTATCCCCACGCCCACCACAGCCCTGCTCCGGTACCGGCCACGACGAAGGCGCACCCCGGTAGCCCCAGCACCAGCAACACCACGACGAGCACGGCCAGCAGCCCGAGGACGGTGCGCTGGCACCTCCTGCGCGTCCTGGTGCGGCCACTGCTCAGGAGAGCGGCGAGATCCGGGTCAGCGGCCGACATCCGCCGCTCGATCTCGCGCAACGCCTCGCGTTCGTCCTTGTCCAGCATCTCGACCTCCGAAGCCCTTGTCCCAAGGCATACGGCGCGCACCGCCCGACGGTTCAGGTGGCGGCAGCAGGGTGGTGAGGGTCGCCATCACCCACCGCCGAGGAGCGTGCGGACCTCAGGATCACGCGGCCCGGTCTGCGCTCCCACACCCCGTGTCGGCCGCCGCGCCCCGCCGACGGGCAGCGTGGGGGCGAGAACGGGTCGTGACCTGCGGAGATCACCCCGAGCAGCACACCACGGTGCCGCCCGCGACCGGGAAGTGCTGCTGGCGCCGGTCAGGCCCGGTGGAGTAGCTCATGATCGGCCGCTGGACGCGTTTCCCGACGCAGGGCGTCGGTTTTCGCGCCGAAGCGCTGATCATGCCGTGAGACCGGCCTTCGGTGGCGCCGCGCGCCGAAGGGGCAGGCCCGTGGGCCTGCTCGCGAAGCGGGCCTTCAGGGGTCGCAGAGGCTCGCGGAGCGCCCTTGAGGCGTGAGGGGCGGCCCCGCACGATGCGCGGCGCCACTGAAGGCCCGCGAGGGGCGCCACCGAAGGCCCGGCGAAGGGGCGTGCCATCCGGTGCAGGTGATCAGTGGACCGTTGGCCGGCTGCTCAGCGCGTCGTGCAGCACCGTTCCGCGGTGCACGGTGCGCAGGCACCGCGGGTTCGCCGCGCTCCCGTCCAGGGTGCCCGTGCCGTCCCAGATCGCATAGCTGGCGGGTGCGCCGGGCCGCAGGCGTCCGGCCAGCGGGGACCGGTCCCCCGCCGCGCGGTACCCGCCCACGGTGTGTGCCGCGAGGGCCTGGGCGGGGGTGAGCCCGGAGGCGGGAGTGCGGTGCTCCACGGCGGCCCGCACCGCCGCCCACGGGTCGACCGGGGTGACCGGGGCGTCCGACCCGAGGGCGAGGACGACGCCCGCCTGCGCCAGGTCGGCGAACGGGTTCATCCCCTGCGCCCTGGCCCGGCCGAGGCGCATGGCGTACATGCCCTCCGGGCCGCCCCAGTAGGCGTCGAAGAGCGGCTGCACGCTCGCGACCACGCCGAGCTCGGCCAGCCGGCGCGCCTGCGCGGGGTCGACCATCTCCAGGTGCTCCACCCGGTGGCCCGCGGCGCGCACGGCGGCGGGTGAGGTCGCGGCGGCGGCCGCGTCGAGCCCGGCGAGCAGCGCGTCCGCGGCCGCGTCGCCGATCACGTGGAAACCGGCCTGCGTCCCGGCCACGGTGCAGGCCGCGACGTGCGCGCCGATCTCGGCGGCGTCGAGGTAGCGGTTGCCGGTGCAGCCGGCGGCGTCGGAGTAGGGCTCCCGCAGCGCCGCCGTGTGCGAGCCGAGCGATCCGTCGACGAACAGGTCGCCCGCGAGCCCGCGGGCGCCGGTCGCCGCGACCAGTTCCCCGGCCTCCTCTGCGGTGCGCACCGCCTCGCCCCAGTAGCCGACGACCTCCGGCCCGGGACGGGCCCGCAGGGCGGCCAGGTCGGCGACGGACGAGATGTCCGGGCCGGCGCACTCGTGCACGACCGCCACGCCGCGGGCGGCGGCGTCGGCGAGGAACGCGGCCTGCGCGGCGTCACGGGTGGTGGAGTCGACGGCTGCGAGCGCGGCTCGGCGGGCCCGGTGGTGGGCGTCCCCGGTCAGCGCTGTGCGCGACCACCCGGCGGCGTCCGTAACGCCGGGGGCGCGGTCGAGCAGGGCGGAGGAGACGAGGGCCGAGTGGACGTCGATCCGGCTCAGGTAGACGGGGGCGCCATCAGCGGCCCGGTCGAGCTCCGAACGCGGCGGGAGCTCGTCGGGCCAGGTCTGGTCCTGCCAGCCGTGGCCCCACACGAGCGCGCCCGGCCGTGCCGCGACGCGGGCCGCCACCGCGTCGAGCAGCGCCCGCGCCGAGCCGCAGCCGGTGAGATCGAGGCCGTCGGCCAGCAGGCCGGCTGCGGTGGCGTGCACGTGGGCGTCGACGAACGCCGGGGTGACGACGGCGCCCGGGAGCTCCAGCACGGCCGAGCCGGGCAGGCGTTCCCGCGCGGCGGCCGCGTCGCCCACCCAGCTGATCCGCTCACCCTCGATCTCGACGGCTCCTGCCGCCGACGCCGGGTCGAAGAGCCGGACGCCGAGCAGCAGGGTGCGGGTCACCCGAGATATCTACCGGATCAGTAGTCGCGCTTGGGCATGAGGATCCACAGCACGATGTAGACCACGAACTGCGGGCCGGGCAGCAGGCAGGAGATCACGAACAGCAGCCGGACCACGAACGGGCTCATCCCGAACCGGTCCGCCAGGCCCGCGCACACGCCGGCGATGACCTTGCCGTGTCGCGGGCGGGTCAGGGTCGATGCCACCTTGGGCTCCTTCCAGATCGCGGCGTGTTTCGCCGCTGGTACCCAGTGTCGGCGTCGTGACCGGCGCTGGACTCGGGAAACGCCCGGAGGCACCCCTGAGGTTCCCCTGGCGGTACCCCCAGAAGCGTCACCGCACTCGCAGTCCGTGACCGCGGGCTGCGCCGCGGGGGCGGTGATCGCTGGTGTCGGTGAATGCCCTGGTCAGGCCGCTGCGCATGCGCATAGCGTCCCTCCCGTGACGCGATCACGCTCCCTGGCCCTGCTCGTCGCTGCGAGCGGCGCCGTGGCGCTCACCGTGTTCGGTACGCCTGCCGTGGCCGTGGCCCAGACGCCTGCAGCCGTGGTCGTGCTCGGCGACAGCGCCGCCGCCGGGGACGGCGCGGACGACTACGAGCCGGGCACGCGCGGGGAGAACGGCAACTGGTGCCACCGCTCCAAGCACGCCTACGTCCACCGCACCGGCCTCGCCCCCGAGTCGGTGAACCTGGCGTGTTCGGGGGCGAGGGCGGCGGACGTCGCGTTCGGCAGCGGCACCCACTACACCGAGGCGTCCCAGGCCGAGCGGCTCGTCGAGGTCGCGGGCCGCCACCGGGTCAGCACGGTGATCGTGCAGATCGGTGCGAACGACGACGCGGCGCTGTTCGACACCGGCGTCGCCTGCATCCGCGCGTTCGTCGATCCGCGCGAGCCTCCGTGCCGGGAGACGCTCGACCCGCTCGTGCCGGAGCGCATGGCCGCCACGGCCACCAAGGTGGAGGCGGCGGTGCGGGACGTGCGAGCCGCCATGCGGCGGGCCGGGTACGGGGGCCGCGACTACACGCTCGTGCTCGCCTCCTACGCGTCCCCGGTCACCGAGCACATGATCCCGCTGCAGGCGCTCGCAGGCTGCCCGTACAGCCGGCCGGACGCCGCCTGGGGACGCACCACGCTGTTCCCGGCGCTGTCGGCGGCGCTGCAGGGCGTCGCCGAGCGCACCGGCGCGCGGTTCCTCGACCTGGCGCGGGCCACCGAGGGCTTCGAGGCGTGCACGAAGCCGCTGAAGGACCAGGAGTGGCAGCGGCGCATCACCGTCGACCCGGAGGCGCTCGTGCACGGCGGGCTGGACGCCATCGGCTTCCACCTCGCCCAGGAGTCGTTCCACCCCACGGCGGCCGCGCACGCCGAGATCGGCCGCTGCATGGGTCAGTTCGTGCGCTCCGGGTCGAGCGCCTCGGCGTGCGTGGCGGGTGCCGACGGTCGGGCCCACCTGGAAGCGCCACCGGCGGCGGCGCCGGCGGCGTGAGCGCGCCCCACGCTCACGATCTCCGGCTCAGAGCACCACGAGGTCGTGCGGACGGTTGTTGAGCCGCTCGTAGCCGTCCTCGGTGACCACCACGATGTCCTCGATGCGCGCGCCCCACTCGCCGTCGAAGTACACGCCAGGCTCCACGCTGAAGGCCATTCCAGGCTCGAGCGCGAGCGCGTTGCCCGCCACGATGTAGGGCTCCTCGTGCACCTCGAGGCCGATGCCGTGGCCGGTGCGGTGCACGAACCGCTCGCCCAGGCCGGCGTCGCTGATCGGCTCGCGCGCGGCGGCGTCCACCTGCTCGGCCGTGACGCCCGGGCGGACCGCCCGCACCGCCCGGTCCTGGGCGTCCTGCAGCACGGCGTAGGCCTCCCGCACAGCGGCGGGCGGCTCGCCGCCGACGGCGTAGGTGCGGGTGGAGTCGGAGTTGTAGCCGCTGATCAGCGGGCCGCCGATGTCGATGACGACCACGTCACCGCTCTCGATCACCCGGTCGGACACGTCGTGGTGGGGGCTGGATCCGTTCGGCCCGGACCCCACGATCACGAACGCGGCCTCGGTGTGGCCCTCGGCGACGATCGCCTCGGCGATGTCCGCGGCGACCTGCGCCTCGCTGCGCCCCGGCTTGAGGAACTCGGCCATGCGGGCGTGGACGCGGTCGATCGCCGCGCCCGCCGCGCGCAGCTCGGCCACCTCGGCGGCGTCCTTGCGCATCCGCAGCTCACGCAGCACCGGTCCGGCGAGCACCTGCTCCACGTCCGGGAACGCGGCACGCAGCGGCAGGACGTGCGCTGCGGGCATCGCGTCGGCGAGCCCCACGCGGCCGGGGCCGCCGCCCAGATCGCTGACGAGCAGGTGTGCGTCCTCCCCGTCGCGCCAGGTGACGACCTCGATCCCCAGCTCGTCGAGCGGGAGCGCGGCGAACCCCGGCGCCTCCAGCCGCGGCACCACCAGGGCAGGCGGGGCGCGGTGCCCCGCCGCGGGGAGCACGAGGCAGGTGAGGCGCTCGTGGGACTCGCCGGACACGCCGAGCAGGTACCGCAGGTCCGGGCCGGGGGTGACGAGCAGCAGGTCGGTGCCCTGCTCGGCGGCGACCTCGCCGGCACGGCGGATGCGGTCGGCGAGCAGCGCAGTCGGAACGGCCGGTGTCATGCAGGGGAGGGTATTCCGGCAAGCTGTGCCGCGTGACCCCGCCTGCACCGCCTGCGCAGTCGCTGATGCTGCTCGACGCCGCCAGCTTGTACTTCCGCGCCTTCTACGGGGTGCCGGAGTCCATCACGGGTCCGGACGGCACCCCGGTGAACGCGATCCGCGGGTTCACCGACATGGTCGCGCGGCTGATCACCGACCGCCGCCCCACCCGTCTGGTCGCGTGCCTCGACCTCGACTGGCGCCCGGCGTTCCGGGTGGAGGCGCTGCCCTCGTACAAGGCGCACCGCGTGCCCGGCGAGCCGGACGTCGCACCGGCCGGGCTGCCGGAGATCGTGCCCGACACGCTCGAACCGCAGGTCCCGGTCCTGCTCGAGGTGCTCGCCGCGGCCGGGATCGCCACCGCGGGCGCCGAGGGCCACGAGGCCGACGACGTGATCGGCACCCTCGCCGCCGCCGAGCGCGCGGACCCCGTGATCGCGGTGAGCGGCGACCGGGACCTCATGCAGATCGTGCGTGACGAGCCCGTGCCGGTGCGGCTGCTGTACGTCGGACGCGGGCTGGCGAAGGCAGAGCACCTCGGGCCGGTCGAGGTCGCCGCGAAGTACGGGGTGCCGGTGGAGCGCGCCGGGGAGGCCTACGCCGAGATGGCGATGCTGCGCGGTGACCCCTCCGACGGGCTCCCGGGCGTGCCCGGGATCGGCGCCAAGACCGCGGCCACCCTCGTGGGCCGCTTCGGCTCGTGGGCCGAGCTGCGGGCCGCCGTGATCGACAAGGCCGACACCCGGCTCAGCCCGCCGGTCCGCACCAAGCTGGCCGCGGCCGCGCCGTACCTCGCCGTCGTCGAGCCGGTGGTGCGGGTGGCCCTCGACGCTCCTGTGGAGCTGGACCGGCCCGACACGCTGCCCGGTGAGCCGGTCGACCTGGAGCGGCTGGCTGCGCTCGGCGAACGCTGGGGCGTCGGGAGCTCCATCGAACGGCTCTGCACGGCGATGCTGAAGAACGCCCGCTGAGGGCTCGGGGCGGGAGGTCAGCGAGGTGGCCTCACTGCCCTGCCACGTCCGTATGGCCACCTTGCTGACGTTCGGGCGGGGTGGCGGCCCGGGTGTAGCGGGCGCCCAGGTCTGCCAGCGCGGCGCGTAGCTCCGGCGGGTCCAGCACGTCGAAGTCGACGTCGAGCATGCCGAGGTAGAGCGCGAGCATCGGCAGGGTGTCCGCACCCGTGGTGAACAGGCAGTGCTCGTCGTCGATGGGCTCGCACGTGCCGATCGCCGGCGTCAACCGGTCCTGCACGGCGGCGATCGGCGCGTGCAGGCGCACCCGGGCGTGGTGGCGCCACAGGGCCTGGGCGGTGCGGCGGGAGACGTATCCGCCGATGTCGGGGTCCGGTGGGTCCCGCGGCACGAACCGCGGGCCCGTCGGGATCTTCGGCGTGATCCGGTCCACCCGGAACGTGCGCCAGTCGTCGCGCGTGACGTCCCACGCCACGAGGTACCAGCGCCTGCCGGTGTGCACGAGCCGGTGCGGTTCGGTGTCCCGGCGGGTCGCGGCCCCTTCGTGGTCGGCGTAGTCGAACCGGAGCCGTTCGTGCGCGCGGATCGCGCCCGCGATCGCGGTGAGGACGCCTGCGTCCACGGCCGGGCCGGTGCCGGGTAGCGCCACCACCGCGCCGGCGAGCGCCGCCACCCGGTGCCGCAGCCGGGACGGGAGCACCTGCTCCAGCTTCGCCAGTGCCCGCACCGAGGTCTCCTCGATGCCTGCGACCGTGCCGCCCGCGGCGGAGCGCAGCCCGACCGCGACGGCGACCGCCTCGTCGTCGTCGAGCAGCAGCGGTGGCAGGGCCGCACCGGACCCGAGCCGGTAGCCGCCCGCCACCCCCGTCGTGGAGTGCACCGGATAACCGAGCGCCCGCAGCTTCTCGACGTCGTTGCGCACGGTGCGGGCGCTCACCTCGAGTCGCGCGGCCAGCTGCGGGCCGGACCAGTCGCGCTGGGTCTGCAGGAGCCCGAGCAGCCGGAGCAGCCGGGCGGAGGTCGGCAACATCTCTTCAGTATCCGGGCAAATGAGGAAAGGAACGTGCCGCAAGCCTTCCTAGTGTTCACCCCATGACCGAGATCAAGCCCTTCCGCGTCGACATCCCGCAGGCCGACCTCGACGACCTGCACGACCGGCTCGCCCGCACCCGCTGGCCCCACGAGATCGCCGGTGTCGGCCCGGAGCGCGGGATCCAACTCGACCAGGTGCGCAAGCTCGCGGCCTACTGGCGCGACGGGTTCGACTGGCGTGCCCAGGAGGCGCAGCTCAACGAGATCCCGCAGTTCACCACCGAGATCGACGGCCAGCGCATCCACTTCCTGCACGTCCGCTCCCCCGAACCCGACGCGCGCCCGCTCGTCCTCACCCACGGGTGGCCCAGCTCGCCGGTCGAGTTCCTCCGGGTCATCGGCCCGCTCACCGACCCGCGCGCCCACGGCGGCGACCCGGCGCAGGCCTTCCACGTGGTGATCCCGTCGCTGCCCGGGTACGGCTTCTCCACGCCGATGCGTGAGACCGGGTGGGGCAACCTGTTCCGCGTGGCCCAGGCCTGGTCGGAGCTCATGACCAGGCTCGGGTACGAGCGCTACGCCGTGCACGGCACCGACGCCGGGTCCGGCCTCGCCCTCCTGCTGGGCATGATCGACCCGGCGCGGGTCATCGGCATCCACGTGAGCGGCACCGCCGCCGCCTTCCCCTTCGGGCCACCGATCGAGCTGGACGGCCTCGACGGCGCCGACCGCGCCCGCGCGGAGCAGTTCAACCACATCCAGCAGGACGGCCTCGGCTACCTGCACATCCAGGCCACCCGCCCGCAGACGATCGGCTACGGCCTGCACGACTCCCCGGTGGCACAGCTGGCGTGGATCGCCGAGAAGTTCCGCGACTGGACCGACCCCGCTCACGACCTCCCCGAGGACGCGGTCGACCTCGACCAGCTGATGACGACCATCAGCATCTTCTGGTTCACCGGCGCCGGCGCGTCCGCCGCCCACGCCGTCTACGAGGGCATGCAGGCCTACCGCGCGATCGCCGGCCAGCAGACGGGTGGCGGCCAGGACTGGCCGGCGGGCCCGCCGACCGGCTACGCGGTCTTCGCGGGCGACACCACGATCCGGAGCCTGGTCGACCCTGCGGGAACGGTGGCGCACTGGTCGGAGTTCGACCGCGGCGGCCACTTCCCGGCCATGGAGGTGCCGGACCTGCTCGCAGGCGACATCAGGACCTTCTTCGCGAAGCTCGCCTGAGGAGTCAGAAGTACGTGCCGCACCACGGCACCCCGGGCGTCGCGAACGCCGCGTCGGCCCGGGGCACCGCGGCCGGTTCCGGTGCGCTCCACCAGCCGCTCGCCACGAGCTCCGACGGGCGCCGGTCGCCGAGGTAGGCCATCGCGAGCGCGTCCACCGAGCATTCCAGCTCGGGCCGCACCGGTCCGCCGAGCGGGCCGACCCGCTCCGCGGACCCGTCCGCGATCCGGTAGACGCCCGAGTTCGCCTCCAGGAAGCCGTCGTGCACGGCGAGCAGCACCGGTTCCGCGGCGCCGTAGCTGCGGGCCGCGAACGCGACGGGGACGTCGACGATCCGCAGCCAGGTCTCGTCCTCGTTGCCGGTCACGGCGCAGGCCCGCGGGTCGGCCAGCAGCAGTTCGAGGGGCTCGTCGAGCGGGCGCAGGCGGGCCTGCACGGCCTCGACCAGGTCCACTCCGAGCAAAAACCGCCACAGCGCGGCGGTGGCGGCGACGTCAGCGGCGTGCAGATCGGCCACATCGAGGCAGCGTCGGGGCAGGCCCGGGATGTCGCCGGGGTAGGCGATGGCGAACCCGTCGTCACCCTGCGGGCCGGTGTGCACGGCGGCGAGCACGTGCTCGCGCTCCACGTGCACGCGCCGGCCGACTCCGATCGCCCACCAACCCTCGGTGCGGGTGATCCCCCCTGGCCGCCGCAGCGCGATCCGCGCGTGGACCTCCTGCAGGACCGGCACGATCTCGTCCCGCGCCACGAGCCGGACCGTCCCGCCGAGTGGAGCGCCCGGGCGGAGGGGGCTCGCATCGGCGCGCACCTGCACCGACCGGCCGCGGGTGGCGACCCCGTAGCCGAAGCGGCCGTAGATCCGCGCCTCACTGGCCCTCAGCGTCGCCACCGGCTCGCCGCGGGCGGCCGTGTCGTCCAGCTGGGCCCGCATCATCGCGCTCAGCAGGCCGCGCCGGGTGTGGTCGGCGCGCACCCCGACCCGCGTGACCGCGGCCATCGGCAGCACCGCCCCACCCGGCACCGCCAGTTCACTGGGGAACGAGGTGGTGGTGGCGACGAGCGCGCCGTCCGCGTGCACACCGAAGGTGCGGCCGGGGCTGTAGAGACGCGCTGACGCGGCCCAACCCGCGTCGTCCGCCGGAGGGCGGTGGATGGCGGCGCCGAACAGCGTGAGCGCGGCGCGCAGCTCATCTGCTTTGAGCGGACGGACGGCGAGCGCCACCGTCAAGCCGGCCGCCCGACCTCGTAGTTGCCGTCCACGCTCGTGATCTTGATCGGAACGGTGACCTGGTCGCCGTCGACCACGGCGGTGCACTCGAAGGTGGCGTCGGGCACGACCTCCTGCCCCTGGGGGCAGGTGACCGTCTGCACCTCGAGGTCGTAGTCCTGGCTCAGGACCTGCTGCACCCCGCTCTGCACGGCGTTGGCGTCGAGCACCCGGGTGTTGAAGAAGCCGGGGCTGACGAACCCGAGCACCCCGACCAGCGCGAGCACGACAACCGCCGCAGCACCGATGATCATCGGCAAGCGGCTCTTCCCGCCTCCGCCCGGCGCCTCCTGCGGGGCCCCCGGCGCCCACGGCTGCTGGCCGTCGGGGCGGCCACCCCACTGCTGGGTGGGCTGCTGACCTGCGGCGGGCGGCTGGGCCCAGCCGCCCTGCTGGCCCGCCCACGGCGACTGCTGCCCCGCCTGCTGCTGGCCGTACGCAGCCTGCCCGTACGGCGGCTGCCCCGGCTGGCCGTACTGCCCCTGCCCGAACTGGGCCTGCTGGCCCTGCTGACTCTGCTGTCCTTGCTGGGTCGGTTGTCCTTGCTGGGCCTGCTGACCGAACTGCGGCTGACCGAACTGCTGCGTCGGCTGCTGGCCGTACGCCTGGCTCTGCGCAGCGCCGTACGGCTGCTGCCCGTAGGGCTGCTGCTGGCCGTATCCCGGCTGGGCCGCGCCGTACGGGCCCTGCTGGGCTGCGTAGGGCGGCTGGCCGGGAGGCGCGTACGGCGAGGGCGGCTGGCCCGGCTGCGCGGACTGCGGCTGCGTGTACTGCGCCGTACCCTGCTGCTGCCCCGGGTGCGGCTGCCCCGGCTGGGACTGCTGTACGCCGTAGTGCTGTTCGGGCGAGGCGTACGGCGGCGCAGCCTGGGTCTGGTCCGCGGGCCCCCACACCTGCGGCTGGCCCTGCTGTTGCTGCTGGGCAGGCTCACCCTGCGGGGTGGCCTGCGTCGGGACGACGGTGGTGGCCTGCTGCCCCGCGTCGTCCGCCTCCTGCTTCTCGGGTGCCTGCTCGGCGTCGCTCGAGGACTTGAACAGGTCGACATCGCCGCCATCGCCCTCCGCGGGCTTGGCAGGGGGCTGCGTTGCTGAGGGCTGCGATGCAGGGGGCTGCGAACCGGGGTTGGTGGAGGACTGGTCGGCGGGCGCAGCTGCCTCCTGCTGGGGCACCTCGCTCGTCTCAGGTGCGCTCCACTCCTGCTGCGGGACGGCGCGGGTCTCCTCACCGGGACGCTGCTGCTCACCGGGACGCTGCTGCCCCGCCGGCGGGGCCCCCCACCCGCCTTGCGGCTGCGGCTGGCCCCACGCGGGCTGCTCGGCAGGCTGCTGCGGCGCGCCGTGTGGCGGCTGCGGTCCCTGTGGCGTACTCATCGCGGGCCTTCCCCCTGGAGACGTGCGGTCGGGCGATCAAAGCACAGCCCGCGGAGCGGGCACAGAGCCGGTCGGCCCTTCGCCCTGCTCACCCGGTACCGACCGCGACCACTCCGCGGCGGATCGTCGAGATCGCCGTAGCCGCGGCCCGGCCGACCCCGCTGCCCCGCCCCGCCACCGCGGCGACCTGGTCGAGCAGGTCCAGGACCTGCCGGCACCAGCGTACGAAGTCTCCCGCCGAGAGCTCCACCCCGTTCTGCTCCGCCGCGGTGAGCACGGCGGTGAGCGACTCCCCGCGGGCCCAGCGGTGCATCGGCCACGCGAAGCCCAGGTCGGGCTCCCGGGTGCGCTCGACCTTGTGCCTGCGCTCGTCGGCCTCCAGCTCGGCCCAGAGGCGCACGGTGGTGGCCAGCGCGTCGGAGACCGGCCCCGAGGGCACCCGCGGCATCGGTCCGTGGTCGCGGCGCGACTCGTAGACCAGCGCGGACACGACCGCCGCCAGCTCGGCCGGTTCCAGGCCGTCCCACGCCCCGTGCCGCAGGCACTCGGCGGTCAGCAGGTCGGACTCACCCCAGAGCCGCGACAGGCGCTCACCGTGCTCGGTGATCTGCTCCCCGTCGAGGTAGCCGCGCTCGCCGAGCAGCGACCGGATCCGGTCGAACGCGCGGGCCAGGGAGTGGGTGGTGGCGCGCACCTTCTGACGCAGCTGCTCGGTGTCGCGCTCCAGGCGCGAGTACCGATCGGCCCACCGGGCGTGGGCCTCGCGGTCGGTGCACCCGTGGCACGGGTGGGCGCGCAGGGCGCGGCGGAGCGTGGCCAGCTCGGGGTCGTCGACGGCGCCACCCCGCGACCGCCGCCGCTGCGTCGGCGGCGCGACGATCCCCGTGTTGCGCAGCGACGAGGCGAGGTCGCGCCGGACCCGCGGGGCGCGGTGGTCCACCCGCTTCGGTAGCCGCATCCGGCCGAGCGGCTCGACGGGCGCCGGGAAGTCGGCCGCGGACAGCCGCCCCGCCCAGCGGTCCTCGTTGAGCACGAGCGGGCGGGGGTCGCCGTCGGCGCCGATGCCCGGGTCGAGCACGACCGCGAGCCCGGCACGGCGCCCGCCGGGCACCGCGATCACGTCGCCCGGGCGCAGGGTGCGCAGCGAGTCGGCGGCGGCCTCCCGCCGCTCAGCCACCCCCTGCCGCGACAGTGCCTTCTCCCGATCCGCCACGCGCCTGCGCAGCGCGGCGTACTCGCGGAAGTCACCGAGGTGGCATTCCAGGGACTTCGCGTACCCCTCGAGCGCCTCGGCGTTGCGCTCGATCCGCCGTGCGAGGCCCACCACCGACCGGTCGGCCTGGAACTGCCCGAACGACAGCTCCAGGAGCTCCCGCGCGTTCTCCGTGCCGAGCCTGCCGACCAGGTTGACGGCCATGTTGTAGCCGGGCCGGAACGAGCTGCGCAGCGGGTAGGTGCGGGTCGAGGCGAGCCCGGCGACCTGCTCCGGGTCGACCCCCGGCTGCCACACGACGACGGCGTGGCCCTCCACGTCGATGCCGCGGCGGCCGGCCCGGCCCGTCAGCTGCGTGTACTCGCCGGGCGTGAGCTCGGCGTGGGACTCGCCGTTGTACTTGACCAGCCGCTCCAGCACGACCGTGCGGGCGGGCATGTTGATCCCCAGTGCGAGGGTCTCCGTGGCGAAGACCGCGCGGACCAGCCCGCGGACGAACAGCTCCTCCACCGTCTCCTTGAACGCCGGCAGCATCCCGGCGTGGTGGGCGGCGATGCCGCGCTCGAGGGCGTCGCGCCACTCCCAGTACCCCAGCACGGCGAGGTCGGCCTGGGGGAGCTCGGCGGTGCGCCGCTCCACCGTGCGCCGGATCACCCCGGCCTCCTCCTCCGTGGTGAGCCGCAGCCCCGACCGCACGCACTGCCCGACGGCGGCGTCGCACCCGGCGCGGCTGAACACGAAGGTGATCGCGGGGAGCAGGCCGGCCCGGTCGAGCCGGTCGATCACCGTGGTGCGCGACGGCGGGCGGAACCCGTTGCGCCGCGGCGGGCCGGTGCGCCCGCGGCCCCGGGCGCCTCGGTCCCACTGGCTCATCGCGCTCTGCCGGTCCAGCTCCCGGGTGTGGCGGACGAGGTCGGGGTCGACCTTCAGCTCACCAGCCGCGGTCTCGCCTGCGAACAGGTCGAGCAGCCGGTTGCCCACCATCATGTGCTGCCACAGCGGCACCGGCCGGTGCTCGTCGACGACGACCGTGGTGTCGCCGCGCACCGTGACCAGCCAGTCGCCGAACTCCTCTGCGTTGCTGACGGTGGCCGACAGGCTCACGAGCGAGACGTGCTCGGGCAGCTGGAGGATGACCTCCTCCCAGACCGCGCCGCGGAAGCGGTCGGCGAGGTAGTGCACCTCGTCCATCACCACGTAGCCGAGGTGCTCCAGCTGCCGCGACTCGGCGTAGATCATGTTGCGCAGCACCTCGGTGGTCATCACGACCACCTGCGCGTCGCCGTTGATCGCCTGGTCGCCGGTGAGCAGCCCGACCGCCGCCGCCCCGTGCCGCTCCACCAGATCGGCGTACTTCTGGTTGGACAGCGCCTTGATCGGCGTCGTGTAGAAGCACTTCTGGCCCTGCGCGAGCGCGAGGTGCACGGCGAACTCGCCCACGACCGTCTTGCCGGCGCCGGTCGGGGCGCACACGAGCACGCCGTGTCCGTCCTCCAACGCGGCACAGGCGGTGTGCTGGAACCCGTCGAGCTCGAACGGGAGCGTCTGCGCGAACTCGGCGAGCCGGGGTCGGGCGGCGCGGCTCCGCGCGGCGGCATAGGCATCCGCGGGAGCAGACTGGCTGCTGGCCACGATCCCAGGTTTCCACATGGCCGCCGCGCGGGCCGGAGCGCCTGCTCACACAGGGGTGTTATCGGGGCTCGGCCATCGCCGCGCCGAGGCGCAGGTGTGGTCCCGCCTGCTCGCCCCGGCTCATGCGCTGCAGCGTGCGGCCCAGCAGGACGTGGGCGTACGCGTCGGCCGGGTGCGCGGCCACCAACTCCTCCAGTGCAGCGCGGGCCCGTCCCAGCTGCGCGGAGGCGTACCAGGCGCGCGCGGCCAGCAACCGCACCGAGCGATCGCTCCCGTGCTCGGAGAGCAGTGGGCGGAGCAGCACGAGCGCGCCGAGCGGGTCGCGCTGGTCGAGCAGCGACTCGGCCCACCGGTAGCGCTCCACCTCGGACGGCACCGAGCGGCGCTCACCGCCCTCCGCGAGGAACTCCGCGATCACCTCCGGGGGCTGGGCACCGGCGAGCGCCCGGTCGCCGACGACGATCGTCGGGGAGGTCCGGATCCCCCGGGCCCGGCCCTCGAGGAGCAGCTCGCGCACCCGCTCCTCGCCTGCGTCGCCGTCGAGGAGAGCCACCCCTTCCGGGAACACGTCGCCGACGACCCGGGCGAGCACCTCGCGGTCGCTGATGTCCACGGCGTCGACGAAGTGGGCCCGCAGCAGGGCCTCCACCACCGCGTCCTGGACACCGGCCGGCTCGGCCAGCGCGATCAGCCGGTGCGCGTCGTGGCTGCTCGCCCGCCACGCGGCACCCCACGGTGGCCCGAGGCCCTCCTTCGCAGCGATCAGGTCGACGCGGAGCCGGTTCTCGGCAGGCGCCAGTCCGGGTGCGCAGGCCCGCAGCGCCTCGTCGGCGACGGGGTCCCGCAGCACCTCGGCGAGCGGCTCCCCCGGCACGGGCGCGGACGGGTCGATCCGGTACGGCCGCCACACGACCTCGACGTCTCCGTCGAAGTCGGCGACCGCACGTTCCACCCGCCGCTTGCCGATGTAGGCCCACGGGCAGACGACGTCCATCCAGATCTCGACACGCATGCCGCCACCTTATACGACAGATATCGCTTAGTCGACATGTGTCGTATAGTGCCGGCCATGCCACCGGACGATCCACGGGCCCGGCGCACCCGGGCCAGCCTTCGCGGAGCCGCCCTCGAACTGGCCGGCGAGCGCGACCCGGCCACCCTCACCCTCTCGGCCGTCGCGAGCCGGGCCGGCGTCAACCGGGCCACGGTCTACCTGCACTACCCCGACCTGGACGCGCTCTTCGCCGACGCGATGGAGGAGGCGGTCGCCACCGTCGCGCGCGCCGCCCAGCTGTGCCCGCTCGACGCACCCGCCGGCGCGCCGCCCCCGCCGCTCGTGGAGCTCTTCGAGCACGTCGGGGCACATGCGACCCTCTACGCGCGGATGCTCGGCCCCCAGGGCAGTGCCCGGTTCGCCGCCCGGCTGCGCGAAGCCCTGCAAGACGCGCTCCTGGAGCGTTTCCGGGCGGGAGCGGTGCCCGCCTCGGCAGCCGGTCTGCCCCTCGGCATCCACACGGCCTACCTCGCGGGTGCCCTCGTCGGCGTGATCGCCCACTGCGTAGCGGACGAGCGACCCTCGCCGGCCGACACCGCGACGGCCACCTGGCGGCTCCTGGCGAAAGCACCGTGACCGCACGTCCGCGCCGGGGCACTACCTGTGGGGTAATCGATGAGCCTCATCCAGCGGGCGAGGCTGAAGACATGACCACCTACGCCGTCGCCCACATGCAGACCGTCGAGCCGGGGCCCGCGATCGTCGAGTACCTGGAGCGGATCGATGCCACGTTGGCCCCCTTCGAGGGCCGGTTCGTGGTGCACGGGGCGACGCCCGACGTGCTGGAGGGCGAGTTCCCCGGGTTCCTCATCGTGATCGGGTTCCCGACCCGCGAGCAGGCCGATGCCTGGTACACCTCGCCCGCCTACCAGGAGATCCTCCCGCTGCGGCTGGAGAACTCGACGGGATCGGCGATCCTCGTGGACGGGGTCGGCGCCGACCACCGCGCCACCGACGTCCTGGCGTGACGAGCCGTCAGGTGACGTCGTCGAGCCGCTTCGCCTCGCCGACCGAGGGTGTGGGGTCGAGCAGGCTGGGGCTCGTGTCGATCTCGCTGGGCGCGGTGTCGATCGGGCTCGGGGCGTCGGGGTCCCAGTCGTCCCAGCCCTCGGCGGCCCGCCGCCGGGCGCGGCGCCGGTCGTTCATGCGGGTGATCTGGATCGCCAGCTCGAACAGCAGCGTGAGCGCGATCGCGAGGGAGATCATCGAGATCGGGTCCTGGCCGGGCGTGGCGATCGCGGCGAACACGAAGAGCCCGAAGACCAGCCCGCGGCGCCACGCCTTGAGGTTGGCGTAGCTGATCACACCCGCGATGTTCAGCATGACCACGAACAGGGGCAGCTCGAAGCTGACCCCGAAGATCAGCAGCAGTGCGATGACGAACGAGAAGTACTGGTCGCCCGACAGCGCCGTGGTCTGGATCTCCGAGCCGATGGTGAGGAGGAAGGCCAGGCCCTGGGTGATCACGGCGTACGCGAGGAGGGCACCGGCGACGAACAGCACCGACGCCACCGCGACGAACGACAGCGCGTAGCGCCGCTCCTTCGCGTACAGCCCGGGGACGACGAACGCCCAGATCTGGTAGAGCCAGACCGGGCAGGCGAGCACGACGCCCGCCGTGGCGCCGACCTTGAGCCGCAGCATGAACTGGTCGAACGGGCCGATGCCGAGCAGCGTGCACGATCCGTCGGCCGTGAAGACGGCCCGCGACGACTCGGGCAGGGAGCAGTAGGGCGCCTTCAGCACCTCGCCGAGGCTCGGCAGGCCGAACAACGCCACCTCGAACCAGATGTAGCCGAAGATCGTGGTGATGACGATGGCGACGAGCGCCACCGTGAGGCGACCGCGCAGCTCGTACAGGTGCTCGACGAGCGACATCGTGCCGTCGGGGTTCTTCGGCCGCCTGCCTGCCCGACGGAACGGGATTCGAGCCACCGCGCTGGGACTACTGGGCCGAGGTGCTACCCGAGCCCGGCTGCGAGGCACGCGACGACTCGGGGGTCTTGTCGACAGGCTTGGCCTGGCTCTCGGGGAGCGCCTTCGGCTCGGCCGTGGCCGGCGGCGGCGTGGCGGGCTGGTCGGCCGGGGCGTCGGACTTCGACCCGTCCTCCTTCATGCCCTTCATCTCGCCCTTGAACACACGGGCGGACTGGCCGATGGACCTGGCCATGTCCGGCAAGCGCTTCGCTCCGAACAGGAGTACCAGGACCCCGATGATGATGAGCCATTCCCAGCCACCCGGCATCATGGTCAATCTCCCTTCGTGGGCTCGTTAGGAAGCCTACCTCCCGACCCGGAGCCACGGCTCGCAGCCGGGTGATGGCCCCGCGGATCGCGCCCGGACCACATCGCTGCAGCTCTCGTAGCTCAGCCCACGGAGACGCACCGGAGAACTCTTCCTTCACCGCCGGGGAGGTGCGCTGCCACCGTCCTCCCGACAGCGGCGCCCCGAGAACGGAGAGCGAAATGGCACGCACCGGTGGACGGCCCGAGAAGCTGTGGCAGCAGGCGAGCACCGTACGAACGAGCGCGGTCCGAGCCGCCGCCACGGTCGCGATGTCCATCGCGATCTTCAGCACCGGCGCCGTGCAGGGACAGGTGGCCCTCGCCGCGCAGGCGGGCACGGCCCAGCCCGGCGACGCGAGGAGCGTCAGCGTGGTGGAGCGGGCCCCGAACCAGGCGGGCCAGCGGTGCTTCGAGGCCACCGGAACGCACCACGCCAAGACGTTGATCGGCAACACCTTCTACAAGTTCACCCACAGCGCCCAGTTCTGCACGGACGGGACGAACGTCGTCGGTGTGGAGAACCGGGAGCACAGGTTCACCGATGCGTCCGCGTTCGCATCCTTCGGCGACGTCATCGAGGACTCGGTCGGCCGCATGCCGGCGCCCGAGGTCACCAGCATCAAGAAGGCGCGCGTCGACAACTGCCTTCCGGTCAAGGGGTGCATCAGCTCCAAGTACCCCTTCGTCCGCCTCACGCTCCGCGGGAACGGCACCTGGTTCGCGACGACGGGCGAGTCCGAGGAGGCGTAGCGCCTGCCCGCACGCGGGCGGCGGAACTCAGGCCGATCCGCCTCGCCGCTCGCCCGCCACGGCACGCAGCACCGACACCCGCTCCGCCACGCTCGCGCGCACCGCCGCGTTCGTGCGGGCGAACCGCCGCACGGGCGGCAGCACGAGCAGCAGCAGCACCACGAGCAGCACGATCCCCACGCCGGCCGTGAGCATCACCAGCAGCACGTCACCCATCCCCTCGCTCCCGCTCGACCGCGTCGAGCGCCTCACGTGCCCGCCTCGCCACCGCCTCCACCAGCTCCGGTGGCTCCACCAGCCGTGCCCCGCCTCCGAGGCCCAGCACGAGCCGGACCAGCCAGGCCGGGTCCGCGAACCGCAGCTGGACCTGCACCCGCTCGTCGCCCAGCTCCACGACGTCGTCGACCGGGTAGTACTCGGCCACCCAGCGCGCCTCGCGCTCCAGCAGCAGCACGGCGGACCGGTGTTCGGCGCTCGGCCGGAACAGGCCCTCCGACACGTCCGTCGGCTCCGCGTCCGGCGGTGGCGCGGCGGGCTCGTCGAGCACGGCGGCGTCCTCGACGCGGTCCAGCCGGAACAGCCGCACCCCCTCGGCCCGCCGGCACCAGGCCTCCAGGTAGCCGCGGCCGTCGACGATGAGCAGCCGCATCGGGTCGATCGTGCGCTGCGAGACCGCGTCACGCCCGGCCGTGTAGTAGACGATCCGCATGGCCCGCCCCACCGCGAGCGCATCGCGCACCGTGGCGGTGGTGGCTGCCTCCTCGCGCGTCGGCCCGTCCATCGCCACGCCCGCGAGCCCGGCGTCACCCACCGCGCGCTCCACCTTCGCCGCCGCCCGCCGCACGGCCTCGGTGTCGGCCACGCCCGGCACGTCCGCGAGCGTGCGCAACGCCATCAGCAGCGCCGTGGCCTCGGCAGTGGTGAGCCGCAGGGGCCTGCGCATGCCGGCGTCGTGGGTGACGGTGACGGTGTCGCCGGAGAAGGACAGGTCGATGAGGTCACCGGGGCCGTAGCCGGGCAGCCCGCACATCCAGAGCAGCTCGAGGTCGCGGCGCAGCTGCTTCTCGGAGATGCCGAAGTCGGCCGCCGCCTCGGCGACCGGGATACCGGGGCGGGCCAGCAGGTAGGGCACCAGCGAGAGCAGCCGCGGCAGCCGCTCCGTGACGCCACCCGTACTCATGTCCGGGCCAGCGGCTCGGTGTGGGCCGCGACGGACGCCGCCCAGTTCGCCCGCACGGCGTCGGCGAGGCGCTGCGGGCCGAGGACCGCCACGTCCGGGCCGTGGCCGGCCACCCACCGGGCGAGGGTCTCGACGTTGCGCAGGTCGAGCTCCACCTCGTCGCCGGGCCGTCCGGCGTGGGTGTGCCGGCCGACGACCCGGGCGAGGCGGCGCAGGCCGTGGGCACGGCCGTCGGCGATCCAGATCCGCGCCGTTTCGGTGGCGGGCGGCGGATCGACGCCCTCGCGGACCATCCCCATCAGGTCGACGCCCTCGGGCACCCGCACCGCGCCGGCCGGCCCCACCGGGGTGACCGGCTCCATGATCCGGGAGATCCGGAAGCAGCGGGGGGCGGCGCGGTCGCGGTCGTAGCAGCACAGGTACCAGCGCCCGCGCCACGACACCACGCCCCACGGCTCGACCGTGCGCCGCTGGACCGGGCCGCCGACGCCACCGCGTTGGTGGTCGAACGTGACGGCCCGACCGGCGCGCACCGCGGCGAGCAACGCGGCGAACGCCGGGTCGGCGGAGCGGACCCGCGGCTGCACGCGTCCCTGCTCCTCGTCGACCTCGACGCCTGCGGCGCGCAGCTTGACCAGCGCGCTGTGGGCCGGCATCGCGAGGTCGGGCGAGTCCCACAGCCGGGCCGCCAGTGCGACGGCCGCGGCCTCGTCGGGTTCGAGGTCGATGTCGCCGAGCTCGTAGTCCTGGCGGGCGATCCGGTAGCCGTCGACGGTGTCGAAGGTGGAGAGCCGTCCGGTCTCCAGCGGTACGCCGAGTTCGCGCAGCTCGGCCTTGTCGCGCTCGAACATGCGGAAGAACGCTTCGTCACCGCGGGCGTCCGCGTACCCGGGCACGATCTGGCGGATCCGCTCCGCCGTGAGGAACTGCCGGGTGGACAGCAGGCAGAGAACCAGGTTCACCAGCCGCTCGGCCCGGGCAGAGGACACCACGGCATCGTACGACCGGGCCCGGGCCCGCCGCGGCCGACCGGCGCAAACGCGCGGCTACAAGGACGCGATCAGGCGCTCCACCCGCTCGTCGACGGACCGGAACGGGTCCTTGCACAGCACGGTGCGCTGTGCCTGGTCGTTGAGCTTGAGGTGCACCCAGTCGACGGTGAAGTCGCGCCCCGCGGCCTGGGCGGCGGCGATGAAGTCGCCGCGCAGCTTGGCCCGCGTGGTCTGGGGCGGGGTGTCCTTGGCCGCCTCGATCTCGCCGTCGTCGGTGACCCGGTCGACCATGCCCTTGCGCTGCAGCAGGTCGAACAGCCCCCGCCCACGGCGGATGTCGTGGTAGGCGAGGTCGAGCTGCGCGATCCGCGGGCTCGCGAGGTCGAGGCCGTTGCGGGCCCGGTACCGCTCGACGAGCCGGTGCTTGATGGCCCAGTCGATCTCACGGTCGATCATCGACAGGTTCTGGCTCTCGACGGCGTCGAGGGCGCGCCCCCACAGGTCGAGCACGCGCGGGATGGTGGGGTCGGCGCTGCCGCGCATGCGGACGTGCTCGACGGCCTTGCTGTGGTACTCGCGCTGGATGTCCAGCGCGCTGGCCTCGCGCCCGCCCGCGAGCCGGACGGTGCGGCGGCCGGTGAGGTCGTGGCTGATCTCGCGGATGGCGCGGATCGGGTTGTCGAGGGTGAAGTCGCGGAACTGGACCCCCGCCTCGATCATCTCCAGCACGAGGGTGGCCGAGCCGACCTTCAGCAGGGTCGTGACCTCGGACATGTTGGAGTCGCCGACGATGACGTGCAGCCGGCGGTAGCGCTCGGCGTCGGCGTGCGGCTCGTCGCGGGTGTTGATGATGGGCCGCGAGCGGGTGGTGGCGCTGGAGACGCCCTCCCAGATGTGCTCGGCCCGCTGGGACAGGCAGTAGACGGCGCCCCGCGGGGTCTGCAGCACCTTCCCAGCACCGCAGATCAGCTGCCGCGTGACGAGGAACGGCAGCAGCACGTCGGCGATGCGGGAGAACTCGCCGGCCCGGGCGACCAGGTAGTTCTCGTGGCAGCCGTAGGAGTTGCCCGCGGAGTCGGTGTTGTTCTTGAACAGGTAGATGTCGCCACCGATGCCCTCGTCGACCAGGCGGCGCTCGGCGTCGACGAGGAGGTCCTCGAGGATCCGCTCACCGGCCTTGTCGTGGGAGACGAGCTGGGCGAGCGAGTCGCACTCGGCCGTGGCGTACTCGGGATGGCTGCCGACGTCCAGGTAGAGCCGCGCGCCGTTGCGGAGGAACACGTTCGACGAGCGCCCCCACGACACCACCCGACGGAACAAGTAGCGTGCCACCTCGTCGGGCGACAGGCGTCGCTGCCCGTGGAAGGTGCACGTGACCCCGAACTCGGTCTCGACGCCGTAGATCCGCCGCTGCATCACGCAAGGGTAAGCGGAGAGAGCCGGGTCGTGTCACGCCTGTGACCGACTGGCCGTGGCGTGTCCTTCCTCCGGAGGGCATCGCTGGTCCATGTGCGTAGTGTCAAGTCGTGCTGCCATGGATCCGGCGAGTCACCGACGAGGTGGTCGAGGCCGATCGCGCGGTGTCCCGCACGATCTCGGCCCTGCCGCCCAGTCCGTTCGACACGGTCATGAAAACGGTCTCCATCGCCGCCAACCACAGCGTGCTGTGGTTCACCGTCGCCGCGATCCTCGCGGCGCGGCGCGGGGCGAGCCGCAAGGCCGCCGCCCGCGGCGTGCTCGCCATCGCCGGGGCGAGCGCCACGGCCAACGGTCTGCTGAAGCCGCTGATGCCGCGCAGGCGCCCGGCCGCGGCGGAGCTGCCCGCCTACCAGACCCTGCCCAACCCGCCGAGGTCGTCGTCGTTCCCGTCCGGGCACGCGGCGTCGGCGGCCGCGTTCGCCACCGCCGTGGCGATGGAGAGCCCGAAGCTGGGGATCGCCCTCGCGCCGCTGGCCGCGTCCGTGGCCTACTCCCGGGTGCACGTCGGGGTGCACTGGACCTCCGACGTCGCGGTGGGAGCCGCCGTCGGCAGCGGGATCGCGTTCGCCACCCGCCGCTGGTGGCCGGTGCGGCGCACCGACGAGGCGAGGGCGCGCCCCCTGGACGCCGTGCCGGCGCTGCCCGACGGTGAGGGCCTGGTGCTGGTCTCCAACCAGCGCTCCGGTGACCCGAACCACGACCCGTCCGAGGAGCTGGAGAAGAACCTCCCGGCCGCCGTCGTGCTGCGGGCCACGCCCGAGCAGGACATCGACGACCAGCTCGAGGCCGCCGTCGCCGAGCGCGAGGAATGGGTGCGGGCGATCGGCGTCGCGGGCGGCGACGGGTCGGTGGCCGCGGCGGCGACGGTGGCGGGCCGGCGGCACCTGCCGCTCGTGGTGGTGCCCACCGGCACGCTCAACCACTTCGCCCGCGACGTCGGCGTGTACGACACGCAGGAGGCCGTGGACGCCACCGCCGCGGGCGAGGCGGTCGCGGTCGACCTGGGGGTGGTGGACGTCCACCCGGGGCGCGGCGCCGACCCGCTGAGCGACGCCGTGGTGCGGCAGCGCCACTTCCTCAACACCGCGAGCCTCGGCTCCTACCCGGACCTGGTGCGGCTGCGGGAGAAGTGGGAGGGCCGCTGGGGCAAGTGGCCCGCGTTCGCCGCGGCGCTCGTGGTGGTGCTGCGCCGGGCCGAGCCGGTGCGGATCAAGGTGGACGGGCGCTGGTTCTCCGTCTGGCTGCTGTTCGTCGGCAACGGGCCCTACCACCCGCGCGGCATGGTGCCGGCCTGGCGCCCGTCGCTCGACTCCGGCCTGCTCGACGTGCGCTGGCTGCGGGCCGACGTCCGGTTCTCCCGGCTGCGCGCGGTGGTCGCGCTCCTGCTGGGGGCGCTGGGGCACAGCCGCGTCTACCACCAGCGCGAGGTCGCCGAGCTCGACGTCGAGCTCGTGGTTCCCGGTTTCCTCGCCACCGACGGCGAGGTGGTCGAGGAGGCCGGGCGCTTCACGTTCCGGGTGGCCCAGCGGCCGGTGCCGGTCTACCGCCGCCACGAGGACAACTGGCGCGGGCGGGATCGCCCCTTCCTCGGATGACGGCGCGGGCGCTCGCGGTCGCGGCGGTCGCGTGCGTCCTGGCCGGGCTCACCACCCCGGCTGCGGCCGCGGAGCCGGGGGAACCGGACGCGGGCGCGATCGCGGCACTCGCGCAGGCGCACGTCGGGGTCACCCGGTTGCCGGGCGTGGCGGTCGCGGTGGTCCACGACGGCCGGGTCCTGCACGTCGGCGGGTACGGCCGCGACTCCCGCGGCGAGCCCGTCACCGGCAGGACGCCGATGTGGCTGGGTGGGGCGTCCGAGTCGTTCACCGCGATGGTGCTGGCGCAGCTGGCCGGGTTCGGGTCGGTCCCGCTGGACGACCGGGTCGTCGCGCACCTGCCGGAGTTCGCCACGGCCGACCCGCGCTCCGCGCAGATCACCGTGCGGCAGCTGTTGAACCACACGTCCGGCCTGCCGGCCACGGTCGATCCGCCGGGTGGCCGTCCGCGATCGCTGCAGGAGGCCGTGGCGGCGCTGCACGACGTCACGCTCGGTTCGCCACCCGGGGAGCGGCGCGTGCGGAGCGAGCCCGGCTACTGGGTCGCCGCCCGGATCGTGGAGGTGGCGACGCAGCGCCCGTTCGACACGGTGCTCTCGGACCGGGTGCTCTTCCAGACGGGCATGCTCACCACCACCGCCGTCGCCGGCACGCGGGACCTGGTGCCCGGCCTGGTCGACGGGCACGACCGGTTCCTCGGGGTCAGCCGGGTCCAGCCGCAGCCCGACCGGTTCGTCGGCGGCTCGGGCGGGGTCGTGAGCCCCGCCGAGGACGTCGCCACCTGGCTGGCCTTCAACGCGGGCCGGGGCCTCCGCACGGTCATGGCGGGTGACGGGCTGCGCGAGGTGCAACGGCTCGGGTGGGAGGACCGGTCCGGGGAGCTCGTGCTGCGCGGGCGGACGGCCACGGCGTCGGCCACGCTGGTGCTACTGCCCGAGAGCCGCTACGGAGTCGCGGTCCTCGCGAACAGCCGCGAGCCCCTGGACGCCGGGACGGGCGCGGGTCCCAGCGAGGTGGACGACCTGGCCGACGAGCTGGTCGCCCTGATCCGGGGCGAGGCGCCACCGGCTCCCGGCCCGCCACTGGCGTTCCTCGCCGAGCTGGTGCTCGTCGCTCTCGCCGTCGCCGCGATGCTCGCCGCGGCGAGGGCGGTGCTGCGGTCGCGGGAATGGGCTCGGGCGCGCCGGTCCCGCCTGCCGGTCCTGCGGCTCGTCCCGTACGCCCTGCCGCTCCTGCTGCTCGCGGTCCTGCCGCGGGTGACGGGACCGCTCGTCGGCGGCACCACATTCCGCGACCTCGCCGAGGTGTGGCCCACCGCGCTCGTCGCGGCCGAGGTGGTGGCCGCTGCTGGTGCGGTGGTGGTGGCCGCGCGGCTCTACGCCGTGGCGCGCGCCGTCAGCCCCCGTACGGAACCGTGAGCACCTCGAGGTTGTGGCCCTCTGGCGAGTCGAAGTAGAGCCCGCGCCCGCCGTCGTTGGTGTTGAAGCCGGGCGTGCGGCGACCCGGGTCGGCCCAGGTCCGTATCCCGCGCTCCCGCAGCCGGCCCGCGACGGCGTCGAACTCGTCCTCGCTGATCAGGAACGCGTAGTGCTGCGCGGCGATCTCGCCGTCGACGTCCATGAAGTCGAGGCTGACCCCGTTGGCCAGCTCGACCACGGCGAAGGGACCGAACGACCCCGGCTCGGGCAGACCGAGCACCTCGCTGACGAATCGTGCCTCGGCCTGCTTGTCGCGGGTGGAGACGATGGTGTGGTTCAGCTCGACAGCCATGGCACCAGGATGGGAGGTGAAGCCTGGTTCAGGTCAAGACCTGGAGTCGCCGTTCACCGCTCCGCTGCCGGCCGGGGCGTCGTCGCCACCCGCCTCGGCCCCCCGGCCACCGCTCACGGCCCGGTTGGCCGCGGGGAGCAGGTCGCGCAGCACGTTCCCCGTGATGCGGCGGAACGTGCGGCGCGGCCGGGTGCGGTCGAGCACCGCGACCTCCAGCGTGCCGGCCCCGAGCACCTCGTTGCTGCCCCCGTTGGCGGTGGAGCCCGACTGCAGTGCCTCCACCGCGATCGCGATGGCCTCCCCCAGCTCCAGCCCGCTGCGGTAGGTCTCCTTCAGCTTCGCGCTGATCGGCTCCGTGGTGCCGCCCATGACCACGAACTGCGGCTCGTCGGTGATGGAGCCGTCGTAGGTGATGCGGTAGAGCTGGTCGGAGCCGGGGTCGGGACCGACCTCGGCGAGGCACAGCTCCACCTCGTAGGGCTTCTGCTGCTCGACGAACGACGTGCCGAGTAGCTGGGCGTAGCCGTTGGCCAGCCCACGACCGGTGACGTCGCGGCGGTCGTAGGTGTAGCCGCGCAGGTCGGCGTGGCGGATGCCGGCGGTGCGCAGGTTGTCGAACTCGTTGTAGCGGCCCACCGCGGCGAACCCGATGCGGTCGTAGATCTCCGAGACCTTGTGCAGGGCGGTGGAGCGGTTCTCGGCGACGAACAGCACGCCACCGGTGTAGGTGAGCACGACGACGCTGCGGCCGCGGGCGATGCCCTTGCGCGCCAGCTCCGACCGGTCGCGCAGCAGCTGGTCGACCGACGAGTAGAAGGGCATCGTCACGGGAGGAACTCCTGGTCAATCGAGGGGGAGCGGAACACGGGGGACACTCGTCAGCCCCCGGGGTTCTCGGTGCGGCCGGCGACGACGTCGCGCACGACCGCCTCGATCTCCTCCTCGGACCGGCGCACGGCACCGTCCGGGCCCGTGATGCTCACGACCACGGGGAAGATCCGGCGGGTCAGGTCGGGGCCGCCCGTAGCGGTGTCGTCGTCGGCGGCGTCGTAGAGCGCCTCGACCGCGATGCGGACGGCGCCTTCGAGGTCGGCACCCGGGTCGTGGCGCTTCTTCAGCGCCGACTTCGCGAACACCGAGCCCGAGCCGATGGCGTGGTAGCCGAGGAGCTCGTCGTAGCGCCCGCCCGCGGCGTCGTAGGTGATGATGCGGCCGGCCTTGGCCGGTTCGGCGTCGACGTCGTAGCCGACGAGGATGGGGACGACGACGAAGCCCTGCATCGCCGCGGCGAGGTTGGCCTGCACCATGCCGGCGAGCTTGTTGGCCTTGCCGTCGAGCGAGAGCGGCACGCCCTCGGTCTTCTCGTAGTGCTCCAGGTCGACGCTGTACAGGCGGACCATCTGCAGGCCGTTGCCCGCCGTGCCCGCGAAGCCGACCGCGGAGTACGTGTCGGTGATGAACACCTTCTCGATGTCGCGCTGGGCGATCACGTTGCCCATGGTGGCGCGCCGGTCACCGGCGATCACCACGCCCTCGGCGAAGGTGAGCGCGACGATCGTGGTGCCGTGGGGGACGTCGAGTCCTCCTGGCGTGCCCGCACCGGCGGCAGGCGCGGCGCCCGGCGGTACCCGGCCGGGGAGCAGGTGCGGAGCGGTGGCGGCGACGAAGTCGGTGAACGACGTGGCGCCGGGGGCGAGGTACGCGCCCAGGCCGGTAGGCACGCCGAGGGGCGGACGCTCGGGGAACGTCATGGTCAGGTGAGAGCCTCTCTCCGCGCGGGTGCGGTGCAGGGGTGGCGCAGGCGCAGCGAGCGGTTACTCGCCGCCCTTCTGCACGTAGGCGCGGACGAAGTCCTCGGCGTTCTCCTCGAGCACGTCGTCGATCTCGTCGAGGATCGTGTCCACGTCCTCGCCGAGCTTCTCACGCCGCTCCTGGCCTGCCGCAGCGGCGTCGGCACCGTCCTCGTCGTCGCCCCCGCCGCCGCCCTGGCGCTTGGTCTGCTCCTGCGACATCGTGCTCCTCCTCGCCTGCCCGGCAGCCGTTCGGCGTGCCGGATCGGTGTAGGTGAACAGTACCTAGCGGATTCGCGACACGCCCGGGATTGCGGACGGGTCGGTGGGCGCGTCGGGCGCGTCCGGCTCTGTGACTGCGGGTCGACCGCGGGTCAGCCGCGGGTGAGCGCCTCCACCAGCTCCTCGGCCGTGCGGGATCGGTCCAGCAGCTCCCCGACGTGGCGGCGGGTGCCGCGCAGGGGCTCGAGCGTGGGGATCCGCACCAGCGACTCGCGCCCGAGGTCGAAGATCACCGAGTCCCACGAGGCCGCGGCGACCTCGGTGGGGTAGCGCTCCAGGCAGCGGCCGCGGAAGTACGCGCGGGTGTCCTCCGGCGGGCGGTGCATCGCGTCGACGACGTCGTCCTCGGACACCAGGCGCTTCATCGACCCGCGCGCGACGAGCCGGTTGTACAGGCCCTTGGCCATGCGCACGTCGGTGTACTGGAGGTCGACCAGTGCGAGGCGGCCGGAGTTCCAGTTCAGGCCGTCGCGCTCGCGGTAGCCCTCGAGCAGCCGCAGCTTCGCGGTCCAGTCCAGGCGGTCGGCGGTGCTCATCGGGTCGCGGGCGAGGTCGTCGAGCACCTCGCCCCACAGCGTGAGCACCTCGGCCGTGGCGTCGTCGACGTCGGCGCCGAGCGTGTTCTCGACGTGCTTCTGGGCCTTCTCGAAGTACGCGCGCTGCACGTCGAGGGCGGTCATCTTCCGGCCGTCGGTGAGCTCGACCAGCGTCTTGAGGCTGGGGTCGTGGCTGATCCGGTGGACCGAGCGCACCGGCTCGGACAGGCGCAGCTCGTCGAACCGGACCCCGGACTCGATCATGTGGAGGACCAGCGCCGTGGTGCCGACCTTGAGCAGCGTGGAGTACTCGCTCATGTTGGCGTCACCGATGATGACGTGCAGGCGGCGGTACTTGTCGGCGTCGGCGTGCGGCTCGTCGCGCGTGTTGATGATGCCGCGCTTGAGCGTGGTCTCCAGCCCGACCTCGACCTCGATGTAGTCGCTGCGCTGTGAGATCTGGTAGCCCGCCTCGTCGCCGGTGGCCCCGATCCCCACCCGGCCGGCGCCGCTGAACACCTGGCGCGTCGCGAAGAACGGCATCAGCCCGGCGACGATCGACGGGAACGTGGTCTGGCGCGACATCAGGTAGTTCTCGTGCGAGCCGTAGCTCGCACCCTTGCCGTCGACGTTGTTCTTGTACAGCTGGATCCGGGGAGCCCCGGGCACGGTGGCGGCGCGCTCGGCGGCCTCCTCCATCACCCGCTCCCCCGCCTTGTCCCAGATGACGACGTCGCGCGGGTTGGTGACCTCCGGCGTGGAGAACTCGGGGTGGGCGTGGTCGACGTAGAGCCGGGCGCCGTTGGTGAGGATGACGTTGGCCGCGCCCAGGTCGTCCAGCTCGGACTCGGCCGGGTTGTGCATCGTGGGCGCCGACAGGTCGAAGCCGCGTGCGTCGCGCAGGGGCGACTCCACCTCGTAGTCCCACCGGGCGCGCCGGGAACGCGGGATGTCGGCGGCCGCTGCGTAGGCGAGCACCACCTGCGTGGAGGTGATCACCGGGTTGGCGGTGGGGTCCCCGGGGACCGAGATGCCGTACTCGACCTCGGTGCCCATGATCCGGCGGGCGGTCACCGGCCCACCTCGACGTGCGCGCTCATACCCCGAGCCTAGTGCCCCCGGACGGCGGCTCAGGGACGCAACTCGGAGTTCAGGGTGGGGTAGACGAGCTCGAGGTCCCGCGGGAGGGACCGCTTCGCCCATCGGGTGCGCTCGTCGGCGAGCACCTCCTCGTGACCGGCCTCGACGGCGTCGAGGATCAGGTCGGCCACCTCCTCGGGCTGGTGCTTGGGCATGTCGAAGCCCTCCGCGAGCCGCGTGTCGATGGCGCTCGCGTGGACGCCGACGACCAGGGTGCCCTGTGCCCGCAGCTCGGCACGGACGCCGTGGGTCATCGACCACGCCGCCGCCTTCGTCGCCGACAGCGAGCCGAGGCCGGGGAAGCTGAAGAACGACGTGATCGACAGCATGTTCACCAGTGCGCCCCCGCCGTTCCGCGCGAGCACCGGCGCGAACGCGCGGCACATCGCCAGCGTGCCGAGGTAGTTCGTCTCCATCTCGCGCCGCGCGAGGTCCGCCGGACCCGTGAGCAGCGCCCCGGGGCTCGCGACCGCGGCGTTGTTGACCAGCAGCGTCACGTCGCCGCAGCGCTCGGCGGCCGCGGCGACCCCGGCCGGGTCGGTGATGTCGAGCGGCACCGGGGTGACGCCCGGCGCCGTCGGCTCGGAAGGCCTGCGGCTTCCGCCGTAGGCGCGGGCGCCGCGCGCCACCAGGCGGGCCGCGATCGCGCTGCCGAGGCCCCGGTTCGCGCCGGTCACGAGGGCGACCGCCCCGTCGATCCGCATGGTTTCCTCCGTCGGCTCGATGATGATCGTCCCCCCGATGGTGCGGTCCGCAGGCCCGGCGACCCGAGTGCCTGCCGGTGCTGGTGTTGCCGGCACCACCGTCCCGGCCACCGGGCGGCGCACACTGGACGGCGTGCCGAACCCGTCCCGTCGCCGTCCCGAGCTGGCGGCGTTCCTGCGCAGCCGGCGGGCGCGGATCAGGCCGGTGGATGTGGGGCTGGTTCCGGGGCCGAGCCGGCGCACGCCGGGTCTGCGCCGCGAGGAGGTCGCCGTCCTGTCGGGCGTCGGGAGCACCTGGTACACGTGGTTGGAGCAGGGTCGGCCGATCAACGTGAGCGCCGAGGTCCTCACCGCCGTGGCCCGCAGTCTCCGGCTCGACGCGGCCGAGCAGGCGTACCTGCACCGGCTCGCGGGCCTGCCCGGAGTGCCGCCCCCCGCCCCGGCCGACCGGATCGGGCCGGAGGTGCAGCAGGTCCTCGACGCCCTCGCGCCCCTGCCGGCGTGCGTGCTCGACGCGCGCTTCGACGTCCATGCCTGGAACGCGCCGTACGCCGTGCTGTGGCGCCGCACCCTGGCCGATCCGCGGCGCAACGTGCTCCGGCAGTGCTTCACGCTCCCGCCGTGCTGCTCCCCCTTCGCGGTGGACCGGGAGGCGGAGCTGAGGCAGCTGGTCGCTCTGCTGCGCAGCGAGTGGGCCGGGCACGCCGGGGACCCGGCATGGGAGGAGTTCGTCGCCGACCTCGGTGCGGCCAGCCCCGAGTTCGCCGAGATGTGGGCGGCGCAGGACGTCGCGGTGGCGGCCACCCGCGTCAAGCACTTCCGGCACGCAGCCGTCGGAGACATCGCCATGTCCGTCACCACGTTCGGGGTCACGGAGGCACCCGGGCTGCGGATGACCGTCTACACGCCGGTCGACGACGCGAGCCGCGGCCGGGTCGAGCAGCTGCTCGCCGACCCGGCCGCCCCGCCTGCCGACCACGAGCACGGGTCATGCTGAGCCCATGCAGGACGCGGACGAACCGGTGGCCCGCTACGACGCCGCCGGGCACGAGATCGGGGTGGCGCCACGCGGCGTCGTGTACCGCGACGGGCTGTGGCACGCCAGCACCGGCGTGCTGGTGCGCAGCGGAGACGGTGAACGCGTCTACCTGCACCGCCGTTCCACCGAGAAGCTGATCTTCCCCGGGTGCTACGACTGCTGGGCGGGCGGCGTGCTCGGGCCGGGCGAGCTGCCCGACGCCGCTGCGGTGCGCGAGCTCGACGAGGAGCTCGGTGTGCGCGGCGTCCCGCTGACCCCCATCGACCGGTTCGCCTACGACGACGGGTCGGTGCGCTACCACGTGTTCCTCTACGAGGTGCGCTGGGACGGGCCGATCCACCACCAGCCCGAGGAGGTCGTGTGGGGTGGCTGGGTGACGCTGCCCGAGCTCCGGGCGGTGCTCGCCGACCCGGACCGCCCGTTCGCCCCGGACGGGCGCATCGGTGTCCGGCGGTGGCTCGACAGCGGGCGATCCGAGGAGTAGTCCGGAGTCGTGGATCAACGAGTAGAACGGGGACGGGTGTGACCGGGAGCGAGCCGGCCCACCGCAGCGCGAGCGAGCTCGTCGGGCTGCTCGACGAGGGGGCGGTGTCCGCCGTCGAGCTGGCCGAGGACGCCATCGCCCGCATCGAGCGGTACGACCCGACGATCAACGCGGTGTGCGTGCCGGACTTCGAGCGGGCCCTCGAGGCCGCGCGGGCCGCCGACGCCGCCCGCGCACGCGGCGAGACGCGGCCGCTGCTCGGGGTGCCGATGACCGTCAAGGAGTCGTACAACGTCGCGGGCCTGCCCACGACGTGGGGCGTCCCGGACTTCGAGGACTTCGTCCCCGACACCGACGCGCTGGCCGTGGAGCGGGTCAAGGCGGCGGGCGCCGTCGTGCTGGGCAAGACGAACGTGCCGCTCGTACTGGGCGACGTGCAGAGCTACAACGCGATCTACGGCACCACCGGCAACCCGTGGGACCCGGAGCGGACCCCCGGCGGTTCGTCGGGCGGGTCGGCCGCAGCGCTCGCCGCGGGGTACGGGGCGTTGTCACTCGGGTCGGACATCGGCGGCTCGCTGCGCAACCCGGCCCACTACTGCGGTGTCTACGCCCACAAGCCGACGCTCGGGCTGGTACCGGCGCGCGGTCACACGCCGCCCGGGGTGCCCGCGCTGCCCACGGAGAGCGACCTGGCGGTGATCGGGCCGATGGCGCGCTCAGCGACGGACCTGGCGCTCCTGCTCGACGTCCTCGCCGAGCCCGACCCGCTCAGCTCCGGCGTCGCCTACCGGCTCGCGCTGCCGGCGTCCCGGCACGCCGAGCTGGCCGACTACCGGGTGCTGGTCGTCGACACCCACCCGTCGATCCCGAGCGCGGCGAGCGTGCGCAGTGCGATCGGCGGCCTCGCCGAGGCGCTGGCGAAGGCGGGCGCGCGGGTGGAGCGCGAGAGCCCGCTGCTGCCCGACCAGGCCGACGCGGCCCGGGTGTACACGCGCCTGCTGATGTCGACGCTCGGGTCGCGCTTCCCGGCGGAGGTCTACGAGCAGGTGCTCGCGGCGGCCGCAGGGCTGGATCCCGCCGATGAGAGCCTCCGTGCCGAGCGCGTCCGCGGCACGGTGCTGAGCCACCGCGACTGGATCCTCGCCGACGCCCGGCGCGCCGTGCTGCGGCAGCACTGGAACGAGCTCTTCGCCGAGTTCGACGTGGTCGTCCACCCGGTCGCACCGACGCCGGCTTTCCCGCACGACCACGGCCCGATGGGAGACCGGCAGATCACCATCGACGGCGTCGACCACGACTACCTCGACCAGATCGCCCTCGCAGGTGTGGCAACGCTGCCCGGCCTTCCGGCCACCGCCCTGCCCGTCGGCCTGTCCGAGGACGGCCTGCCGGTCGGGGTGCAGGCCATCGGGCCGATGTACGGCGATCGCACCACGATCCGCTTCGCCGAGCTCGTGGAGCGCGAGCTCGGCGGGTTCACACCGCCGCCGGGGTACTAGACGAGTGACGGCGGCCTCGGAACGCCGGCCGGGTGGGCGTGCACATCGTGCGGGGTCAGCGCACATGTCCGGTGGTGTGCGTCGCGCCGGGACGGTGTGCACGGTGGGCGCCGAGACCCGGCGAAGGCCAGCCCTGTGATCGCCATTCCATGGTCGGCGCGCCGGCGCCCGGGCGAGTGGATCTGCGGCGGCCGCTGATCACGGTCCCTCGTGCGTTCCGCGGAACGCAGCCGCGGGGCACGGCGGTTCCCACAGACGGCAGAGACCGTGTGCCGAGGCGGCACAACGCGCCGCCCGGGCGACCATGATCCGAATTGGCGGTTGCCCATGGCTGCCTCCACAACCATGGACACCCGATATGCCGGATCATGAACCCCAAGATCGCGTGTAGCGGTTGTCCATGGTTGTCGGCACAGCCATTGACAACCGATACTCCGGATCATGCCCGCGACCACCACTGGACGGGGCCCGGCAAGAGCACCGAACAACCGTGATCACGACATCCCGGCTGAGTAGTACTACTAGACCGCGACCGGTGATCGTGGTCGCCCTACAGGTTGATCATGTGGCCGGCCAGGCCGTGGATCGCCTCCTGCAGACCCTCGGACAGGGTGGGGTGGGCGTGCACGTTGCGCGCGAGCTCGTGGGCGGTGAGGTCCCACTTCTGCGCCAGGGTCAGCTCGGGCAGGAGCTCCGTGACCTCCGGGCCGATGAGGTGGCCACCCAGCAGCTCGCCGTAGGTCTCGTCGGCGACGAGCTTGACGAACCCGCCCGGCTCGCCGAGGCCCTGCGCCTTGCCGTTCGCCGTGAACGGGAACTGGGCGACCTTGACCTTCCAGCCCTTCTCGTCGGCCAGCTCGCGGGCCTGCGCCTCGGTGTAGCCGAAGCTCGCGACCTGCGGGTTGCAGAACGTGGCGCGGGGCATCATCACGTAGTCCAGCGGCATGGTTTCGGCACCGGCGATCGTCTCGGCCGCCACCACGCCCTGCGCCTCGCCGACGTGGGCGAGCATCAGCTTGGCGGTGACGTCACCGATGGCGTAGATGTTCGGCACGTTGGTGCGCATGTTGTCGTCGATGGCGATCGCGCCGCGCTCGGTGAGCTGAACACCCGTGTTCTCCAGGCCGTAGCCCTTCACGCGCGGGGTGAACCCGATGGCCTGCATCACCTTGTCGGCCTGCAGCTCGCGGGTCTGCCCGTCCTTGCCGGTGACGGTGACGGTGACCTGGTCGCCGGAGTCGTCGATCGACTCCACGCGCGTGGAGGTGAGCACCTGCACGCCCAGCTTGCGGTAGCGCTTGGCCAGCTCCTTGGACACGTCCACGTCCTCGAGCGGCAGCAGCCGGTCCAGGAACTCGACGATCGTGACGTCGACCCCGTAGTTGCGCATGACGTAGGCGAACTCGACGCCGATCGCGCCCGCGCCGGCGATGATGATGCTGCGCGGCAGCTCACGGGTGAGGATCTGCTCCTCGTAGGTCACCACGCGCTCCGACAGCGACGTGCCGGGCAGCAGCCTCGTCTCGGCGCCTGCGGCGATGATGGCGTCGTCGAACGTGATCCGCTCGGTGCCGCCGTCGCCGAGCTTCACCTCGACGGTGTTGGCGTCGACGAACGAGCCCCACCCGTCCACCTCGGTGATCTTGTTCTTCTTCATGAGGTAGTGCACGCCCTTGACCCGGCCGTCGGCGACGGTGCGGCTGCGGTCGAAGGCCGCGCCGAAGTCGAACGAGACGTCGCCGGAGATGCCGAACGTCTTCGCGTCGGACGTGACGATGTGGGCGAGCTCCGCGTTGCGCAGGAGCGCCTTCGACGGGATGCAGCCGACGTTCAGGCACACCCCGCCCCAGTACTTCGCCTCCACCACCGCGACGCTGCGGCCGAGCTGGGCCGCACGGATCGCCGCCACATACCCACCCGGACCCGCTCCGAGGACCACGACATCGACGTGAGTTGCCATGGGAACGACTCTAGGCCGCGTCAGCCTGCGGGCTTGCGCCCAGTCGCCGTCCGGGATTGATCATCTGCCGCGGGCCACACCGGCTCGTTCGACAGGTGGGCGACCAGCGTCTCGCTGATGTCCCGCAGGGCGGCCACCTGTTCCGCGGAGAGCGCGTCGAACAGGCCTCGGCGTACGGCTTGGACGTGCCCGGGTGCTGCGGCCTCCAGCCCGGCCATCCCCTCCTCGGTGAGCTCGGCGAGCTGGCCCCGCTTGTCGTGCTCGCACTGCCGCCGCCGCACCCAGCCGATCTCCTCGAGGCGGGCCACCGCGTGCGAGATGCGGCTGCGGGAGGACAGCGACGAGCTCGCGAGCTCGCTCATCCGCAGCGTGCGGTCGGGGATCTCGGACAGCCGCACGAGGATCTCGTAGTAGGTGTGCGGCAGGCTCGAGTCCTGTTGCAGCTGCCGCTCGATGCCGTCGAAGAGGAGCCGCTGGGCGGTCAGGAAGCTGCGCCACGTGTGCTGCTCGTGCTCGTCGAGCCAACGCGTGTCGGACACCACACCTCCGGAATAGTTGAGCGCTCATGCGCCTTCAGCTAGTGTCACTCTCAACAAGTGAGAGTTCAACTAACTCCTGGAGCTTCGATGACCAGCGCAGCCACCACTTCGATCCCCGGCTACCTCGCGGGAACCTGGGACATCGACGCGAGCCACTCCGACGTCTCCTTCACCGTGCGTCACATGATGGTGAGCAAGGTACGCGGCCGTTTCGGCAAGTTCTCCGGCGAGATCGTCACCGGCGAGAACCTGGCCGACTCCTCCGTCACCGCGACGATCGACGCCAGCTCGATCGACACCAACAACGAGCAGCGCGACGGGCACATCCGCTCGGCCGACTTCTTCGACGTCGACAACCACCCGGAGTGGACCTTCCGCTCCACCGCCCTGCGCGTCGACGGTGAGGACCTCGCCCTCGACGGCGAGCTGACGCTCAAGGGCGTGACCCGGCCCGTGACGCTGGCGCTCGAGATCAACGGCTTCGGCCCGGACGCCTGGGGCGGCACCCGCGCCGGCTTCTCCGCCTCCACCGCGATCGACCGCAACGACTTCGGCGTCGACATCAAGATGCCGCTCGACGGCGGCGGCGTCGTCGTCAGCGACAAGGTCCAGATCCACCTCGAGATCGAGGGCGTGCTGCGCAAGGCGTGAGCCCCGCTCGACCTACGACGGCCCGGCCCCCCTCCCGTGAGGGCCGGGCCGTTCCGCATCCCGCTCCAGCCAGCTCGCCTGCTCCGGCAGCTCCGGTCGCGCCCGCGCGGGGTTGGTGAGCGCCGCGACGAACGCTGCCGCGATGGGCGAGAGCGGGCGCGCGGCGGCCCGCACCACGGCCATCGTGCGGTGCGCGGTGGGCTCGTCCAGCACGACGTGGCGCACCCCGGCGAACCCCATCAGCGGGAGCACAAGGCCGGGCACCACGGAGACGCCCAGGTCGGCCGCCACCAGACCCGCCACCGCAGCGATGTTGCGGGCGGCCACCACCTGCCGCGGGACGGCGCCCGCAGCGGCGAGCGAGGCGTCGACGTGCTGGCGGATGCTCGTGGTGCCGTCGAAGGCGATGAACGCCTCCCCCGCCAGCTCCGCCCAGGAGAGCACCTCCCGCTCGGCGAACCGGTGCCCGGGCGGCACCACGCAGCAGAACCGGTCGGTCGCCACCGGTGTCACCGCGAGGTCGGTGAGCGGGTCGGGTGCCTCCGAGACCACGGTGACCGCCAGGTCGACGACGCCACCCCGCACCCGTTCGAGGACCTCGCCGGACAGCGCGTCCTCGATCGAGAGGTCCACCTGCGGGTGTTCGGTCCGGAACGCCGAGACGACTCCGGGCAGCAGGATCGCGGCCAGCGATGGCAGCGTCGCGATCCGCACCCGTCCCATGAGCCCCGCGAGGTAGCCCTCCACGTGCCGCATCTCGGCGTCGACGGCGTCGACCGCGCGCCGCGCCGCAGCAACGACCTCCCGGCCGACAGGTGTGGCCTCCAACCGGCGGGTGGTCCGTTCGAAGAGCGGGGTGCCCAGCCGCCGCTCCACCTCGGCCACCGTTCGGCTGAGCGACGACTGCGCCACCAGCAGCCGCTCGGCCGCAGCCGTGAAGCTGCCGGCCTCGTGCACGGCGATCACCACGCGGAGCTGCTGGAGCGTCAGATCCGTGCGCATGGCGCATGAATCTATCGCGAACTGGTGTTTGACGCGCATACCTCAGGCCCAACAGGGTGAGTCCCAGTCGATGTGGTCTCGCCACACGGCCCGCGCGCGCCGGAGCGAAGCGGAGGCAATCCCACACCGCCGGAGGTCAACGATGCTCGCCGCGACCGGTTTCCTCACGATCGCCGCCTTCCTGGTGGCGGTGCTGTCCCAGCGCGTGTCGGTGTTCATCGCGCTAACGGTGCTGCCGATCCTCGCGGCCTTCGTGGTCGGCGCGGGCGGCCGGCTCGGGGAGCTGATCCTCGGCGGGTTCGAGACGGTGGCCCCGGTCGCGATCATGATCACGTTCGCGGTGCTCTACTTCTGCCTGATGATCGACGCCGGGCTCTTCGACCCGGCCGTGCGCCGCGTCGTGCGCTGGGCGGGCGGCGACCCGTTGAAGATCACCGTGGGAACGGCGGTGCTCACGCTGCTCGTCGCGCTCGACGGTGACGGCGCCTCCACCTTCCTGATCACGGTGTCCGCGATGCTGCCGATCTACCAGCGGATCGGCATGCGCCCGATCGTGCTCACCGCGGTGGTCTGCCTCGGCGCAGGCGTGATGAACATGATCCCGTGGGGTGGTCCGACCGCCCGCGCCATGGCCGCCCTCGACCTGGGCAGCGGCGACGTCTTCGTGCCGGTGCTGCCGGCGATGGCCGCCGGCATCCTGTGGGTGCTGGTGGCGGCCTTCCTGATCGGGCGCGCCGAGCGCAAGCGGATCGGGACGGTCACCGAGCCAGGTGCGCCGGGTGACGCGGTCCCGGGCGGTTCTGTGCTGGCCGATTCTGCGCCGGGCGATTCCGTACCGGCCGACCGGCCGGGCGCGGCCCACGCTCCCGTCGACCGCGGCACGACGGCCGACCGCGTGCGGTTCTGGCTCAACGTCGCGCTCACACTGGCGCTCGTGGTGGTGCTGCTGGCCCAGCTGGCCGAGCTGCCCGTCGTGTTCGTGGTCGCGTTCGTGCTGGCGCTGCTGGTGAACCGGCCCGGCTGGGAGGCCCAGAAGGACCTGTTCACGCGGCACGGCCACAGCGTCGTGCTCGTCACCACGATGATCTTCGCCGCAGGTGTGTTCACCGGCGTGCTGGGCGGCACCGGGATGATCGAGGCGATGGCCAGGGCGCTCGTCGGCCTCGTGCCCGACGGCGCGGGCGGGGCGCTACCCACGCTCGTGGCCGTCACGAGCATGCCGCTCAGCCTCGTGTTCACGCCCGACGCGTACTACTTCGGCGTGCTCCCGGTGCTCGCCGAGACCACGGCCACGCTCGGCGGGGACCCGGCCGAGGTCGCCCGCGCGGCGATCCTGGGCCAGATGACCACCGGGTTCCCGCTCAGCCCGCTCACCGCCTCCACGTTCATCCTCGTCGGGATGGCCGGGGTGCAGCTGGGTGCCCACCAGCGGTTCGTGTTCGGCTGGGCGTTCGGCACCACGCTCGTCATGACGGTTGTCGCGCTCGTCACCGGGGCGATCGTATGAGGACCGTCCGGATCGGCGCAGGTGCCGGGTTCGCGGGTGACCGCCTCGAACCCGCCGTCGAGCTGGCCGAACGGGCCGGGCTCGCCGACATCGTGCTGGAGTGCCTCGCCGAGCGCACGATCGCGCTGGGTCAGCAGCGCAGGCTCGCCGACCCCGCCGCCGGGTACGACCCGCGGCTGATCGCCCGGTTCGAGCGGCTGCTGCCCGTGGCGCTCGAGCGCGGCGTGCGGGTGATCACGAACATGGGCGCGGCCAACCCGCTGCGCGCGGGCGAGGTCACCCGGGACCTGCTGACCCGGCTGGGCCGGCGTGCCGCAGTCGGCGTGGTCACCGGCGACGACGTCCTCGACCGGCTCGACCTGGACGCCCCCGCGTCCGAGGACGGGCGGCCGCTGCGCGACCACGGCGAGGTGGTCGCGGCGAACGCCTACCTGGGGGCGGACGCGGTGCTGCCCGCGCTCGAGGCGGGGGCGCAGGTCGTCGTCACGGGGCGGGTGGCCGACCCGTCGCTCTTCCTCGCGCCGCTGGCCCACCGCCATGGCCGAGACCTCGCGGACCCGGGCTTCGCCGCGGCCGGCACGCTCGTCGGGCACCTGCTCGAGTGCGCGGGCCAGCTCACCGGCGGCTACTTCGCCGACCCCGGCGTCAAGGACGTGCCCGGCCTCGCCCAGCTGGGCTTCCCCTACGCCGACGTCGCGGCCGACGGCAGCGCGGAGTACGGCAAGCTGCCCGGCACCGGCGGCGTGCTCGACCGGGCCACGGTGCGCGAGCAGCTGCTCTACGAGATCACCGACCCCACCGGCTACCGCACCCCGGACGTCTTGCTCGACCTGCGCGGGGTCACCGTCGCCCAGGTGGCACCGGACCGGGTGCGGGTGGCCGGCGCACGCGGGCGGCCGCGGCCCGACCAGCTGAAGGTGAGCGTGGGCTACCGGGCGGGGCACAAGGTCGAGGCGGAGATCTCCTACTCCGGGCCGCGGGCCGACCGGCGTGCCGCGCTCGCCGCCGATGTGCTCGCCGAGCGGCTCGCCTGCCTGCCCGTCCGCCCGCGGATCGACGTGCTCGGCGTCGCGCCCCCGGACGCCGACGAGCACGCCGAGTGCCGGGTGCGGGTCGCCGCGCTCGCCGCCGACCCGAGCCTGCTCGAGATCGTCGGGCACGAGGTCGAGGCCCTCTACACCAACGGCCCCGCGGGCGGCGGTGGCGTGCGCGCGTTCACCCGGGAGGTCATCGGCGTGGTGTCCACGCTCGTCCCGCGCTCGGCGGTCGAGCCCGCCGTCACGATCCTGGAGGCCGGGGATGTCCGTCCGGCTGCATGAGCTCGCCCACTGCCGCGCGGGCGACAAGGGCAACGTCGCCACCCTCTCGGTGATCCCCTACTCCGACGCGGACTACCCGCTGCTCGTCCGCGAGCTCACCGCCGAGCGGGTCCGCGCCCAGCTCGCCGGCCACGTCGACGGCGACGTGCGCCGCTACGAGCTGCCGCTGCTGCCGGCGTTGCAGTTCGTCTGCACCGGCATCCGGGATGGCGGCGTGACGACGTCGCTGGCCCTCGACACGCACGGGAAGTCGCTCAGCTCCCGGCTGCTCGCGCTGGAGCTGCCGAGCTGATCCGCGCGGGGCAGCAGGTGTCGGAGGGCAGCGCTACCGTGACCGGGTGGGCTACCGGGAGATCCCGCCGCCGCGCCCGCTGCGCGGCGAGATCGAGTGCGCCTGGACGGCCGGGGTCGCCGCCGACGCTCCCGCCGAGTCGCTGCACGTGCTGCCCGACGCGTGCATGGACCTGGTCTGGACGGGGCGGGAGCTGCTCGTCGCCGGGCCGGACACCGGGCCGCACCCCACCCGCCGCGACCCCGGGGTCCTGAGCGCGGGCCTTCGCTTCGCGCCCGGCCGGCTCCCGGCGATGCTCGGGCTTCCCGCGGCCGAGGTACGCGACCAGCGCGCACCGCTGGCGGCGGTGCACCCCGCCCTCGCCCGGCGGGCGCTGGCACGGCTCGAACAAGGCAGCCCGCCCCTCCCGGTGCTCCTCGACCTCGCGCTCGCACTTCCCGGCGATCCCGCCGAGCACGCGCTGCGGGTGGTCGCCGCGCAGCTCGCGAGGGGCGCGTCGGCGGCCGCCACGGCCGAGCGGCTCGGCTGGACGGAACGTTCCCTGCACCGGCGCTGCCTCGCCGCGTTCGGGTACGGACCGGCCGTGCTGCGCCGCGTGTTGCGGTTCCGCCGGGCCTCGCTCCTGCTCTACGACGGTGTCCCCATCGCCGAGGCCGCCGCCGAGGCCGGCTACGCCGACCAGCCGCACCTGTCCCGGGAGGTGCGCGCGCTGGCCGGCGTCGCGCCCAGCCAGATGTACGCGGGTCAGCCGGGCAACGGCGCGTAGAGGTCCACGCCGTTGCCGTCCGGGTCGTTCATGCTGGCGTAGCGCTGCCCCCACGGGGCGTCGAACGGCTCCAGCTCGCCGTGGTGACCGGCAGCGGTCAGCTTCGCGTACATCTCGTCCACCGCGGCGGGATCCGGGAGCGAGACGGCCAGGCCGATGCGGCCCGCGCCGCCGCCCGGGCTCCACGACGGGTGGAACGAGCGGACCGTCTCCTCCGTGTCGAACATCAGTCGCATCCCGCCCCCGAGCGGCACCTCGACGTGCGGCGCGTTCTCGGCGCCGTCGGGCACCGGCAGTCCGAGGGCGCGGTAGAAGGCCAGGGACTTCGCCAGGTCGGATGCCACGATGCCGACGGCGTCCAGCTTCGCTTCGATCGTCATGGGCGAGACGCTAGGCGCGGTGCCGCCTGCGGGTCGTGAACGGATCGGACAGGTGCGTGCCGGGCGTGTGGCCGTACGCGCGGCGGAAGACGTCGATGAACGCGCTCGCGGACGACCAGCCGCAGGCGTGGGCCACGTTCGTGACCGGCGAACCGTCGGCGAGCATCCGCAGCGCGTGGTAGAGGCGCAGCTGCGTGCGCCACTGCGGGAAGGTCATCCCGAGCTCGGAGCGGAACAGGCGGGTGAGCGTCCGCTCGCTCGCTCCGGCCTCCGCGGCGAGCGCGGCGAGGCTGCGGGAGTCGGCGGGGTCGCGGCGCAGGGCCGCGCACACCGCCGCCAGCCGCGGGTCGGTCGGCTCGGGCAGGTGCACGGGTCGCTGCGGGGACGCGCGCAGCTCGTCGAGCAACACGGCCCGGAGCCGGCGCCGTTCGGGGCTGTCGTCGTGCGGGGAGCCGGTGTAGGCGCGGATCAGCTCGCGCAGGAGCGGACCGACGACCAGCACCGTGGGACGGTCCAGGGCGAGCGGGTTGGTGGAGGCCGGCAGGCCGAGCATGTGGAGCTCGAGATCCCCGTACGCGCGGTGGGCGTGCACGGTGCCGGCCGGGACCCAGATCGCGCGGGTGCCGGGCGCGAACCAGGTGCCGGCGTCGGTGGTGATGGCCAGCACGCCGGAGCCCGCGTAGAGGATCTGGTGGTCGTCGTGCCGGTGCGGGTCGATGCTCTCCCCGGCGGCGAGGGGCTGCAGCCGGGTCGGCGCCACCGGTGCGTGGCGGATGTCCGGCATGTGTTGGCACTTTATCGGAAGCGGGACAGGCCGCACCGCGGTGACGATCGAGCCGTGAACCGCCGGCTCGCCACCCGCTCCCGATCGATCACCCTCATGGCCTCCGGGCACGGCTGCGTCGACGTCTACCAGGGCGCCGTGGCCGCACTGGTGCCGTTCTTCGTGTCCGAACGCGCCTACACGCACGCTGCGGCGGCCGGACTCGTCCTCGCCGCGTCGCTGCTGTCGTCGGTGGTGCAGCCCCTGTTCGGCGGGCTCACCGACAGGTGGCCCATGCCCTGGCTGCTGCCGGTCAGCACGCTCCTCGCCGGCATCGGCGTCGCGCTCTGCGGCGTCACCGACTCCTACCCCCTGACGCTGGCACTCCTCGCGCTGTCGGGCATCGGCGTCGCCGCCTACCACCCCGAGTCGGCCCGCGTGGCGCGGGCGCTGAGCGGCGGCAGCCACACCGCGATGAGCTGGTTCTCCCTCGGCGGCAACCTCGGGTTCGCGGCGGCACCGCTGATGGTCGGCGTGGTCGTCGCGGTCGGGGGCCTCGGCGCGTCGCCGCTGCTGGTCGTGCCCGCCGTGGTGGGCAGCGCGCTCTGCCTCGCCGCCGTGCGCGCCGTGCCGGCACGCCGCCCCGCGGGCACCGATGCCACTCCCGCGCCGGGCTCGGACGACTGGGCGTCGTTCGGCAAGCTGTCGGGCTCGATCGTCTGCCGCTCGATCGTGTTCGTCGGGCTGAGCGCGTTCATCGCCCTCTACGGGGCGGAGCGCACGGGCGGCGGCGAGGACGCGGGCACCGCCGCGCTGTTCGTGCTGTACCTCGGCGGCGCCGTCGGCACCGTGCTCGGCGGGACGCTGGCCAACCGCTTCGGCCGGGTCGCGGTCGTGCGCTGGTCCGCGGCCGTCGGCGTCCTCGCCGTCGCGGGCGTCGTGTTCGTGCCAGGCCCGCTCATGCTCGTCTGCGTGGCGCTGACCTCGGCCTGCCTCTACGTGCCGTTCTCGCTGAGCATCACCCTCGGCCAGGACTACCTGCCCCGCCGCGTCGGCACCGCGAGCGGCGTGACGCTCGGCCTCACCGTGAGCGTCGGGGGCATCGCGAGCCCGTTCATCGGTCTGCTGGCCGACCACACGTCCCTGCAGGTGGCGCTCACGCCGCTGATCGCGTTCCCGGCCCTGAGCTGGCTGCTGCTGCGAACGTTGCGGGAGCCCGCCGAGGCGTGACCGGGGTCGGCTGGGGGACATCCCGGATGGCCGGGTGCGACCGCGACGGGACGCTTTCCGGCATGACCTCCCACGACCTCGCATCCGACCACAGGGCCAGACTGCTCGTCGGTGGCGCCACCGCGATCGGCACGGCCGCGGTGCTGGGTGCCGTCGTGCGAGACCGGTGGTCCCCGCTCGACACGTGGTTCGTGCGCGAGTTCCGGCTGCCGGTGGACCCACCCGTCGTCGAGGCCGTCGCCGGAGCGGGCGTGCTGCTGGCGGTGGCGGGGCTCGTGCTGGCGGTCGCCGCAGCGCTGCGCCTGCCGGCGGTACGGGCGCAGCTCTGGCGCCACGCCGTCCTGCTCGCCGCATGCGCCGCCGTCGCCGGGACGCAGGTGCTCTTCCAGCGACCGGGCCCACCGGGTGCCGGGCAGGACTGGACCTACCCGAGCGGGCACGCCGCGGTGGTGACGGCCGTGGCGGTCACCGCGGTCGTCCTCTGCCGCCGGTCCGCGCCGTCGTTGGCGCGAGCCGTACTGGCGGTCGAGGTGCTCGCGGTGACCGTCACGACGGCGAGCCGCGTGGTGCTCGGCGAGCACTTCCCGACCGACGTCGTGGGCGCGATGGCCGGGGTCCTCGGCGTCGGGCTCGTGGTGACGGCGTTGACGGGCACGAAGCGGCCCGCCGACCGGACGTGATCGGCGGGCCGCTTCGCGACAGGACTACAGGTACTGACCGGTGTTCGACGCCGTGTCGATCGCGCGGCCCGTCTCGGTGTTCTTGCCGGTGACGAGGGTGCGGATGTAGACGATCCGCTCCCCCTTCTTGCCGGAGATCCGCGCCCAGTCGTCGGGGTTGGTGGTGTTGGGAAGGTCCTCGTTCTCGGCGAACTCGTCGACGATCGCGTCCAGCAGGTGCTGCACGCGCAGCCCCGGCTGGCCGGTCTCGAGCACCGACTTGATCGCGGCCTTCTTCGACCGGTCGACGATGTTCTGGATCATCGCGCCGGAGTTGAAGTCCTTGAAGTAGAGGGTCTCCTTGTCACCGTTGGCGTAGGTGACCTCGAGGAATCGGTTCTCCTCCGTCTCGTCGTACATCCGCTCGACGATCCGCTGGATCATCGCGTCGATGCAGGCCTTGCGGTTGCCGCCGAACTCGGCGATGTCGTCGGCGTGGATCGGCAAGGTCTCGGTGATGTACTTGGAGAAGATGTCCTGCGCCGCCTCGGCGTCCGGCCGCTCGATCTTGATCTTCACGTCCAGGCGGCCCGGCCGCAGGATCGCGGGGTCGATCATGTCCTCGCGGTTGGAGGCGCCGATGACGATGACGTTCTCCAGGCCCTCGACACCGTCGATCTCCGCCAGCAGCTGCGGCACGATCGTGGTCTCGACGTCGGAGGACACGCCCGACCCGCGGGTGCGGAAGATCGAGTCCATCTCGTCGAAGAACACGATCACCGGGGTGCCGGCCGATGCCTTCTCCCTGGCCCGCTGGAAGATCAGCCGGATGTGCCGCTCGGTCTCGCCGACGAACTTGTTGAGCAGCTCGGGGCCCTTGATGTTGAGGAAGAACGCCCTGCCCTCGTTGGGGTCGTCGCCGCGCACGGCCGCGACCTTTTTGGCGAGCGAGTTGGCCACCGCCTTGGCGATGAGCGTCTTGCCGCAACCGGGAGGGCCGTAGAGCAGCACGCCCTTCGGCGGGCGCAGCTCGTACTCCTTAAACAGCTCGGCGTGCAGGAACGGCAGCTCCACGGCGTCGCGGATCTGCTCGATCTGCCGGAACAGGCCGCCGATGTCCTCGTACTCGACGTCGGGCACCTCCTCCAGCACGAGGTCCTCCACCTCGGCCTTCGGCACCCGCTCGTAGGCGTAGCCGGCCTTCGTGTCGACCAGCAGGGAGTCGCCGGGCTTGAGCGCGACGCCGTCGGGGTCGTCCGGGCCGGGGAACAGCGGTGCGGCGAGCCACACCACGCGCTCCTCGTCGGCGTGCCCGATCACCAACGCACGGCCGGCGAGGCCGTCCTCGGTGGGCTCGGACAGCACCTCCCGCAGCCCGCAGACCTCGCCGATGCGCTCGTAGTCGCCCGCCTCGACGACGGTGAGCGCCTCGTTGAGCCGCACGGTCTGCCCGCTGCGCAGGTCGGACGTGTCGACGGCCGGGGACACGGCGACACGCATGCGCCGGCCGGAGGTGAAGACGTCGACCGTCTCGTCGGGGTAACGAGTGAGGAAGACGCCGTAGCCGCTCGGCGGCTGCGCCAGCCGGTCGACCTCCTCGCGGAGCGCCACGAGCTGGCCGCGGGCCTCCTTGAGGGTTTCGGTGAGCTTCTCGTTGCGGGCCGAGAGCTGCGCGAGCCGGCTCGCCGACTCGGCCAGGCGCTGCTCGAGGACGCGCGCGTGCCGCGGGGACTCGGTGAGCTTGCGGCGGAGCAGGGCGACTTCCTCTTCGAGGAACCGGATCTGCGCGGCGGCCTCTGCGGGGCTCAGCTCGCCACGATCACCTGGTTCACGCCTGCCGGGACCGTCGTAGGGGTTCACGGCATCCTCCCTCCGTGTTCCGTTTCCATACGGTACCTGCCAATGGGCGGTTCCCACCTTGCGGCGAACCGGTGATCCACCACTCAACCGGACGGCACCTTGACGCCAGGCGATAGTCCTGGTCCGGTTACCGCTGGGACCGCCTCCGTTAAGCCGGTCGGGCTCACCGGCTCGTCGGACGGCGCTGCGGACGGGGCGGAACGACACCCTCCGCGAGGCGGCGCGCCGTCACGAGGAACGCGGTGTGGCCCTGCATGCGGTGCTCCGGACGCACGGCGAGGCCGACGACGTGCCACGGACGCATGAGGGTCTCCCACGCCTGGGGCTCGGTCCAGCACTGCTGCGAGCGCAGGTCCTCCACGAGCCGGGACAGCTGGGTGGTGGTCGCGACGTAACCCACCAGTACACCGCCCGGAACGAGCGCCTTCGCGACGGTGTCCAGGTGCTCCCACGGCGCGAGCATGTCCAGAACCACCCGATCGAAACGCTCGTCCGGGTGGTCTTCGCCGAGCGCGGCGAGATCGGCCACCCGCAGGCTCCAGTGCGGGGGGAGCTCCCCGAAGAACTGCCGCACGTTGCGTTCGGCGTGCTCGGCGTGATCGGCGCGGACCTCGTAGGACACCACGCCCCCCTCCGGGCCCACTGCCTGCAGCAACGAGCACGCGAGCGCCCCCGACCCGGCGCCCGCCTCCAGCACGCGCGCCCCCGGGAAGACGTCGCCCCACATCAGGATCTGGGCCGCGTCCTTCGGGTAGATCACCTGCGCCCCGCGCGGCATCGACAGCACGTAGTCGGCCAGCCGGGGCCGCAGCGCCAGGTACGGCGTGCCCACCGGCGAGACGACGAGGCTGCCCTCCGGCTTGCCGATCAGGTCGTCGTGGGCGAGCCCGCCGCGGTGCGTGTGGTACTCCGCCCCCGCCTGCAGGGTGATCGAGTAGTGCCGGCCCTTCGGGTCGGTGAGCTGCACCCGGTCGCCTGCGCGGAACGGGCCGCCGCGGGTGGGGAGGTCGGTGTCGGCGGGTCGGGGCTCGGGCACGAGGCGTAACGCTAACGGTCACCGTCGTCGGCCCGTCACGCGTCCCCTTCCTGCCCGCAGCGGCTGAACGGGTGAGGCGTTACTCCATCCGATCAAGAACGGTGTCCTCGGCCGACTCCGGCCAGCCCGGGTACTCGGGCGGAGTGCCGTCCCAGGCGGGGCAGAGCGCCTTGTGGCTGCACCAGTCGCACATGCGGGTGCGGTTGGGACGGAAGTCACCGGTCTCCCCCGCCGTGCGGATGGCCGCCCAGATGGCCTCCAGCGTGCGCTCGAACCGGCGCAGCTCCGGCTCGTCGGGCTCGTAGGTGAGGTACTCGCCGTCAGCCAGGTACAGCAGCCGCAGCTGGGTGGGCACCACGCCGCGCTCCTGCAGGAGCGCGAGCGCGTAGAACTTCATCTGGAACAGCGCCGCGACCTCTCCCGCCTCGCGGGGCGACGAGCCCGTCTTGTAGTCGACGACCCGGATCTCACCGGAAGGAGCGACGTCGAGGCGGTCGATGTAGCCGCGCAGCAGCAGGCCCGACGCCAGCTCCGTCTCGACCAGCAGTTCACGGGCAGCGGGTTCGAGACGGCGTGGGTCCTCGAGCCGGAAGTACACCTCCAGCAGCTCGGCCGCGGACTCCAGCCACACCGGCAGCTCGGGATCCTCCGCGTCGACGAACAGCTGCCCCACCAGCTCGGGCAGCGCGGCGGACAGCTCCTCCCACACCGGCCCGACGAGCCCGCGGGCCGCCTCGGGGGAACGCTGCGGCGCGGGCAGGTCGTACAACCGCTCCAGGACGGCGTGCACCAGCGTGCCGCGGACCTGGGCGCGGGAGGGCAGCTCGGGAAGCCGGTCGATGGCGCGGAAGCGGTACAGCAGCGGGCACTGCTTGAAATCGCCTGCCCGTGACGGCGACAGGGCAGGACGACGCCGCGGGGCGGGCTCCACCGCCGTGCCCGCAATCTGGATGCCCGCGGTGTCGGTCACGCTCCGCAGCGTAGGCGAGACCACCGACACTACCGGGCGGCGCGGCCCTCACCGAGGTGGCTGCTCTAGGTTGACCCGGTGAAGACGATCCGCACCGCGGTGGCCGCCGCCGCGCTGGTCGCCGCCCTCGCCGGGTGCGGCAGCCCGGTGGCCGGGACGCCTGCCCCACAGCCCGCCCCGCCGGCGACGCCGGTCCGGACGACACCGCCGCCCAGCCCGGCCGCCGACCGGCAGGCGGTCGAGACCGTGTTCCGCGACTACTACCGCGCGCTGCAGGACCGCGACTTCGCCAAGGCGTGCAGCTACAACGCGCCGGAGACCACCAGCCGACTGCTGGCGGACCTGCACACCCGCGGTGTCGACGCCGGCACGTGCGAGGAAGGCATGACCGCGGTCTACGCGATCCCCGAGAACGCGAAGATCGTGGAGCAGGTCGCGAAGAACGCCACGATCGACAGCGTCCGGGTGACCGGTGACGAAGCCGTCATCAAGTGGACGTCGAAGGTGAACGGCAAGACCGGGCCGGGCACCACGCACCTGCGCCGCGTCGACGGCCGGTGGATGCTGTCCGGCGGCGGCACCGGCCCGTCCCCGGGCTCCGGAACATGAGTGAGCTCGAGCCGTTCTACCTCCCCCTCGACGGCCCGGAAGGCCACCGCTTCCACGCCACGGCCTCCACGACCGGGCCGTGGTTCGCCGACGCCCAGCACGTCGGGCCGCCGTCCGCGCTCCTGACCCGGGCTCTGGAGCGGCTCGACGGCGGCGCCGGCACCCAGCTCGCCCGCGTGACCGTGGAGGTGCTCGGGCCGGTGCCGGCCGGCGAGGTGCACGTCACCGCGGCGGTGGAGCGACCGGGCCGGGCGATCCAGCTGATGACGGCGGAGATGAGCGCGGGTGGCCGGCCGGTGCTGCGTGCCCGAGCATGGCGGCTCGCCGCCGGCGACACGACGGCGGCCGCCGTCGGCGCCGCCGACCCGCTGCCGCCGCCCACGCAGGCCACCCCGCAGACCACGTGGGCCGAGGGATGGCTCCCGGGCTTCATCGACGCCGTCGAGTGGCGGTGGCTGGCCGGCGGGCCACCCGGGACGGGCCCTGGCGTGGCGTGGGTTCGCCTGCGGGTGCCGCTGGTGGAAGGCGAGAAGCCCAGCCCCGCGCAGCGGCTCATGGTCGCAGCCGACTGTGCCAACGGCATCGGGGCGCCACTGGACCTGCGGGAATGGCTCTTCGTCAACACCGATCTCACCGTCCACCTGCACCGCCCGCCCGTGGGCGAGTGGATCGGGGTCAGCGCCACCACGGTGATCGGGCCGACCGGGGGCGGCACGGTCTCGGCGCTGCTGCACGACGAGGACGGGCAGACCGGGCGCAGCGCCCAGGCGCTGATCGTGCGGCCGCGGGGGTAGACGCCCTCGGTGGTCGGCGGCTCAGCGTCGTCGCCTGTACGTCCAGGCTCGGCCTCCACCGGCCCTTCCGTGGCGCCACGCATCGCCAAGGCCGACCCCACCAGGCCTCTGGTTGCGCCACACATCGCTCAGGCCACCTCTCACCAGGCCTTCGGTGGCGCCGCGCATCGTGCGGGGCCGCCCCTCACGCCTCAAGGGCGCTGCGCGTCGCTGCCGCGATCGCTTCGCGACCCTTGACCCGCGAGCCTCTACGGCCCCTGGAAGGCCCGCTTCGCGGGCAGGCGGTGGGCCTGCCCCTTCGGCGCGCGGCGCCACCGAAGTCGGTCTCACCACCATGATCGAGGATTCCCTCCCACAGAAACGGGCAAAACGGCCGACGAAGTCGGTCACACACCGACTTCGGTGCTCACACACCGACTGCAATCGGTGTGTCAGCGCAGAAGTCGGTGTGCGAGCGCAGGAAGATGCCCGACACCGGCCTCCTGGCGGCGCCGCGCACCAAGAGGGCAGGCCCTTGGGCCTGCCCGCACTGCTTGCCCTCAGGGGCCGCAGAGGCTCGCAGGTCAAGGGCCGCGCAGCGATCGCGCAGCGACGCCGCAGGCGCCCTTGAGCTGTGAGGGGCGGCCCCGCACAATGCGCGGCGCCGCCAGGAGGGCCTGGGGAAGCAAGACCTGGAGCCAGGAGGCCTTGCGGCCGAAGCAGAGGTGCCCGGAACGGCGCGCCCGAGGAACCTAGCTCGGGTACGGCTGGATCATCGCGCCGTCGACCGCGCGGCAGGAGCGGATCTCCGAGGTGAGGATCGCGCGCACACCGAGCTCGGCGAGGTCGTCCATCACCCTGTTGGCCACCGTGCGGCGCACCATCGACCGCACCGCGGACCAGCCGGGCTCGGTGAGCGGGGAGACGGTGGGCGCCTGCATGCCGGGCGTGATCCGCTTGGCCTGCTCGAGCACGTGGTCGGGGCAGTCGTAGTCGAGCATCAGGTACTGGCGGGCGTAGACGACGCCCTGGATGCGGCCGGTGAACACGACCTTGGCCGCCTTGATCTCGGCGGTCTCGGGGCGGTCGGGGCGCGGCTCGCGCTCGATCAGGGTGGCCTGCGACACGGCGATCGCGTCGTCGAAGGCGACGAGGCCGTGCTGGCGCAGCGTGCGACCGGAGGACACGACGTCGGCGATCGCGTCGGCGAGCCCGAGCTGCACGGAGATCTCGACGGCGCCGTCGAGCTTGATGATGTCGGCGCGGACGCGGTTGCGCGCCAGGTGCGCGCGGACCAGGCGCGGGTAGGACGTGGCGATCTTCTTGCCCTCGAGGTGCTTGATCGTCCACTCCTCACCGTTGTCGGTGAGCGGAGGCGCGGCGAAGCGGAACTTGGAGGCCCCGAAGCCCAGCTGGATGACGGTCTTGACCTGGCTGCCGGACTCCTCCATGAGGTCGGCGCCCGTGATGCCCAGGTGCAGGTCGCCGGAGCCGACGTAGGTGGCGATGTCCTTGGGGCGCAGATAGAAGAACTCGACCTCGTTCTCCTCGTCCAACATGCTCAGGTCGCGCGAGTCCGAGCGCTGCCGGTACCCCGCTTCCCGCATCATGGTCGCGGCGGGCTCGGCCAGCGTCCCCTTGTTCGGGAGTGCGACGCGGAGCATGGGACTCTCCTCAAGAGCTACGTGCAGTGCCGTTCAAGATGCACAGTGGTTCAAAGGTACTTGTAGACGTCCTCGAGCGTGATCTTGCGCCCGATCATGAGGACCTGGATCCGGTAGAGCAGCTGGGAGATCTCCTCGGCCAAGGCGTCGTCGGCCTCGTGTTCGGCCGCGAGCCAGACCTCCCCGGCCTCCTCGAGCAGCTTCTTGCCCTGCTCGTGGACCCCGGCGTCGAGCGCGGCGACCGTGCCGGAGCCCGCCGGCCTCGTGGCGGCGCGCTCTGTGAGCTCGGCGTACAGCCCGTCGAAGGTCTTCACGTTCGGTTCTCCTCTCCTGGTCAGTGTCATATCTGGTCGAGGGCGACGCGAACGGGACCCGACCTCGTGCTGCGCCCGGTCAGCGCGATGCGCCGGACGGTCTCAAGCCTCGCATCACGGGCTCCGTGTCCGGCGAGCGGACCCTGCCCGCGGACGAGCGGTCACGCCACGCGCTCGCCCTGTGCCTGTGCGTAGCTGACCTTGAGGTCGTCCGAGGTCAGCCCGAGGAGCGAGCCCCGGTGGACGCGCCGTGGGCCGGTCGGCACCGCCACGTCGCACGGCACGACGAGCACGGCGCAGCCGGCCCGCTCCGCCGCGGTGGCGCCCGTCGGGGAGTCCTCGACCGCCAGGCAGGACCGGGCCGCGACCCCGAGCAGCTCGGCCGCCCGCAGGTACGGGTCGGGGTCCGGTTTGCCGTGCGGGACCTCGTCGCCGCAGACGGTGACGGTGAAGTGCTCGCGCCCGATGCTGTCGAGGGCCTTCTCGGTGAGCGTGCGCAGGGTGTTGGTGACCAGCGCCGTCGGCCAGCCCGCCGCGCGGACCATGCGCAGCGCGTCGAGGGCCCCCGGCCGCCACTCGAGCCCGGCCGCGAACAGCTCCCCGGTGCGGTCGGTCAGGTACCGCGCGGCCTGCGCGATCGGTTCCGGGTCCCGGTCCAGGCCGAGGTCATCGAACATCAGCGCGAGCGAGCGGGCCATGTTCGAGCCCACCATCGCCTCGCGCGCCTCGGTGGAGAGCTCCCCACCGAGCCACTGCGCGGTGTCCGCCAGGGAGATCGTCCAGACTTTCTCCGAGTCGACCAGCGTGCCGTCCATGTCCCACAGAACAGCCGCGGGACCAGAGCCACTAGCCAGCATTGAAGTACTTCGCCTCCGGGTGGTGGGCCACGAGCGCGTCGGTCGACTGCTCGGGATGCAGCTGCAGCTCATCGGACAGCTGCACACCGATCCGGCCGGGTTCGAGCAGCTCCACGATCTTCGTGCGGTCGTCGAGGTTCGGGCAGGCGCCGTAGCCGAGCGAGTACCGCGCGCCCCGGTAGCCGAGCTTGAAGAACTCCTCGACGTCGTCCGGGTCCTCCGCCGCGACCGCCCCGCCTTCCGGCAACACCAGCTCCTCGCGGATGCGCCGGTGCCAGTACTCGGCGAGCGCCTCGGTGAGCTGCACGCCGAGGCCGTGCACCTCGAGGTAGTCGCGGTAGGCGTCCTTGGCGAAGAGCTCGTTGGCGAAGTCGGCGATCGGCTGTCCCATCGTGACCAGGTGCAGCGGGAGCACGTCGACCTGGCTCTCGGCTGTCGCCCGGTCGCGGGGGCGCCAGAAGTCGGCCAGGCACAGGTGCCGGTCGCGGCGCTGGCGCGGGAACGTGAACCGGAACCGCTCGTCGGCGTCCGGCTTCGGCTCGCCGAGCACGACGAGCGAGTCGCCCTCGGCGACCGCGGGGAAGTACCCGTAGACGACGGCGGCGTGGGCGAGGATGCCCTCGGTGGACAGCCGCTCCAGCCAGTACCGCAGCCGCGGCCTGCCCTCCGTCTCCACCAGCTCCTCGTAGCTCGGCCCGGTGCCGGCCTTCGCGCCGCGCAGCCCCCACTGGCCCAGGAACAGCGCGCGCTCGTCGACCATGCCGGAGTACTCGGCCACCGCGATGCCCTTGACCACGCGGGTGCCCCAGAACGGCGGGGTGGGGATCGGGTTGTCCAGGGCGACGTCCGAGCGGGCCGGCAGGGGCCCGGCCGCCTCCGCCTCGGCGGCCTTCCGCTTGGCGGCGATCCGCTGCGAGCGCTCGTGGCGCGCCTTGCGCTCGGCCTGCCTCGCCTCCTCCTCCGGGTCGACGGCCGGGGCGAGGCCGCGGGCGCGGGCCATCGTGGCGTCCATCAGCCGCAGGCCCTCGAACGCGTCGCGGGCGTAGGAGACGCGGCCCTCGTAGACCTCCGAGAGGTCGTTCTCCACGTAGGAGCGGGTGAGCGCGGCACCGCCGAGCAGCACGGGGAGCTTCTTCGCCACCCCGCGCGCGTTCATCTCCTGCAGGTTCTCCTTCATCACCACCGTGGACTTGACCAGAAGGCCGGACATGCCGACGGCGTGCGCCCGGTGCTCCTCGGCGGCGGAGAGGATCGTGGAGATCGGCTGCTTGATGCCGAGGTTGACGACGGTGTAGCCGTTGTTGGTGAGGATGATGTCCACGAGGTTCTTGCCGATGTCGTGGACGTCGCCCTTGACGGTGGCGAGCACGATGGTGCCCTTGCCGTCGGAGTCGGTCTTCTCCATGTGCGGCTCGAGGTGGGCCACCGCGGCCTTCATCACCTCGGCGGAGGCGAGCACGAACGGCAGCTGCATCTGCCCGGAGCCGAAGAGCTCGCCGACGGTCTTCATCCCCGACAGCAGGGTGTCGTTGATGATCTCCAGGGCGGGCCGGGACTCCAGCGCCTCGTCCAGGTCGGCTTCCAGCCCGTTCCGCTCGCCGTCGACGATCCGGCGCTCCAGCCGCTCGAACAGGGGCAGGCCGGCCAGCTCCTCGGCGCGCCCGGCCTTTGACGAGCTCGCGGTGACGCCTTCGAACAGCTCCATGAACCTGTTCAGCGGGTCGTAGCCCGGGCGGCGGCGGTCGTACACGAGGTCGAGGGCCACCGAGCGCTGCTCGTCGGGGATCTTCGACATCGGAAGGATCTTGGCCGCGGAGACGATCGCGGTGTCCAGGCCCGCGTTCACCGCCTCGTGCAGGAACACCGAGTTCAGCACCTGCCGGGCGGCCGCGTTCAGCCCGAAGGAGATGTTGGAGACGCCGAGGGTGGTCTGCACGTCAGGGTGGCGGCGCTTGAGCTCGCGGATGGCCTCGATGGTCTCCAGGCCGTCGCGGCGCACCTCCTCCTGCCCGGTGGTGATCGGGAAGGTGAGCGTGTCGACGACGATGTCCTCGACGTGCATGCCGTGGTTCCCGGTGAGGTCGCGGATGAGCCGCTCGGCCACCCGCACCTTCCAGTCCGCGGTGCGGGCCTGGCCCTCCTCGTCGATGCAGAGCGCCACCACCGCGCAGCCGTGCTCGCGGACCAGCTCCATCGCCCGCTGGAACCGCGACCCGGGCCCGTCCCCGTCCTCGTAGTTGACGGAGTTGATGATGCAGCGCCCGCCGAGCCGCTCCAGCCCGGCGCGCAGCACCTCCGGCTCGGTGGAGTCCAGCATGATCGGCAGGGTGGACGCGGTGGCCAGCCGGCCGGCCAGCTCGCTCATGTCCGCCACGCCGTCGCGGCCCACGTAGTCGACGCAGAGGTCGAGCATGTGGGCGCCCTCGCGGGTTTGGTCGCGGGCGATGGCGACGCAGTCGTCCCACGCCTCGGCGAGCATCGCCTCCCGGAACTTCTTGGAGCCGTTGGCGTTGGTGCGCTCGCCGACCATCAGCACGGAGGTGTCCTGCCGGAACGGCACGGCGGCGTAGAGGGAGGAGACGCCCGGCTCCGGGCGCGGCGTGCGCTTCGCGGGCCGGAGATCGCGGAGCGCGGCGGCGACGGTGCTGATGTGCTCGGGCGTGGTGCCGCAGCAGCCACCCACCAGGCTCAGCCCGTAGTCGCGGACGAAGGTGGCGAGCGCCTCGGCGAGCTCGTCGGGCGTGAGCGGGTACTCCGCGCCCTTCGGGCCGAGCTGCGGCAGGCCTGCGTTGGGCATCACCGACAGCGGGATCCGGGCGTGCTTGGAGAGGGTGCGAAGGTGCTCGCTCATCTCGGCGGGCCCGGTGGCGCAGTTCAGGCCGATGAGATCGACGCCGAGGGGCTCGATCGCCGCGAGGGCGGCCCCGATCTCGCTGCCCAGCAGCATGGTGCCGGTGGTCTCCACCGTGACCTGCGTGATGAGCGGGATGCGCCTGCCCTCGGCGGACATGGCCCGTTGCATCCCGTGGACGGCCGCCTTCACCTGCAGCAGGTCCTGGCAGGTCTCCACGATGAACGCGTCGGCGCCGCCGGCCAGCAGCCCGCGGCCGCACTCGGTGTAGGCGTCGCGGAGCCGGGCGAACGCCTCGTGGCCGAGCGTGGGCAGCTTGGTGCCCGGGCCGACCGAGCCGAGGACGAACCGGGGCCGGTCGGGGGTGGACAGGTCGTCGGCGACCTCCCGCGCCAGCCGCGCACCCTTCTCCGCCAGCTCGCGGATCCGGTCGGCGATGTCGTACTCGGCCAGGTTGGGCAGGTTGGCCCCGAACGTGTTGGTCTCGACGGCGTCGGCGCCCGCCTCGAAGTACGCCCGGTGGATGTGGCGCACCACGTCCGGGCGGGTGTCGTTCAGGATCTCGTTGCAGCCTTCGAGGCCGTCGAAGTCGTCCAGTACCAGGTCGGCCGCCTGCAGCATCGTGCCCATGGCCCCGTCGGCGAGCACCACGCGCTCGGCGAGAGTGTCGAGGAACGTCGAGTCGAGATCGGACCGCACGAGCCCACGGTAGCCGCCCCGGGGGTATCTACCGGTCGGGGCGGGGCGAGGGCCGTAGGCTGGACCGATGACCGATCGCGATCCGCGAACCGGAGCGTCGGGCGACCTGCCGCGTCTGGTCGAGCCGGTGATGATCGCCGCCTTCGAGGGGTGGAACGACGCAGGGGAGGCCGCCAGCACCGCGCTGGAGCACCTCGAGCTGAGCTGGGACGCCACACCGCTGGCGTCGATCGACCCCGAGGAGTACTACGACTTCCAGGTCACGCGCCCGCACGTACGACTGGCCGACGGGGTCACCCGCAAGATCGAGTGGCAGACCACCCGCCTCTCGGTTGCCAAGCTGCCGGGTACCGAGAGGCACGTCGTGCTCGTCAACGGCATCGAGCCGAACCTGCGCTGGCGCAGCTTCTGCCGCGAGCTCCTCGACTACGTGGAGAAGCTCGGCGTGACGAAGGTCATCACGCTCGGTGCTCTGCTCACCGACACGCCGCACACCCGGCCCACGCCGGTGAGCGGCATCTCCTACGACAAGTCGTCGGCGGGCGAGCTGCGGGTGGAGCCGTCGAGCTACCAGGGGCCCACCGGGATCGTCGGCGTCTTCCAGAACGCGTGCGTCGAGGCCGGGATCCCGGCGGTGTCGTTCTGGGCGTCCGTGCCGCACTACGTCTCGCAAGCCCGCGTCCCCAAGGCCGCCGTCGCGCTGTTGCACCGCGTGGAGGAGGTCCTCGACGTCGAGGTGCCGCTCGGCGGGCTGCCGGAGCAGGCCGAGGAGTGGGAGCGCACGGTCTCGGAGATGGCAGAGGCCGACGACGAGGTGCGCGAGTACGTGCGCCAGCTCGAGGAGCAGGCGGAGGCCGACGCCGACGCGCTGCCGGAGGCCGACGGCGACGCGATCGCCGCCGACTTCGAGCGGTACCTGCGCCGCCGGGGCACGGGGGGCTCGGGCAACTGAGGGCCGCCCTCGCACGGGCGGGGCTCTACGCCGGGGCGTTCCTCGGGCCGTTCGGGGCCGGCGTCACCGTCGCGATGCTGCCCGAGCTCGGGGCCTCCTACGGCGTGTCGGCCGGAACGGCGTCGCTGTCGGTCACGGCCTACTTCCTGCCGTTCGCGGCCGTCATGTTCTTCTCGGGTGCGCTCGGCGAGCGTTGGGGGCGGCGGCGCACGGTCGTCCTCGGCTACGCCGGCTACGTGGTGGCGTCGCTGGCGTGCGTCCTCGCCCCGACGTTCCCGCTGTTCCTCGCGGCGAGGGCGCTGCAAGGTGTGGCGAACGCGTTCACCACACCGCTGCTGCTGTCCGCGCTCGGAGCGGCGGCGCCGCGGAACCGGCTGGGCCGCGCGCTCGGCTGGTTCGGGTCGCTGCAGGCGGCGGGGCAGACGTCCGCCCCGTTGCTCGGTGGGGTTGCCGCCGAAGCGGACTGGCGGTTCGCGTTCGGCGGGGTCGCGGTGGTGGCCGCCGCGCTCGCCCTGGTCGGCATCCCCCCGGACGAGGACTCCGACGGGATGCGACGGGAACCGCTCGCCACCGCGCTGCGCGCGGCGTTGCGGCCCGAGGTCCTGCGCATCGGGGCGGCCGCCGCGCTGGGCTGGGGGTGCCTGACCGGGCTGAGCTTCATGGTCGCCTTGCGGCTGGAGGAGGGGTTCGAGGTCGGGGCGGGGACGCGCGGGCTGGTGCTCACCGCCGCCGGAGTCGCCGGGCTGTTCACGGCCCGGCTCGTCGGCGGCAGCGTGGACCGCATCGGGCGGCGACGAAGCGTGCTCATCGGCGCGGCGTGCGGGGCCATCGTCATCGTGGGAGTCGGGACGCTGCCCACGCTCTGGATGATCGCGCTCGCGTGGGCGGTCGGCGGGGTCGCCACCCAGCTCCTGCTCGTCGGCGTCAACGCGCTCGTACTGGGCTCGGAGCACAACCGCGGAGGGGCGGTGTCGGTGGTGCAGTCGCTGCGCTTCGGCGGGGGTGCGCTGAGCCCGGTGGCGTTCACCCCGCTCTACCACGCAGCACCCCTCGCCGGGTTCCTCGTACCGGCGGCACTGCTCGCGCTCGCGGTGCCGGCCGTACTGCCGCGAGAACGCGAGGGCTGAGGGTCACCCGGCCGACGGCACCCCGACGGCGAGCACGGCGGTGTCGTCGTCCAGCCGGTCCCCCGCCTCGACCAGCAGCGCGCGCACGGCCTCCACGACGACGGAGGCGGCGGCGGGCGCGAGCGTGCCGGCGAACTCGCGCAGCGCGGCCTCCTCGTAGCGGTCGCGGGTGCTGTCGATGCGCATCTCCGTGAGGCCGTCCGTGTACAGCAGCAGGGTGTCGCCCGGCCCGAGGTCGACCGTCGCGGCGACGAACTGCGGGTCGGGCAGCATCCCGACCAGCTGCCCGCCGGGGGTGTCCAGGTAGTCGGCCGTGCCGTTCGCGCGCAGCAGCAGCGCGGGGGGATGACCGCCGCTGGCGAGCTCGACGCGGTACCCCGACCCGCCAGGGGTGAGGCGCCCGGCGACCACCGTGCAGAAACGCGCGTCGACGTCGTCGTGCTCCTGCTTGATCACCGTGTCGAGGGTTCGCAGGACGGCGGCCGGGTCCGAGTCGTGCACGGCGGTGGCGCGCACCGTGTACCGGGCCAGCGACGTCAGCGCCGCCGCGCCCGCCCCCTTCCCGCAGACGTCCCCGAGCACGATCCCCCAGCGCTCGCCGGGCAGGGGGAACAGGTCGTAGAAGTCGCCGCTGACCTCGTCGGGCGACGCCGCGTGGTAGTGGGCCGCGATCTCCAGCCCCGCCACCGCCGGGAGGACCGGCGGCAGCAGGCTGCGCTGCAGCGCGGTGGCCAGCCGGCGCACCTCGTCCCGCTCCCGGTCGGCCTCCTGGCGGGCCCGCAGCAGCTCCTGCTCGTAGGCGCGCCGGTCACGGGCGTCGAACACCGCGGCGCGGACCTGCCTCGGCTGTCCGTCCGCATCGACGCCGAGCGTGCACGTGACCAGCACGGGCAGCCGCCCACCGGCCGCGGTACGCAGCTCGAGCGCGATCCCGCCGACCGCGCCCTGCATCCGCAGCAGCGGGTACAGGTGGGTCTCGCAGTAGATCCGGCCGCCCACCGTGAGCAGGTCGGCGAAGCGCAGTGCACCCACGACCTGCTCGCGGTCGTAGCCGAGCCACTGCAGCAGCGTCGTGTTGATCCGGGTGACCAACCCGTCCGGGGAGGTCGACAGGTAGCCGCAGGGCGCGTGCTCGTACAGCTCCTCGACGGTCTCCTCGGGGACCGCGGGCCAGGAGGCCGGGCCGGTCAACGCAGCTCGGCGACGAACTCGGCGATCACCGCGCCGGTGGCCTCGGGCGCGCTGAGCTGCGGGCAGTGCCCGGTGGCGTCCAGCGTGACCAGCCGGCTGCCGCCCACGGCGGCGTGCACGTAGGCGCCCACCTCCGGCGGGGCGATCGCATCCTGTCTGCACTCCACGACCAGCGTCGGTACGTCGACGGCGGCGAGGTCGGCGCGGTTGTCCGACAGGAACGTGGCCCTTGCGAAGACGCGCGCGATGGCCGGATCCGTGCGACAGAAGCTGTTCGTCAGCTCCTCCCCCAGCTCCGGACGGTCGGGGTTGCCCATGATGACCGGCGCCATCGCGGCCGACCAGCCCAGGTAGTTGCTCTCGAGGGAGTCGAGCAGCTCCTCGATGTCGGCCGCCCTGAACCCGCCCCGGTAGTCCCCGTCGTCGATGTACCGGGGCGACGGGGTCAGCAGCACCAGCCCGGCGAAGCGCTCACGATCCCGGTTCGCGGCGAGCACGGCGATCATCGCGCTCACCGAGTGCCCGACGAGCACGACGTCGTGCAGGTCCAGCTCGGCGCAGATCTCCAGCACGTCCTCGGCGTAGCCGTCGAGGGCGGCGTAGCGCTCCTCGCTCCACGCGGACAGGTCCGACCGGCCCGCTCCGACGTGGTCGAACAGCACGACCCGGAAGTCACGGGCGAGCCGCGGCACGACGAGGCGCCACATGTTCTGGTCGCACCCGAACCCGTGGGCCAGCAGAACGGTGCGCCCCGCCGGAGGGCCGGTGACGACGACGTTGTTCCTGCTCCGCACGTCCACCGGCGCATCCTGCCACCGGCGCTTCGGACCCGCCGCCCCGAGCGGTCACTCCCCGAGGACCGAGAGGAGGGCGCGGGCGTAGGCCCGTTCGGCGTCCAGGTCGACGTGGCGCTCCTCGTCGCCGCCCCGCCCCTCGACCACGACGGCGAAGCCGTCACCGATGGGTTCCAGGCGCCGGAACCGGGGCCCGAGCGCCTCGCGGAGCCGGCCCTCGTGCGGCAGCCAGACCACCGCCTCCTGCGGAACGCTGTCCAGCGCCCACTCGGTGGTGCCGTTGAAGCGGATCAACGGGCCGGTGGGCGCCTGGTGGACGTCGATGGTCAGCTCGCTCACCACGAACACCTCGGCGTCCATCTCCCGGCCGGGGATCACGAAGCGGTCCCCGGACTCTGGCTTCCAGGCCAGCCCGGCCGCGCGCAGGCGCAGCGCCAGCTCGACAGAGATCATGTCGTCTGCACGGCGTGGCGCCGCAGGTCGCCGAGGTCCACCCAGTCCAGGGTGCGGGCGTGCGTGGCCTCCAGCACCACCGGTGGCGCGACCCCGGCGGCGAGCGCCTCGACCCAGCGGTCGGCGCACAGGCACCACCTGTCCCCGGGCTGCAGGCCGGCGAAGCCGTACTCGGGCCGCGGGGTGGACAGGTCGTTGCCGCGGCCGACGCTGAACTCCAGGAACTCGGCGGTGACCTGCGCGCAGACCGTGTGCACCCCCGCGTCCTCGGCGCCGGTGTCGCAACAGCCGGTGCGGTAGAAGCCGGTCATCGGGTCGGTGCCGCAGGTCTGCAGCTCGCCGCCAAGGACGTTGCGCGCCATGTGCCCCACCCAACCAGAACGGGTAGCCCGCGCGCATGACCGAACCGCAGCAACCCGAGCCGGACCCGCCGGGCCCTCCGGGCACGCCCGACCTGGACGTGGACCTGCCCGGAGGCGAGGGCGCCGACGATCAGCCGGGCAACGTCCCCGACGACGACGACGTCGAGCCGGGCGCCGGTGCCACGGAGCCGCCGGACTGATCCCGTCGGCGGGGGCTCGGCTAGAGCTCCACGCCCAGGAGCGCGTCGGCCGCGTCGCGGGCGAGCCGCGGCGCGCCCTCGTCGCGGCCGTGGCGGTCGAGGGCCTCCGCCGCCCACGCGTCCATCGCCGCCAGCGCGGCGGGCGTGTCCAGGTCGTCGGCGAGGTGGGTGCGCAGCCGGGTCACCAGGTCGTCGGCGGGCGGGGCGGCGGGGAGCGTCACGGCGGACCGCCACCGGGCGAGCCGCTGCTGCGCGGTGGCGAGCAGGTCGGCGGTCCATGCGCGGTCGGTGCGGTAGTGACCGGCGAGCAGGGCGAGCCGCACCGCGTTGGGGTCGACGTCCTCGGCGCGCAGCTTGGAGACGAACACCAGGTTGCCGCGTGACTTCGACATCTTCTCGCCGTCGAGGCCGATCATCCCCGTGTGCACGTAGTGCCGGGCGAAGGGGTGCACGCCGGTGAACGCCTCGGCGTGGGCGGCGCCGAACTCGTGGTGCGGGAAGACCAGGTCGGATCCGCCGCCGTTGAGGTCGATCTGGTTGCCGAGTCGGTTGAGCGCGATCGCGGTGCACTCGACGTGCCAGCCCGGGCGCCCGGCACCGAGGTCGGACTCCCACTGCGGCTCCCCCGGCCGCGCCATGCGCCAAAGCAGGGCGTCGGCGGGGTGGCGCTTGCCGGGCCGGTCCGGGTCGCCGCCGCGCTCCCGCGACAGCGCGATCATCGTGGCCTCGTCGTAGTTCGACTCGTAGCCGAAGTGGCCGCTCGCGTCCGAGTCGAAGTAGACGTCGGGGTACTCCGCGTCCGGCACGCGATAGGCCGCTCCGGCCGCGAGCAGCTTGCCCACCAGCTCCGCGATCTCCCCCATGGCCTCGACGGCGCCCACGAACTGCCGGGGCGGCAGCACCCGCAGCGCCTCCATGTCCTCCCGGAAGAGGGCGGTCTCGCGCATGCCGAGCACGACCCAGTCGTCCTGGTCGCGGGCGGCCCGCTCGAGCAGCGGGTCGTCGATGTCGGTGACGTTCTGCACGTAGTGCACGTCGTGACCGAGGTCCCGCCACACCCGGTGGACGAGGTCGAACGCGAGGTAGGTGGCGGCGTGGCCGAGGTGGGTGGCGTCGTAGGGGGTGATGCCGCAGACGTACATCGTGGCCGTGCTGCCCGGCGCCGTGGGACGGATCCGGGCGGATGCGGTGTCGTGCAGCCGAAGCGGTGGACCCCCACCTTCTAGCCGCGGGACGTCGACGGATGCCCAGGTCTGCATGGGCAACAACTTACGCGATGCTATCCTTTGGGCAGTTGCCCAAGGCGAACGTCCAAGGAGGGCCGATGGCCGAGACCTCGGCAAGCCGGGGACGCGAGGTGCGACGCCGGTTGGTGCAGGCCGCGCGGGAGCTCGTGCCGGAGCGCGGGTGGACGGCCGTGAGCACCCGCACCGTGGCCGAACGGGCGGGGGTGGCGCCCGGACTGGTGCACTACCACTTCGCATCGCTGCAGGCGCTGCTCGCCGAGGCGGCGGTCGGTGCGCTGCGCGAGATGGTCGGCGGCGTCGGGGCGCTGCTGCAGCACGCCGGCAGCCCCACCGAGATCGTCGACCTGATCGCGGGCGAGGCGGACCGGTATACCGGCACCGACCCGGCCTCGCTCCTCGCCGTCGAGACCTACCTGGCCGCCACGCGGGACCCGGCACTGCGCCGGGAGCTCTCCGCCGTCCTCGACGAGTTCCGGAACGGGCTCGCCGGGCGGCTGCACGAGCACGGCGTGCCGGATCCGGACGCAACGGCCGCCGTGCTGGCCGCCGTGATCGACGGGGTGCTGCTGCACCGGTCGCTCGGTCCGGCACCGGCCGTGGCGCCCGTGTTGCACCGGATCGTCGAGAAGGGGGAGCAGTGATGAAGGTCGCGATCTGCGGTGCGGGGATCTCCGGGCTCGCGCTGGCGCACCGGATGCACGCACACGGCTGGGACGTCGTCGTGCTGGAGCGCGCACCCGGCCCGCGCGAGCAGGGCTACATGATCGACTTCTTCGGTCCCGGCTTCGACGCGGCCGAGGCGATGGGGCTGCTGCCGGCACTGCGTGAGCGGGCGCACCCGATCGACGAGGCGACCTACGTGGACGCTGCCGGACGCACCACGGGGCGACTCACCTTCGCGCGCTTCGCCACAGCGGAGAAGGGCCGGCTGCTGAGCCTCCTGCGTTCCGAGCTGGAAACCGCGTTGCGGGAGCAGCTGCCCGACGCGGTCGAGCTGCGGTTCGGAGCGGGCGTGGCGGACGTGCGCGACGGGTCCGACGGCGTGGACCTCGGTCTCGGCGACGGCACCCGGGTGGCCGCCGACCTCCTCGTCGGCGCGGACGGGATCCACTCCACCGTGCGGCGGCTCGTCTTCGGCGAGGACCGCCGCTTCCTGCGCTACCTCGGGTTCCACACCGCGGCCTTCCAGTTCCACGACCCGGTGGCGGAGGAGGCGACCCGCCACCGCGTCTGCCTGACCGACACCCCGCAGCGCCAGATGGGGATCTACGGCCTGGGCGGCGGGCGGGTCGTGACGTTCACCGTGCACCGCACGCCCGACCCCACGTTGCCGGCGGACGCGCGGGCCGCGGTCCGGGAGGAGTACGGCTCGCTCGGCTGGCTCGTCCCGCGCGCGCTCGCCGCCTGCCCGCCGCCGTCCGAGGTCTTCTACGACCAGGTCGCCCAGATCGAGGTGCCGCGGTGGAGCCGCGGTCGGGTGACGCTGCTGGGCGACGCGTGCGCCGCCGTGTCGCTCCTCGCCGGTCAGGGCGCGTCGCTCGGGGTCGGCGGCGCGTACGTCCTGGCCGAGGAGCTCGCCGCCGCCCCGACGCTCGAGGCCGGCCTCGAGCGGTACGAGCGGACCTGGCGCCCGATCACGACGGACCGGCAGGAGGCCGGCCGGCGGGCGGCGCGGTGGTTCCTGCCGGCCTCGCAGCGGCAGGTCCGGCTGCGCAGGGCCGCCCTGAAGCTCAGCAGGATCCCCGGGCTGGACCGGGCGATCGTCAGGACCGTCGCGGGCAACCGGACGCCGGTGGTGGCCCAGCTGGCACACCGGTAGCCCCGCCCGTCAGCCCCACCACTCGTGCGGGAGCTTGGCCTCGATGTCACGCAGGTGGCGGCGGGCGCAGGGCGGGCACAGCCAGTGCTCCCGACCGTCTGGGTCGCGCTCCAGGACCCACGCGATGGCGTCCGCCACGTCCGGATCGCGCGGGGCGCCGCAGTGCCGACAGGTGTGCACGCGCACAGCTTGCCCACCCGCCGCGCCCACTTGCCCGTGGCCCTGCCGCGTGACAACCTGAGGCAAGTCATCTAGACCAAACGTCTACTTCTGCGAGGACGCGCGTGCGGACCGTCATCGGCGTCGACATCGGTGGCTCCAAGACGCACGGGATCCTGGCCGTCGACGGTGAGCCGGTGGCCGAGGCCGTGGCGGGGAGTGCCAACGTCGCCGCGGTCGGGGTTCCGGAAGCCGGCCGCCAGCTCGACGTCCTGTTCGCCCAGCTGGACGTCAACGCGGTCGACGCCGTCTGCGCGGGTGCGGCGGGCGCCGACGGCACCGAGTCGATCGGCGCCCTCACGCGCCTGCTCGCCGAACGCGTGCCCGGCGCGCAGGTGAGCGTCGTGCACGACGCGCGGCTGATGCTCGCCGCCGAGGGCCTCGACGCGGGCGTCTCCCTGATCGCGGGCACCGGCTCGGTGGCGTGGGGCAGGCGCGCCGACGGCAGGGAGGCGCGCGCGGGCGGGTGGGGCCACATGCTGGGTGACGAGGGCAGCGGGTACCACGTCGCGCTCGCCGCCATCCGCCACGCGCTGGACCGGATGGACGCGGGAGCGCCTGCGGACCCGCTCACGACGGCGCTGGTCTCGGACTGCGGCCTCACCGACCGCACGGAACTGATCGACTTCTTCTACGCACGGCAGGACAAGCGGTACTGGGCGGAGCGCGCCGCCGTCGTCATCGGGCTCGCCGCGCGGGGCGACCCTCCTGCCTCCCTCATCATCGACACCGCCGCCGACGCCCTCGCGGCGCTGGCCACCCGCGTGCTCGACCGGCTGGACCTGCCCGGCCCCGTGGTGTTCGGCGGCGGGTTCGCCGTGCACCAGCCGCTGCTGCAGCGGGCCGTGCGCGAGCGGCTCACCGGCGTCGACGTCCGGCTGCTCACCCACGCCCCCGCCGTCGGTGCGGTGCGGCTCGCCGCAGCCATCCCCCGTCCCGAGATGGAGATCCTGTGACACCCGCTCTCGCCTCCCGGCCGGGCCACCTCATGGCGGCGGAGATCCGCGAGCAGCCCGCCATCTGGCGCAGCCTGCTCGCCCACGCCGACGCGGCGGGGATCGACGCCGCCGCCGAGCTGATCCGTTCGCGGCGGCCCCGTGCGGTGCTGTTCGTCGCCCGCGGCACCAGCGACCACGCAGCGCTCTACGCGAAGTACCTGGTGGAGATCCGCCACGGCCTGCCGGCGGGCCTCGTCTCCCCCTCGACGATGACCGCGTACGGCGCCCGGCCGGACCTGCGCGACGTGCTGATGGTCGGGGTCAGCCAGTCGGGCGGCTCACCCGACCTCGTCCGATCGCTCGAGGTGGCCAGGGAGCAGGGGGCGCTCACGGTCGCGGTCACCAACGACGTGTCCTCACCGCTGGCTCGGGCCGCGCACGCGCACGTCGACGTGCTCGCGGGCCCGGAGCGCTCGGTGGCCGCCACCAAGTCCTACACGGCGCAGCTGCTCGCGCTGTACCTGCTGCTGGAGCGCGTCCGCGACGTCGACGGCCGGGAGGCCGCCGCGCCGCTTCCGGACCTGGGCGACGCGCTGCTCGCACGCACCGACGAGATCACGGCGCTCGCGCAGCGCTACCGGTTCGCGCAGCGGATGATCACCACGGCGCGCGGCTACTCCTACCCCACCGCCCGGGAGGCCGCGCTGAAGCTGATGGAGACCTCCTACGTGTCGGCGCAGGCGTTCTCAGGTGCCGACCTGCTGCACGGCCCGCTCGCGCTGGTCGACCCGCAGGTGCCGGTGCTCGCCGTCGTCGCGTCGGGCGTGGGCGGCGCCGCGATGGGCGACGTGCTGCCGCGGCTCGCCGAACGCAGCGCGGACGTGTGCTGCGTGGGTCACCCGAGCGCCGTCACCGACGCGGCGGTGGGTTTCGCGCTGCCCGAGGGGGCGCCGGAAGAGCTGTCGCCGCTGCTGGAGATCCTGCCGTTCCAGCTGCTCGCGCTGCAGGTGGCGGTCGGGCGCGGCGGTGATCCGGACGCCCCGCGGGGCCTGAGCAAGATCACGGAGACCCTGTGACGATCCCGGCGTCGATCGTCACAGCCGGCACGCTCGTCGCCGACGGCGTCCCGGTCGGTGCCGGTTGGGTCGAGATCGAGGGCGACCGGATCGTCGCCACCGGCGCGGGCGCACCTCCCCGGCCCGCCGATGTCGATCTCGGCGACGCGGTGCTCGTGCCCGGCTTCGTCGACATGCACGTGCACGGCGGAGCCGGTGCCGCCTTCCCGGACGGCGACGCGGAGACCGCGCTGCGGGCCGTGGGGTTCCACCGCGCGCACGGCACCACCACCATGGTGGCGAGCCTGGTGGCCGCCGGCCCGGACGACCTGCTGAAGACCGTCGACGCGCTCGCCGAGCTCGTCGCGGACGGGGAGCTCGCCGGCGTGCACCTGGAGGGCCCATGGCTCGCGGAGGGGCGCTGCGGCGCGCACGACCCGCGGCAGCTGCGCGACCCCGACCCCGGCGAGCTGGACCGCCTCCTGCGGGCCGGGGACGGCGCCGTCCGGATGGTGACGCTCGCCCCCGAGCGGGAGGGCGGCCTGGACGCGGTGCGCCGGGTCGTCGACGCGGGAGCGGTCGCCGCGCTCGGGCACACCGACGCCAGCTACGCGCTCACCCGCGAGGCGATCGACGCGGGCGCCCGCGTCGGAACGCACCTGTTCAACGCGATGGCGCCGGTGCACCACCGCGAGCCCGGCCCGGCCGTCGCGCTGCTGGAGGACGACCGCGTCACGGTCGAGCTCGTGACCGACGGCCTGCACGTGCACCCGGCGCTGTGGGAGCACGTCGTCCGCAGCGCGGGCACCGGTCGGGTTGCGGCGGTGACCGACGCGATGGCCGCCGCCGGCATGCCCGACGGCGAGTACCACCTCGGGGCGATGCGGGTGACCGTGGCCGAGGGCGTGGCCCGGCTCGCCGCGGGCAGCGACGGCCGGGCAGGCGCCATCGCCGGCAGCACCGCCACCACGGACGTCCTATTCGCGAAGGTCGTGCGGCACGCCGCGGTGCCCCACGAGGAGGCCCTGCGCCGCGCGGTGGCGCTGACGGCCACGTCTCCGGCGCGCGCCCTCGGCCTCGCCGACGTCGGGGTGATCGCCCCCGGCCGGCGGGCCGACCTCGTGGTACTCGACACCGGGCTGAAGGTCCGCGAGGTCTACCGGGCGGGTCGGCTCCTCCCGAGGTGACCGTCCGCCCGACCGGGCAGTGCGCTCGCCGGAGCGCAGACCGTGATCGTCGCCGGGACGGACCGACGCTGGCAGGCTTGCCCCATGACGAGCACGAGCCACTTCCTCCTCCGGCTCATCCCGCCCCGCCCGAGCTTCGCCACGGACATGACCGAGGCGGAGGCCGGGGTGATGGCCGAGCACTCGGAGTACTGGCACGGCCACCTGACCAAGGGCGCCGTGGTCGTGGTCGGCTCGGTCGCCGACCCGGCCGGCGTCTGGGGCATCGGGGTGCTCGAGGCGGAGTCGCGTGATGCGGCCGAACGCCTGGTGGCCGGAGATCCGGCGATCACCTCGGGGATGATCACCCGCTACGAGCTCCACCACATGCCGCTGGTGCTCGCCCGCCCGCACGCACCTGATCGGTGACCGTTGCACCGGCCTTCGGCGGCGGGCGAGCGAGCGGCGATACGCATGATCAGCGTTTGCGGGAGCGGATGTAGTCCGACACCACCTCCGCGCCCAGGCCGTCCAGCGTCGGAGCCACCACGCGGCCGCCGCAGCGCCGAGCCACGTCATCGATGAACATCGCGAGCCGCGGGTCGTCGCCGAGCATGAAGAACGTGATCGACGGGCGCAGGGTCGTGATCTTGTCCAGCGCGCCGATCGTGGCCCGCAGCGTCTCCGGACTCGGCGGCCAGTCGAACACCGCCTCGCCGTCGGCCTCCAGGTGGGCGGTCGGCTCGCCGTCGGTGACCACGAGGACGACCGGCTGCGCGTCCGGGTTGCGGCGCAGGTGCTCGCCGGCCAGCAGCAGGGCGTGGTGCAGGTTGGTGCCCTGCTCCCACACCCCCTCCAGGCCGACCAGCTCCCCGAGCTCCACCGACCGGGCGTGGCGGCCGAACGTGACCAGCTTCAGGTCGTCGCCGCGGAAGCGGGTGGAGATCAGCTGGTGCAGCGCGAGCGCCGTGCGCTTCATCGGCACCCAACGCCCGTCCTGCACCATCGACCACGACGTGTCCACCAGCAGCGCCACCGCCGCGCGGGAGCGCTGCTCGGTCTCGACGATCTCCACGTCGGTGACGTCGAGCCGCCGCTCGTCCCCGCCCGCCCGCCGCAGCTGGGCGTTCAGCAGCGTGCGCGGCACGCTCCACGCCTCGGTGTCGCCGAACGCCCACGGCCGGGTGGCCCCGGTGGCCTCGCCGGCGGGCCCGGACCTGCGGTCCTCCCGCTCGCCGCGCCGCGCACCGATCTTGTCGACGATGTCGCGCAGCGCCGACTCACCGAGGCGCCGCAGCGCCTTCGGCGACAGCTGCAACGACCCGTCCGGTGCCCGCTCGAACAGGCCCTGGCGCTCCAGCTCGCGCTGCAGCTCGGCCAGCGCGCGGGCGTCGACGCGCGCCTGGTCGCCCAGGTGCTCGCCGAGCGCGTCGAGGTCGATGTCCTCCATCCGCGCACCCGGGTAGCTCTGCGACAGCTGCTCCGCCAGCGCGTCGAGCTGCCCGAGCTGCTCCATTGCGCGGGTGGCCTCGCCCATGCCGAGCGGGTTGTCGCCGCGGAAGCGGCCCTGGCCCTCCCAGTCCTCGCCGGGCCGGAGGCCCTGCAGCTGGGCGTCCAGCTGGGCGAGGGCCTGCGCAAGGCGCGGGTCGCCGAAGGCCTGCTGCGCCAGCTCCATCAGCTCGGCCCGCTGCTCGGCGGACATCGAGTTGAGCATCCGCTGCGCCGCGGCCGCCCGCTGGGCGAGCAGGTCGACCAGCTCGTCGGTGTTCTGCGGGTTCTCCGGGAAGAACTCGCCGTGCTTCTGCATGAACTGCTCGAACTGCTGCTGCGTGTCCCGCCCCTGCGCGTGCTCGGAGAGCAGCGAGTTGAGGTCGTCGAGCATCTCGCGGATCCGCTCGACGTCCTCCGGGGTGGCGTTCTCCATCGCCTGCTTCATCCCGGCGAAGCGCTGGTCCAGCATCTCCCGGCCGAGCAGGTCGCGGATCTCCTCGTAGGCCTCGCGGGCATCGCCGGACTGCCAGTCGTAGGAGTCCAGCTCGCGCACCGCACCGCCGGTGTCGGACGGCAGCGCGTCGAGCTGCATCTCCCGGAACCGGGCGTCGTCGGTGTCCTGGCGGCCCAGCGCGTCGCGCTCGGCGTCGAGGGCACGTTGCAGCAGCTCGCGGACCTGCTGCAACGTGCCGTCGAGGCGGTTCTCCCGCTGCAGGCGGCTGCGCCGCTGCCAGACCTCGCGGGTGAGCTCGTCGAGGCCGCGCCGCTCCCGGGTGCCGCGTCGCATCAGCTCCTGCAGCGCCGAGCGCGGCGACGAACCCTCCATGACGTCGCGGCCGATCTCGTCGAGCGCGGCGCGGATGTCGACGGGTGGCGCGAGCGGGTCGGGCCCGTCGACATAGGGCCCATATGCATATCGCCTGCTAGGTCGCGCCACGGCTCGCTCCTTCCCCGCACGCATTCCGACGAGCGGCGCGTTCGTCGGTACCTATCCGACGAACGCGCCGTTCGTCGGTCGGGCCGCTCATTCGTAGATCACCTTGTCGTCGTCGGACTCCGACTTCGTCAGGCGCCTCGTCAGGTAGAGCAGCTCCAGGGCCAGCTCCGCCGCGCTCGCCATGGGACCGGGGTCCTCGGTGCCCGCCGCGTCCAGGCGCTTGGCGACCTCGGTGAGCGACTCGACGGCCGGCAGCGCGGCCACCACCTCGACCGCGGGCACCCGCTCGCCGGTGCGCACCGGCGCCTCGGCCACCGCCTCGGCGAGGGGGTTCAGGTCGATCCCGCGCAGTCGGGCGCGGGCGGTGTCGGCGGTGGCGCGGCGGAGCAGGTGTTCGAGGTGCTCCAACTCGCGCCCCTCCTCACCGGACGCGAACTCGAGCTTGCCGCGCAGCACCGAGGGCACCGACTCGAGGTCGATCGGCCGGGCGACGGGCCGCTCCTCGCCGGTGATCGCGGCGCGGCGCAGCGCGGCCGCGGCGACCGTCTCGGCGGCGGCCACGGCGAACCGGGCCGAGACGCCCGAGCCCTGGTCGACCGCGCTCGACTCGCGCAGCGACCGCGTGAACCGGGCGATCACCTCCAGGAGGTGCCGCGGGACGTCGGCGACGAGCTGGGCCTCCTGCTGCACGAGTGCGATCTCGTCGGCCAGCTCGAGGGGGTAGTGCGTGCGGACCTCGGCCCCGAAGCGGTCCTTGAGCGGGGTGATGATCCGCCCGCGGTTCGTGTAGTCCTCGGGGTTCGCCGACGCCACGAGCAGCACGTCCAGGGGCAGCCGCAGCGTGTAGCCGCGGACCTGGATGTCGCGCTCCTCCATGACGTTGAGCAGCGCCACCTGGATGCGTTCGGCCAGGTCGGGCAGCTCGTTGATCGTGACGATGCCGCGGTGGGCGCGCGGCACCAGGCCGTAGTGGATGGTCTCCGGGTCGCCGAGGGAGCGGCCCTCGGCGACCTTGACCGGGTCGATGTCGCCGATCAGGTCGGCGACGGCGGTGTCGGGGGTGGCGAGCTTCTCGGTGTACCGCTCGTCGCGGTGGCGCCATGCCACCGGCAGGTCGTCGCCCAGCTCCGCGGCACGGCGGCGGGAGGCGGGGGTGATCGGGTCGTAGGGGTGCTCGCCGAGCTCGGAGCCCTCGATCACGGGCGTCCACTCGTCGAGCAGGTTGACCAGGGTGCGCAGCAGCCGGGTCTTGCCCTGGCCGCGCTCGCCGAGCAGCACGACGTCGTGCCCGGCGATCAGCGCGCGTTCCAGCTGCGGGAGCACGGTGGAGTCGAACCCGACGATGCCGGGCCACGGGTCGCGCCCCTCCCGGAGCGCGGTGATGAGGTTGGTGCGGATCTCGTCCTTGACGCCACGGAGCTCGTGGCCGGACGCGCGGAGCGCGCCCAGGGTGCTGGGTAGTCCAGAAGGCACGTAATCAACGTTACGCCCGCAACACCGGTCAACCGCCAACCGTTTCCGTTGACCTCGACCTGACTTCAACTCCTAGCGTGCGGTTCGACGAGATCGGAACGAGCGAGGAGACGAACGTGAAGGCGATCCGGCAGTACGAGTTCGGACCGGCGGAGACGCTGCGCTACGAAGAGGTCCCGGACCCGGTGCCCGGCGAGGGGCAGGTGCTGGTCGAGGTCGCCGCGGCGGGCGTGCACCTGCTGGACACCGCGATCAGGGCGGGCCAGACGGGCGGACCGTTCCCACGGCCTGAGCTGCCGATGACGCCCGGGCGGGAGGTCGCCGGCACCGTCGTGGCCACCGGACCGGGCGCCGACCCGAGCTGGACCGGAAAGCGCGTGGTCGCCCACCTGGGCATGGCGAGCGGCGGCTACGCCTCCCTCGCGGTCGCGGCGCAGACGTCCCTGCACGAGATCCCCGACTCCCTCACCGCGGAGGCCGCCGTCGCGATGATCGGGACGGGGCGCACCGCCGTGGGGATCCTCGACGCCGCCGAGATCGAGGCGGAGGACGTCGTGCTCGTGCCCTCGGCGGCGGGCGGGCTCGGGAGCCTGTTCGTGCAGGCCGCACGGGGGGCGGGCGCCGTGGCCGTGGGACTCGCGGGCGGGCTGGAGAAGGTGCGTCGGGTGCAGGCGCTCGGCGCGGACGTCGCCGTCGACTACCGCGAGCCGGGCTGGCCGGACCGCGTCCTCGCCGCGCTCGACGGGCGCAAGCCCACCGTCCTGCTCGACGGGGTGGGCGGCGAGGTCGGGCGAGCCGGGCTCGAGATGCTGGACACCGGCGGGCGGATCGTGATGTTCGGCTGGACGTCGGGGGGCGTCACGCCGTTCACGAGCACCGACATCGCCGCGCGCTCGCTGTCGGTCGCGTGGGTCACCGGGCCGCGGATGATGAAGCGCTACGGCGGTCTGCGCGGTCTCGAGACGCGATCCCTCGCCGAGGCCGCCGCCGGGCACCTCGTGCCGCTCGTGAACCCGCCGTTCCCGCTCGCCGACGCCGCGGCGGCGCACCAGGCCCTCGAGACGCGGGCGACGACGGGCAAGGTGGTCCTGACACCCTGAACGCGACTCACCTGCACTCAGAGCGCGACTCGCGAGAGCGGGGGCGCTAGGCCCCGCGAGTCGCGGTGTCCGTGCGCGCGAGTCGCGCTCTGAGTGCGCGAGCGGGAATGTTCACCGCGGTCGCGGGGTTCCCCGTACACATGCGGTCTCCCGGGCGGTCCGCCGCCCTGCTCGGTCTCCTGTTCGGACTCGCCGGCATGTCGACGTCGGCCGTTACCGTCGCACTGCCGGAGCTCGCGGCGGAGCTCCACGTCAGCCACGCCACGGCCGCCTGGATGGTGAGCGGCTACACGGTGGCGCTGGCCGTCGGCACACCGGCGTACGGGCGGATCGCCGACATGGTCGGAATTCGGCTCCCACTCGTGCTGGGCATCGGGGCGATGTCGCTCGGCGCACTGGTGTCGGCGCTCGCACCGTCCTTCACCGTGCTCATGATCGCCCGGCTGGTGCAGGGTGCGGGCGCGGCGGCGATCCCGGTGCTGGCCACGGCGCTCATCACCGCGCGGTGGAGCGGGGAGCAGCGCGGGGCGGCGCTCGGGCGCATCGCGGGCGTGGCCGCCACGCTCGGGTCGCTCGGCCCGCTCGCGGGCGGCGGCCTCGAGGCGCTCGGCGGCTGGCGGTGGTCCGTGGTGCTGCCGGTGCTCGGTGCCCTCGCGATCGTGCCGCTGTGGCGGGTCTCCCCGGCCGAAGGCACCGGTGAGCGCATCGACGGCATCGGTGCGGTCCTCGTAGCGGTCGCAGCGTCCGGGCTGGTGCTGCTGCTCCAGTCGCCGTCCGCCGGCGTGGTCGCCGGGACCGTCGGAGCCGTGCTGCTGGTGGTCGGCGCGCCGCTGCTCGCCCTGCGGGTCCGGGTGCGGCCGCACGGGTTCCTGCCGCGCGAGATCGTCACCAACACCACGGTGCTGCGCAGCGCCTTCGCGGCGGGCGCGATCCCGGCGAGCTGGTTCGCCCTGCTGCTCGGGGTGCCGCTCACGGCGGCCTCCTGGGGCTGGACACCGTTCGCCACCGGCGTCCTCCTGGTGCCGTCCGCCGTGGTCGGGTTCGTCTCCCCCAGGATCGCCCGCACGCTGCTCGCCCGGCTCGGCCCGCGGCGCTCGATCGCCCTGGCCTGCCCGACGGCCGTGGTCGCGCTGCTGGTGGCCGCCACCGGCGCGTGGCTCCAGGCCCCGGTGCTACTCGCGCTGGCCGTGATGCTGGTCAGCGGCGCGTTCGGGGTCGGGCAGCCGGCGATGATCTCCTCGGTGGGGACGGCGGTCCGCGACTCCCAGCGCGGGGTCGCGCTCGGCATCGCGACGCTGGTGTTCCTCACCGGCGCCAGCGTCGGCGCTGCGCTCGTCGGGGGGCTGGCCGAGGTGATCGGCGTGGCCGGGGCGTTCTGCCTCCTCGTGGTGCTCCCGCTGGCCGGGCTCACCACGCTCCTGCTCGGCGGGCCCGACCGGGTCGCGGCGGCCGATCCCGTTCCTGCCTGACGCTACCGACCGGTCAGGCCGGAACGGGCCAGCGTCCCACGGCGTGCGGGACGCCGTGGGAGTCCACGAGCAGCGCCGGGAGCCCGAGCTCGGCCAGCCACGCGGGCGCGCAGGCGCCGCGCAGCAGCGCGCCGTTGCACGCCGCGCTCGCAGCGGGGGCGTCGGCCGCGGCCACCGCGACCGACCGCCATGCGGGCACGACCGTGCGCCCGGTCGCCGCCACCGCGAACGGCTGGAGCCGGTCGGCCCGGCCGCGCTGCACGCAGCTGGTCGAGGAGACCGCTCCGCCGTCGATCGCGACGAGCGCGTCCTGCATCTGCACCCGCCAGCCGCCGACCGGCGCGAGCCCGGACGTGGCGACGTGGTCGCCGAACGCCACGAGCACACCGCACGAGGCCGCCTCGGCCACGAGCTCGGCGCACCGCTGCGCGATCAGGGCAGGAGCGGCGGGTCCGGCGGTCACCGACCAGCCGTCGCGGGCGCGCCCGGCGGCGGTGAACGCCTGCTGCCACCGCGTGGGTGCGGGGCGGTGGACGTCCCCGTCGGCGGGCGAGGCCGCGATCCCGTACGGGAAGGGCCGCAGTGGGGTGCTGCGCGTCCCACCGAGCATCTGAACGAGCTGCGCATCACGCCGGGCAGCCGGGAGGCGGCGATCGACGGTGGCCACGAGTGCGCCGACGACGTCCGCCACCTGGTGGCGGGCGTGGTGCATCGCCCACGGGTCGGTGACCACCAGCCGGAACGGAGCGTCCCACGCGGTCCACGACGAGCTGACGGTCGCGGTGCGGCCACCGGTGTGCAGCGAGATCGACATCGTGCGTCTCCGGGTGTCGGGCAGCGAGAGCCACACGTTCCCAGACCGTCGCTGTGACGACGCTGTGAGTTCCGCGCGGCCGGCGGGGGGCGAGCCCCACCCCCGGTCCGGGGGCTCGCAGGCTCATCACCGGCGTGCTGCTCCCCCAGGCTCTGACCATGACCAGCAGCACGATCACCGAGACCGCGGCGGGCCCCGCCGGGAGCGACTTCGCCCGCCTTTCCGCGCGGGTGGCCGCGGCGGGCCTGATGCGCCGCCGCCCCGGCTACTACCTGGCCCGGTTCGCGCTGGTGGGCGCCTTCGCCGCGGCCACCGCAACCGCCTTCGTCCTGATCGGCGACTCGCCGTGGCAGCTGGCCGTGGCCGCGGCGGCCGCCGTGCTGTACGGCCAGATCGCGCTGCTCGCCCACGACGTGGCCCACCGCCAGGTGTTCCGCACGCGCCGCCCGTCCGCGGTCGTCGGGCGCATACTCGGCAACCTCGGCATCGGGATGTCCTACGGCTGGTGGATGGACAAGCACACCCGCCACCACGCCAACCCGAACCACGAGGGCCTCGACCCCGACGTCGAGGCGGGCGCGCTGGCCTGGACCGGCGAGCAGGCCGAGGCGAGCCGCGGGATCAACCGGTTCCTGAACCGCCACCAGGCGGTGCTCTTCTTCCCGCTGCTCACCCTGGCCGGTATCGACCTGCGCCGCGCGAGCCTGCAGGGCCTCCTCGGCGCGAACGGCTCGAAGGTGCGTGGTCGTGGGCTCGAGCTCACGCTGCTGGCCGTGCACGCCGCCGGCTACCTGACGGCGCTCCTCGCGGTGCTGCCGCCCGGGCTCGCCGTGGCGTTCTTCGTCGTGCACCAGGGCCTGTTCGGCATCTACCTCGGCTCGATCTTCGCCCCGAACCACAAGGGCATGGAGATGCCGACGGAGCGCATGGACTTCCTGCGCAAGCAGGTGCTCACCTCGCGCAACGTGGCAGGTGGGCGGCTGACCGACGGACTGCTGCACGTCGCGATGGGTGGGCTGAACCACCAGATCGAGCACCACCTCTTCCCCAGCATGCCCACGCCGAACCTGCGCCGGTCGCGCAAGCTGGTGCGCGAGTTCTGCGGCGAGGTCGGGGTGGACTACCACGAGACCGGCCTCGTCCGGTCGTGGGCGGAGTCGCTCGGCCAGCTGCGGACCGCCAGTGCCCCGCTGCGTGCCTGACCGGTCAGGAGAGCAGGAGCAGGCCGGTGGGGATCGCGACGAGCCCGAGGGCGCCGAGCCGCACCATGATCCGCACCGCGGACGGCAGCGGGGCCGGTGGGCGCACGATGCGCAGCAGCCGCCGGTCGAGGGCGTCGGTGAAGGAGCTGAGCGCGGCGGCCGGAGCGGCCCCGCCGACCGTGCGCAGCGCCCCCGTGAGCTGCTTGGGCGTGACCGCCGCCGACGCGACGTCGTCGGCCCGCATCTCCACGAGCGCAGCCACCGCCACCTGCGCGCACACCATCCCGCGCACGAACGGCGCGGTGGCGCCCCACGCGACGAACGGCAGCACGACGAGGTCGTGGCGTTCCCGCAGGTGCGCCTGCTCGTGGGCGAGCACGGCCTTCACGGCGGGCGGGTCGAGGGCGTCGAGCACCCCGGCGGAGACCACGAGCCGCGAACGCAGCCCGGGGAGGCAGTACGCCACGGGCACCGGGTGGTCGAGCACCTGGGCGTGCGGCACGTCCGGCCACGGCGTCGCGAGCAGGTCGAGCAGGTCGCGGTGGCGCCTGCGGGCCCGCAGCGTGCGCGTCGTGACCGCCACGAGCACCCCGACGAGCCGCAGCGCCAGCACCAGTGCGGCGAGCAGGGCCAGCACGTGGGTGACGCCGAGCTGCGGCACCCGCCCGGCGGCGAGCATCTCCGCGGTGTTGCCCACCGCCGTCGGGAGGGACGGGCCGAGCGGTGCCAGGCCGTACACGACCCCCGAGCCGAGCAGCGCGAGCCCTCCGGCCAGCCCGACGGCCTGCCAGACGAGCAGGGCACCGACCGGGTCGCGGACGGTCCACTGCGCACGAGCCAGCGAACGGCTGACCGGCTCGGCGAGCAGCACGCCGAGCACGAGCAGCAACAGCGCCGCGCTCTCCATGAGTACTAAGGATGTCAGTCGAGCAGGTCGCGCAGGGCGGCGCGTTCGTCCTCGGGGATGGAGCCGAGGAACCGGGCCAGCGCGGCACCGCGGTCGGGAGCGGCGTCGAGGGCGTCGCGCATGAGCTCGGCGACGTGGTCCTCGCGGCTCGCGACGGCCCGGTAGCGGTGGGCACGACCCGCCCGTTCCCGGGTGACCAGGCCCTTGCGCTCCAGCCGCCCGAGGACGGTGAGCACGGTGGTGGTGGCGAGGTCACGGCCCGCGAGCGCGTCCTGCACGTCGCGAGCGGTGACTGGTGCACTGGCCGACCAGAGGGTCTCCATCACGGCGCGTTCCAGCTCACCCAGTGTCGGCACGAACGCCATTCTACTGGAGGTAGAAGCCCCGGCACCACCTAGTGGATCTGTACTTCGTCACCCTTCTGCAAGAAGTAGAAGAACGCCTCCGCATCCGCGTGCTCGAGCTTCACGCAGCCCGCGGACGGGTTGTCCTGCGTTCCCTCGTGGAACGCGATCCCGCCGTCGGCGAAGAACACCGAGTACGGCATCTGGGTGAGGTACTCGCGGCTGGTGTACTGCTCGGCCTTCCACTGCACCCTGAAGGTGCCCCGTGGGGTGGGGTCCGCCGCGTCGCCGTGCTGGATGTGGACCGGTCCCCGTCTGATGACGCCGCCCTCGATCAGCCAGGCCAGCCGCTCGGTCAGCGCCACGCAGGCGCGCGCGGTCACGGTGCACGGGGTGCCGGCCACCAGGGCGGGCCCGGGCGGAGCCGGCTTCGACCCCGTGTTCTGGGCGGCGTCGGGAGGGGGCGCAGCACGGCGCGCCGTCGAGTGCCCGGCGTTGGGCGCGGCGGCACGGACCCGGCCCGGCGCCTCCGGCTCGAGGTCCCGGTCGCTGGTCGCGGCGTGGCGGGAGTCGTCGTCGGGGGTGCGCTCCGCGGGCTGGGCGGGACCGGCCACGGCAGGCGCGGGGGGCAGGCCGGGGGCCGCGACCTGCGGGTTCGCCTGTGCGTACCCGAGTCCCAGCAGTCCGGTCGCCATGACCGTCGCCAGTGCGCCAACCGCCACACGGGCGGCTGGTAGCCGCCGCGCGCTTCGTCCCATGTCGCCTCCCGTTCCTGCACGGTCAACGACCGCGCTCCGCAGAGGTGACGGGGTGTCATACGTCGTGCACGGGGAGTTGTTCGATCTACCGGTGATCGGCTCGGGCGCGTGCTCGAGCGCCGTAAGCTGCGCCACATGGTGGCGGGGGAACTGCGGATGGGCACTGCGGCGGGGCGCTGGGTGCTCACCACGACGGTGCTCGGATCCGGTCTGGCGATGATCGACGGCACGGTCGTGAACGTGGCACTCGAGCGGATCGGCACCGACCTCGGCGCGGGCTTCACCGGCCTGCAGTGGACGGTCAACGCGTACACGCTCACCCTCGCCGCCCTCATCCTGCTCGGCGGGTCGCTCGGCGACCACTTCGGCCGCAGGCGGGTGTTCATCGTCGGTGTCGCCTGGTTCGCCGTGGCGTCGCTGGCCTGCGGGCTGGCCCCGGACATCGGCACGCTGATCGCGGCGCGGGCGTTGCAGGGCGTGGGTGGTGCCCTGCTCACGCCGGGCAGCCTCGCGCTGATCTCCGCCTCGTTCCACGGGCCGGACCGCGCCGCGGCCGTGGGCGCGTGGTCCGGCCTCGGCGGCATCGCGGGCGCCGTCGGCCCGTTCCTGGGCGGCTGGCTCGTCGAGTGGAGCTGGCGGGCGGTCTTCCTGATCAACATCCCGCTCGCGGCACTGATCATCGTCATCGCGCTGAAGCACGTGCCGGAGAGCCGCGACGCCGAGTCGGCTCCCGGCCTCGACATCACCGGCACGGTGCTGGCGGTGGTCGGGCTCGGTGCGCTGACCTACGGCCTCACCGGGCTCGGCGAGGTCGGCGCCGAGCCGCTCCCGGTGGTTGCCGTGGCCGTCGGGGTGCTGGCGCTGGTGGCGTTCGTGCTGGTCGAGAGGCGCTCACCCCACCCGCTGGTGCCGCCGGCCCTCTTCCGGAACCGGACGTTCACGGCCGCCAACGTGGCCACCGTCCTGATCTACGGCGCGATGGGAGCGGTGTTCCTGCTACTGGTGCTGCAGCTGCAGACCGTGGCCGGGTTCACGCCGCTCGCGGCCGGGGCGGCGCTGCTGCCGGTCACAGCGGTGATGCTGGCGTTCTCGGCGCGGGCGGGCGCGCTCACCGGGCGGATCGGGCCACGGCTGCCGATGACCGTCGGCCCGCTGGTGAGCGCCGCGGGCCTGCTCCTGCTCCTGCGGGTCGACGCCACGACGTCGTGGCTCACCGACCTGCTGCCCGCGATGCTCGTGTTCGGCGCCGGCCTCACGCTCACGGTCGCCCCGCTCACCGCCACCGTGCTCGACTCCGCCCCCGACCGGTACGCGGGCGCCGCGTCCGGCGTGAACAACGCGGTGGCCCGGGCAGCCGGCCTCCTCGCCGTCGCCGTCGTGCCCGGCCTCGCCGGCATCACGGGCGACGACTACACCGACCCGGCCGCGTTCGACGCCGGCTTCCGGGTGGCGATGATGATCGGCGCAGGCCTCCTCGTCGCGGCGGCGCTGGCCGGGTACACGCTGATCCGCAAGCCGCTCGAAGCCGAGGCGCCCGCCGCTGACGGCATCCGGGTGGAGGAGTGCGTGCACTGCCCGATGACCGGGCCACCGCTGCACCCGACGGGCACGCCGCGGTAGCGGACGGGAATCAGCGCAGTCCGAGTGCCGCCGAGAGCTCGCGCAGCGCGGGCAGCGGGTCGGCGCCGCCTGCGGTGAGCACCTGCGCGCAGACGTGGTCGGCGCCCGCCTCCAGGTGGGCGGTGAGCCGCTCGGCCACCGTGCCGGCGTCGCCGTGGGCGACGAGCGCGTCGATGAGCGCGTCGCTGCCCCCATTGTCGAGATCCGCCTCGGTCCAGCCGAGCCGCAGCAGGTTGGACCGGTAGTTGACCAGGTGCAGGTACGGCTGGTCGACGAACGGGCGGCCGACCGCGCGGGCGCGCTCGGCGTCGGTGTCGAGGACCACCTTCTGCTCCGGGGCGAGCAGGACACCGTCGCCGACGAGCTGCCGCGCCTCGCGGGTGTGCTCGGGGGTGGTCAGGTAAGGGTGTGCACCGGCCGTGCGGTCGGCGGCGAGCCGCAGCGCCCTCGGGCCGAGCGCGGCGAGTGCCCGGCCCGCCACGGGGACGCCCGCCTCGTCGAGGGTGTCGAGGTAGTCGACCATGGTGGCGTACGGGCTGCGGTACTCCTCCGACTTCTCCGGGTGGCCGATGCCGACGCCGAGCAGGAAGCGATCCGGGTGCTTCGCCACGATCCGGTGGTAGGAGGCCGCCACCTCCTGCGCCGGGGTCGCCCACATGTTGACGATGCCGGTGGCGATCACGATGCGGTCGGTGGCGTCGAGCAGGGCCTCCGCGAGCGCGAGGTCCCCGGGTGGCGACGAACCGATCCAGATGGCGCCGTACCCGAGCGCCTCGGCCTCCACCGCGAACTCCGGGCCGAGCCCCTGCTTCCCCCGCCAGATCCCGTACCGGCCCACATCGATCGTCATGTCAGGGGCCAACGCGGCCGGCGTGCGCGGGCATTCCACGAAGTGTCGGGGCGCGCACATAGAGTCGGCGGGTGAGCCGCGAACCGCGTGCACGGGTACTCGTGCCGGCCGACCCGTCGCTGCCCCACAAGGCCCCGGAAGGCACCGAGGCCGTGGTGGTGGGCGGCGGGATCGCCGGGGTCTCGGCGGCGGTGGTGCTGGCCGAGCGCGGCGTGGCCGTCACGCTGCTGGAGGCGGCGCCCACCCTCGGCGGCCGGCTGGGCGCGTGGCCGCACACCCTGCCCGACGGCACCGAGCAGGTGGTCGAGCACGGGTTCCACGCGTTCTTCCGCCACTACCACACCTGGCGCGCGCTGCTGCGCCGCATCGACCCGGAGCTGGGGTTCCTCCGCCCCGTCGACGGCTACCCGGTGATCTCCCGCGACTGGCCGGACGAGGATCTCACCGGGCTCCCGGGCAACCCGCCGTTCAACCTGATCGCGCTGTTCGCCCGCTCCCCCAGCCTCGGCCTGCGCGACCTGCTCCGCTCCCGCCAGTCACTGGCCGCCGAGCTGCTGGCCTACGACCGGGTCCGCACCACCGCGCGCTTCGACCACGTGCCGGCCGCGCGGTTCCTGGCCTCGCTCGGCATGTCCGACCGCGCGCAGGCGATGCTCTTCGAGGCGTTCGCGCGTTCTTTCTTCGCCCACCCCGGCGCGCTCTCGGCGGCAGAGCTGATCGCGATGTTCCACTACTACTTCCTCGGCAACCCGCACGGCATCGGCTTCGACGCTCCCGCCACCGACCACCGCACGGCCATCTGGGAACCCTTCACGGCGTACCTGGAGAAGCTCGGCGCGCAGGTGCGCACCGCCACACCGGCCCGGGTGATCACACCGGCCGACGGCCACCGCTGGCGCGTGGAGCTCGACGACGGCGCCCTGCTCACCCGGCACCTCGTGCTCGCCACCGAGCCGCCTGCGCTGCGGGCCCTGCTCGCCGCGTCCCCGCAGGTGGCGGCGGTGGCGCCGCGGCTCGTGTCCAAGGCGGCGGCGCTGCCGGTGGCGCCGCCGTTCGCGGTCACCCGGCTGTGGCTCGACCGCGACGTCGCCCCCCACCGCGCCACGTTCAACGCCGTGAGCCGCGAACGCACGCTCGACTCGGTCACGGTCTACTCCCGGCTCGAGGAGCCGTCGGCCCGGTGGGCCGCGCGCACGGGCGGCTCGGTCGTGGAGCTGCACTCCTACGCCTGCTCCGCGCCCGACGCCGACAGCGCCTCCGCCCGGATGCGGGCCGAGCTCGCGCAGCTGTGGCCCGAGACGGCCGACGCCGGTGTGCTGCACCAGCAGCAGCGGATGGAGGCCACCGCGCCGTCGTTCCCACCGGGCGGTGCCGCGTCCCGGATCAACGTCACCGGCTCGTGCCGAGGTCTCCGCGTGGCGGGCGATCACGTCACGACCCCGTTCCTCACGGGCCTCATGGAACGTGCGGCCGCTACCGGGGTGCTGGCGGCCAACGACGTGTTCGCCGAGGTGGGTGCCGCCCCTGAGGAGCTCCGCGGCGGCCCGCAGCGCGGCCTGCTCGCCGGGCTGCTGCCGCGCCGCCGGTGAGGGTCGCGTTCGACCCGGGACCGCGCGACGGCCGGCCGCGGATCCAGCGGCTGCACGAGGACGGC